>ASZN01000006.1 GCA_000406005.1 Candidatus Poribacteria bacterium WGA-3G
CATTGCCCGCTCCTGACTTGTAGATGTGCGATAATGCACTTCGCATTTGGTCGAGTACGCCGCAAAATCGCACGACTACGAACCTGCTCTCAAGTTCAAAGTTGAAAGACTACTATCCTTCTGAGTGCTGATAGCCGATGGCTGACGGCTAATGAGAAAAAGATTGACTTCTCATATAGAATAGGATATGATAAGGCAAATCATAGATTCAAAGGAGATACAATTGAGCAGACCCAATATCCTATTTATCATGTCCGACGACCACGCATCACACGCCATCAGCAGCTACGGCAGTCGGATTAATCAAACACCGCACCTCGATCGTATCGCAGACGGTGGTATGATCCTCCAGAACTGTTTCTGTGTCAACTCCATCTGCACACCGAGCCGTGCGAACATTCTGACCGGTAAACACAGCCACCTCAACGGTGTCAAGACATTAGGCGATAATTTTGATGGCAGGAGACCGAGTGTCGCGAAGATGCTACAGGCAGATGGCTATCAGACCGCGATGGTCGGGAAATGGCACCTCGGACACGGTGGAAACGCCGATCCGACAGGTTTTGACTACTGGAACGTGCTGCCCGGACAAGGACTCTATCACGATCCTGTGATGATTGAATCGCACGGAAGAACGACACATAAAGGCTACGCCACCGACATCATCACCGATTTCTCGTTGGAGTGGCTGCAGAACCGAGACAGAGATCGTCCGTTCTTCATGATGTGCCACCACAAGGCACCCCACCGTCCATGGGATTCCGACGATAAGCACGCGGACATGTTCGAGGACGGCGATGTCCCGATGCCGGACAACTTTTTCGACGACTACGCGAACCGTTCAAACGCCGCGAAGGAAGCACAGATGCGCGTCTTCGGAGACATGAGCGACAGGGACCTCAAGATTGATAAACTCGGTCCGCCACCAGAAGGGATGTCCGATGAGGAGACGGCAAACTGGAATTATCAGCGATACATCAAAGAGTATCTCCGCTGCGTTGCCTCAATTGATGATAATGTCGGACGGATGCTTGACTACCTCGATGAAGACGGTGTCGTAGACGACACAATCGTCATCTACACCTCTGACCAAGGCTTCTTCTTAGGTGATCACGGTTGGTATGACAAACGGTTCATGTATGAAGAATCTTTACGGATGCCGTTCCTTATCCGCTATCCACGCGAGATTCAACCCGGTAGTTCATCCGATGCAATGGCACTCAATATCGACTTCGCAGAGACCTGGCTCGATTACGCCGGATTACCAATTCCTGATGATATGCAAGGCACGAGTCTACGTCCAATCCTCAACGGTGAGACCCCTGATGACTGGCGCACATCCATGTATTACCGTTATTGGATGCACCTCTCACATCACTATGTCGGCGCACACTACGGGATACGGACGGATCGCTATAAACTGATTTACTATTACGGTGAGGCACTCGGCACAACAGGATCCATCGATGAATCGAAAGAGCCGGAATGGGAACTCTTTGATCTGGAGAAAGACCCGAACGAGATGTGCAGCGTTTACGACGATCCGACTTACGCAGATGTCGTCACCGAATTGACAGAAGAGTTATATCGACGCAAAGCAGAGGCAGGAGACGAAGAGTAATCGTAGGGGCTGGGTAACCCAGCCCCTACGGAGGCATTGATTATCAAAATACGGAGGCATAAAATGGCAAATCAGAGTCCACTCCGCAATATTGAACCTGGCATGAAAGTTACGGCACAGATGTCACCCGAGCCGAGTGAGGCAGACTTACAATTCGCTAAACAGATGGACGTTGATTATGTCGTCCTTTGGACGAACGGTGAGAATGCGAACTACGACTATTTCATGAGCCGCCGCGAGATTTTCGAGAACGCAGGACTCAAAATCTACGGGTTCGGCAATAGCGATGTCCACAATCAGGATGCTATCGTGCTGAACTTGGAGAACCGCGACGCGAAGGTCGAACAGTACAAACAGTACATCCGTGATCTCGGCAGAGCGGGGATTCCGTATACAACTTACGCGCACATGGGTAACGGTATCTGGAGTACCGAACGCGAGACGACACGTGGCGGTGCGAGTGCACGGGGATTCAACCTTGAAACCGCGCAAGAGGGACACTGGGGTGGTAATCAGTATAAAATGCCGCTCTCACACGGTCGCGAATACGCCGAAGACGAGCTCTGGGACAATTACACCTACTTCATCAAGCAGGCTGCACCCGTCGCTGAAGAGGCAGGCGTAATGATCGGTATCCATCCCGACGACCCACCTGCGCTGAATCTCGCTGGGATTCCGAGGTGTATTTTCAGCAGTTTTGAAGGCTACAAACGCGCACTTGAAATCGCCGATAGTCCGAACGTCGGGATGTGTTTCTGTGTTGGTTGCTGGTTAGAAGGCGGCGACCTGATGGGTAGAGATGTCATCGAATCCATCCGCTATTTCGGAGAACGGGACAAGATTTTCAAGGTCCATTTCCGCAATGTCGATCAGCCGCTACCGCATTTCGTCGAGACCTTCGTCGATAACGGCTATCAGGATATGTACCACGTGGCGAAGGCACTCCGTGAAGTGGATTTCAACGGCGTGCTAATCCCGGATCACATTCCGAGCATGGCGGGTGACCACCGTGTCGGTACGGCTTATACGATCGCCTACATGAACGCTCTCGTGAAACGCGCCAATGAGGAGGTCGCTGCGTGAGAACATTCGCGCGCGTTTTCTTGCTGCTCTTGATCTTCCTATCGCTTGGGATGGCAGGAGCTTATGCCGCCGATTGGAACGACTTCCTCGGTCCAGAACGGAACGGCAAATCGTTGGAAAAGATAGACATCCGTCCGTGGGATAAAACGGGGCCACCGATCGTCTGGCACAAACAGATTGGGACGAGTTACGGCGCACCCATTGTTGCCAACGGACGGGTGTTTATCTTCGCACGTCACGGTAGGATGGCGCGTCTCACCTGTATAGAGAGCATGACCGGAAACGAACTCTGGCGGTTTGAATACGCGACAGACTACGAAGATATGTACGGCTACAACAACGGACCGCGATGCTGTCCTGTTGTTGACGATGACCGCGTCTATATCTTCGGTGCTGAAGGCGTGCTACACTGCGTCCGTGTCTCAGACGGTGAAGAGTTGTGGCAGGTTGACACCACGAAGCAGTTTAACGTCGTACAAAATTTCTTCGGTGTCGCTTCGACACCTGCAGTCGAGGGTGAGTTACTTATTGTCCAGATAGGCGGTTCGCCGCCGGGCAGTCCGAAGGATATTTGGGCTGCGAACGGCAGACCGGAACCGAACCGGAGCGGTATCGTCGCCTTTAACAAACACACCGGTGGGGTTGTCTACCAGATCGCCGATGAACTCGCGAGTTATGCAAGTCCCGTCTTTAGCACGATTGATGGACGGCGCTGGGGGTTCGCTTTTCTCCGTGGTGGACTCGTCGGTTTTGAACCTGCATCGGGTGAGATAGACTTCCACTATCCGTGGCGGCACTCTAAAATAGAATCCGTCAATGCATCGAGTCCGGTTGTCGCTGGCGACCACGTTTTTATCAGCGAGTCTTATGGAATTGGGAGTTCAGTCCTCAAGGTACATCCCGATGGCTACGAGGTCGTTTGGAAAGACCGTGGTTTGCGCCGGAACAAGTCGATGGCGTTGCACTGGAACACCGCAATCCATCATGAAGGATACCTCTACGCCTGTAGCGGACAACATCCGAACGGTGCCGAACTCCGTTGTGTAGAACTCAAAACCGGTAAAATCGCGTGGTCGCAACGCGTTGACGAGCGCGCCTCGCTGCTCTGGGTGAACGACTATTTTATCTATCTCGGCGAGTACGGACGTTTGATGCTACTCAAATGCACGCCAGAGAAATTGGAGGTAATTTCAGAGGTTTCCTCACTGAGAGACGAAAACGGTAAGCCGTTAGTGAAATATCCCGCTTGGGCATCACCCGTATTGGCAGACGGTTATCTCTACATCCGCGGCAAAGATCGCCTCATCTGTTTGGACCTACGTTCAACCACAAAGTAATTACGGTTTCCACAATGTTGCCTCAATAAACCGTTCGCCGTCCGGTTCTTCATCGAAGTAATAAGTGGTCACCACAGTTCCATCAGGACGTTGGACAGTGCGCGGGTATCCGATGTCGTGGTCGCCACCGTTATCGCGTAAGACGATCTCCTCACCCCAGCTCTTACCGGCATCGCTGCTCAGTTTCGCGCAGATGCGATGCGGTGCATCCCGATATCCGTAGATAAGACAGAGTCTGCCGTCGTGGAGACGGGTCAGCGTTGGTGGATTTCCGCCACGTCCGGTATCTTCCACCGGTCGGTTCATACAATTCCACGTCTTTCCGTTATCATCAGAACCGTAGAGATCAATCCAGTTTTGCCGTTCTGCCCAGTCCGAACCTGATTCGTTGCCTCTGCCACGGCACCGGACAGCGACTAAAATTTGCGACTCCGATAGTCGGACACTCGCAGGCATAATCGCGAACCCTTCAGGTTCTGGTCCGATCTGCGACAGCAGTGAGAACGATTCGCCGCCGTCAGTTGTATTCGCGCAGAAAATCAAACCTTCTTCACCGTTTGATTTTGATGCAGTCAGGAATACCAAGCATTCGTCTGAATTTGAGACCAAGTAGTCCGTTCTTGCGGCGATGCCGGTGTATCCGAACATCGGAAGTTTAAAGGGTCCGTCCCAGCTATTGCACCGATCTGTAGAGGTATAAAACCATGAGTAGGCACCGGCTCTCAGTCCGGATCTGCTGCACATCATTGCGAAATCGGGATGTGCGAAATCGACACGGTTTGGTGTCTCGTATGAAGCCGCCGCTTCCAACCGATGCTGTTCTTCGACATGTTCATCCGCGGAGAGTGTGCCTCTCGCCGGTAGACGACACGGCGTTTCGGAGACCTGCCATGTCTCACCGCCATCTAAGCTGCGTCCTTGCATCCCTACAAAGGGTTTATCTCGGTCTCGGCGGTGGAACCCCGCATCCGATTTATGATACCCGACGGTGAACCCGACAACGATCTCGTTGCCCCACGCCCAAATCCCGTAATTCGCTGGCCAGCCGGCATAGCGGCCCGGCTCACGATAAATTATAACTTGTCGCATTCTTGTTTCGATTCCTCATTTCTAATTGAATATTTTTTGCACAGTATAACACCGATCCTGCTTTTCCTCTATGAAAAACTTGACTTTTTTTCAAAGTACCGTTAACATTTAAATAACTTTCATAGTTGATCTAAATACACGAAATTTTTGGATAACCCAATGCGAAATTTGCTAATAATTGTCATCGTTCTCTGTTTCTGTATGCCGTTCTTTAATGTTGCCGCGGACGAAGGGAATGACCATAGTAGATATGTCCAGCATGTCGAACAAGGGTTCGATTTCATGTTCCAAGGTAACAACCAGAAGGCTATCTCCGAATTTGAAGCCGCGCTGGTGCTTGAATCCGACCACGCTGAAGTACTCCACTACCTCGGCATGGCATACACGCAAGAACAATTCTATAATCGAGCCGTCGAGAGTTACCAACGCTCTTTAACGTTAATGCCGGACAATATTGAGGCACTCTACTCGCTCGGTGTTGTCTATTTCAGGCTCGATAAATGGGCGGATGCCGTGCCGGTATTACAACGGGTCGTCGAACTGTCACCGCAACACGCACGCGGCTACGAAGTCCTCGGCAAGTCGTTTGTAAAACTCCGCCAGTATACAGCGGCAGTACCGAATTTAACAAAAGCACTTGAACTGAAGCCGCAGGCGGCGGGAACGTATTATGAACTCGGCACGGCACAACTCAATTTAAAAGAGTATACTGCAGCGATTGAAAACTTCAAACTTGCACTTAGATACGGACCGGGACGTTACGCGGAACCGCACTACGGACTCGGGACAGCGTACCTCCGCTTAGGCGACCGTGAGAAGAGTAGAGCCGAGATGCAAATTTATCAGCAGTTACAAAAGGAATACGCCGAATACGAACGTCTCACGCGTCTGACCCGCGCGGAACCGAACAACCTCGAAGCGTGGACAGGTTTAGCCACCCTGTTGATGAACCAGCAAAACTATGGCAAAGCCGTCCAGGCGTTTCAGAGGTGTATCGAACTCGCACCGAACGATGCCAACTTTCATCACGGTCTGAGTCGAGCGTTTATGAATTTAAACTATCCTAAACATGCCGTACAAGCCGTTAAAAGAGCCGTCCAGTTGCGTCCGAATGAATCGATTCTCTACAATACCCTCGGCAGTGCGTACGCGATGCAAGGGGACCAGAAAAACGCCCTTGTAGCCTTTCAAAAAGCGGTTGCGCTCGAGGGTGAGCAGCCGTACTATCATCTTAACCTTTCAAAATTATATCAGAGTCTCGGTAACCAGAAACTCGCGCAGGAGCACTACCGCGCTTATGAACACTTTTTGGCTGTTCAGAAATCGAAACAGAAATAGTCCTATCAATATCGGCATTATATCGGAGCGGGGTTTCAAACCCCGCCAGCCATGGTGCTTTGGAAATAGTCCGCTCAGTATTATGGCACGGTATCTCGCTATTTTACTTTTTGGACTTGCGCTCTGCGTGTATGTAGAAGCTGCGGAGGAGATGATCCTGATCCCTGCTGGCACATTTACGATGGGGAGCGACACCCGCGCTGCCGATGAGAAACCGAAGCATAAAGTCTACCTTGATGCCTATTATATCGGCAAATACGAGGTAACGAACGCCGAGTACTACGAATTTTGGAAACAGCAAACTGACTTGGCACGGATGCCTGAAAACTTTACGCATCTCCCACAGATCGGGGACTGGCCCGCACGCGCGGAACAGTTTCCGAACCATCCCGTTGTCGGTGTTTCGTGGCACGATGCCAAGGCTTATGCCGCGTGGAGAGGGATGCGACTCCCGACCGAAGCGGAGTGGGAAAAAGCTGCGCGCGGTTACACCGATAGAGTCTGGCCCTGGGGTAACGCAGTTGAACCTTATGCGAATACCGCTGCCGAGGATGACGGCTACCAGAACCGCCTTGCCCCCGTCGGCAGCTTCCCGAAAGGTAAAAGCTACTATGGCGTGATGGATATGGCAGGGAACGTTTGGGAATGGACAGCGGATTGGTATAGCGATGTCTATTACGCGTACAGTTCACAAGCGGCGGCGAAACGTCCGAAGATGAATCCGACAGGACCGGAGGTCGGGAGTTGGCGCGTCATCCGCGGGGGCTCTTGGATCGACAAAATCGCCCGATGCAGCACGACGTTCCGGTTCTATTTCTACCCTAACCTGAAGACCTCATTTGTCGGGTTTCGACTGGCAAAAACCGCAGAAAAAACAAAAAAATAACCCTACACGATGCTTCCTAAACCTTTCCTACAGTTCCATCTGCTTTTTTTTCTCATACTTATTGGGAGTAGTGCCGCGCAATCGCCTATCTTTGTGGACGTTACCGAGGAGGCAGGAATCCACTTCAAACATAGCAACGGTAAAACCGACCATAAGCACATCATCGAGACGATGGGTTCCGGCGTTGTCTTCTTTGATTACGACAGCGATGGCGATGCAGACCTCTATTTCGTGAACAGTGGGAATATTCCGCAAGAGAATCAAAACGAGGGGCAGGCAGAACACGGAAATGCACTCTACCGTAACGATGGTGATGGACGGTTCACAGATGTGACGACGGCATCAGGCACAGGAGATACCGGGTACGGGATGGCAGCCTCCGCAGGCGATATTGACAACGATGGTGATGCCGATCTCTATGTCGCAAACTTCGGAAACGATGTGCTTTACCGTAACAACGGCGACGGCACTTTTACCGATATTACCGAAGCCGCTGGCATTGCTAACGACCTATGGGGGATAGCAGCCGTCTATCTCGATTTCGATGTGGATGGTGATCTCGACATCTTTGTCGTCAACTATCTGGTGTATGAACTGTCGATGCCGGTCACGACTTTTAAAGGTATCGTCGGTTACGGACATCCGCGCAGCTACGAGGGAACACCGGATGTGCTTTATCAAAACAACGGCGACGGCACTTTTACCAATATCGCAGAGACGGCAGGGGTCATAAACCCAACTGAGGGGAGAGGTATGGCAGCTGTCGCTTGTGACTACGACAACGACGGGTTCCCAGATATTTATGTCACCAACGATACCAACCGTAATTTCTTATATCGTAACAACGGCGACGACACTTTTATCGACGAGAGCCTGTTCATCGGTGTCGGATACGATGAAGGTGGTGTCGCAGAAGGCTCCATGGGCGTAGATTGCGGTGATTATAACGGCGACGGGTGGTTCGACCTGATTGTTGCGAATTCTGAGAAGGCGACCCTCTATAAAAATGAAGATGGACTCCTTTTTGTTGATGCGACGGTGGACAGCGGATTGCGACAACCGACTTTACCCTTTGTCGGATTTAGTCCGCTCTTTCTCGATTATGATAACGACGGCGATCTCGACCTGTTCTGTGCAAACGGACATCCGCAAGATGTTATCGAAACCCTGATGGACCATGAGACCTATGCACAACGAGACCAGATATTTCAAAACCGTGGCGACGGTACCTACACAGATGTATCAGAGACCGCAGGGGATTATTTCACAAAAGCACTCGTCGGCAGAGCCGCTGCGACTGCTGATTACGACAACGACGGCGATACCGATATCGTCGTCATGAATTCCAATCAGCGTGCCGTTTTGCTTCGGAATGACGGTGGGAACACGCAGAATTGGAGCGGAATTAGACTCGTCGGTGCTCAAAGTAACCGGGACGGAATAGGAGCGAAAGTTACAGTTGTAGCAACTGGGACGACGCAGATAAAAGCAGTGAAGAGCGGTTCAAGTTATGCATCGGGGAGCGATACGCGGCTGCTGTTCGGTTTAGGAGGGAACTCGCGTATCGAACAGATTACGATTGTGTGGCACGGCGGTGCGACACAAGAACTGAAAGGTGTCGCTATCAATCAGTATTTGACGATCGTGGAATCAGAGAAATAAAGAATTTCAGCAGCGATAGAGAACAAAAAACCCGTATCCGGTTTCGGATACGGGTTTTTTATTAACACGAAGAGCTATTGTCGTTTGAGGTCAGCCCACTGTGTTGCGAGTTTACCTTTCGGTTCAACGGGTGTCAGGACATCCAAGAAGAGGTTATCCTGTGTCGGTGCGATGAGCAGGTCAGTGTCCGTCGCTTCAAACTTGAGGTTAACATAATCCCCACCACCGGATTCACCACATTTGTAGTGCAGGTAATTTTCACCTTTCTGGAGTTGGATTTCTGTCGGGGTTGTGACCGCTTGTACGCCGCCTGTCCAGTCAGGGTTATCATACACCATATCACCGTTGAGCCAGATTTGTGCGTGATCGTCGTGTGCTGGATGCATCGTGGTTGTTCTGTCATCCGGTGAGATGATGGCGATGATGCCGTGCCAAGTGACATCGTTTGCATCCGCGAACCCGTGGCTTGAGGACAGGTTATTCTGATCTTCAATATCGAGTGCAATAACAGACCAGCCGAGCAAAGCACCGTTCGTCACTGATTTGACAACGAAGTTCGCTGTTTGTCCTGCTCCGTCGCGTGTGGAAACGGAAGCGTTTGTAATTGCACCGTTGGTGCCTTCGGAGAGGTAGTCAATCCCTGCGGAGGTATCGAATCCGCCGGTCTCTGTTACCAAGTCAAGTCCCCACCATTTTTCAATCCAGGTATCACCTGCTTCTTGCCAGTTTTGTGCAAGTGCCACTGGCGAGATCATGACCACAAAGGCAAGTGTGATAAAGATTGCGAATTTTTTCATAGCTATGAAATCTCCTTCTTCAATATACGTTTCATTTCATTAATAGACACAAGACGATAGGCTTTGAGCAAAAAGCGCGCTTCCCAAAACTGTACGGCCTTGCTGAATTTATTTTCGGTGATAGCAGTACTGCAATGCAAATCACGTATTTAGATGCTGACATACCACCGGTAAACCGATGTCGGTTTCTGTCAGCAGTGTGATTCCGTAGTCCTTCGCAGTGTTGTATACGGCACCGCGAGATAATAAGAGAATACACCTTTACAAATTATAGCACTTTTTAGGTATAAATTTCAAGAAAAAAGTGTAGTGTCCACAGAATTCATAAAAATGTATCAGAAAGAAACAAATTTGTCAAGTTTAATTTGAACGACACCGCTTTTCGTGATACAATAAAAGACAGTCAGCTATCAGTTGCCGCTATTGGAGTATGGGGTCCAAGTGTCGTCTCCTCTCTATGTATACTGCGACCTATACTGAACCTGCCTTGGTATAATAATCTGGACGCTAAAATGGAGAAAAACCGTGAACCGTTCTTATAGACGACACCGTTCAATGCGCGCACTCCTTTTCTCTGGTGTTGTACATCTCTGCCTTGTTATTGCCTTTACATTTTCGTTTTATATCCAAAGACCTACGGGTGTCGAAGATGTCATTGAGGTGGATTTGATAACCTCGAAGGATGCGCCGCAACGTCCGCGTAAACTCAAACCGCCGCCACCTAAACGGTTACGGGTGCCACAACAGACTGACCCGTCTACTCAGTCAAATCAGCGGTATTTGGACTTGGATGCCTCGGCGAATTTAATCAATGAGACTATTGAGCAATCGGAGGTGGAACTTCTACAGAATGCAACGAAATCTGTATCGGATACGGAGACCGCGCTTCCAGACGTGATGACAGATGCCCAGCGTCCATTCAATAGTCGCACCACCCCCATACATGAATCGGTAGCGAGCCCTTTTCAAGCCACTGCAGGCGAAGGTGTCGAGAGTGTACGTCAACGTGTGAAAGGGGACGGCAAAACCGGATTCCACAAACTCGACTCGACAGGTGCTGCCGAAATCGGACCCATCGGTGACGGCAAAGGCGAAGGTGAAGGTGAGGGAACTGGTAAAGGAGATAGCACCAACCCGTTTGCCGATGCACTCGAAAACATCGCCAGCCATATCATTGCCACACGCGAATTGGACAAGGTGAATGTTGTCTTCGTCGTGGATACGAGTGCAAGTATGCGCGATAATATCCAAGAGGTCGCAGCGAACCTCTATAGCCTCACCGACGCATTTGATCTCGTTAATATCGAATATCATCTCGGTATGTCCGAATTCAGCGTCCGACATGAAGGACAGAACCTCGAAGTTCGCAGCTTGTTACCAGATGTTGCTATGCTGCGCAGACGGATGCAACAAGTGACGCTTAGCGGTAATGAACGCGCACTTGACGCTTTATTAGATACGCTTCACCGGATCGATTTTCACGCCGACGCGGATAGGTTTATTATCCTCGTAACCGACGAACCCGCAACAACCGCTTTTACCAAAGAAGATATAGAAAAAACGCGAGAGAGGGTCATTAAGGAATACCAACTGCAGGAGATCCGTGTTAACGTTCTCGGCTATCCTGAGCAGTTCCAGAAACAATTAGCAGAAACGACAGGCGGGTTGTGGCAGCAGATTCCAGGAGACTTCCGAGGTGCGACTTCGCTGCCGAGCACGCACGCCGGCAACAGCGCATTTATCAAAGTCTTTCGGGACATCGTCACCGACATCCGTCGTAGCGGCGGTCAATTGCTATTCAGCATGGCATCTCAATTCGAGGTTGAGCTCGAAGACGGTGATATACCGGCACAGAAATTGGAACGCGAATTCAAACGGAACGGTGTCTCCCTGTCCATGGGTGGGAGCCTGTTTAATAATGCCAAAGTCTGGGAAAAGGAAGAAGGCGATCTGTGGGTGATTACCGACTACGCCAGCAATCGCACCTACACAATCCGCAAAGCAGGTGACAAACTCAATGTTTACGCTGGTATCTATCCTGAAAGTTGGAATCTCTCTGAGAATCTCACTGCCTTGCCGCAACAGCGCGGGAACAGATGGCTTATCAATGACCGTAGAGGCAATCGGATGTACACCGTCCGTAACGAAAAAGATCGGTTGAACGTCTACGCGGGTGGAACGCCGGGCGCATCGCCTGAAAAAGGGTTCGGGACTGTTGTGGACATCGTTGTGATGCTCGACTACAGCCGGAGCATGGGTGGAAAGTCTGAAGCCATCATGCTCGGTTTAAGTACACTCATCGGTCGGTTAGACATTCTACCGATCAAGTATCGGATTGGACTGATCCGTTTCGCGGAGGCGAAGGATGCCATCAAAGTAATTAACGGTGCGGTCGTCACGCAGATGCCGTTGAACGAATCGATGTTGAAAAGTTATATGGAGGACCCGTTCGGTGGCGATGAACATCTTATTGATGCGATTGTAGAGGGTCTCCCGAAAGTGAAATTCAGTCCGTTTGCAAGCCGATTCCTGTTGATTCTGACAGACGAACCGACGACAGGAAAATATCCGCCTGAACGTGCACTCAGCGTGTGTCAGTCGTTAGGTGTCCGTGCTTATGTGATCGGCCACCCCAGAGCAACAGATTTTCAGAAAACCCTCGCGGAACAGACGGGTGGCATCTTTTTCACAATGCCGAAGCATCTAAGCAAAACCTATCCGAATCAGTAGTTGTTGGTTGTCGGTACGATTTTTCTACGAAAAATCTTTCGGTTGTCAGTTGTCAGGACTCGGTTTTTAGACCTGCATGTTTCATTAACCGAGGCTACCGAAGTTCTCCAAAAACAGGGCGGTATCCCTCACGTGCTTGTCCTAACACTTACCTATACAAGGTCGAAAAGATGAGTATCAAAAGAGATTATTTCTGGTTCCGGCTCTTTAAAACACGAGGCATCGGTCCCAAACTTATGGGTTCTATTGCTAAAATATTGGAAGCAGAAAACCTAACCCCAGAAATACTGTCACTTAACCAAAATGATCTCTCGGAACAGTTTCCAGAATTGGCGAAAATCCTTAAGGGAAAAATCCGAGAAGAAGACAAAGAAAAGGTATCCGCAGCATACGATCAACTTAAAGAACACCGGATCAATATTATCTACCCCGGACACCCAGATTTTCCGCCACAGGTACTTGAAATTGCACCGGTTCTATTTATTAAAGGAGCTCAAAAACACCTCACGTCAGATAGCGTCACGATTGTTGGGGCGCGGGATGTATCGGATAAGGGGATTCGCATTACGAAAAATCTGGCTGGCGAACTTGTAGGTAAAGGAATAAATATCGTCTCGGGATATGCCGCGGGTGTTGATTCAGAAGCACATTTGGGGGCGTTAGAGGCAGGCGGAACAACGACACTCGTTTTGTCCAATGGCATCAAGCAGTTGCGTGAAAAAAATGCTTTTAAAAAATTCAATTGGGACCGAGATGTCCTCGCGGTTTCACAGTTTGACCCAGATACCACGTGGCAGGCGTGGAATGCGATGAAGCGAAACCAACTTGTGTGTGCACTCTCTAAGGCGGTTGTCGTTATTGAATCTGGAGCTGAACGGGATACGCAAGGCAAAATGAGCGGAACCTTTAATACTGCAAAAACGGCTCTCAGTATGGGTTTACCACTTTTTGTACTCAACCCCAATTGCCTTGACAATGCTCCTGAAGGGAACGCCGCACTGATTGCATTAGGAGGTCATAGCCTCGATCCCACCAATGGTGCAAAGGAAATTGTTGAACGTGCCTTTGTCAAAACAGCGGAGTCTATTCCAATCTCAGATCAGGATTCTGTTGAGCAAATACCACTTTTCTGAGGATTTCAAGCCCCTAACTGGCATTTGTGGTTTATCATTAGCGAGATTTCAAACCTCGACAGCAATAGGGCACGTTTCCAAGTTTAACTATAACTGAAAGGTTTTCGTAGAAAACCGTACTGATAACTGACAACTATTAACTACTTGAAAGGAAATGATAGTCGAATGTCAACAACATCTACAAGTACACAACAACACAGAGAAATGGCGACTGAAGAGGGACCTGTCGCTGTCGCGATTGTCACCGTGAGCGACACGCGCACCCCTGAAACAGACAAAAACGCGGTATTTCTGCGTGAACAGCTCGCGGCGGACGGAAATAGCGTCGCTGCATACCAAATCATAAAAGATGAACCCGATCAGGTGGCAGCAGTGTTAGATAAAATGGCGGAAAGCGACGCGCAGGTCATTCTATTCAACGGTGGCACCGGTATCGCACCACGCGATACCACGTTCGATATTCTCGACCGCAAATTGGAAAAGACGTTACCAGGGTTCGGTGAACTCTTTAGAATGTTCAGTTATGATCAGGTCGGTGCGGCGGCGATGCTCTCGCGCGCAACGGCTGGCGTTTATCGCGGCAAAGTGGTTATCTCTACACCGGGATCAACGGCGGCTGTGCAACTCGCATGGGAGAAATTGATCGGACCGGAATTGCAACATCTTGCATGGGAAGTCGGACGTTAGTCTTCGTTTAATTTTCACGGTTTCTGCAAATCGTCAGCATCCGTGTCTACTTTTGAGATAGTGTATTCCCGTTTGCCTGATGGTGGCAATGGGATCTCGTCAACAAGCTCCACTGTCACAACGACAGTCGCGCCGAGTGCATCTTGGATACGCTGAACGAGATGACGGTGCGTCGTTTCTGTCCATTTTTCATTAATAACGACTTTCAAAATGCAGTGCTTGAGCGATTCTTGGATAATTTGGAACTGTGTTACGCCATCAATATCGTAGAACTGTTGCGTGAAATAGCCACCGTGTATTAACGCACCTGTTCTCGTACGGAAGGTGGCGGTAGTGCGTCCGAGCAATTCTGCTAAGACAGGTAACGCATTACCGCAGGGACACATCTCGTCGGAAAGTAGACCGACATCTCCAATCCGATACCGAATAAACGGCATGGCGTAGTTATTGAGCTGGGTGATGAGGATCTCTCCGGGTTCAGTATATGGATCCGGACTCTCTATCTCAAAGTAGAGATCGCGACAGTTGATATGCATGCGTCCTTCTGCACACGCCATTGCGATCAATCCGACTTCCCGGCTGCCATAGCGATTGTAGACTTTTGTCTTGAAAACAGTCTTTGCTAAAGTCCGGTAATGCGGATGCAGCATCTCGGCAGATGTTATGATGCCCTTCAATTTGCAAAGCGGTGTCAAATCGTTCTCAAGGATGAATTTAGCGAATTGGTACAATGAGGACGGATAGGCGAGAATTGTCTGTGGTTGACAGCGGTTCATTTTCTCAAAGGCTGCCCACATTGCCGTGTCGGTCAAACGAAAACCGTTAAGCCAGTACTGATTCCGCCAAAAATTGTTCAACCGATGTTTCCAGTGGCCATCTTTATCTAAATCTGCCAAGGCCCCCCAGATGATCAGTTGTGGTTCTCCGAAATCCCAACCTGCCCACTGATCGAAATAGTAGACGCTCAAATTGCGTTGATTCCAATAGCCTCTGTCTTGATAGAACGTGAGTGGTGTGCCAGTTGAACCGCCGGTGGCATTCCTGATTCGCTGTTTTTGTGTGTAGGCTGTAGAATAGAGTCTATCCGATTGTTCCCGGATAGCCTGCTTCTCAAGCGGCGGAATCCGTGATATATCTAAACGTGCTCCGTTTAGAAATTCGCTATAGTACGGTGTCGTCTGATAGGCGTGCTGGAGAAGCCGTTGTAAGCGTTTTGCCTGAAACGTCTCAATGGTTTCACGCGGCGCATTCAAAATCTCTGCGGTTCGAGAGAATTGGGTGTTGTAGTCCACGCCTTTTCGATAAGTATTGTAGGCTCGCCACGCGGCTTTTGAAAGTGACCGCTTGATAGCATGACGGATTGGCATGATGTTCGGATATTGGTCATTTGCTTGGAGAATTGGAAGACAGAAAGATTGGAAGTGTAGAGAAAGTCCGACCATCCTTCCGTTCCTTCCATTCTCTTCCCGTCCTCAATTTGTCCTAATAGATTCAAGACCTCGGTCTGAGGGTATCAACCTTCGGTGAATATCCTTCTGGGAACCGGTTGCTCACAGAACGTCCGTCTTGGAAAAGTTGACCCGCATCAGGATTCTCAGATTCTGTTGGTGGCGGGAAGTCTCGCCATCTGTTGCCGTCAAGCGGGCGTTCGTAACCGTCGTTACGGAACCATTCAATCAAGCGTTTTCGGTAGTCGGTGAGGACCCTACCATACGCTGGATTTCCTGCAAGATTCCGTTCATCGAGCCTACCGATCAAACGTCTAAAGAGCCATTCTTGCTGATCGGCGGCGGAGTAGATATATTTGTATGCGTCTGTCAAAAGCATATATAGACCTGTGCCTTCTTGTCCCAATTGACCGACGATGGCATCACGATGGGTATCTCCGTTGGCAATAGCAGCGAGGTCAACACCGTCTCGGTCATCCTGTTCCGGTAAACCGGCGGCAGCGAGGCTTGTTGGTAGTACATCGACGAGACTCGTCGGTATATCACACTGCGCACCTGCTTCAAATCGTTCCGGATATCGGACGAGCAGCGGGATTCGTGCGGCTGGATCGAGGAAAGAGCGTTTACCGTAGCAGTCGTAGTCACCGAGCAGTTCACCGTGGTCAGAGGTGTAAACGATTAACGTGTTATCCAACGCATCAACGGATTCGAGATAGTCAAGGATACGACCAACTTGGTAGTCGATGAAGGAGATCGTAGCGTAGTAAGCGGCACGCATCGTCCGAAGGAGATTCATGTCTCGTCCTTGATCGCGATATTTATAGCGATTTTGGTGCCGGTTCCAGTAGGTGTGCAGATGTTCATAGTCGGGGGGTAGGAACGGGAGCGGCATTTCGACCGTTCGGTAGAGCCGATTCCACGGAACGGGGGACTCAAAAGGTGGGTGCGGTTTAATGAAGCTGCTCCAACACAAGAACGGACGCTCGGTATCGCGTTCGGAGAGGAATTGGAGTGTTCTGTCTCCTACCCACTGTGTATGGTGTAGACGTTCCGGAAGTTGTGAGGGTTGTGGGATATAGTAGTATTCACTCCGTTCACCGTGTGGCGCGACGACGTGATCGTATCCATTTTCCGCGAGAAACGCCGTGAAATCGTCAGGACCGGCACCCTCTTCGGAAAAGTCGCGCGTCTCAAATCCCCACATTTTACGTCCTTGTGGTGTGAAATGCATCTTACCGATACCGTGTGTTTGATAGCCTACCTCGTTTAGCAGTTCCATTACGGAGGTGCGATCTTGCGGCATGCCGGCGTTACTGGTGGATCCCGTCCGATGTGCCCACTGTCCAAGCAGAAAACTACAACGTGATGCCACACACACCGGGGACGGGCAATACGCCGAAGTGAAACTCGTACCATCTCGCACAATTCGGTCTAATGCCGGTGTCTGGATAATAGGGTTGCCGAGTGCACCGATCGTATCGAAACGTTGTTGATCGGTCATGAGAAAAAGGATATTGGGCTGTTTTGCCATGGGGTGTTCCGGTCCTTTATTTTTCTGAACATATAAGAACAGCATACCATTTTTCCAAACAGAATACAACTACAAAATTATGTATAATCTGCCTGGTTGTGCTTCATTTTTTGTTGACATTTGACAGCATATCTGATAATATTTTTATAGGTGGGAGCAAGACCAACCTTCTAATGCCATCTCTTGTGGTTGGATATTTCAACCTGAAAGCGATTTTATATTTTTCAGGAGAGACAATATGGCCTTTACTGATTTCAAATCAATTAGACAAGTTCAAGAGGCTTTCGACATTAGATATACGGAAGCGGATTATATTCAGTACGAGAACGTTGAGCCTTCCAAGGCGTTTTTAGAGGAATTTGAATTCAGTCAGCGGCACATCAACGTATTTTCATCAGAAGCTGCCCGTTGTGAAAATGTAATTTACCCGGTTCTGAGAGATGTTTACAAAAACTATGTGGAATGGTTCTCCTTATGGAGTCATGAATCTATTTCTTACGACACCGAGTTGAGTGGGACTCCCGACTATCTTGTGTCAACAAAATCTGCGTTAGGGAAAACAGTCCCCGGAGTGCCTATTCTTATCGTTGTAGAAGCCAAACGGAACGACTTTGTAATGGGATGGGGGCAGTGTTTGGCTGAGTTGGTTGCAGTTCAAAAAATCAATAATGACGCTTTGAAGCAAGTTTATGGTATTGTAACCGATGGTACGCTGTGGCAATTCGGAAAATTAGTTAAAGACCTATTTACTTTGAGCGAAACGGCACTCACAATAAACGAACTGAAAAAGGTTTTCGGTGCGATTGGATATCTGATGCGCGACAGTTTACCTAAGAACCAAGAAATTAAACACCCATGATCTGTTAGGCGGCAATTTGAGTTATAAATAGATGCAAAAGTGGTATGAAAACAGAAAACTCCTGAATACGTTCATTGCTTTGATGTGTGTTAGTTTTATCGCCTATTTTTTCTTTCAATGGAAATGGGGGTTACCTTTGACCTTGTGCACTGGGACAGCAATTATGGTGAGGGGTGTTGTAAAAATTACGATGCGGATGAAAAATAAAAAAAGACGCGAGGAGAAATAGCAGTCAGCAGTCAGCAAAGAGGCAGGCGGTATATTATAACTCGCTTTTCAGAAGCACACGCAGCTTGAAACGAAGTGGAAAGCGGATATACGGAGAGGGCCACGAGGGCCTCAAACCTATCTGACCGAACCGCAAGGAAAATTAAAAATATGAAAAGACGAAAATTCATAAAACTGAGCGTGATTAGTGCTGCGGGATTGGTTCTACCTGTTCAATTGGAAGGACAAGCAGATGCCGAACCGCTACTTAAACCGGGTACTTTTGTAACGCCTAACGCCGACTTTTATGTTCTACAGATCGGTAATCCGGCTGTACTTGACGCGAACACATGGCGGATGGCGGTTATCGGTTTAGTAGAGAAACGGCAAGTGTTGGGGCTTGCAGACATCACGGCGATGGAATCCGTTACGGCGACGCGAACCCTAAAGTGTATCGGTGATCCGATCGGTACGGAACAGATGAGCAATGCGGAGTGGAAAGGCGTTCGGCTGCGCGATCTGCTTGAAAAGGTCGGACCTAAACCGGAAGCGAAAGTGGTTGTTTTCCGATGTGCAGACGATTATCATACGGCGATTCCGCTGGCGGACGCAATGCGCGAGGAGACAATCCTCGCTTATGAGATGAACGGTGAACCACTTCCGACGGAGCATGGTTTCCCTGTCCGACTCCTCAACCCCGGTCACTACGGCACAAAGAATCCGAAATGGATAATCAACATCCAATTGGCGACGGCGCATGAAAGTTACTGGGAAAAACGGGGTTGGGATCCAATCGCGAACGTGAAACTCGCCACAATGATCGGCACACCGAGTGGAGGTGAGGAAATTCCGGGCGGCAAGATTTACACAGTGAGTGGTGCGGCGTTCGATGCAGGCAACCACGGTGGTATTAAGAAAGTAGAAGTCAGTATCGACTACGGACAGACGTGGGAAGAGGCAGAAATCTGGGCACAAGACACATCCCTGGCGTGGGTGCTCTGGAAATGGGAGTGGCAGGTTCCTGAAAAGGCAGAACCGGTTGAAATCTATGCAAGAGCGACGGCGCATAGTGGTCTCACACAGGACGAAATCGGTATCGAAGCGGATCCGGTTGGTGCAACCGGCTACCATATAATTGATGCCTCGGTTGTAGTCGCATAACATCGGATGCGGAACGACATAATATGCGCCAACTCTGGTCAAGCAAGTTTTGGATAGCGAATGCCACTAAAACGCTTCAGCTGATTACAGTTTACCTCCCTGTCTTGCTAATAGACCTCGCTTTTAGCGGCATCATAACCAACACCTCTTTTTATACGAGTTACTTAGGTCTCTCCTCGACCTTTTTAGGGGTGCTGAAGGCAGTTATGACTGCCTTTTTTGTGGTTCTTGCCATTCCGTTTGGCCGGTTGTCGGATCGGATAGAACGACGCTACGTGCTTTACGCGGCGTGCCTTGTGCTCGGTACTGTCAGTATCGGGCTACCGTACTGCCGAAATAGCACACACCTGATGCTTATCTTTCCCGGCATCGGTATCAGTATGGCACTCTTCTGGCCCGCTTATGAGGCGTGGCTGGCTGAGCGCGAAGGCGAAGGGAAATTAATCCAACGGGTGATGCTCTTTAACATTTTCTGGAGCATCGGGGTCACCATAGGTCCTGCCCTCTCAAGTTATCTCTACGGTGATACCAACCCGTTTAGATCGTTCTATCTTGCGGCAATTTTTAGTTTACTCACCTTGGTAACAATTGTAGCGAACAGTTTGCATGCCTCCCCTATCACGAAAACCGATCCAACAGAACCCTCCGAAGTGCTTTATCCGCCGTTATCAGTGCGGACAACCTATCTCAACTTGGCGCGTTGTGCGAATTTTGCGTCGTGGTTTGTGCTCGGTGTCCTACGTCGTCTCTCACCGAAACTCACGAAAGAGATGGGGATGCCTACGTCAACATTCGGTAACCTGATGCTGACGCTCGGCGGTATTCAGACTTTGGCGTTTCTTGTCCTCGGTAGCGGTTACTCAACGCGATGGCACTACCGTTTCGCGCCGATGTTTATCGTTCAGCTCTTAACGATCCTGAGTTTCCTCGGAATATGGAGCATCCAAAACACGCCATTGTGGGCTTTTCTGTTTGGATTGATCGGCGTGTCTGCCGCTTTCACCTACTTCAGTAGCCTCTATTATGGGTTAGATCGACACACGGACAAGGGGAATAAGAGCGGATGGCACGAAGGGATATTGGGGTTGGGAATTCTGTTGGGTCCGCTGTTAGGAGGCGTTTTGGCGGATTCTCAGTTCGGTACGCAGAGTCCGTATCTGCTCTGTGCGGTAGCAATTGCAATCGCTACTCTGGTAGAGGTCTTCATCTATTTTAAGACCACAAAGTAGAAAGCGTAAGACCTGCCCGTTAGCCACTGAAGAAGACCTGCTTCAAAATATAAAGAAGTATAGTTCCGCCAATCCCCAGACCAATTCTCTTTATCCACTCAATATCGGTAGTCGCCTTTGTTAATGTGACTGTCAACGTTTTTAGATGATCGTCAAGTTTATCGAAACGATCCTCAAATTTACCCAAGCGGTCCTCCTGGGTATCAACGCGAAATTCAAGTTTGTCGAAGCGACCCTCAAGGGTATCAAAGCGGCCTTCAATATTATTGAACCTTTTATCGAAATTCTCCTCAATTTCATTGAATCTTTGGTTGACCGCCTCAAAGCCCTGTTTCATGGTTTCAAGTATAATCTTTTGGTCTTCAGTCATTTTATGTTCCTTTGGGGCAATTGTTACTGATTAACAATAGCATACCAAAACCTTTGCTAAAAGTCAAACAATATTTTAAGGCTTTAAGCGTATTCAGTTCTCAGGAGATTCGCCTTGATGTAATCCTCATCGGGTGTAACGCCGAGTCCGGGTTCGTCTGGCACAGTTACAATGTGGTCGTGTATTTCGATGCCGTGTGCTGCCATGGTTTCCAAAAAAGCGGGTGCGTTGAGTTCAGCGGGAAGCACGAGGTCCAAAGTTGAGAAGAGATGAACACTGGCAATGAATCCGATACCGGCTTCCGTCAAACCGCTACCGAGGAGTTCTAACGAGTTGGCTTCTGCAACATGGACACTCTTTAGGCATTCCGCTAAGCCGCCGGATTTACAGACTTTCAAGACAACGGCATCGGCACACTCCAAGCGTGCGATTTTCGCAAGATCGTAGTAGGTAAAACAGCCCTCATCAATCGCGATCGGAACCGGTGCATCACGCCGAACCCGTTTCATACCGAACCAATCTTGGCTCGCTACGGGTTGTTCCATACAATAGATTTCTCTGATGTCCGTAACCCGTTTTAGCAATTCAAGTGCGTTAGACGGTGTATAGGACTGATTCGCGTCGATCCAGAGTTTCGCGTCTGGTGCCGCTTCGTTCACGGCGCGGAGACGTTCTTCATCTACGCCAGGGGCACCGGCAACTTTAACCTTGAAACAGGTGCACGGAGCCAAGGCTTTCGCCTTGAGTGCCATAATCTCTGGCGTGTCAATACTCAAGGCGTAGCTTAGCGGGAGCGTGTCGTGCCGTTTGCCACCAAAAAGCGTATGTAGTGGAAGGTCAAGGATACGTCCGCTGAGATCGTGCAACGCGATGTCCACTGCTGCTTTAGCGAAGGGGTGTCCGTTGCTGACTGCCGGTTTCAAGGCGTTATAGATGGCATCGTGGATTGCGTTGAGATTGAGCGGATCTTGTCCGAGGAGCAGCGGCGCGATGTGGTGTCGGATTGTGCTTGTAATGGATTCGGTCGTTTCGTAACTCCACGAAGGCAGTGCGCGTTGTTCGCCCCAACCCGTGTATCCGTCGTCTGTTGTGATTTTGACGAAGACGTGATCGCCTGCGGAGCCGGTATCCCCAACAAAACCGGTGCCGATATTGAAAACATCCATCATCCCGACGGCAGTTGGATAAACGTCTACGTGTGCTATTTTACGCATATCTGAACAGTACACCCCTTATGATTTGCGAGTCGGTAGTTTCTACCGTATTTTAGCACAGTTCCGCCTCTTAATCAAAACAATTCCGTTGACATCTTCGGTGTTGTAAGTTATAGTAATCGGTATTCGAGTTCCTATACATCGTTGGGAAGGATACCTGCAATGTTATTTGCGATTTTTGTAATTTTTATGCCTGCCGCCATTTGGTTGATCCTGCATCTCATGTCTCGGCGGGAAAATGATAGTGAATCAGACGGACCCACGGAGCCGATAGAGGTCTGCGCGATCTGCCAAGAGGCGTTTCCGATGACCCAACTGCTCGAAAAAGAGGTGGGCGAATACGGCAGAATTTACTGTTTCTGTGGACAATGTATCGAAAACCTTTATCAGGAGTATCGGAACCCAACAGACACTAAAACAGGAGAATAAATTATATGTATGATTTGGTCACATTTGGAGAAGCGATGATTCGTCTCACCTCCCCAGAATTTATGCGTCTTGAGAACGCGACCACCTTATCAATCACGGCGGGTGGAGCGGAGATGAACGTCGCTGTCAACGCTGCACAACTCGGACTGCGGACGGCATGGGTCTCACGACTCGTGGATAACTGGTCAGGTCGCTACATCCGTAACAAAGGACGTGAACTCGGCGTGGATATGTCGAACATCATCTGGGTGGATTTCGACGGGGTCGGTTTTGAGCGGAACGGGTTCTATCACCTCGAAATGGGTGCCGGGCCACGGGCAAGTAGTGTAACTTATGATCGTGGATATTCCGCGATTTCCAAAGTCCAACCCGGTGAAATTGATTGGGCATCTATCTTTAGCAACGCACGATGGTTTCACCTGAGTGGTATTACACCGGCACTATCGGAATCGGCAGCTGCGGTTTCAGCAGAAGCACTTCAAGCGGCACGCGCAGCGGGTGTTAAAACCAGTTACGACCTGAACTTCCGATCGAAATTATGGAGTGCCGAGGAAGCACAGGCAGCGAACCGACCGATGATGGAACATGTCTCCGTTCTTATCGGTAACGAGGAAGATTTTGAGAAATCCCTCGGCTTCGCAGCGGAAGGGGCGACTGAATCCTATTCTAAACTCGAACCCGAAAGTTACAAGGCGGTCGCGCAGCGTGTGAAAGAAACATTTCCGAACCTTGAGATGATCGGCACGACGCTCCGAGATGCGAAAACCGGTTGGCTCAACGACTGGCGGACACTCCTCTTTGACGGTGAAGAATTCTACCTATCGCGTATCTATGAGAACTTGGAACTGGTTGATCGTGTGGGTGGTGGTGATAGTTTCTCGTCCGGGTTAATCTATAGTCTGCTGAACGGTAAATCGCCTCAAGAGGCAGTCGATTTCGCGGGTGGATATTCCGCCTTGGCGCACACATTCCCCGGCGACTTCAACTGGGCAACAGCAGAGGAGGCGGAGAAAGCGATGCAAGCCGGTGGCGTGCGTATTAGCCGTTAATCTTTTTCAAGCAAAAATAGGAATTCCCGATTCGGCTTTTCAGCGGTATTGACCCACGCATCTGTCCATCTCATACCTGCCATGACGTTTTTTTTGTAATCGAGTTCAACCGTAGCGATGAGTTCACCGTTGTTTTGCATGACATCGTTCAGTTGTTGCGCAGTTGCGCGACCGCCAGAACTGTATGATAGCAGAATCCAACGCGCTTGCGTCTCTCGGATTAACCTTGCGATAGCGTCAACAGCAATGAACCGTCCGTCATCGTTACGGCGGAATTCCTCGAATACTGAAGCGGCGAAGGGATCTGATGTATCCTTTCGCCGTTTCGCTTTTCCGAAAAGGTCGGGTTTGTCGAATAGTACAACGCTTTTCCAGAGGTGGTAGTAGGCGGCGTACCTAACACGGGACGGGGGCATCTTCTCGTTGTTTGAACCGTACGGCGGATCGAAATATGCGAGGTCTACAGAAACGCGCGGCACGAGTTCAAAGATGTCGGTCTGGAAGACCTGATGCGCGCCGTCTGACGTGAAAACTTCGGGGACTTCAAGCATTAACTCTTTATAGGCGCGTGGTGCCCAATCTTTGAGATACGCCGAAAAGTGACCGAGGCTGTTGTCAACACGGTCGAGCGCGAGGATGAGGCTTGTGAGTGCTACGGCTTTATCGACAGAATCGAGGTTGAGGGTTTCGATCTCTTGTCGGATGGCATCTAATTTACGGGTATTGTGGAGCTGCCACGGTTTCTTGAGCCCGTCCGATTGGACTGCGGAACCACCGTTGGCGTGTCCACCGTAGTGTTCCGTGAACCACCCGTCAATCGGTGAAACGGCGTTGAGGTGGTCGATGAGCGGTTGATACGCTTCTCTCGGTTTCGTGTTATGGAGGTAGCAGGTGCCGAAGACTTTTGACCACGGCGCATTGTCGTTGCAGATAACGGTATAGCCGAGTTTGGCGAGTGCTTGTGAGACACGGGTTGTGCCTGCAAAGCCGTCAAGGATTGTCTTGGCATCGACTTTCTTGACAAGTTCCAGCACTTGCGGGATGAGTTTTAATTTGGAACCGATGTATTTGATGCTTTGGGTGGTAGGGGTGTGGGAATTTTGAAGCGGTTGCTGCATGGGTTTATGTTAATTGGGTTAGTATATTTTTTTACACCTTTCGTCCTGCTAGGGCTTTACCTGCGCGGGCAGACACATTATTATGCATCAGTTTCGGGATTATATAGACGGTATTTTCCTCTTTCTACCCACCAGTATTTATTTTCACTCTCAGGATAATCACTCCGTTTTGGGAAGTTAACACAACCTCCTCTTATCCACCTTCTTACTGTGTACACCGGAAAATCAGAATACCTACTTTCAACGGCTTTGTCAATGTCTGCGGGTGCAAATGTAGTGTTTGAATCTCCATTTGTAAATTCTTGTACTGCTTCCCACACTACTTGTTCTTGTTCTAGTTTATTTCCTGACCACCGCGATGTTTGCCAAATTTGTTGATGCCGCTTTTTAGAGGTAGCGATTTTTTCATCTCCGACTTTAGTTTCCGTACTAACAATCTCGTCTCCCGATTTAGTCTGAAACTTTGAAACCGCTATACAACCGATATCCATTTTGTATGAAGTCCGGAGGAATTGGCAAACACGGATTATTTGCCATGGGATTTCTTCTGCAACTATGAATAAACGTAACTTCTGATTTAATAGCGGAACTTCGTCGTCGTCAGGCATATCAAATGCCTCTCTGAAAGCATCATCAAAGGTTTTTTCTGAAAATTCTTCGCGGGTTTTAAAGTAATTCTTAGCAATTTCATGAATCTGTTCCGGTAGAAGCGCATCTGCCGATGCAGCATATTCAAGTAATTGTGCTATTACATCCCGCGGTGCTCGATCTCTTTTCAATTCGACAATAATAAGGTTTCCTTTGGAGTCAACCCCAAGCAAGTCGAGGAAAATAGTTCCATCTGCATCTGAGGCACTCGTTTGCCGACCGATCCAGAGAAAATCCTCTCGCGCAAGCGTCTGTCGTGGGCTGTTTTCAAGCCAGTCCTCCAGATGTTGTTCAAATTCAATGTTCGTTTCTTGCGCGATGACAAGTTTCGCTTTTGATGTGTCGTTTCCATCTGATTTTTCTAATCTAAAAATAGGCATTGTTTTACCTTAAAATCTATTCAAAAAGTTGTGCGACTGGACATGCAAATCCCGGCACGACATCCTCTCCTGTCAATGTGTCCTCATAGTTCAGCACAGTCGAATCGGTCTCGGATCGGTAGACCATCACCGTTTTGGCGACGGGTTCAATCACCCAGACAAGGCGTGTCCCTGCTTTCAGATAGGCGAACGCCTTTGCGGTCACATCGTAGTGCTTATCTGATGGGGAGACTATCTCAATCGCCAAATCTGGTGGAACAGGCGAACCTTTACGTCTATCTTCCGGTAATCGTTCCGTCGACACAAATGCCACATCTGGCTTCACCACCCGGTCCCCTAAGTGGAATGTCGTGCCTGCGGTATACATACGTCCTAACCGATGCTCAAAGACGTGCAAACTCAAATGGAGGATAACGTTACTGCTTATCTCACCGTGTTTCATTGACGTAGGAGACATCGGGACTAATTCGCCTTTTACATATTCATACCCTTCTAAGTCGTTTTCGAGAAATTCCTCCAGTGTCATCGTGTCAGGTGCCGATGTGTCTTGAATAGATTCGGGGTTCGTTTGCGAATTGAGCATCGGTTTTCTCCTTCTAATTTAGTGGTTTATTCGCTAAGTGCATATTCTATAGAAGGCACACAGGAGACCAACGGTTTCCTATGCTACATAAGAGACACAAGAGAAGACACACAGGCTAACAGCCTATGCTACATAAGAGACACAAGAGAAGACACACAGGAGACCAAACCGTAGGCAGTACAAGCACTTCACTAACGAAGTACGAGGATCGGGAATTTAGATAGCACAATCATGATTACGAACCACACGGACTGCTTATGCCCTATTGTAGAGCGCGCAAGCTTTTTTCAATCCTGTTTTTGAGGTTGACTTTGTCCTGCTGTGTTGCGAGTCTTAATGCTGTACGTAAGTCCTGCTCAGCCTCATGGGTCAAACCGAGTTTATACTTAGCGATTCCCCGATTGAAGTAGGCATTCACATCATTAGGGAAAAGATAAATAGTCATATCATATTTCCTAATGTCATCAGGATATTGCCCTTTTTCTTCCTCAGAGAGACTTTGATTGTTGTAATGATGCACATCTTTCTTAGCGTTTCTTCGATTGTTGTAACTATAATGGTTATTAGGAGTAATAATAAGCCAGTGATATATTGTCCCATCGGCGCGCGTATACAACATCATACGTCCAGTTGTGGTTACTGTCTCCTTTCGGTATTTAGTCCTTGTTTGCATTTCCAATAGTCTGTCACTAAAACTTTTTTCTGGATATGTCGTTTTTGTTTCTGACTCATACTCCAACCTATTGAATAAAGGGTTCCAACGCATCTCACCGCTTGTTATTGTTTTTTTACAAATCGGGGTCTCCTGTTTCGGAGGATTAATAGTATAAGGTTGTCGAACGGTTTTTTGATGGTGTTGCACCCAAATATAAATTTGTCCACCTGCCTGATCATCTGTAATTTGAGTTGCAGGCCCCATCCGTCGAATTACGCCTGAAATATGGTGTCCTATCCATAAATTAAACGTCTGTTCTAAGGAACTTATTGCCTTATCTTTCTTGGTTTCCTTTTGGTGCCACGCTGCGTTGAGTATACGTTCTCGTATAGACATTCCACGGGAGGCTGTACATCCTAATAAAACGGTTAGCAGAATACATATCCAGAATACAAAAATACTAAGTTTTTTCATTTTCTCAACTCCTATATCTTGCTAATGTGTATTCCTACATTTTTCCCAATTCTGTCCACATTAGTGATGTTTTAACACAAATATTGCTATTTCACCAGAAATTAACACAACATTCCGATGTTTTTCCGGTTTTTCTTTAAAATATTACTATAGTTTGGACAATTCGTATCACATTTCGGTTGAATTTTCAAAGATTAAGGGACTTTTCTACGAATTTCAGACATCATAGAACTTGGAGAAAATAATGGTGGTTTGCGTGCCTCGGCACAGGCTAACAGTATATCCTACGACTACGATGCCACAGGCTAACAGCCTATGCTACGGAAAATTGTCCAAACTTTAGTAAGATATATCGGCATTGGCAAGCAAAATCTTTTAGCGAAGTTAGCACCCAAAATCGTATCCTGAATAAAAGTACTTGCGTTGAGGATTTCAAGCCCGATAAGTTCACCGTTCTCATTAAGTTCAGCTGTAATATTAGGACTCAACTCTAAACTGTCGCTTTCAGGTTCATCGGAAATCACGAGATGCAATATATCTTCTTCCTCAAAATAGGTCATCTTTGGTTTATTCAAGAGTGCCCTTTCCTGTTCTAATCCTGAGGTCTACTGTAACTGCCTTAATACGACCTGAAGTACACCGTCTATTATTCTACTTGATTAGCGTGTTCATCCTCTAATCTGTCTCTTTCGGGATCGTACAGGCGGTATATTCCCTGCCTTAGGCACCAATATTTCCGTTCCTCAATGGGAATATTATCAAACGCTGATTGATTGACAGTGTATATTCTTATATTATAATTCACAGCGGCAACTCTAATACCCGGATACTTTTCCAACGCGCGTCTCTTTACTGCTATTGGTGTAAACTCAACGTCTGTATTTCCACGTGTTAATTCCTCAACTACTTCCAGTACTACCTCCCTTAGAGGTGGATAATCCAGTGGTGGGGGGGAAATGTCTTCATATCCAATCACGGTCTCCATACTAACGATCTCATCCCCAGATTCAGTCTGAAACTTTGAAACCACTATACACCTTATATCCATACTATACGTAGTTCGGAGAAACCGACAAATACGTAATAGTGAATTTTCTATCTCTCGTGCCACTATGAATAAGCGCAATTTTCTATTCAGCGAAGGAAGTTGATCGTTTACACTTATATCAAACGTGTGCCTGAAGGCTGTTTCAAAAGTTACGTCTTGGGATTCGCCACTATCTTGGAAATACTTTTGGGCAATTTCATATATTTGTTCTTTTGACAACTCATTTGCCCAAGAGGCATAGTCAAGAAGTTGCCCTATTACTCTCCTTGGTGCTTCGTCCTTTTTGAGTTCCACAACAACGAGATTTCCTTCTGCATCAACACCAAGAAGGTCAGGATAGATAATACCTTCTTCAACTGAAGCACTTGTTTGCCTTCCAATCCAGAGAATAAATTCATCTTGTATAAGAGCCCATGGGCTATTTTCAAACCAACTCTCCAGACAACATTCAAATTCAATGTTCGTTTCTTGGGCGATGATGAGTCTATCACCTTCTAATCTAAAAATGGGCATTGTCTCACCTTAAAATCTATTCAAAAAGTTGCGCGACTGGACATGCAAATCCCGGCACGACATCCTCACCTGTCAATGTGTCCTCATAGTTCAGCACAGTGAAGTCGGTCTCAGATCGGAAAACCATCACCGATTTCGCGACGGGTTCAATCACCCAGACAAGGCGCGTCCCTGACCTCAAATAGGCTAATGCTTTTTCGGTAACATCATAGTGTTTATCTGATGGGGAGACAACCTCAACTGCCAAATCTGGAGGGATAGGTGAACCCTTCTCTCTATTTTCGGGTAATCGGTCTGTTGAAACAAATGCAATATCTGGCTTTACCGCCCGGTCATCCAATTGAAAAGTCGTTTCAGCAATATATAATTCTCCTAACCGATTCTCCTCAACGTGCAGACCTAAGCGTATATGAAGTTTACTACTGATTTGACCATGTATCATCGTCGCTGGCGACATCGGGACTAATTCTCCTTTTACATATTCATAACCCTCTAAATCGTTTTCAAGAAATTCTTCCAGCGTCATCGTATTAGGTGCTGGTATTTCTTGAATAGATTCAGGGATGGTCTGCGAGCTACGCATGGGTTTCTCCTCTCAATTTGGTATTAGGCATTGCTTTTACAGTCATCTGACAAGTTATGTATGCCGAATCGCATCAATAGGTGCCATCTTAGCGGCTTGGCTGGCGGGATAGAAACCGAAAAAAATGCCGACAACTGCACCCGCACCAACAGCAATTAGTACGGCTTCTGGGGTAATCACAGCGGGCCACGACAATTCGTCAAGGAATTTGCCGACTATCCACGCGAAACCTTTCCCAACGATAGCACCTAACATGATACCGAGCAGACTTCCGATCAGACATAATAGCACCGATTCTGTTAGAAATTGGATACGGATGTCGAGGCTTTTGGCACCGACGGCTTTCCGCAGTCCGATCTCCGGTATCCGTTCCGTCACCGAGACGAGCATGATATTGAGAATTCCAATACCCGCGACAATCAAAGAGATAGACGCGATGACGACCAAAACTGACTCTATGATAAAGATCATCCTTTTTCCGCTTTCGATCCCCTTCTTTGCGTTCCATGTTCGGAAAAAGGTGTCATCGCCACCGTGGTTGCGTGAAATAACGGTTTTTACCTCTTTGAGTGCTTGCTCAACGACATCGATGCTTTTGGCGCGTGCCATAATAGCACCGACGCGATTCCGTCCACCAAAACGGGTTTGTGCAGTCGTGATGGGGATAAAGATCATATTGTCATCACTTCTGCCGCGCTCCAATCCATCGCCACGGCTCTCCATGATACCGATAACGGTAAAACGTCTGTTGTTGATCCCGACTTCCTTGCCAATTGGGTCCTGCCCTTTAAATTGCTCTTTCCAGACTTTGGCACCGATAACGCAGACCTTATTCCAGAAATCCATATCGGTATCGGCGAGGAACCTGCCGTATTCCGTTTTCCATCTGCGGACGGCTTGATATTCGTTTGTTGTTGCGCGGAGATAGGTCTCTTGGTGCCGTCCCTCAACTTTAAAGTTAATCGGATGACTTCTTTCAACGGTGGCGACTTCAACAGATGGACAATCCGCCAGAATGTTGTGAAGGTCTTGCATCTCCAAATAGTGTGGGCTGGTGTTGCGCTGCCAACGGTTGTTTTTCCGGATATACCCGGGGCGGTAAACGCCGAACATACTGGGACCGCCGATATTCTCGAATTCCGACATCATGAGTTTCTCGGCGCCCGCCCCAAAAGACATCATGGCGATGACCCCTGCGATCCCGATCGTAATACCTAAGAGGGTGAGAATTGTACGGAGTTTACTCCCGCGAAGCACGGAAAACGCTGAGATTAGATTCTCCAGTATATGCATATTCGGTTTCCTTATGTATGTCGGATGGCATCAATTGGACTCATTTTTGCGGCTTGGCTGGCGGGATAGTAACCGAAGAAGATGCCGACGGCTGCACCCGCCCCGACAGCAATGGATACGGCTTTGAGTGTCATCACGGAGGGCCATGCGAAATCTTGTAAAAAGAATTTGGCAACCGCCCAGGCGAACCCCTTCCCGACGATCGCACCGAGAACGATTCCGAGCAGGCTGCCCATCAGACATAGCAGCACCGATTCGGTCAAGAATTGTATTCTGATATTAAAAGCCTTTGCTCCGACGGCTTTCCGCAATCCGATCTCCGGTATCCGTTCTGTCACCGAGACGAGCATGATATTAAGGATACCGATGCCAGCGACAATTAGGGAGACAGATGCGATGACGACCAACACCGTCTCTATGATAAAAATCATTCTCTTGGCGTTTTCGATTCCCTGCTTGGCAGACCATGTTCGGAAAAAGGTATCATCGCCACCGTGATTGCGCATGATAATCGTCTTTACTTCTTTAAGTGCCTGATCTACGTGGAGCGGACTTTTGGCGCGTACCATGATATGACCAACGTGGTCGTGTCCCCAAAACCGTTTTTGCGCGGTCGTGATAGGGATAAAAAGCATATTGTCATCGCTTTTCCCTCTCTCTAAACCGTCTCCTCGACTCTCCATGATTCCGATAACAGTAAACCGTTTGTTGTTCCCAAAATTATTGATGACGACTTCTTTGCCGATCGGGTCTTCACCTTTAAACTGCTCTTTCCATATCTTTGAACCGATGACACAGACTTTTGTCCACATATCCATATCGGTATCGGCGAGGAATCTGCCGTATTCTGTGCGCCATTCTCGGACGGCTTGGTATTCATTTGTCGTTGCGCGGAGATAGGTCGGTTGGAATTTGCCGTTCACACCGAGGTTGATGTAGTAGCTGCCTTCGACAGTTGCGACTTCAACGGAGGGGCATTCCGCCAGAACATCACGGAGGTCTTTCATCTCTAAGTGGTGTGGACTGGTGTTCCGCTGCCAACGTCCGTTCTTACGGATGTGCCCTGGACGGTAAACACCGAACATACTGGGACCACCGATTTTGTCAATCTCTGCCATCAAGAGTTTTTCAGCACCGGCACCGAAAGACATCATCGCAATAACACCCGCGATCCCGATCGTAATACCTAAGAGCGTAAGAATTGTACGGAGTTTACTCGCACGAAGGACAGAAAATGCTGAGATTAGATTTTCAAGGAGTTTCATGCTGAATCCTTTGGGTGTAGTTTGGTGGTGCGCAAAACCTGTTCAAGACTTGTATACGGACGCATGCAACAAAACTTTTGATTGCACGAATTCTTAGGGTGTGCTAAACTTTTTAATGCAAAGAGAGACATATTGATCTATACACTTCCGCAATAACGTTAAAAGTATAACACAAAATATTTAACAGTTGCAAATTTTTTGGATAGGAGCTGAGAGTTGTGCAGACGGATCCTCTTTACACACGGAACGTACTATCGTGGCATAGAACGCAAACGTCAACGGCACATCAAGCGGAATTAAGACGGCTACGGCGTGTATGGATCACGTTGCCATCTGATTTATTGCAAACCCGCTATCAGTTGAATGCGTTAGATTTGTCCTTCGGTGATACGGAAAAGGTGGAAACGATCCAAAGCGTACTCCGACAATCTCTTCAATCAATTGCAACAGAATACAACCAACACTACTTAATTGCGGAACCGCACGCCGATGCCCCGTGCTATAACATCAGCGACTATATCCAGAAATGCGTGGCAGGGGAGCTAACAATTGCGGAACGGCTTCGCGGACGGACAGTAATTAATCTCTATCAAACGGAAACGGCAGCGGACGATCTTTTTAGCCGTGCTGGGGTTTCCAAGTTTATAGCGCGTGTGCTCATAGATTATTTGAGCACTTACGGTAAACAGCACCTTGCCGGTTTCACCTGTGAACTGCCGAAGTTTTTGTCTTTAGCGAGTGTTTTAGGGGCTGGAACGTCATCGGTGCCGTGGGTTTCTATGCCACTCAAAGCAGCGGAAGAATCGTTTTCAACGTATCTGCCGTTGGTGTTCTATGAAACTTATAACTCCGCGGCGGTCAGGAACACGTTTTGGAAAGCGTTAACCAACCGATTTGCAACCCACTTTCTTCGCGGTGTGCACGATTTTTGTCAACAGGAGGGACTTCAATTTGCTTTGAGTCTACCGGGAAGCGCTAAGGCACTGGAATTCGAGTTAGGAACCTTGCAGGCGGAAGTAGATTTGCCTATCCTACACGTCTCTGAAATTGATACACCAAAACGGTTCGTCGTCGCGAAATGGGTCTGTAGCGATACGCAGATTGCAAGCATTGATCGGAGAAAGAACAACGATATTTTGATGTCGCGATACTTTGAAGATGCGAGTTTCGGTTTCAACGCATGGATGAACCGGGACAGTGTCTTTAATGGTATCACGGAACAGTTGTCAATCGGCTATCCGAAAAGGTCGCTTTTGGTTGTAGCACCGACGCAGAGCCTCTGGACGAAACCTGATGAGAAATCGTGGAACGCTGTGACGAAAGCGTGGGGTTGGTTGTGTCAGAGTTTATGGGAATTAGGGTACGACTTCAGGATTGTTTCGGAGCAAGAGCTTGCTTCAGCGGAGGTTATAAGTGCTGCGTCTGCGGAAAAACTCGGTATCCCGCGCGGGGGTCTCTCTTTTCCTAACTGCAGGTCAAATGCGACAACGAGCTACGGCGTTATCTTGATTCCGAGTTGTATATCGCTTCAAAAAGAGACTGTCCAGTGTCTGAAGGCATTTACGAAAGCAAAAGGGAGATTGATTCTCGACGAACCCGTCCCTTATCTTCTAAATGGGAGCATTGGACTTGAACCGTATCCGCTTGAGCATCTCATCTTCGGACAGCGTGTAACCATCCTCCGGGGTCTGTCTGACGAGAAGATCGTGAAACTTGCAAAATGTCTCCGAAAATGGGTCACTCGTAGCGTAGCGGTATTTGTGAAACCGGACAATACAGAGACGGACACCGTTCAAGTGCTTCACAGGGAATCGGAAGCATCCGAAATTTTCTATCTATTTAACACAAGCAGTGAACCGATTGATACTTTGATTGAGATGCGTCGGGATGCGTCGCGTGTGTCGGAGTGGGATCTGTTAAAAGCGGCGAGGGCGAACGTTGAATTTTGGCACGCCGATGGGAAGACGTATCTAAATTGTCCGTTTACACCCAAACAGGGACGACTCTTTGTTGTTTCCTAAAAAAACATTAAGGCTGACGCAACCGTCGTTCAGGCGGGGTTTGGAACCTCGTCTGCAGTGGGTAAAAAATGCGTCCGTCCTAAAACGGTATGAACTGAAAGGAGCAGATATGACTGGTGGCGATATTTTTGTTGAATGCTTAAAAGCACAAGGTGTTAAAGATATTTTTGGCTTACCGGGGAACCATTTAGATACCGTTTATGAAGCACTCTATAACAATCAAGACAGCATCCAGCACTATGTCACGCGGCATGAAGGTGGTACGGCGTTTATGGCGGATGGCTATGCGCGTGCAACAGGCGATGTCGGTGTTTGCATGACTGTGCCGGGTCCAGGTTCCAACAACGCCTCTGTCGGTATCGGTGAAGCGAATACAGCATCGTCAGCGGTGCTTTGGATTACCGGACAGAACCCGTCTTACTTGGCATCACGGGATCCGAAGAAAAGTTTCCACGGGTTGGATCAGCGAGCTGCCTTTACGCCGATGACGAAGCATCTGGAGATTGTGCATCGCGTCGATCAGATTCCGGGTGCGGTCAATAGAAGTTTTAATGCACTGCGTTCAGGTAGACCTGGACCTGTGCTGATTGAGCTTGCGAAAGATGCGCTCGACGCAGAAAGCGACCTCCCTATTCCACCACGTAATAACGGTATCCAGACAACCGCAGCACCCCAAGATATTGATGCTGCCGTAGAATTACTCGGCAAAGCGGAGCGTCCACTGATTATTGCAGGGGGTGGTATCAACCATACGCGCGCAACTGCTGAAATACTTGCGTTCGCGCAGCGACTCGACGCGCCAATCGTGATGACAGGTTTCGGAAAAGGTTCAGTTCCAGAAGATTCACCGTATTCCATCGGTATCTTCCGAGACGGTGTTGCGCAAGCAGCGATGCGGGCATCCGATCTCATCGTTGCTGTTGGTACCCGATTCAACTACCGTGATACTGGTAACTGGAGCCTCAAGATACCACAACCACTTTTACATATTGAAGCCGATCCGGACGAAATTCACAAGGAATATCCTGCCACTGTTGGCATCGGTGCGAATCCGAAATTGGTGTTGCGCCAGTTGAATGCCGCGCTCCGTGACGACAAACAGACCGGGGGGTGGGGTGAAGGTTTACAAGAATTGCGTCGCCAATTTATGTCGATTGAACGTCCTCGGATCCTCAAAGAGATGCGCGACGTAATGCCTCGCGATGCCATCTTGTCGGTTGATGTCAATATCACCGGCTATGGTGCCCTGGCACATTTCCCGTGTTATCATCCAGGGACTTATATCTTCTCCGGTGTCTCTGTGGCAATGGGAATCGGATTGACGGGTGCTATCGGCGCACAGGTGGCTTATCCAGAGCGGAAAGTCGTCGCATTGAGCGGTGATGGCGGGTTCTTAATGACATGTCCGGACTTCGCGACGGCAGTCATGTATAACCTACCGATTGTAACACTCGTGATGAACGACAATCAGTACACCTCTATTGAACGCGGGCAGCTGCGACGGTTCGGTAAGCGTATCGGTGTCGAGTTGGTGAACCCTGATTTTGTGCAATTCGCTGAGTCGTTTGGTGCAGTCGGGTTACGCGTTGAAGATCCTAACGATTTTAAGCCGATGTTTGAGAAGGCACTCGCCTTGGATAAGCCGGTTCTCCTTGAAGTCGTTAAGTAGTTATCATCTTGTATCATAAAGGAGTTTTATTTTATATGAAAAAAAAGATTGGTGTTTTAACAGGCGGTGGTGATACGAGTGCACTTAACGCCACCCTTAAAGGCATCGCGTTGAAAGCCGAAGAACTCGGTTTTGAACTGGTCGGATTCATGGAAGGGTGGCGCGGTGTCCTGAAAGGTGGACGCTACTTTACGCTGACTCCCGATCTGATTGACGAGAACCGGGGTGGGACGCTTTTAAAGAGTTCACGCACAAACTTAATTAAAGATAATAAATTAGATGAGGCAGTAGACAATCTTAAAAAACTCGACATTAGCGGTCTGATTCCGATAGGTGGTGATGATACTTTGACGGTCGGCACCGCACTGTCGGATCAGTTCACAACCACGTTCGTCACCAAAACAATTGATAACGATGTCGGTATTAATCCACCTGAAGGGGATGCTGTCGATTACTCTAAGATGGTGAACTATTTCTGTCCGGGCTTCCCTTCATCTGCGAACAGAGTCATCAATTACGTCCAAGACCTGCGGACAACGACCTACTCCCACGATCGTGTAATTGTTGTTGAAGCGATGGGGAGAGATGCGGGTTGGTTGACCTTATCCGCGGCTTATGGGCAGGCGGATCTTATCGTTGTTCCAGAGGTGCCGTATCAACCGGAGAAATTGGCGGCAGCGATTCGTGAAAAACACGCAGCACAAGGGAACGTCATCGTTGTGGTGTCGGAAGGGATTCGGAATGAACACGGCGAACTGATGATTACTTCACAAGCGGAGCTCGATGCTTTTGGGCATACGAAACCGGGAGGATGTTCAGAAATTATCGTTGAGACGATGAAAAAACTGCTTCCTGAGATTTCAAGTTCGGCGTTCCGTGCCTTGATACTCGGTTATCTGCAGAGGTGTGGTAGCCCGATACCGTTGGATAGAGACATCGCTATGAAGGCTGGTGCTATGGCGGTGCAAGCACTCTCAGACGGGATGTTCAACGGTGTCGCAACGATTACTCGAACGGAGGTTGGTATTGAACCGACCTTGTTGCCGTTAGATCAAGTGCTGAAGCGGGATGACTCGGGGCATGTCATTCGGAGAAGTCTGGATCTGCGTTTCTACGATGCGGAGCGGTATCAGATATCTCCAGCCGGGGCAGGATATTTCCGTCCGTTGTTCGGCGACTTGCCGTACCCAGAATTGTCGTTGGGTGATCGCTTGTCGTTGGGGCCTCGATTGATTGAGATTGGCAAGATTGGATAATAATCGGAGTGTTTCAGTATAGGTAGGCGCGGTTTGAAACCGCGCCTGTCAAGGTAGAGAAAGTTTGTCTGTTTTTAGTTTCACGATGTGAGAGGAAAAGCACACCATGAAAAAAGAACAAATTATGTCGCAAAATCCACGGGTGATGCACGGTGCTTTGGTTTTCGCTGGCACTCGCGTCCCAGTCGAAATTCTGATTCAGTATCTTGTATCTGGTGATTCACTTGATACATTTCTCGCTGATTTTCCGACAGTCTCACACGAGCAAGCAGTTGCTTACTTGGAGATGACACTGGAGTACGCGAATGCGCGTGTTGCTTGATGAAAACCTTCCGCATCAACTACGTCCACTCTTTGCTGACTCAATTGAAGTTATTACAGTTGGTTATCGTGGTTGGAACGGAAAAGAGAACGGAGAACTCCTGCGAATGGCTGCGGTGGAATTTGATGCCTTTGTGACAACAGACAGAGGCATTTTGTATGAGCAAAACTTGGAGGGGATTGAACTGGGTATTGTTCTGCTGGAAGCCAAGAGGAACCACTACGAAGCACTTGCATTACTGATCCCTCGCGTGAATACGGTATTGAAAACACTCCAAAAAGGGCAGGTTGTGCGCGTGAGTGTTTAGTGCGAAGTTGGGTTCACTGCATTCTATGCAACGGACATTTACTAATTTTTAGTATAAATGCTTTTCCCCTCGCCATAGTAAGAATCGTAGATATGTTGATAAACCGCCTCGGATTTCTGATTAAACAGTTCCAGTGTGTAAGGTTGAGGCAGCCCTTTATCCAGTATATCTCCAACAGTAAGTTTTACCTGTGCGCGTGTTTGCGCATGTTTCCGCCAATCCAAGCCCAATTTTTCTCGTTTGAGTGTTTCAAGCATTTCCTTCACGGCGTTTTTAACTTCATTCCGTTCTGGCGCAGTTAAATGAGGCTCGCGTTGTGTTAGAAGATCAAACACCGCCAGTTCCTCTTCGGAGAGATCTTCAGTACTGGCGCGTTGCTCCTCTTCATTGAGATCGTTAACGAAATCAAAAAGTCTCTGAAAATAATCCGCAACACCGATAGTGCCAGTGTTGTATTCTACGATCATCTCCTCAAATTTCTCCTGATAATCCATACGGTTTCTGTTGAGACGAATCATTGCGGTGAGTTTGCTGTTGATTGCGCCTCTGAGTTTCTCTGCCTCAACGCGTTTGTGCTGTGTATTGAACCGTTCGCTTAACTGTTCAAAATCAATCTGACTTAGATCTATTGGCTCCGTATCGTATCCCTCAGCCGGTATCTCAATGAGATAGCCTTCAGGTGCGATTGATTGGTCAAGTAAGTCCTCAACTTCTGTTATGACACCGGAGATGTCAGCAGGTGGTGTCAAATTCCTGATTTTCTGCGCGATGATATGGATAAGTTGACAGATTCTGGTAAACTCGTATGCATCGGGATCCGGTAGAATCGCTTTGTATAGTTTGGTGGTGCTTGTTGCGAGTTGTAGGTATCCCTTTTTGGTTTCATCGTTAATCAGGATGCGTTCCATCGCGTCATTGATTTGGGCGATGTTTTGGAATGCGTCGTCTGTTTGGGCATTATCTAAGTTGATACCGAGTTCTTTGCAGAATTCGGTGATTTCGGCAATCGCCACTCGGAGTTTTTCAATCAGTTCTGACTTATCAGCAATCGGTTTCTGGTTTCCTTCCATATCCGCACCCGTAGCATAAATCGCCAGTGCTTTTTCAAGGTCACGGAAAACGCCAATGTAGTCAACAATTAAGCCGCTGTTTTTATCGCCGAAGACGCGATTCGCTCTGGCGATGGTCTGCATCAAAGTGTGGTTTCGCTGCGGTTTGTCGAGGTAGATCGTGGAACAGGAAGGGACATCGAAACCGGTGATCCACATCGCACAGACGAAGACAATTCGGAAGGGGTCATCGGGGTCTTTGAACTTGGTGTCTAAATCCTCTGTGTTCATACGAGTGCGGTGCGGTGTGATGTCTACGCTTTTTTGCCTGAGTTCGTCGATTTCGTTTTGTGCCGGAGAGACCACCACAGCCATGTCGGTCTCTTCCATATAGCGGATCCGCTCTTGCAAGTAGGTTTTTTCATTACTATGTCGTGTGGCTGCTTCGGATTTCAGTTGCGCAATTAAACGCTTCCAATATTTCTGCACTTTGTCGAACATCTTCACAACAGTCGCTTTGTCGATTGAGATGACCATGGCTTTTCCCTGATAGCCTCTACCTATAAAGTGGGAGACCATATCTTCAGCGATGGTCTCTAACCGGTCATCTCGCGTGATGAGGTGATACTCTCTGGCGAATTCGTGTTCAAGCTTAGTTTTTTGTGCCTCATCCAGTTCGGCATCCTCAAGGATCTGTTCGATGTCTTCGTTGAAGTCTTCGTTTATCAGTTGTAGCGAAGGCACACGGTTTTCATAGTAGAGTGGCACGGTCGCGCGATCCACAATAGACTGGTTGAAGTCGTAGACACTCACATAATCGCCGAACACCGATTTTGTTTTTTCTTCGCCAACCATGAGTGGTGTACCCGTAAATGCGATGAAGGCGGCATTCGGGAGCGCGGTACGCATGTTCAAGGCGAGCGTATCGTATTGACTCCGATGTGCTTCATCTGTGATGACGACAATATCTGACCGATCCGAGAGGGTCGGATGCCTCTCAGCACCTTGCGTCTGGAACTTGTGGATAAGTGTGAAGATGTAGCGATGGTCTTCACTGAGGAGTTGGCGGAGATGGATAACACTTTCCGCGTGAACCTCTTGCTGTGTCAGCACACCACTCGTACTGGCGAAGGTTTTGTAGGTCTGGTTATCCAATTCCTTGCGATCGGTTACGACGACAAAGGTCCAGTTTCCGGGCACCTTTCTAAGCACTTTTTGTGCAAAAAAGAGCATTGAGATGCTTTTCCCGCTGCCCTGTGTATGCCAAAAGACACCGAGTTTGCCGTGGTTATCTTCAATTTGTCTCAAGGATTCAATTGTGTTGTTGACACCGAGGTACTGATGGTTCTTGGCGAGGATTTTGATTAATCCGCCTTGGACTTCCATGAACAGGATAAAGTTCTCGACGACATCAAGGAATCGTTTCGGTGTACAAAGTGCGTGTAGGATTGTCTCTAAGGAGGCTTGAGGCGGTTCGTTTTCGCTGTGAATGCGTTTCCATTCGGCGAAGTGTTCCCAGTCAGCTGTGAGGCTACCTACCTTACTTTCCGTGCCGTTAGAGAGGAGAATAAAGGCATTATACCAAAAGAGGTGTGGAATCGTGTCTTTATAGTCTCGGAGGTTGTCGTTATAGGCAGCGTATAGGTGGACATCAATCCGTTTGAACTCCATCAGCACTAAAGGGATTCCATTGACGAAACATACTATATCTGGACGTTTTGTGTACATCTCACCGGTAATCCAGAATTGGGATGCGGCGAAGAAATCGTTGTTCTCTGGGTGTTCCCAGTCGATGACCTGCAGCACTTCAATGGCCTCGTCTTCGCTATCTGGATCGCTGAGGGTGACTTTCACGCCGTCTTTCAGGAGCGTATAAATCTCGCTGTTGGCTTCGACAGGACTCATGACTGCGCGGGATTGGGTGAGTTCTTCAATTGCCTTGGTAATAGCGTCATCGGTTGCGGTAGGATTGAAGCATTTTAGCGCGGTTTTAAGTCGGGCAGTTAGGACGACTTCGGATTTGGTTTGTCTACCGAGTGGACTCTCTTCCGTCTGTTCAAATTCGTTCTGACAGTTCAGCGTCTCCCATCCGATTTCTTTAAGTAGATGGATTGCAGGTTGTTCTATGAGTTGGTCTTCGCTGTATGGATTCATTTGAAAATAGGGTCAATAGATCGGAATTTGAGTCGATCTTCTGTCTCAATCTCTGTTATAACTTTCCGCACATCAGTTTGGGATAAAATTTGTAACTCCCAGAATGCTCGTAAGATACGAACTAAGTTGATGCAATCAATCCCATTTGCCTTACAATAGTGCATTACTCGTCGTTCGTTGCTGGCAAAAATCGCAGTGAAGCGTTTACAGAGTGCCATAGATTCGCTCTCTCCTGCACCAAGCGTTTGTGGAAGGGAATTCATAAACTCCTGATCCGCGGGTGTTGTATGATATGTACGAATCTGCCCTTGTGTTTGCAGCGAGATGATGTCATCAAAAACGTGAAATCCTTTAGAGATTCCTGTTTTGACTTCATTTTCTACAGCATTAGCAATATTAAGCGTTTCCTGGTCAAAAACCGCAAATAGCAATGGTAAACGCTCAATTTTGGCAAAAATTGAAAGCACATCGGTATCAACAAAAACCAAGGTTACTTTTCCTTTGTGCTAACGTTTGATTTATGAAGGCTTTTTATCAGGGAGACTCCCTTTTCCAATTCGTCTGCTGAGTCAACTTCGACGATTTTCCAGATACCTCTTGCTGCCAAAGCCTCTTCAAACTCGAAACGGTGGATACCAGCCAACTCAGCGGCTCTTCCCAGTGTCACTTCCCCTTCTTGATAACGCCGAATTGCCGCATCAAGATCGCTCGTTAACTTGTCATCTGATGTGTTCGCAAAAACATCGTCGAAACGTTCCATGGTCTTACCCCATTTTTCTTGAAATTTCTCCCGGTCATTCTCAATTTCAGCAAGAAACTCTGAAACGATATCTTTCCATTGTGTATTCACGAGAGATTGAGGCTCTTGAATCTCCGGTGTGAAAACTACTTTTTCAGAAAAATTCCAAACCTTGACAACACGTCTAATCTGATTAACAAGGGACTTTAGTTCTAGCTGTTCTTGATAGTCTACACTTGGATTATCGCTGTTGACGACGAAAATAATATAATCATCTTGATTGAGGTAATATTGAATCGCCTTGCTCAGTTTGGTAGTTGAAATTTCACTTTTTTTATGACACTTACGGAGCGCACTTCTTCTTGTTTTGCGGATAGCTAAATATCCAAGTTTCCTAAATCTTACAAACTCATTTTCCAAAAACTCGACTGCTTTGGCATCGCTGTTGGATTCCAAATTCCAGATTCTTACGCTTATCATATTGGTTCCTCCATGAGATCCTGTAGCAGCTCACTATCAAAAATAGCACTGCCAATTCCGAAATCTGTGATCCAACCATTTAATGCTTCTCGTTTACCGCGGATCTTCTCAAGATTGGTGACTTCTGTACCAAGTCCTAACCGATTACGTAAGAGTAAAACACCAAGCGAATCCGATAAACTCTTAGAACTAAAAGAGTCAAGGAGTTGCGAACTATGGGTTGTGATAATGATTTGCGTCCTTTTAGCCAGCTGCTCAAGAACATTAGCAACGTCCATCAACGCACCGGGGTGCAGATTCCGCTCAGGTTCTTCAATAACAACGAGCCGAGGTAATTCAGGCTGATTCAGCAAGGTGTAATATGCCACGAGACGTAGTGTCCCATTAGATGCTCCCTCTAAAGGGATAGGATTTTTGTACCCTTCCAAAAGGCATAGTCGATCATTCCCGTTAATCAAATGTTGGTCTATTCTGAGATTCGTGCAAGTGGCAAGGGATTCACTAACACTGTTGAAACCCTCACGCGTATTCTGGTACCAATCCGTTAGTACCTCTGATAATCTAAGACCATAACTATCAAGTTTTGGAGATTCGCGTAATTCTTTCGGAATAGGTGAGGATGTTGCAAGATGCCCCCGTATCAGTTCGGGTTGAAAATCATAAAATTGCCAACCTTCTATAAACTCTCTTAAAGCATTAGTAATAGGCTTGTTGCCATAATCACCAGCAGACTTTAAAGCTAGTTTATCCGACTCATATTTCGTTTGGTTTTCACCATCTTCATCCAATAATACAAAGCCTTGTCCGCGCAGAACCGATATAATTGGCACATCTTTAACTGACAATTCTTCAGAAACCACAGGATTGTCCACCTCCGCTTTCAGTTCAAGTTCATAAGTACTAGGAGTTCCCTCAATCTTGGTTTTTAATTGGAATGTGATGTGATTTTCTTCACGTGCCCAAAGGGAGTTTCGGCTTAATTCAAATGAGACAGGTTCTTCAGAAATCATCTGATTGAGATTATACAAAGCATTCAGGGTATTTGATTTTCCACTTGCATTGGGACCAACAAAAACTGTCAATGACCTAAGCGGGAGCGTAACATTCCGTAAACTCCGGTAGTTTTTGATATGGATTTTCTCTAAAAACGCTTTTTGTTTGGACATAGGTTTCGCCTTTATACCATGATTAAACTTTAGGCATGGCTTAGTTTTCAAGGTTCAAGAGTGCCTGCGTGAACTCATCAATGTTTGATGCACGGGCGGCGACGCGGTGTAACTGATCCAGACGCTGTAGATCGTCAATGGCACCAAGAAAAGGCTTTAGTTTCTCTGCGACATCGGTCTGAAATCGGACATCCAACACTGCAAGTATCGCCTCAACAGCATACTGTTTTTTGCCTTGTTCGATGCCTTGTTCGATGCCTTGTTCGATGCCTTGTTCGATGCCTTGTTCGATGCCTTGTTCAAAACTTTTCTCACTAAAGTATTGGACGATAGAAGATTCTTGCACGATGACCTCCGATATCCAGTGTCGTAAACGGCTACCGCTTGCACGCGCGGTCCTCGTGGATGAGGTCATCAACAAAATCTATGCGCTCCTCATCGGTCATTTTATCCCAATCTAAACCTCGAGACGCGGATAACTTCCGAAGTTGTGCCTCGGCGTAATCCCTAAGTGCTTTTCGTTCAGCATCCTTTTGATCTGTAGTATCACGCGGGATCAGCTGCTTATCTTCTGATAGCACTTCTTGATCAGTTGTTAATTCAGTGGTTCCACTCATTTCATTTCTCCCCCTAAATACTATGGATGGTTAAGCCTCTCTACTTACTTATGCGGGCATTTTCTAATACAATCAACAAGATACCGAGCGTTGACATCGCGCATAAGTCTCCTCCTAATGCCGTTATTGCAAATTATACACCGTTGTGTTGTATCTGTCAATTGCTTTTAGGAACCGTGTCAGTGCCATTCAATTTTAAGAAATTATTGGGTTGGATGTCTTTTTTTCCAGGATCTGCTGCGAAATGCTGCGAAATGCTGCGAAAATTTCTGCGTTTTGTTTTAAAGCATAACATATATTAAGTATTAACACCTGCGAAAAGGACAACACCAAAAACGGACAATTGAATGACCCTGGGATCAGTGGCAATATCAAGTTCGGATACGTCAATCTCACCAGAGATGAGTTTGGAGAGGACCAAATCACTTCACCTTTTCTTGATACGCGCGACACGCCGCAATGTCTTCATGTACAACGCTGGGATAATTTTCAACAATATCTTTCTCGCTCCACCCTTGTTTTAGTAAACCAAGAATAAACGCAACAGCCAAACGCGTCCCTTTGATAACAGGTTTTCCACCGAGGATTTTTCCATCGGAATGCAAACGCTCTGTTAGCGGGTATGGAATGTATGTCCCACCTTTTGTTGGCTGTATTCCATTTATGTTAATGTCAAGTTCGGATACGTCAATCTCGCCGGAGATAAGTTTAGGGAGGAGGTGGTCGCGGGTTTGGCGGAGGTTGTCGTTTTTCTTCAACATCATCTGTATTGAATCCAGCATTGGAATGACAACATCACTGAATCTCTTAATCAACAAATCTGGAGGTCTAAAAAATGGCATCATCGCTAGGGCGTTATCCCATGTGGCATAAGGAATTGTGCTTCCCGTTGAATGATTGCTGGAATATTGAACAGTAGAATCCTGAAATGCCGTAAAGAGATCAAAAGGATAATTATTAAGGTTTTTCGATCTGAAAACAAAACAGGTCTGTCGTGTAATACCATCAAAAGGTGCAAAAATCACCTTATGGAAATATGACCTCATTGCTCCAAACAAAATGTCGTTTCTCTTGAAAGCAATTAAACTACTTTTAGCTTCACTAGGCGGTTTGTATTCCATAAGCGAGATTGAACGTCTGGGAATGCAATCAATTGGAACATAAGGTAAGTGATCTAGGTGCTTTCCCGGTTTCACTTTCTCTCTAACATTTTCAACTATATCTCCGAACTCTCCTATTTCCCAGCCTTGTGGTATCGGTCCCAATGGTGATTCTATCATCGGGACGTTTTCATGTCCGGGGAATCGGAAATGGACGAACCATTCTCGGTAGAGGGTTTGTGCCATGTCTTCAAGGATTTTGATGCGGCGGGTGTTGTTTTCGATGAGGTCGTCGTAGGCGGAGAGGACGGCGGCGATTTTTCGTTGCATTGCGAGAGAATAGGCTGGAATACGGATATCCTCAACCGATGACAAGATTGCACGTTGACGGCCTGATGCTCCGGTCATACTCTTCACAGCAGGATCCCGAATTACAGAACTCAGAGCCAAGTAAAATATATAAGTTGAGTCCGAGACATTGGGTTTACCACGAAAGATGAAGAACTCTGTTGATCCAAAACAAGGTTCATTCTTCGTGTGTTTGGATCGGACGATCTTCCCATTTTCTAAACAAGGCGTAATGCGGGCAAAGAGCGTGTCGCCAGCTTGAAACCGTGAGCCTCCGCCTTTGTAGGCTCGTTTCTTCATCGGGTAAACAAACGCATTGCCTGGAGTGACATCAGCCATTTCAACGTACGGATATTCTTTTCCCTTCTCTAATCGGATGCGCGGGTTAACCTCAACGAAATCGCCAAAACGAATTGTGTCTCTCATCTTATTTCCTCTTTTACGTGGCTTTAGGTTAACCTTAACTTCCACTTCACAGGTTTCGTCCCAATAATCGGCGAGGTCATGCGTGTCCCAAAATTCGCCGATCTCCTCTGGTGTTGCATCGGGAGGCGGCATTGGGTCTCGTTTGCTTACGTAACAAAAACTCGCTGGCCCCTAACTGTTTTGTCCGAAGGCTTAATATGAATTTCAACCTTGCGGTTCATCTGCTTCAGAATCATTAGCAACCGCTCGACTGTGAAATTAAAATCCATTTCCTTCAGGCGGGACACATCAGATGGATCGAGTCCAAAGCGTGCTTTTGCTTTTACTGGTGTTAGTTTTTGTTCCTCAAGAAGATGGTGGATTGCGAAGGCAAGGTCTACCCTTAACTGTTCGTATTCCGCTTCTTCCTCAGAGAAACCGATGTCGAAAAATACATTCCCTGAACTCTCCTCAATTTTGATCTCTTCACTCATTTTTTTCCTCCATCTCTCGCGCTATTCTCAGGCGTTGTTTAATCAAGTCAATTTCCCTTTTGGGTGTTCTGATACCACGAGTGGATTTCTTCTGAAATACATGAAGTACATAGATGTTCTCGCCAATCTTAACAGTATAAACCGCACGGTAGGTGTTCGTATCGTAACGAGCGACGATCTCAAATACGCCTGAACCTACTCCTATCAGAGGTTTGGCATTCCGATGTTTACCTCCAATTTGAGCAATACGTAATGCCTCACCTACTGCATCTCGTGCGGGTTTGGGAAAACGCCGCACCTGTTCACGAGAATCCCCAACCCATTTTACATCTCTCATTACCTCATTCACAATTCCAATCCTTTGATATTATACCCTATCTTCTAAAATCTTTACAACGTTTTCCGAAATGTGTTCCTCCAGTTGACGTGCCTCGGCGTTTAGGACCGCTAATTCCTCGTTGAGCTGCGTGAATCGTTCGGTGAAGTCAAAATCATCGGTTGTCTGTTCGTCAACCCCGACATAGCGTCCGGGGTTCAGACTCCAGCCTTGTGACTCAATCTCGGCAATCGTAGCGACCTTGCAAAGCCCGGGAACATCCATGTATTCTGTATCGGGGAATTTTGAGGCGAAGAAATCTGCGCTGTCGTGTTGATTCTCTGGTGCTTCTCCGCGATAGCACCTGACGATGTTTGCGAGGAATTCGAGTTGTCCGGGTGTGAATTCGCGATGTGCGCGGCTCACTTGCTGATAGAGATGGCGTGCGTCAATGAACAAGACTTTATCGTGTCTATCGCTGTTCCGTTTGGACTTATCGAAAAACCAGAGGGTACAGGGTAAAGTAACAGTATAAAAGAAATTTGAGGCGATGCTGACGATGACATCGACTGCGCCCGATTCAATAATTTGGCGGCGGATGTCGAGTTCAGAGGCGCGTGCATCGGCGGCGGAGTTCGCCATGACGAAACCTGCGCGCCCAGATTCAGAGAGCGAAGTATAGAACAGTTGTATCCAAAGGTAGTTGGCATTATCAACGCGAGGCATACCGAACGGAAATCGGGGATCGTCTTTGATGCGTTCTCTATCTACGCGATCGACATTGAAGGGTGGATTTGCCATCACAAAATCAAACCGACCGAAGCAGTTGTGCGGATCCTCATAGTAACTATTTGCCTGTTTGATATCGCCTTCAAGCGCGTGAACGGCGAGATTCATCTTACACAACCTGATAGTTTCGGCGACGCGTTCAACGCCGTAAATGCTGATGTCTCCGGGGTTACCATTTTTCTTGTGGTTGTTAATGAACGCTGCACTCTGGACGAACATGCCACCGGAGCCGCACGCGGGATCAAGGATGCGTCCGTGAAAGGGCTGTATAATCTCAACGATGAGTTTGACGAGCGAAGTCGGCGTGAAGAATTCACCGCCGCGTTGCCCTTCGCTCATGGCGAAATTGCCGAGGAAGTACTCATAAACCTTCCCGAAAGCATCTCCTTCAATGTCCATAGGGATCTGTTCCATGATACGGAGGAGTTCAAGGAGTGTGCTCTTTTCCAGACGATTGTACGTCTTCGGTAGGACTCCATTGACCTGTGAATTTTCCGTTTCTATTGCCTTCATAGCGCTTGTGATGGCTTGTCCGATGTTTTCACTTTCTGGCAAATTCAGTAGGTATTGAAAACGTGAATGCTCTGGCAGATAAAGTACACCGCGGGCTTGACATTCCATTCTCAGGTCGGGATGCCTGCGGCTGTTTGGATCGACTTCGCTGCTGATTTCTTGTTCAGCCTGTGTAAATTTGTGATCGGCGTATCGTAAAAAAATAAGACCGAGGACAGGTGTTGAGTATTCGGATGCCTTAAGACGTGAGTTGGCTCTGAGTTCATCGGCAGCACTCCAGAGCCTATTTTCGATGTCGGTGAGATTGGTGTTCATTATTGATTCCTTGTCTGGAATGGGAATTGTTCGGCGACGACGAACCGATCCTCTGTTTCGGGTGCTCGGTAGATGAGACTGATCGCTTCCATCTCACATTGTACCGGCTGCCATTCGGTTTGGAGACGCTGCTGTTCGGTCTGCAAGGAACGGTGCTGGAATTGTCCGACGGAGAGGTGCGGATGAAATCCGCCAGCAAAGCGTGCCGTGTCGTTGTAGTCTGGTAGATGCGTCATGAGTGCGTTGTGGAGTTCCAATATCTCGTCTTCGGGTTCCGGAACGAGGAACATGGTACACGATTTACGGTGTTTGAATGCGTCGAAACGTGTGAGTCGGATGGAAAACGGGGAGACCTGTTGTGCGGCTTTCGCGAGTGCTGCGGTAATCGCTGCGAAATCTCGACGTTCCGCGAACGGATAGAGGAGCGTTATGTGGGGCATCCATCGCCTGAAGTTTCGGTCGTGAATCTGCCGGATGGCTTGGATGGGTGGCTGCACGGTTTCTGGTGGGATGAGAACGACTGCTGTGGTGTGGGTTTTGTTTGGCATCTGGTATGTCTATACCCCTGCGGCGAAGCCGCCATCAACGAGCAGGGATGCACCGGTGATCCATTCGGCATCGTCGGAGGCGAGGAAGACACAGGCACGTCCGATGTCTCTCGGTATCCCGAAACGCGGTAAGGCGGTCTTTTCGAGTGCCTCTTCAATCTGTTCTGGCGTGAGGTAGTCCTGGATGGCTGTTTCAATATAACCGGGACATACGGCGTTAACGGTTATACCGTATTGTCCGATCTCTAATGCGGTATCTCGTACCATGTTGACGACAGCGGCTTTCGCTGGCGCGTAGGCGGGTCCTGCGCCGCCACCATAGGCATGAACGGAAGCGATCTGGATAATACGACCAAATTTCGACTGCTTCAGATATGGGATTGCGAGTTTCGTGGACATGAAAACGCCACGGAGGTTAACACCGACAACGCTATCCCAATCGGCGATTGAGATTTCTTGTGAGCCGCCGGGGATGTGGATCCCGGCGTTGTTGACGAGAACATCGAGTCCGCCGAAATGTTCGACAGTCTGCTGAATTGCGTTTGCGATTTGTGTTTCGTCGGCGACATCGGTTTGGAGGAATACGCCTTGCGTGCCGAGTTTTTCGATTTCGGAGACGGTTGGCGTTGTGACATCGGTTTCGTGATATTTGCCGCGAAGGGGTGTCTCTTGCTTATCTATGACAGCGACACGCGCGCCCTCACGGGCAAATTCGAGTGCGATGCCGCGCCCGATGCCCGAACTCCCGCCGGTTATAATGCAAACACGGTCCTTGAGTAACATTAAAAAACGTTTCCTTAAGTTGAAACAACTTGCAAATGCCCAATTTTCTCATCTGAAGGTGTAATCCGCGCAGATATTAGAAGTAAGACCTACCGAGTGAGTTACCTGCACCGAATGCGTTGTAGGGTACGCCTGCTGGTACGGTACGGATCCCCCACGTTTCAGTGGTTGCGTCATAGCCGATACCCATTGAAACTGCGGGTTCTTGGATGAGATTCACTTGGAACGTGAAGTCTTGACGGACGTTATCGTAAGGTGGTTCGCGCTTGATACCGATACGACTCCAAGAGATACGGAGATTCCAATCGTGTAGGTTCCGCGTCATACTTAAACGCTGCTGATAGAACTGTCGATCAATCGGATAATAGATAACACTGGCATCGAACGACAGATTTCGGTTGACACGGTAGCGTCCAGTGGCAGTCATGGAGCGGGACGCGCGTCTCGCTGTGTGCCGTTTACTAAAAGAACTTCCGATACTGACATTCCACGTCTGCCGCGTGTAGCGGATGTTGGTACGGACCCCGACCATCTTGAACTGTTGTCCATCATCGGGGTGCGGATTCGGGTCGTGCGTGGTTCGGATTGTCATATTCAGGTTCCGACTCGGTAGCGGGACGATTGTGAAATCGCTTTCAATGGGTTCAAACTGGCGCTCATATAACGGATCGAATTCCGTGAAATCGGCAGTCAGGCGTGTATTCAGATAGAAAACGCGGTGTGCGGATTGGCTCCGTCGCGTTTTGATCTCAATCGCTGTGTTAAAGTCGTAGCTAAGCCGCTTCCGTTCATAGAAATACGTGCTGGGACCGAAAGGATAGAGGTTATCGTCTTTATCAACAGCAGGTTGGTAATCATACCGGAGCGTGGATTGCATTTCGTGGCGCAATTTCCGTAACCCTGGAATAAAACTTACATTGTAAATACGGAAAAGTGTATTTGAACCAGATCCGTTGAAACTGAAAACGCCTCTAACAATGTTCTTGTTCTGATCTTGGTCTCGGTCATGCCAGATCATGTTTGTATTGAGGTTGAGGTTAAGTTGCAGCTCGCGCAAGGGTGTAATAAGGAGCGTCGATTGTTTACGGATATCAAAACCGAGGTCCATGGTTTTCAGCGAGACTTTTCTCTCCTCATCGCCGTCCTTGTTGCGAAAGGTATCTCTATAGAAGTTCCCGAGTTCGATATCAAGGTCGAAACTGGCACTTTCGAGCGTTGGAAATGCGAGCATTGAGAGGAAGGGTTTGTCCGTTTGGAATTGCTCAGAAATCGTTGTCATCCCGTCATTGAGAGTACCAAAAAGCGGGAGTGCGCTGAGACGCATCCGTGAAAAGTTCAAGGTTAATCGTGGCAGCTTCTGTAGTGATCTCGTGCCTTCTCCGGTAAAATCGTGAATGTGTCGGATTTCAAGTCGGCTTGCGATGTCACCGATGGTTTCTCGTGAAAACTTCAGATTCCCATTTTCATCAAGATCATAAAGATCAAGCGTCGATAACCCGGTTCCATAGGTGAGTAGAGCGAACGAGTTGAGCGTGGCTTCGTTGGGTAGCTCATACTCCTCCTTGTAGTTTTTAGCTCGAAGTTCGGTTCTCCCAGTGAAGCTGATCGGTCTTCTTCCGGCTTGTCGGTTATCCCAGGGTGTATAGATAGAGTGTGTATGTCCCCATCGCATTATATAGCTGTTGCCAGTGCGGATAGCACTCTGCCGTTGTGAAGTATAAAGGTCTTTCCCATAGAAGTAGAGATCACCTCGGAAGGTACGCTTCCTATCAACTTTGATAAGGCGAATCGATTTTTGGGTGCGTATGGGTCGCCTGCTTATGTCGCCAGCATATAGATTTTGTGCTTCTGATGCCACTGGACTTGGGTCTTCCCACCGACCCCGAAATCCGTGTTTCCGATAGATTTCCAGTTCTTCTTCTGCTTCGGCTTCTGGGTTCTCGTCGTCAGATACGTTCTCTTCGGAGGTTTCGCTTTGATCTGGATCCGTACCGTTCTGTGCGTTCCCCTCCATTTGGTTTTGTTCAGCGTCTTGTGTGTCCTCAACATCAGCAGTATCGGGTTCTTGTTGGACAGACGTATCGGGTTCTTGGATAGGTGCTTCTACTTCAGGTGCAGTCTCGGGTTCTTCTGCTTGTGTGTCTTGTGTCGTCTCTTCAGCAGGCGTATCTGTATCTGTTTCTTCCGGTTCAGCGGGCATTACATCTTCTGTATCTGTTTCTTCTGTATCTGTTTCCTCCGGTTCGGGGGTCATTACATCTTCGTAAAATGTCTCCCATTCTGCTTCAAATTGCGCTGCAATTTCTTCAAAAGTTGGTGTTTTTTCTTTTTTGATGAGCTGGAAGATGTAAAGTCCTTCAGGCATCGTGATAGGTCTACGTTCGGTGATGTCCCCGGGTTTCTCTAAGCGTCTAACAGACGATTGCCAAGAGGATTCCATCTCATTTAATGGTAATCCTTCGCCTTCATTGACTTCGGATAGGGTTGGTTGTACGACATTGGCGAATTCGCCCGGAAATTCTTCGAGTATGTCTGCGGATACTTGTACGAGTTGTTCAAAGGTTTCACCTTCTTGTGCCCGTTTGAGCATATCGTCGGCTAAAACACGGAGTGCATCCTTTGTTTCATCGCTTGCGGTAATAGTGACATCGATTCTTCGGAGTCTAATTTCTCGTTCGCCGTAGACATCAATAATCTGTTCCGCCTTGAGTATGTGAAATGCGGATTCAGTCTGGATGATCTGAGAAATCTGACCTTCTTGTAGTGTGAAGGCAGCCTCTTCTAAAGCGGGATCAAGTATGGGGTTACCATCCGCGTCGGTTTCACCGCGAGCGAGGAATCCGAGGTCGCCACCCTCATAACGGGTTTCCGAATGGTCGGAACTCCGCTGTGCGAGTTCGGCAAAATCAGCGTCTTCTTCTTGGAGCTCCTTGAGGAGTTCATCGGCACTTTCCTTCGCGCGGTTAATATCTTCATCGGTAATTTTATATTCAATGAAAATCTGTTTTAACCAATAACTGTCATATTCACCGTCGAGTCGCTCTTGTAATTCCTTTGCCTTTTCTTCAAGTTTCGTACGCTGGTTCGGTGTTGCGTCTTCTGGAAGCGGAATATAAATTTCTTGGAATTTGGTATCTAAGAATCGATACTTCCCTTCAAAACCGTAGCCTTGTCCGCGTCTGGCACTTCTATCGTAAAGCAATGCGCCGTCGTAGCGGCGTTTCCGAGCGAGCGGTTGGATGATGGTGATGTAGGGGCCTTGATAACTATCCGTTCCGAGTTTAACAATAATTTTCGCGATTTTTCCTTTCCGGAGGTCGCGCCGGATCGCTGGAAAGTAGAAAAGCGGGAACCCCCCGATACGCAAAACGATATTCTTAGCGATCATCTCCTGATTCATCCGAACAATAACTTCTGAAACACTAAAATAGTAGTGTGGATATTTCAGTGAGCAGGTCGTTAGTGTAGCACCTCGGATGTAGGAACGGTCGTCCTCGATTTTAAAGATTTCACTACCGCCGAAATACCACGGATCGCTGTATGTAAAACCGTTTCGTGCGATCCCTTTTTTGTTTTCGAGGTTAAAGATGAGTTCATCGGAGTAGGTTTCTTCGTCTCCGATAATGAGATGGACGTTGCCGGATGCGCGCATTAGGTTATCGTCGAAATCAGCCCAGACGTGATCTGCTCGTAATATGACATCTTCAAATTTGATGAGTGCGTTTCCGTGTATCTGAACGAAATTGTCAACCATAGACATATCGTCGCCATCACCGATGACCATACCCTCTTCTGGTGTGTCTGTCTCAGGATTCAAGCGTTCGGAACCCGATTCCGTCTCTTGTGTTTGATCTGTGGATTCGGTGGGTGTCGTCTCAGCCGCAGGTGGTTCAGCCGGTTGCGCGTCTTGCGCCTTAACCGGCTGCAGTGGACAGAGGAAACAGACACATACGAATAGCGCGATCATTGTGCCCGTGACGTTAGAAATTGCCAGGAGCGACTTACGCGTTCGTGTAAAAAGGTCTGTTTGGTGAGGATACACTGTGTTATTGTATGGATGCCGATAATAGATAGGCAAATAGGATTCGCACTTTTTCACAGATTTGTTATTCTTTCAATGTGATTTTAATGTAAGCGTTTTCAAGTAGTTTATTGGTGTATGCGTCCCATTCCTCCTGAAATCGCTGTTGACGGAGGAGCGAGGTAATTTGTGCCTTTTCCAATTCGGTAAGTTCTGGGCTATTTCGTTGATCAACTTTGAAGATGTGGAGTCCTAACTCCGTTTCATAAGGTTGACTGTAGGCACCAGTTTCGAGAGGTTCTACGACGGTTCGCGTTTTAGGATTGAGTTCGGATAAGGATCGGACACCGAGGTCGCCTCCGTTTTCCCGCGTTTCATGATCGTCAGAGCGTGTCAGTGCCAGTTTATTGAAATCTTCACCGGCTTCCAACTGTGCGTAGATTTCGTTTGCGTCTTCACGTGCCTCTTGGATCGCCTCTGGGCTGGCTATTAACGGAACAATGAAATACCGAAATCCGATTGATGCCTCGGTTCGATCTTCAACGGTGAAGACGTAGAGTCCTTTATCTCCAACAATCGGTTCACTGATAGTCCCTATCTCCAAATTTGTCAATGACTTCTGAAAGATATCTGGAAACTGGTTGAGTTCTTCGATTGTCGCTGGTATAAGGCTTCCAGCCTGTTGAGAGGTATCATAACGCTTTGCTGCTGTTTCAAATTTCGCGCCGCTGGTCTCGATTTCGTTCCGCGCTTTTGCGACGTTTTCATAAGCAGCATCACGATCGGCTTCGTTCGGTTTAAAAGCAACGAATATATGTCGTAGATTTACTTTGTCAACTTTCGTTGATAATTGGTCCCGATTTTCTTCATAAAATTCTTGGATTTCTTTATCGCGAATCTGCAATCTCGGAACGATTCTTCCCATAACAAGTTTCTCGGTTTTTAGGTTCCGCTCCGACTGCTCACGAAATGCGACGAGTGTCATCCCTTCTTGGTTCAACTGTTTCTTAAATTCTTCGTCAGTTTCAATTTGGTATCTGTCTTTAAAATCTTTGACGTACTGTTCTACCTCAATATTACTGACGGTAATTTTTAGGGTTAGTGCTGCTTCCAAGAGTAGCATTTGCCGAATAAGCCTATCTAAGAGTTCGCTGCGTTGCCGTTCTGCCTCGTTGAGTGCCTCGCGTTCACTAAAACGATAGACCTGTTGAAGTTCCATAGCACGCTGGTTTACCAAGACATCGAGTTCTCGTTTGGTTACAACGTCGTCGTTGACATAAGCGATGATCCTATCAAAGGTTCGGGCATAGATGTCCGAGATTCCGGTACCGAGGAACAAGAGAGTCAGGATGAGGTAGATACCTTTTTTGTAAACCATTATATATGCAAGATGCCTCCTATGTAGATGGTGCGCGATCAAGAGGTCGCGCGAATATTTATGGACTCAGCACTATGAGCGGGGTTCCAAACCCTTGAAGAAACACCCAAGCAAAGACCCCGCCGGTGGATTAAGCCTGCAGTGTGAGTTAGGCGGGGTTACAAACCCCGCCTGCGGGGCGGTTGTGTAATTTTTGTTATTCTTCAGGTTCCGTTTCCGTTTCCGTTTCCGCTGCGGGTTCTTCGGGTCGCGCTTCTGGGATCCTGTCGACAAACGTTTTGACTTCGGCGCGTTCTCGGAGTTGCGTGATCCATTCCTGCATGCGTGCGTCCCGTTTTTCACGTTCAGCTTTCCGTTCGACACTTCTACGGACATCCTCATCCTTGAGCGGTTTTTGATAAGCCTCGCGTGCGTCGTCTTTACGGAACACCATGTAATATTTCTGTCCTTGGACTTCGACTTCAATAACACCGTCGTGGGTTTGTCCGTTCTCAGCCGCGAATGCTGCGTCTAAGAAAGGTTCGGTTCCTGGCGGATAGGAGTCGCGACCAAAGTAGTCGGTATCGCCTGGGGAAGCAGGATTCGCACCGGGCCCGACGAGTTCACCACGATCAGAGAGTTCCTGGGCGAGTTCCGCGAGGTCTTTACCCTCTTTGATCTGTGCGAAAACTTCATCTGCGCGCTCTTTATTTAGCAGTGTAATACACAACAGCCGTACTTGTTCGGGGCGGACGTACTCCTCTTTGTGCGCTTCGTAGTACGCCACATAGTCGGGTTCGGATAGACTCAGCTTATCATCAACTTCTTGGATGGTGATTCTCTTAACCATCAACTCATGAAGGTAGTCTTGAACCTTCTTAAGAATTTCGGGGTCTTCGTTAAGTTTTTCATCGCTGGCGAGGGCAAGGATTAGACGGCTCTCCGCCATCAGCAGCATATAGGTTTCCAATCCCTCTTTGTCCTGATATTGGCGCTGCTTATATTCGGGGAGTTCGCTGATCTCTTGCATCATCTCTTCAAGCGTGATGCGATGTTTGCCGTTCCATTCATATTCAGCGATAACTGTGCCATCGGCACCGATCGCCTTATCGCTGCAACTATAAAAGACGGGATGCATCGCAAGAACCCCGATTAAAAGTAAAGGGACAACCGAATTTACTTTGTCTATGAATCGGATAATACCTGTGAACATTTTCAATTCTGACTCCTTTTTTCGACCTAACATTGTGGTTAGGGATACTGCTTCCGGATATGGAAATGGGTTACTCTTGTGATTCTTCGCTCTCTGATTCTTCTGGTTGCGGTGGCTCAGGGATATTTTCAGGGTAGGTTTTCAACTTACCTCTGTCAGAGATTTCAGTAACCCATGCATTGATGCGCTCGCGTTTCTTTGTCCGCTCGACCGTTCTTTCGACATCGCGTCTGACTTCCTCAAACTCTTTCTGGCGTTCGGGCTGATGCTCCTCTTTACGGAAGATGAGATAGAAGGTTTCATCGCTGACATCAATTTCAAAGACGGTGTCCGTCATATCGCCGACCTCTTGTTGAAAGGCGGCTTCAATGAATTCTGCCCAGCGTGGAGAGGCAGATTTCGTGAAGTAGTAGGTATTGCCCGGATCATCCGGGTTCGTTCCCGGACCGTTAGCGAGTTTATCCGCTTCCGAAAGCTCCTTCGCCATCTCAGTGATATCTTTTCCTCCGATGATCGCGTCAAGCGTCTCGTTTGCGAGGTCTTCATCATCGAGCGTAATGCATATCGCGCGTACCTTCTCATTCTCAATGTACTCGCTAAGATTCGCCTGATAGTGTGCCATGAGATCTTCATCTTTGTAGCTCACCTTTTCATCAACTTCCATTTCGGTTAGTTTCTCGACCATGAGTTGATTGGTGTAATCTTCGAGTTTCTTGAGGTGTTCGGGAAGTTTATCAAACCCGTCGTCAATCGCGCGGTGGATTTTGAGCCGTTCCTCTATTAATTCTTCGAGGTATTCGGCTTTATCCGCTTGGGTCTTATAGTTCTGCTGACGGTAAACAGGTAGTTCCGCGATTGCGGCGTTTAAGTCCGCCAACGAGATTTGATACGGTTCGCCGTTCCATTTATACTCCACCAAAATTACCTGGCTCTCATCAATAGCAGATTCGGGCTGCTCATGGCTATCGGATTGCACGAAGGTCCAGGTTAATAGGCAGGACACAGCGACAATCATAAAAATAGTAATCGTTTTTTTCATATTTTTAGTTTTCCTTGCGGTTCGGTCAGGTTGGTTTGGAAAATGGCTCACCTTTCCGTATATCCAGCCTGCCCGTTGGTTAGGCTTACACGCTTTGGGTAATGCGCGTAGCACGTCTTTTTTCTTCACTTTTCGATTTTACGGTTACTCAACAAACAACCTGAGTGTTTGTTGAAGTTCGGCTAACATATTCACTCCAGTCATCCGTGGCATCCGGATTATAAGTTGTGCCGGTGGTTGTAACTGAAGGTCGTCATTTTTGTGGATTATATCAACGAGTTTCTTCACATTAATTTTTGATTTCTGTTCGTTGAAGGTAACCTTGATTTGCTCTTTTCCAGCGGCGATAGCTTCGATGCCGAGGTTTTGGCTGAGCTGCTTGATACTCGCTATCTCAAGTAACATTTCAGTGGGTTCCGGTATCGCACCGTATCTGTCTCGAAGTTCTGCTCGGAGTTCATCGAGTGCACTGCTGTCCTTTAGACCGGCAATTTTTTTGTAGATAGCGACCTTCTGACGGCTATCCGGTACATAATCGTCGGGAAGATATGCTTCAACAGGCACACTAATGCGAGTTTCGAGTGTCTCTTCAACCTTTTCACCCTTTAATGCGAGTACTGCTTCTTCGAGGAGTTGACAGTAAAGTTCATAACCGACGGTAACGATATGACCGTGCTGTTCGGGTCCGAGTATATTCCCGGTGCCTCGAATCTCTAAATCTCTGAGTGCTATTTTGAAACCTGAACCGAGATCGGTGAATTCCTCAATAACGCGAAGCCGTTTTTGTGCGCCTTCCGTAATCGCGCGGTCTGGTGGGTAGAACAGGTAGCCGTAAGCCTGTGTAGTCGCGCGCCCGACGCGTCCGCGGAGTTGATAGAGTTGTGCTAAACCGAGTGCGTCTGCGCGATTAATCAGAATCGTGTTAACGTTTGGTATATCCAAACCTGATTCGATAATCATTGTACAGACAAGGATGTCATGCTTGTGTCGAACGAACTCAAGCATAACTGTCTCCAATTCGCGTTCCGGCATCTGCCCATGCGCGATAGCGATACGTGCATCCGGTAAGAGTTGCTGAAGCGTCAATGCGATATTGTGAATGTTTTCAACGCGATTGTGGACGAAGAAGACCTGTCCATCACGTGCTAATTCGGCTGTAATCGCCTCTTTAATAACATCAGTGTCATACGGCATGACATACGTCTGAATAGGTAATCGGTCAGCAGGTGGCGTGTTGATAACACTGAAATCTCGGATACCGACAATTGACATGTGGAGGGTGCGCGGGATCGGCGTAGCAGTCAGTGTAAGGACATCAATCGTCTCTTTGAACTGCTTTATTTTTTCTTTATGCTTAACGCCGAATCGATGTTCCTCATCAACGATCAAAAGTCCAAGATCGTTAAATACCACAGTTTTAGAGAGGAGGCTATGCGTACCGATAACAATATCAACAGTCCCGTTCGTGAGTCCCTCCTTCACCTGTTTTATCTCTTTAGGTGTTCGGAAGCGGTTCAGCATCTCAATACGAACCGGCAGTGCCTGAAACCGTTTCTCAAAGGTATCGTAGTGTTGTAATGCGAGGATCGTTGTGGGGACAAGGACAGCGACCTGCTTTTCGGACATTACGGCTTTGAAAGCGGCACGTAATGCGACTTCCGTTTTTCCGTATCCGACATCCCCACAGATGAGCCTGTCCATGGGACGTTCAGATTCCATATCGGCTTTAACGTCTTCGATCGCTTGGAGTTGGTCATCGGTTTCTTGATACGGAAAGAGTGCCTCAAATTCGGTTTGCCACGGTACTTCTTCAGGGAACCCGTAACCTTTTCGGGACTGCCGCGTGGCGTACAATTTGAGGAGTTCATCCGCCATCTGCTGAATTGATTCTTTAACACGTCCTTTGCGCTGGTTCCATGAAATCCCGCCGAGCCTGTCAACACGCGGTCTATATCCTCTGTCTTTGCCGCCAACATATTTCTGAACGAGGTCTACCTGATACGTCGGTACATAGAGCGTATCGTGATTGCTATATTTAAGGATTAGGTAGTCTTGCGATTTTCCATCAATTGCCAATCGTCGTATACCGTCATAGACAGCGATACCGTGTGAAACGTGGACGACGTAATCTCCAACTTTCAGATCGATGAGGCTTAGAATTGGGGATCCGTCTGTGGTCGGTCGGCGTCGGACGGGACGGTGTTGACGATTGCCGAAGAGTTCATCTTCCGAAATAACGATGAGATTGAGCTGCGCATTGAGAAACCCTGCACCGATCGCGCCGACGCTGATGTCAATATCCGAGGTAAATAATTCACGTTCAGCTAAAATCTCAGTTACGCGTTTCGCCTGCTTCGGTGTTTCGCAGAAAAGATGAATCTGTTTCCCGGCTTTTGCCAATCTTTTAATCTCGTTAATGATCGCCTGATAGTTCCCAGAGGGCAGTGTGAGCGGTTTCATCTCAAAATGCAGGGGTGTCAATTTGCTCTCTGTAACTTCATGTGGGGGTGCCAAAGATGCTGAAATGACCGGATACTGTTCTAATTCGGTGCTAAGGGTTTCAAAGGTAGCTAAAAGGTGATCCGGTGGCACCATAAGGCTTGATTCTTCAAGTTTTTTGTCATACAACTCCTGTATCTGTTCGTACATCTGCGATACTTCTCGTTTTTGCCACTGCGGTTCTATCAAGCAGACGATTACGTCATCGGGTAGATAGTCCGTAAGCAGTGCTGTTTCAGGGATAAGCATCGGCAAAAATGCCTCTATCGTGTCACTGATCTGACAGTCTTGGAGCGGATATGGCGCGGTTTCGGCATCGGTAAGACTTTCTGTTATTTCGCGTGCTGTTTTCACAAACTCCGGTGTTGCGCGTTCTTGTATGCGTGTCTCTATCTGTGCCTGCCAATGATCGATGGATATGTCATCAGAGAGGACTTCTCTAAGCGGTGTCAAAGTAGCGGATTTCAGTGATTCTGTTGACCGCTGTGATACGACGTCGAAGGCGCGGATGGCATCAATTTCATCACCGAAGAATTCGATTCGGACGGGTGTATCGGTTGTGAGTGGATAGACATCAAGTATGTCGCCTCTTCGTGCAAACTCACCTTTAACTTCTACCAAATCGACGTTTTGGTATCCACTACGTATAAGTGTCATAGCCACGTCGTCGGGGTCCACTTCGTCCCCGAGTTTAAGTATATGGCAAGCTTCGGCGAAACGTTGTTGCGGCGGGAGTTTGTAAAGCATCGCTTGCGCCGTGCTAAGAATAATACTTCGCTTTCTCTCTAATAGGCGTTCGAGACACTTCATCCGGTCAATAATAGTGTTTTTAGCAGGCGGTATACCGTTAAAAATTTTGCGTTGCCAAGCGGGAAATAAATTGATTTCAGATTGTGAGGCGACAGTAGGTGTCGTATCCAAAGCGGGGTATGCTCGGTAGGTACAAATTTCTTCCATCATCAGTTCGGCTTCACGTTGCGATGGAAGTAGTATCAAAAAAGACTTTTTGGGGAAATCGTCAATCAGTGTAGCTAAAAAAAATGCCGTTGATGCATTCGGCAACCCCCGTAGCCACGGGAGCTTTTTACCGTCTTTGAGACGTGCTACGAGTGTTTGATAATTGTCTGTTTCGCGTAAAATTTCTATCACTACAAGTTCCTTGATGAGCCTTTGGAAGTCCTTAGGACTGCACGTTTTTTGTCTGTTTTTATATAATATGCACTACGAGCGGGGTTCCAAACCCTGAAGGAAACACCCCAGCAAAAACCCTGCAATGGGGGTTGTGTAAATCCTAATGGCTACAAAATGGTTATCGTTTTAATTTTCGGGCTCAATTTTTGTTAGGGTCGCTATTAATCCGCCTAATTTATTTACCTGAATTTTGACAGGTAACCGTCTTTCATCGTCTGTAACCCAGAAGCGATCCCCTTCAGAGGTCCGCAAGACGAGGGTTCTAACATGTCCTAAAACCTTACTTTTAATGAATTCCCTGCGCTCAACGGTCAGCGTAGCCTTATGTACTTTTCCTTTAGCGAGTAGCGGAAAGAAATAGGTTCTACCGAGTGCGAGTTGTTTAGAACGCAAAAAGGAGATGATTGATAACTCATCTTGTGTACCGGGCGGTATTTCTAAAGTTTTTGCCTCACGTTTTTGAGGTGATTTCGATTTGGGACGAGAGACCTTTTCATATTCTGCCTGACCGTTACGGAAATCGATTTTCACAGTCGCCCGGTATCCTCGATCTTTTAATCGATTCTGAAAACGGACGGGTGAGCGTGTCACCGGATTAAAATAGGTTTCCGACTGATTTTGGAAACTGTAGACTCTGAATAGGGCACGCGTCCGCATTTGAGACTGGATATGATAAACGTCTTCTCCATTAACGGATGCCTGCTTGACGATCCAGTCTGTCCGTTTTCCAGCTGGGACTTTTTTCCACGTAATACTATAGGTTAATTTTTCACCGACTTTTAATGGGTTAGGCGCGACGTTCTTCGTTTCAACAAGGGATGTCTCGTTGGCGCTCAGGACAATACCGGCTACCAAAAACAGCGTAAAGATTAGACGCTTTGCATAATGCACTTTTTTGTCCTCACGATTGATCCTGAAGCCGAGCATTTTATCCGCGTCAGGTATTTAGAATCTATGTGTGAAAACGAGAGACTGATAACCACTATCAGTTTGTTGCATTTGCACGGAAAATCTTTGACTATTATAGGCTTCTGCGGTTTTTGGTGCGTCAAGGATATTCCAGACATGGATTCCGATCCCCGCTGCGAGGAAGATACCGCTGAAAAACGTGTGATTCCGCATACGAGTCTGCCCTTGCTCATAGCTCAAGAATTCACCCGTCCGTCCATCTTGGAATCCTGTCTGAAACACGCTCTGTTCGTTATAATGTAGGGCGCGAGCGATATTATACCCAGCGAGGGCAAAGGTGGTCAGTTCAGCGGTGAGGAATAGTGTCGCTTTTGTGTAATTACCAGCGTAAGCCTGTCCGAGTCCGGGCATATAAGTCGAGAGCTGCTGTGCTTTCTGGATATCAAGTTCCGGATAGTACCGCTCTGAATGGGGTCGAAACAGTGAATAATTCGGTTCCGTTTTAGGTTCTTCAACATATCCGGGAACAAACGGCAACGGTTTCGAGGTAGCAGTTTCGGATTCCGTATTTATATTCGTATCCGTTTCAGGTGTTTCGGTTTGCGCGATTACGCCGGTGTAACCTGTCGTAAAAATAATAACAAAGGTAAGTAGTATGCCGAACAGAGGCGGCATCACTGCCGCCTCTCTGCTTTTTTCCATTAATTTACTCCTTATCAATGACGGTTAAGAGAGGGTGCCAATTGGACGTTTTCCGGATCCGTCTGGTATGCCCAATCGAAAACGGCTCCATCTTCATAAAGTTCGCGAACCTGAATCTTTGCGAAGTTTCCATCAGGTGTGAAAAGCGCATAGATGTGTCCTTCAATGAGTTCAACGAATAGCGAAGTATATCCGATTTCTGGTACAACGTCAACCGATTCAAAGTTCTCGTGATACCCTAAATCTTGCATGAGTGTTTCATTATCCGAATAGAGATAGGTAACATGAACTTCGGTATCAAATCCGAAGTATATATCGGTTGCCGGTGTATCCCAGGGGATACTTCCTTTTTCGGGTCGTGAGAAATCGAAGCCGCTTCTTCCTGGAAAAATATTATAGTCATCAAGCGTTATATTTCGTCCTTCTGGCCGCGGCGTATCCCAGGCATCTTCAGGACTGAGTTCGCTCTCATTGTCGTGAATGTCATAAGCGGAGACGGCGTAGTAGTAGGTTTCGCCGTTTCGTACACTTGTATCTGTATAATGGGTTGTGTTTTCCGGAACATCTGCGAGATTATCAAAGTTGATGCCGTCTCGTCCGCGCCACACCTGATAGCCTGCAAGATCAAATTCGCCGTTAGGGTACCATTCGATGATAACTTCCTCGTCGCCAGTGATGGTTTTGACCCCGCGTGGCACGGCGGGGGGTTCATTATCTCTATCGTCAGTGGTATCGATGTAACAGCCACTGATACCACCAAATAGTGTGGCAATCAGCAGGATTGTGAGTATTCTATTGATTTTGGACAACATGTGTCTGTAGCCTCCAGCGTTTAAGTATAATTTAAACACTTTAACGGATGTGTCCATAAAAATGTTGACATACGCATCATTTAAAATATTATCACAATAGCCGTGTGAATGCAAGAGAAAAATTTTTGTGGAGGTCGGCACCAAAAATGTAGTTTCCTTGACATCTTTTCAGGTTTACGGTATACTGCAAATTGTCATTCCAACATTACTGGAGGAAATCATGGCTACTCTGGCAGTCCAAACACGCCTTACGCCTGAAGAATACATCTCTTTTCAACGCAAAGCACTTCCAGACGCAGAAATAATCAGACACGAATACATAAATGGTGAGTTAATTGCGATGTCCGGTGCGAGTCGCGCCCATAACCTGATTACCATTAACATATCTACTGCACTCCATTCCCGTCTAAGAGGCACCAGATGTGAAACTTACGCGAACGAGATGCGCGTTAGTACACCTACTACAACCTCCTATTTCTACCCAGATGTCGTTGTTGTTTGTGAAGAACCGCGTTTTGAAGATGATGTTTTTGACACACTTCTCAACCCCATTATCTTGGTAGAGGTGCTTTCACCTTCAACTGAAGTTTATGATCGACGCGAAAAATTCGCACACTACCGACAACTTCCATCATTGCAGGAATACGTCCTCGTCGCCCAAAATAAGGTTCTTATAGAACACTACCGCCGCCAAGAGAAACAGGAAAACGCGTCAATTGGACAGCAGGATTGGATTTTCACCGATTTCCAAGAGATTGAAGAAATTTTACCACTCACCTCCATCCAATGTGAACTACCCTTGCAGGAAATCTACGAACGCGTCACAGTATAGGGAGACACGATGAAAACACTTCTTATCATGCGACATGCGAAATCGAGTTGGAATCATCCAGAGCTCTCCGATTATGAGCGTCCACTCAATAAGCGCGGCAAACGCGATGCCCCGCGTATGGGTGAACACTTACATCAGACGGGTTTGGTTCCTGATCGGATTCTGACTTCATCGGCAAATCGGGCGCGAAAGACGGCGAGTCGCGTCGCGAAATCGTGCGGTTATACACGAAAAGTGAAAAAATTAGATGCACTTTACGATACTGTCCCAGGGGTCTACTTTGACATATTACACGGACTGCAAGAGAAATATCAAAGCGTTATGGTTGTTGGACACAATCCGACGATGGAACAACTCGTGAACCGTCTGACAGGAGAAATAAAACGGATGCCAACAGCGGCAATTGCACACATTGAACTTCCAATCCAACGGTGGAACGCACTCGCCTTAGACACAGAAGGGACTTTAGTGAACTTATGGACTCCCAAAACACTTTTCTCCGATTAATCAGACTGTTGACAATATTAACATCTATCCTGTTTCTCTGCGCTTGTGTTCTACTCAGCACAGTATTCGCGGAGATTCCGGTTTCAACGGCTGTGGACGGTCAATTCCTCCCGTGGGTTGTAGATGATGGTGAGGAAGGTGTCGTCGTGATGTGGGAAGATTATCGGACTGGAAAGGATTGGGATGTCTATGCGCAGCGCGTTGATGGCACGGGAGAAGCCGTTTGGGAACACAACGGTATCGCAGTATGTACAGCAGACAGAAATCAACGCCGTTTACGGATGATCCGACACGACAAACACGCAATCGTCGTCTGGAACGATAGACGCGACCGAAGCAACTGGGATATTTATGCGCAAGCGGTAACGCTCGATGGCGAGATTCTCTGGCAAACAGGCGGTGTTCCAATCTGCACCAATACTGCGGATCAATCCACACAGGCGATTTTGAGCGATGGTGAGGGTGGTGCTATCTTTGTTTGGGAAGATGAACGTCGAAATTCTGAATTTCAAGACCTTTATATCCAAAGGATTCGTGCCACAGGCGAGCCGATGTGGGAACCTAACGGCATTCCGGTATTTCCATCGGAATCGCTACAGAGCGACCCTATTTTGGTTGCAGATGGGATGGGTGGCTTCTATGTGGTGTGGTGGGATGTTATCGGCTACGATGCGTGGCATATCATGGCGTATCGGTTGCGTTTAGATGCGACACCGTTCTGGGACGCGCCGCTTCTTATTTCCCCAGCAGACGGTATGCAAGGTGAACCGCGTGTGATCTCTGATGGCGAAGGCGGTCTTATCGTTTTGTGGCAGGTATATGAAAACTTCATCAACGATCAGCTCTATGCACAGCGGATTTCTGCTGATGGTGATAAACTATGGCAGGAAACGGGTGTGCCAATCTGTACTGCCGAAGGTATCCAGAAGCACGCCTCGGTCATCGGCGATGGGAACGGTGGATTTATCACAGTCTGGAGAGATGAACGCGATATCTATTCGGATCTGTATATGCAGCATGTCCGATCGGATGGAACGATAGTCTGGGAGAAAGACGGTATCCCGCTTTGCACAGCGGGTGGGCATCAGGACAAACCCTCTATTATCATGACCGAGAAGGGGCAATTTTTCGTGGCGTGGTTGGACTATCGAGAAGACTTCGGTGAGGAGAGCCGCGACGCTATCTATGGGCAGCGCATTGATTTAGAAGGCAAACCGTTGTGGGACAGGGACGGGGTGGCTATCTCTGCAAGCAGTGGGGAACATTACCCGCCGTTTGTGGTCTCTGTCGGACACGGGAGATGGGTGGTTGTCTGGAGCAATACGCAGGAAGACAACGGTAACGTTTATCTCAAGCGGTTTTAGAGCGTTCGTTACATCGCTGCCCAAACACAGGGAAGCGGAATAGTTTAGGCAACGGGCGTGGAAGGACGTTCTTGTACGACGGGGATAACGTAGCTCCGAATTGTTAAATCTTGTAAGGTTTGCGTTTCTACTTGAGGTTCGGGGTTATTGCGATGATCAAATACCACGTAATATCCCTCCTTCACATCTTCTATAGTGAGATACTTCGCGAGTTGCGCTTTACCTGCCTCATAGAGCAGATCGCCTTCCCAAATTTTTGTTTCAACAATATACTTGCAGGCGTTGTGGAGAATGAGGAGATCCATCCTGCCGCGCCCTGTTTGGACTTCAAGGTACATGTTCCCGCCGATGATGCGAACAAACTGGTCGAGATAGGCAAAAAGGAGATACTGTCCGACATACTCGTGTGGCGTGTCTGGGATTTGCAGTATCCTGAAACCTGCGCGGGCGATGAAATCCTTGAAGTTGTCCAGGAGGGCTTGCATGTGAATGTGTCCATCGGGTGTAAGGTAATCGCGAAATCCGGCGCGAGTGTTTTCCGGGAGGTACTCCCGCTCTAAGCCGTTAATAGGCTGCTTGAATGCCCGCATGATACGGAATTGATAGATTGGGTTAACAATCTTACACAGTCCACCGGTATCTTCCGCAATAACGCCATACGTAACGAGCTGGCTGATAACTTCATTGTCCAAGTTGAAAGCCACACCCTTATCGTAAGATGTGATCTCCATCAGGATCCTTTCAAAGCGCGGGTCTCTGCGGATATTGGTCAGGAGGTGCTGGATGTTGCGATTTTGTTCACGAAGGAGCTGCGTGTGCGCGTTTGAGAAATGTTCCATTGTGATCGGATCGGTCTTTGGAATTTCGAGTTCTCCTGTGAGGATTTGGGCGAATCGGTTGACGAGAAAGGGTTGTCCGGCAGTCTGTTTGTGAAGACTTTCGATGACTTCGGGAGCGAAGACTTGCCCAACTGCGTCTGTATATTGCCCAAGCAGTTCACGCACCTGTTCAAGCGTGAAATTAGTCAAGGCAAACTCGTCATGAATATTGAAAGGAGAAACCGAGCGGTCGTAGTCAAGTTGGGCTATGCTCTTGATTCCGACGATACCGACGCTGTGTGGACACTGCGAAGTCCTACGAGTGAGGTAGATGCGACGTAGCGAATGAAGGAAACCTCTCACAGCAGTTTTGGGAATGCCATCAAACTCGTCAATGACAACAACAAACTTTTGGTTACCAAGCAAATTCGATAGATGTTGGAAAAACCTTAGCATCGACAGATGATCAGTTATCTCTGCGGTGTCCAAGAACTCCATGAACGCTTCAGGAGGCGTGTTTCCACGTTTTTGGAAATTGTATACTATCTGCTCGCGAATATCTTCAGTGAAGTTTGCATAAAAATCGTCTATGTCCACACCTTCGTATGCCTCAAAGTTAAGTTCGATAGGGAAATAAGTTGGGGCCTCGGCGACAAGCATATCAAGTGCAAATTGAAAAAAGGTAGTTTTGCCGGTTTGGCGCGGTGCGAAGATGACAAGGTATTTTCCCTGTTTGATACGATCAATAAAGTCGGTGAGTTCAGCGGTCCGGCTGACAATATAGTTTTTCTCGGGGGACACGGGCCCTTCGGTTCCAAACGTTTTCATCGTTTTCCTCATCAGTGGCGTAATTAGCGTTAAGTGTATCCTATTGAGAAAACAGAGTCAAATTTCCATTTCTCTACGCCTCTCTACTCATTTCAATTAAATGTGCACCTTCGAGTCCTGAACGGACATCTTCATCGTAACTCGTTACAACGACTTGGTGTTCCTCGGCGAGTTGACGAATGAAGTCTACCATCAAGGTCTTCCGTTCGCCATCTAAATGGAGCGTTGGATCGTCTAATACGAAGAATCCTGGATTTCCCAAAACTCTGGCGAGTGCGACTTTGAAGCAGAGATAGAGGAACATCTTCTCGCTACCGCTGAGCAGCATCAGACTCCGATCTGCGCCATCTATGCTCAGAGAAGGGAGGAGATGTTCGCGTTGTAAGTCAACACGGGTTTCCCCGAAAAGCTGCATTTTGTCAATCCAGTGATGCAATTCGTCTTCAGCGGGTTTAAGGATCTGCTGTTGGAGTGTTTCAATGGTCTTATCGATTCCGGTGCAGGCGAGCTCTAAACTCAGGAGCGTCTTTTCAACTTTCGCAGCATCAAGATTTGCGCGTTGGAGTGCGCCGAGTCTATCTAAACGGACGGCTTCTTCTTGCTTGAGTTTATCGAGTTTTTTACGTTCGCTGTCAATTTGGGATTTTAATTGCTGTTTGTCAACGGTTGTTAGGGTATCAGAAAGGCTTTGTGCGTTCTGTTGGGTGCCAGTCTCTCTTAATCGGGATGAGAGTGCGTTAAGCTCCGTCTGAATTTTATCAATGTCCTGAGCACGCTGTTTGTATTGCGTTGAACGAGCTTGTAGTGCTTGGAGCCGTTGTTCAAGTTCACGACGACTTTCTAAATTCTTGGTTTCTGTTTCCAACGACTGCTTGTGCGTTTCCAATTCTGTACTGCGCTGCGATTTCTCTTCTCCTTTCTCGTCAACTATCCGTTGAATGACCTCTTGTTCAACTTCCTGATGACAGGTTGGACAGTGTTGTTCGCCACTTTCGAGTAAAGTGCGGAGTGTATTACAGACAGTTGTCAACGCTTCAATTTCAGATTCAAGTCGTCCGATTTGCTGTATTAATTTCTCCCGTTTCGTCTCCAATCCGGTGGATTCTTGAATCGCTTTCTCGATTGTAGCAATTATCTGTCGGAGATGCGCGGCATCGTTAAAACCGCTCAGGGTTTCGTTCTGCTGATGCGTGAGTGTGTCCAACTGTTTTTGGAGACGGTTTTGGTGCTGTACCCATTCTGCGACAAGTGCAGAATCACTCGTTTCGGCACCGTAGGCGGTTTCCAAGTCTTTGAGTTTCGCTTCAATCCGTGCGATCTCGGTTTCACTCGCGTTCTGTGCGCTATAGCGCAAACTATTCTGATGTGCGCGAATCCTGCCTTGTTCACGTCTGGCAATCCGACGCGTGTCAATGAACCGTTGTCGTACCTCTATCAATCTGTCGATACCGAGAAGCGTATGGAGGATATCGCGTCGAGTCGCGGATTGGCGCGCGAGGAATTCAAAGATCTCACCTTCTCGGAGGAATGTTGTGAGTGCGAGTTGCTCATGAACGATACTAAACCGTTCTTGTAACATCGATTCCGTTGCCCGAATACGCTTATCATCGAACAGGACATGCCACGCGTCTTCTTTTTCATAACGGAGTAGTGTCCGTTTTTCGGTGCCTCGGAAGAGTTGATAGCGTTCGTCATTAACAATAAATTGGATACCTGCAGTCCCACTATAGGCTTTCGGGTTCTTCATGGCTGAGGCATCGACACGTGGTACAATCGGTTTCCCCGTTAACGTAAAGAAGATAGCGTTGACGAGCGTGCTTTTTCCGCTGAAATTGGGACCGAAAATGAGGTTGATACCGTCATGGAGATCAAAATCCTGCTCTTGGAAACAGCCGAAACTCCTAAGACGGATCCGTTCTAACAACATATCAGCTGTCCTTTTTCTCATGAATAAGATCGTAAAGCATCTGTGCCCTGACCTTCTCACGTCCGTTTTTTAGCGTGAATTCAAACGCACGCACAATTGCATCCAGTTCAGCGGGGCCCAGGGTTTTATATTTCTCATCACGCTGAATAAGTGCCTCAATTTCTCGTTTATAGATGTTTCGTGTTTCGTTTTCAAGGGAGATGTCCATATCTGTGTCGCTCCGTTCAAATTTTGGCTTTAATTTTCATCAAGCGTTCGCAGGCTTCGGCGAGGAGGTCATCCGCCATACTAAACATAAATCTGAATTTCGTTCTACCGAGCTGCGAACGGCTGTAGAAACTGGAACCCGGCACACCGCCGACCCCGATTTCTTTGACAAGCCAGTGTGCAAACGCTGTATCGTCAGGAAATCCGAAATCGGTGATGTCCGTCATAATGTAATATGCACCCTCTGGTTGATGACAACGGAACCCGGCTTTTGTAAGGTTGTCCACGAGAAACTTGCGATTTTTATCATATTTTGCTACCAGTGTTTTATGGTAACTCGGTGGTAAATTGAGGGCAACGACTCCGGCACGTTGAAGCGGATGCGGTGCACCGACGGTGAGGAAGTCGTGCATCTTACGGATAGCATCGGTTAAGACTTGCGGTGCGATGACGTAGCCTAACCGCCATCCTGTCATCGAATACGCTTTGCTCAAGCCGGAGACGGTAATTGTCCGCTCCCGCATCTGCGGTAACGATCCGATACTGATATGCGATTTTTCGTCGTAGATCATGTGCTCATAGATTTCATCGGTAATCGCGAGGCAGTCGTACGCACAGCAGAGATCGGCAATTTCTTGAAGTTCGTTTTGCGTAAAGACCTTACCGAGCGGGTTATTTGGGGTGTTTATGACAATCGCCTTTGTGTTGACGGAAAATGCGTCTCGGAGTTCGGTGGGGTCATAAGTAAAATGGATAGTGCCATCGGATGTTTCGGTCTCTTGCAATGCGACATAGACGGGTTCTGCGCCAGAGATAATCGTATCGGGTCCGTAGTTTTCATAAAACGGTTCAAAGATGATAATCTCGTCGCCGGGGTTGATAATAGCGAGGAGTGCGGAGAGCATCCCTTCCGTTGAACCACAGGTAACAGTAACATTTCTGTCCGGGTCTGTAGGAATAGCGTTAAACGCTGTCATCTTCTGTGCGATTGCCTCTCGAAACGGTGGTGCGCCCCACGTAATGCTATACTGATTGTAGCCTTCTTGGATAGCCGCGATCGCAGCGGTTTTGACTTCGGGAGGTGGCTGGTACGCCGGTGTACCTTGCGATAGATTAATCGCATTATGGCGCAGGCAGAGCTGCGTCATACCACGGATGACGGATTCGCTAAAGCGGGTGGATTTATCTGAGAGCTTAGATTGAACGGTAATTTTGGATGTCCTTTTTAGTGTGGTCGTATAAATGAACACGCTACATTCCGGTTTTGTAACTTAAAATGATCCCGTCGTCCAAAGGGATATCGACGGAATGTAGTTGTGGCGTGCTAAAGACGAATTCGACATAGTCGGGCATTTCGTCGCGCATCGTAACGGTATCATCGGCGACGATTAAACCGCCGGGACGAATGTTTGGCAATGCCAATTCCAGATAGCGTCGGTATTCGTTTTTCTCTGCGTCAAGGAACACAAGATCAAAGATCGCGGCACATTTCGGTATCTCGTCGAGTGCATTTCCGACGCGGACATCAACGATATTGTCTAATCCGGCTTCCTGAAGATGTGCTTCTGCTTCGGCTGCACGCGTCGGGTCAAACTCGAATGTGATGAGTCTACCGCCTGTCTCCTTCAATGCTGCGGCGATCCAAATTGCGGAATATCCGTTACTCGTTCCGATTTCAAGCACATTTTGTGCACGAATAGAACGGATCAGAATAGAGAGAAACTGACCGTTTTCGGGTGCGATGTTGGTATATTCTCTTGCTGTTTTTTCGAGCCGTTTTAAAACGGATTCGTATTGTTCCATAGTATTAGGTGGTCTGATAGTTTTAAATAGAGAGAGGCTACAAAAGTTGTTTTACCGTCTCCTTCGTCAAGCGGCATGTACAAAACAAGCCCTTCCAGCAAATCGGCAGCGGCATAAGTCGTACAAACCGCGACACAGATTAGGATAAGAAGCAGTTGTTTCATACGTTACCTCCAAATAGGTGATAATTAATTTATGCACAATATTATGGTAAATCCAGTAATTACTTATACACTCATATTGTTGTGTGAATGTATGAAGTTCGTTCTCACGGAGGCACAGGCTAACGGTTTCCTATGCTACAAGTGTAAATATATTTTCGGATTCCACTATAACATTGATTAGACAAGTTGTCAAGACATCTACATCTATTGGAATAGTTGCCAACTCCTACCGGGGAGATCCGCACGAAATACCTCTATATTTCCACGGTCTGCCATTGTGACATAGCAGGTACATCCGTCGGGACCACCGAAAGCGATGTTCGAGCAGAGCTTACCTGTTAGTTCGACTTCCAATAGTACTTCGCCTTCAGGTGAGAGTTTCGCGACTGTACCTTTGCCGTGCCGAGTGATATAGAGATTCCCGTCAATATCGCAGCGCATCCCGTCCATATTGAAATCGGGAAACTGAATGCGTAACCGTTTATTGCGAATCTGACCGTCAGGTGAGAGATCGTAAGCCCAGACGTTGCGTTGTGCGGATTCGTTGACATACAACATCTTTTCATCGGGACTCACCTCGATCCCGTTGGTCGTACCCATATCCGTTTCGAGCAGGGTCACGTTACCGTCCGTATCTATTCTCCAAATTTGTCCGGTTGAAGCACCCCAATTCGGATCGCTGGCGTAGAGGATATCGTTTGCACCGATAGCGAGATCGTTGGGTTGGTTCATTGTCGGTTCGTGTGCATGAACGCTAATTTCCCGTGTCTCCATATCTACCTTGAGGACATTGTGATTGGTGTAGTCAGCGATGAACATGAACCCTTCGCTGTTAAAGCGGATCCCGTTGCCGATGCTACCGGTTGGTAGTTCGACGAATACGCTTTCAACACCCTCCGGTGTTACCTGACCGATAGTGTGTTGTCTCTCGTAGTTGACGGCGTATAGATTGCCTTGAGCATCACAAGCGGGTCCCTCAATCCCGGATGTCCATCCGTTGAGGGGTGTAAATTCTTGGGCGACAAAGAGTTCTTCGTTCATTTTTTTCTCCTTGAAGAATTTAGTTTTCACTACAAAGTACAAACACACCGGTATACGCGTGTGCGAAGTTTCGTCCGCCGATAGGTGCGAATTCGGAGTTGCCGAAGAACCCGATGACAGGCAGTCCGGGGAACTGTTCTTGGATAACACTGATGTCGTGATTTGCGGCACCGTAGAGTCCTTTACCCCGTCCTAAACAGTTAAAATAGAGTCCGAAATCGGGGGGATGCTGCTCGGTTTTCTCAGCTAATTTTGAAATAATCGTTCGGATCTCCTCGGCGGCGGCGCGCGGATTGCGAAGGTGAAACTGCACGAGTTGCCCCTCTTTTACCTCTTCGGATACTGCGATCGCTGCGTGTTCCTCATTGATACCGATAAGGTTACGGATAAGAAAATCGCCACGCGACGGGTTGCTGTTTTCATTGTCCATAGCGATCCCAATAAAGACTGTGCCACCGGATTGGCGAATGTCGTCCTGTGTCAGAAGTTTCAGAACGTTTTTAAAATTCTCGAGTGCCGGTTCACCATCTATCTCAAAGATAACGCGACCGTCGGCTTTTGTGACTTCCCGCGGTTTCCCAATCGGTTGGCATCCCTGTGCCACACCGATCTCCGTTCTGAAATTTCCGGTTAGTAGGAGTCCTGTAACGCCGCCTTCGGTCGCTTGTTTCCCTTTCCAGTGATACATCTGTGCGCCGGTCGCGTCGCCGGAAACGGCAGCCCCGACGACAGGAAGCGTCGCTCCGTCGCTACCGATCTGGCTCACAAGTTCGGCAGGTTCTACAGAGCGAATGTCTGGAAAGATCATGAGTAGCGAGTTATCTTGGCGTTGAGATTGAACGTTCTGCTGTATCTGTTCTCCTATCTCGGAGGCTGTGCCTTCTGCGATAAACGACACTGCGGAAATTTGTTCACTCCGGAGGACCATTACAGCAAGCGCGGGTTCATCTTCAAACTCACCGACTGAAGTCAAGACGCTCATGCCGCTGCATCCGATGAGTTCGTCACAGCTTGAGTAGGCGTGAACTGCTTGATATAACTGCTCATATTCTGTCTGATAGTTAATAGTTGCGAATACGATAGCAAGGTCTGCTTTAGCGATCCCAGCGTTTCCCATTGCCGTTCGTGTTGCTTCTTCTGCTGCTCCAGCAGTGGAGAGGTCATGTGAATGTCCGATACCTACATGAATCATCTTTTCTCTCCCGTTCTTTAGGTTCACCTAAGTCGCTTAAATCCTACGAATACCGTAAGTTACTTAGAGAATAGCATAAACCTCAGAATAGGTCAACTTATTTGCTGGTTTCCGGTTGAGATTTTCTGTATAAAACTTCTTGATTTATGGTATACTATTTGGAATTGAAAGCATTTTGCTATTTATAGGTACTTGGAGGAAGCTGCATGAATACGGCGTCAGAAAGGAAATGGGATGGATCCATTGTCCGCTATCCCGACCCGGCGATTGAGGTTCTGGACTCCCGTTTTGGGAAATACAAAATAGGTAACGCTGTTGTTGAACGGTTGTGGACAGGTGCGCGTTGGTCGGAGGGACCTGTCTGGTTCGGCGATGGTGGGTATTTACTCTGGAGTGATATTCCGAACAATCGGATTCTGAAATGGGAGGAATCCAACGGGCAGGTCAGTGTCTATCGAAAACCGTCAAACTACAGCAATGGACACACGCGTGATCGCGAGGGACGGCTCATCAGTTGTGAACACGGTGCACGCCGCGTCACACGAACGGAGCATGATGGAACGATTACCGTGCTGCTCGGAACCTTTGATGGCAAACCGCTGAATGCGCCGAACGACGTTGCCGTCCACCGCGATGGACATATCTGGTTCACCGATCCCGGCTACGGCATTATGCTCAACTACGAAGGGCATATCGCTGAATTTGCGTTACCGACCTGTGTTTATCGACTCAATCCAGACACCGGTGAGGCAACCGTTGCAACGGATGCGCTCGAAAAACCTAACGGTATCTGTTTCTCACCCGATTATGATAAACTCTATATTGTAGATACTGGTGTTACACATACAGACGGAACGCCGCGGTATATCTATGTCTATGATGTTATAGATGGTGAACGTCTCGGCAAGCAAGAGGTATTCTGCGATATGGCACCGGGGATCGCTGACGGAATCCGATGCGATGTTGATGGGAATCTATGGGCAAGTGCCGGATGGGTCGGCGACGGATACGACGGTGTACACGTTTTTGCACCAGACGGCACACGTATCGGACAGATTCATCTGCCTGAAATCTGTGCGAACCTGTGCTTCGGCGGCGTAAAACGGAACAGGTTATTTATGGCAGGCAGTCAGTCGCTTTATTCGGTATACGTTGAAGCCCAAGGGGTCCCACTGTTTTAATTTCTCCGTGGAGCGGTAAAACCGATGAGTTCGTTAGAACATATTAACTGCCCAATTTGTGAAAAGGACGACACGGCATCGCTTTTTGATAAAGATTCGCTGTCCGTGGTTATCTGTCAGCAGTGCCGTTTACGGTATGTAAATCCGAGGGTCAGTCGCCAGATGCTTGAGACGACGTACACCGAGACGTACTATCCACCGGATAAAGTAGAACGTATCCACACAGGTAGTATGGAATGGTTGCAGATGACAGAGCGTCTTAGAGAGTTGGAAGCGCAGCAGCCGGGCAAAGGCCGGCTGTTGGATGTCGGATGTGGTATCGGTACGTTTTTACATCTGGCGCGCGAGCGTGGCTGGGAATCACACGGTATTGATCCGTCCAAAAGTGGAAGTGCCTTTGCCAAGGAGCAGTATAAACTCAATGTGCAGTGTGGCTATATCTTTGACGCAGCTTTTCCGTCTGCATATTTCGACGCGATTACACTTTACCATGTGTTAGAGCATATCTCTGAATTAAATCCGTTTCTCAGTGAGTTGCGTCGTGTTCTGAACCCGAAGAGCGGCACTTTGGTCATTGAAGTACCGAATGGCGAGAGTCTACAGAGCCGTTTGCAGAAGGCGGATTGGCCCTATGTCCACCCGCGTGACCATCTCTACTATTTCTCTGCTCACTCTCTGCCGGCACTACTGGAGAAACACGGATTTCGCGATATCACACTCGGTAAACCGAAGCGCGTAAGTCCGAGGACAGGGTTGCGTTTTATGTTGCGCCAAGCGGCAACTGCTATGTTGGTTAGATCCCACTTAGGCACTGTGATCCGGGTGTATGCGAGTTAGGTGTGCCATTAGGAGACCGGTTCTACATAAGAAAACGTCTGGATGACATCGTTCATAAGGAGCCGCTGCGCGATGGTTTCAACGACTTCAGCATTTAGATCGCCAGCCAGCCAGTATTTATGTCCGGTACGGACGGTGGTAACGCCTGTGATCCCTAAATCTTGGATACCTTTGACTGTGCTATCACCAACAGCGTCTGTAACACCGGGCTTAAATTGGACTTCTAACGTCCAGTCTTTTGAACCGTTATCGCGGTTCGCAGAGGTGTAAGTTTGTGTGATCGGGTCTGTGAGGAGTTCCGAACTGATTCTGTCAACGGTTTGTGTATTAAGTGTGCCTTCAATCCAGTAGACGGTGGCAGTACGGACAGAATCGACACCGCTAATACCGAGATCGGCGATATCTTCAAGAATCCCGTCTCCAACAGTATCAGGGACTTCAGGTTTATAGTAGACTTCAACTTTCCAGTTTTTCATAAGGTTGTTTGAGGGTTGCTGCCGCTATGAGCGAGGCAATGTTCTTTCAGTGTAATACCATTTCTGATTTTATTGGTTTCCTCTTATGTAGCATAGACTGTTAGTCTGTGTTCCGGTATGCCCCCGTATTTCATAACATGCGGTAATGCGACAACACTGTTTAGAAATGGTATAACTTTATAATTTTTGATCGGAAGACGAAAACATGTCAAAACAGATGAATATATTGGTCTTCGGCGCACATCCGGATGACTGTGATATCAAAGCAGGCGGTGTCGCTGCATTGTATGTGCAACAAGGTCACCGTGTTAAGTTTGTCTCCGTTACGAACGGTGACGCAGGACACCATGAAATGGGTGGCGGTCCCTTGGCACAGCGACGTTATGCTGAGGCACAAGCCGCCGCCGAGATTATCGGTATTGAATATGACTTGCTGGACAATCACGATGGCGAACTCATGCCGACGTTAGAGAATCGCTACAAGATTATCCGCACGATTCGCGAGTTTCGTCCGGACTTGATCATGACACACCGTCCGAACGATTATCATCCGGATCATCGGTACACGTCAATGTTGGTTCAAGATGCTGCGTATATGGTGACTGTACCAAACATCTGCGCACTCACGCCACACCTTGAGAAGAATCCTGTTATTGTCTACTTGAGTGACGGTTTCATGAAACCGTATCCTTTCACACCGGATGTCGTCGTCGGTATTGATGCCGTGATTGCGCAAAAGATTGATATGCTCCACTGTCATGTATCTCAGTTCTACGAGTGGCTTCCTTATAACGGTGGCACGTTGGATACGGTTCCTACCGATACATCTGCGAGGCGTGCCTGGCTTGCTGAGCGGTTGCGCAACCGATTTCGAGCTGAAAAGTACCGTGATCAATTGATAGCCCTATATGGTGAAGGAGCGGGCTCGCAAATCCGATACGCAGAGGCGTTTGAAGGATGCGAATACGGCTCATCGCTGACAGCAGAAAATATTCCTATTCTATTTCCGTTTTTCAAATAAGGAGTCCCGTTTTAAGTCAATGCCAACAGAACAAGCCAGTGCCAGGACGCTTATGGTTATCGTTTGCGTTATTGGTCTCATCTTTGCGATTGTTATGGTTATTCTTTTCTTCAACGCTGCCCCCGCGCGTTCTAATATTGAGGTGCATCGTACAAACGAAGTAGCGGAATGTCTAAAATGTCACTTGATAGGTGATAAAGAATCCCCAACGATGCCGCACCTCAATCTCGGTAATTGTAACCTCTGCCACGGTCTATCAAAAGAGCAGACAGAGCGTTAGCTGTTTTATAATACGATTTCGGTTTCGATGCAGATCGCATCTGGGCGTGTACGCCGCAAAACCGAACCTACCGGACCTAGTGTTCTGTCAACAGTAAAATGATAGGTAAACCCGGTTCGTAGTCGTGCGATTTATCGCACGTCAAGAACGGGCAATAATGCACTTCGCATTTGGTCGAGTACGCCGCAGAATTGCCCTACTACGAACCCTCCATCTGTTTATCTGAGTTCGTTCTTGCTTTGACCGCTACCCACGTGATTTTGTCCTCTTTTTCGCTAACGATTTGCAGGTCCTCAAAGTTGTTTTCTGCCAACACCGATTGAATCTGTTCAAGTTCGGTCTCCAAAATACCAGCAAATATGACGAAACCTCCCGGATGCAGTCGCGCCGGACAATTCGGGATGATCGGGAGGACGACTTTCGTTAAAATGTTTCCGATGATGAGATGATATTTGTCCTCTATATCCTTGAGTCCATCACCTTGTGATAGGGTTACTTGTTGTGTTACACCGTTGGTTTGGAAGTTTTCAGTTGCGACGGGAATCGCTGTGGGATCAATCTCAGTGGCATCGACCTGTTTCGCGCCGAGTTTGACAGCGGCGATTGATAAAATCCCGGAGCCGGTTCCGATATCGGCGACACGGTCATCAATTTTAACGGTATTTTCTAACAATTCAAGGGAGAGTCGGGTTGTCGGATGGTATCCTGTGCCGAACGCCATACCCGGATCAAGACGGATCAAGATGTCTGTTTCGTTGTGAGAAGTCTCGTGCCATGTAGGTACGATAAGCGTCCGTTTTCCGATGCGTTGCGGTGGGAACGCTGTTTTCCAAGCTTCCGCCCACTTTTCAGATTTGACGTGTTTTAAGTTAATCGTTGCAGGCCCTGGTTGGATGCCCCATTTTGGGAGCTCTGCAAGGAAGTCTCGGAGTTTCTGCATCCGTGTATTGACACGATCGTCTAAGGGGTAGTAAGCGACAAGGTTCACCCTGTCGTCATCCATCGATCTGAATTCAACACCCGTTGCCTTCATTTCAAAGAGACAGTTCGCAACCGCCTCCGATGCATTGTGTGAGGTCGTCACTGTGATTCTTGCCCAATCCATTTGTGGTATCTATCCATTCACGGAACGATAGATGCTGAGAGGTTCCGTTCATTCGGGGTCATCCTCTTCATGACGGCCGAGCAGTTTTTCCCAGAAACCTTCGTGTTCCTGGTTCGGTGATTCACCGCGTAGTTTCGCGAAATCTTCTAACAATTTTCGCTGTTCACTGTTGAGATGTGTCGGGGTCTCGATTTCTATTTCGACGATAAGGTCTCCTGCGTAAGATCGTCTGTAAACGGGTACACCTTTGTTCGGGATACGGAGTTGTGCGCCGTATTGTGTGCCGGGTGGAATCCGTAACGCCTCTCGTTCATCCATTCCTTGTATACTAATTTTTGCCCCGAGTGTCGCTTGGACAAACGAAATTTTGGCGGATGTGATGAGATCATTTTGATTTCTTCGGAAACGTTCGTGAGGTGCGACTTTAATAACGACGTATAAATCGCCTGGGGGTGCGCCATTTAGGCCTGCTTCACCTTCACCGCGTAATTGGTACTTAAACCCGGAATCGACCCCTTTATCAATATTGAGTTTGATTTCGCGCGTATTTCGGACGGCCCCTTTTCCTTTACAAGATGGACACGGGTTTTGTATGATTTGACCCTCCCCGTGGCATCTCGGACAGGTTCGCGCCATCGTGAAGAAGCCTTGTGATTGACTGATTTGACCTCTGCCGTGGCACTGCGGACAGGTTACGACATCAGTGCTGGCTTTCGCGCCCCTGCCGCCACATATTGAGCAGGTTTCGATGCGTGGTACTTGAATGGATACCTCCTTGCCGTGGATAACATCTTCGAGTGTCACTTCAAGGTTGTATTGTAGGTTCCGTCCGCTTTTTGGGGTGCGCCGTCTGCCGCCGAATCCACCTAACAGGTCCCCAAAGACTTCATCGAAGAGGTCGTCAATATTCACACCGAACCCACTGAAATCGGTCGTCACGCCCTCAAGTCCAGCGTGTCCGAATCTGTTGTAGGTCTGTCGCTTCTCTGGGTCGCGCAGCACTTCATAAGCCTCTGTTGCTTCCTTAAATTTGTTTTCGGCTTCTTTATTATTTGGGTTCTTATCAGGATGAAATTGGATAGCAAGTTTGCGATAAGCCTTCTTAATCTCATTTTCGTCGGCATCACGCGCTACGTCCAATACCTCATAGTAATCACGTTTTTGGGTCATATTCTACCTTCCTATGCCTCTTCGGTAGTGGCGGTTTCATCAGTGTCGTCTGCTGTGTCGGTTTCGTTATTTTCCGCGGGCCCTTGTGAAACAACGACTTGCGATGCGCGTAAAACACGGGTGTACAGCATATAGCCGCGCCGGAATTCCTCAATCACTTTTCCTTCAGGCACATCATCTGACGGTGTAATCAGTAGTGCTTCGTGCTGGTTCGGGTCAAATGTCTGACCGATGGCTTCAATTGGGAGCACGCCATGGATTTTAAGAGCATCCAACAACTGTTTATGGACGAGTTGTACACCTTCGTTGAAACTTGTGAATTCAGCGGGTGCGTCATTCGTTTCTGCCTGCTCGTTTACACTTTTAATCGCGGCTTCCAAACTATCTAATACGGGTATCATCCCTTCGAGAATACCTTCGTTGGCGAACTTGAGTTGTCGTTGATAATCTGCCTGTAAGCGTTTTTTGGTATTCTCGGCTTCTGCTGCTGTGCGGAGTAGCCGGTCGCGTTCACCCTTGTATTCTTCATGTACTTTTTCTACGGCAGTTGTGACCTCTTTTTCGATCTCTTCGCGCAGGAGTTCTTCTCGCTCTATTTCAAACTGATCACGAACGCGTTGGATAATGACCTCTACCTCTTTCTTAGCCTCCGAAGTAACGTTGGTAGCGGTCTCTTCAACAGTAGATATCCGCTCTTCAATTTCTTTTTTTACTTCCGATTTGATTGTATCAAGAGCCGACTCTGCGATTTCCCGCATACGGGTCACGAGTGTCTTTTCACGACTGTTTTCAGCATCCGTATTTTCGTTTTTTGGAGATGTCTCCGTTTCTGTCTCTGTTCCAATAGTTATCTCTTTAACTTCAGCCATGATAAATCCTCTTCTTTTTTTAAAATATGTTTAGTAGGCCTTACGCATTTTTTCATTAGACACCTAAGATTGAACAGGCTAACAGCCTATTCTACAGAAGATTGTCCAAACTATTGTACATAATAGGCGGGGCTCCAAACCCTGAAGAAACACCCCAGCAAAAACCCTGCAGTCTGGTTTGCGTAAGTTGTATTTAGAAAAGGTCTTTGGTCTATTTATCCTGTTTTAGCCGTGTACAGCATCGGCGAAATCGCGCATCAGTTCAAAGGACCCATTTTCTTCAAGGACGTTTCCGGTGACGATAAAATCCGCGCCAGCTGCCACCTTTTCTGCTGCGATTTTCGGTGTCCGAATGCCGCCGCCAACGATTAAAGGTATGCTAATCTGATTTTTGACTGTGGCGATCATTTCGTCAGGAACGGGATGCGCTGCACCGCTCCCTGCCTCTAAATACACCATTTGCATGCCGAGGTATTCCGCGGCTAATGCGTGGGGGCCTGCGATATCTGGTTTGTCCCGCGGGATGGGTATCGTTCCGCTCATGAATTCAACTGCAGTCCTGCTGCCACCTTCAATAAGCATATAACCCGTAGGGATCGGTTTCAGGGCGTGACGTTGTATCCAGGGTGCTGCTTTGACCTGTTCACCAATGAGATAATTGGGGTTGCGTCCACTGATGAGGCTGATGTAGAGGATAGCATCTGCATAAGGCGTAAGGTGCATCGAGTCCCCTGGAAATAGGACAATTGGGAGTCGTGTTTCCTGCTTGAGTGTTTTTGCAATCGGACCTAATTCGTTCGTTAAAAAACTGCCGCCAAGTAAAATGGCATCTGCTCCTGAATGTTCAACTTCGCGAGCGAGTTTAGCACATTTTTCGACTTCACACTGCTCCGGATCAATTAAGACGAGATAGCCAGCATTATGCTTTTTAAGTGTCTCGTAGAAATGGTTAAGAACCCAATTTGGTCTCAAATTCGATTTTCCTCTCTTTACCGCTATTAGGTAGATGTCGGACTACAAATTGCACTTTCCCCGCGTAGAATTGTATCACATTTTAGGCGGTTTGTCAAATTCTGTGTCGTTGTAGGAACGCATAGAGTAGGACACCCGCAGCGACACCTACGTTGAGCGAGGATTGTCCGGATGCCATCGGAATACGTACCAACGCTGTACAGTTTTCGCGTGCCTCGGCGGAGAGTCCGGTATTCTCATTTCCTACAACAATAGCAATAGGGTGCGAAAACTCCGTTGTGTATAGTTCGTTTTTCGCACCGGCTGTAGCGCCCAATACACACCAACCTGAAGATTGAAGTGTCGAAATCGCTTCGGTGATACTCGGTGTCTGAAATAAGGGCAGCCGCCCGACAGCACCCCGTGAGGCGCGGACACAGTTTTTATGAAACGGATGCGCGCCTGTATGACTTAATAAGACGGCAGAGACCCCCGCAGCGTCGGCTGTCCGCAATGTCATCCCAAGATTATCAGGATTCCTGATGTCTTCTGCAATGAGTAACAGACACCTCGGACCGAAGTGGAAATTGAGATGTCCGGATGCTGAAAGGAAGTTCGGGTAACTCAGGTGGACCGAAGCGATTATTGAGGGAACGGGTCGCGTTGTCGTGATTGATCCCATGACCCCCGTGGTAACTTGGTAAATGGATAGATTCTCTGCTGCTGCGTGTCTGAGAAAAGCCTTTCCATCAGGAGTTAAAACAAATTCAGGCGTATAAAGCAGGGATTCAATCGGAAGTCCGTCTGCTACCGCTCTCTCAACGATCAAAGGTCCTTCGGCAATAAATTGTGAGTGTTCAAGTTTCCCTTTCAGTGAGGTGAGTTGACGGATATGCGAAACAATAGCGTCTTTTCGTTTCGAGACAGTGCGCTGTTCTGCTGTCGTACGACGCCCACGTTTGACACCGCGATAAACAGAACCGGTATCCGTCTGAATATTCTCTCCCTCTAAAACATCTGCGATTCTATTTTCTATCGATTTCTCAGTGAGATGAAACAGTCCTATATGTCGCCTCGGAAATGCCAATAGCATTTCCCGTAAGCTGCGTTCGTTTACTGCTGTGATATGCACGTGATAGTCATTTTGAAGTGTATTCGCCGGTTCTAACAACATAACGCCGTCGAGTTGTTGCCACCCTGCGACAAATACTTCGTACGCGGGCTGCCATTTGCTTGTATCACAAAAGTTTTGATACGCCTGTTTAAAACGGACAACAACATCTGTGTCCGAACCCTCTTTCTCTAAAAAAGCGATAACTTCATCGTAGTTTATCATAAAAAAGTTCCGAGGTAGATGGCACCGAGTCCTACGAATATGTCCCACTTCATCCAGCGTTGGATGCGGGCGCAATTTTTCTTAGAGGCATCTCGCCAGAGACGAATCGCGAGACCGATAAGTACAAGATCAACACCGATCACAACGACCAGCAGATAGTGCCACGAATACCAAGCAAATAGATACGGGATAGGACTAAACAGCACGACCGATGCCATGAAACCGATGGCTATCTGGACGGCGAGTTTCGGGTTCAGAATGGCAAGCGTTTTCAGGTCGTTTTTCAGATCACCTTCTGTATCTTCGAGGTCTTTGACGATTTCTCTCGCTGTCGTAAACAGGAACGCAAAGATTGCTGGAATCAACGTTCCTCGTACCGAATCTATTGCAACGCCACCCGCGACGAAGGTTAAACCGGTTAGACCGCTCACGACTAAGTTGCCGACAAAAGGTGTCCGTTTTAACCAGAAGGCGTAACTCGCAAGCGTGATAAACACAAGAATTGCGATAACGGTCGCGTTCCTATTGATTAATGTCCCCAACCAGATACCGATAACGACAAGAAGAATTGCGAATATCAGCGCATCTCTGCGTCGGATACGTCCGGATGGTAAGGGTCGCCGTGGGCGGTTAATCCGATCAATCTCATAATCACAATAGTCGTTTATGGCGTTTCCTGCGGAAAGCAAGACGAATGCCGAGATTGAAACCAGCAACAATCGGATGTTCACGAGGTCTTCCATCCTACCTTGGTTTGCGAACATTCCACCCATCCATGCTGAGATAAAGGCGATGATTCCGTTAAGCGGACGCGCCAGTTCAAGATATGCCAATAGCGTTTTCAATGGTATAACATTTTGTTTTGGGTAGAAATTCATATAGATAAAGACTGGTAGGCAGACGACACTTGTTGCACCAGCAATCCAATCTCTGAAAAGGACAGCGGAAACGATGGCGGCTATTAAACGAACAGACGCAATAACATTGAAATTGCGACCAGCAGCCCGACGGCTGTTTGGTGTTGTTAGGATGCCTCCTCCAGCGCTTGAAGTTTTTCTTCGAGTTCCGCCACCCGTTTTTGGAGTTTTGTGAATTCAGGGAGCAGTTCTGGCAGTTTTCGGGTTGCGGCATGAATTCGGAGTTCTTGTTTATGGGGACGTGCGGGGAATCCAGAGAGGTGGCTTCCAGCGGGCATATCCTTGGTTACAGCGGATTTTGCGTAAACGACGCTGTCCTCGCCGAGCGTTAAATGCCCTGCTGCGCCCCCGTGTCCGGCGATATTCACGCGGTCTCCGAGCGTCGTGCTCCCTGCGATCCCGACCTGTGCTGCGAGGCAGCAATCCTCTCCGATGACAACATTGTGTGCGATTTGGACGAGGTTATCGAATTTGGTGCCGCGTTTGATGCGTGTCTCAAAGAGTGTGGCTCTATCGATGGTAGTATTCGCGCCGATTTCAACATCGTCCTCAATGACGACAGTTCCGATCTGCGGAATTTTGTGGTGTTGTTTGTTGACGGGTGCGAATCCGAAACCGTCGCTCCCGATGACCGCGCCGCAGTGAACAATCACACGATCGCCGATAGTGATATCTTCGCGAATACTGACGTGTGGATAGATGAGTCCATCGGCACCGATTTTAGTGCCTTCTCCGATGTAGACGTAGGGTTGTATGACGGTGTCGTCCCCGATTTCAACATTGTCAGCGATATAGGTGAACGCTTGGATTGAGACCCGTTCGCCGAGTGTGACGTTTTCTCCGAGAATCGCGGTTTCGTCGATACCTGGGAGTGCTTGACGGTTTTTGTCGGCTGCGAACATCTGCAAGACTTGAAGAAAAGCCCAATAGGGGTCCTTAACACGGATTGTCGGTTTCCCGTTCCCGGAGACACTGGGGCCGATGATAATTGCTCCCGCTTTCGTTGTGGCTAAAGCAGCGATGTACTTCGGGTTAGCAATAAAGGTAATCTGAGTCGGCAGGGCTTCTTTAATTCCAGAAACTCCTGTAATTTCAATATCACCATCTCCGGAGAGTTCTCCATCAAGGTGTTCACAAATTTCCTTGAGTTTCATAAGGGTCTAACCCAAATCCTTTCTCCGTAGATGTGAAAGTCTCCACATTTCGGAGTTTAGGGGTGTAGCGTTATTCGGATTTTTCGCCGTTTTCGCCGTTTTCGTTCATCAATTCGATCAACTTCTTTGTCAGATCGTGTTCATCTTTGGCATAGAGCGTGACGAGCCGTTTTTCGAAGATGATATCATAGTTTTCGGTTTGCCCGACTTTAATGATCAATTCTTCAAGCGACTTGTAAATCGGTTCGAGTAATTCTCTCTCTTTGTCAAGGAGTGCTTGCTGCCCGATTTCACGGTCACGCTGGTATTCCTGCTGAAGTTGGAGGATCTGGTTGTCCAAGTCTGCGGTTTGCGCGTCTTCGACGAAAAGCTGAGTTTTCGCTTTCTGCTCTTGTATCGTACGGACTGCGTCTGCTGTCTCTTGCAATTGTTTTTGCAGTCGTTCACCAGCTGCTCTGAGCGTTTCAGTGGCTTTTGTCGCTTCTTCTGAGCCTTTTAGGACTTCTTCAGTGTTGACGACTCCGAGTTTGAAGGCTTCCTGCCCGATACTTCCAGTGCTGAAACTGAAAGTGACAATAAGAATAAATAATAGAGTTAGGCGTGCTTCACGAGCACCCCATCGAAGTGATTTCATATTTGAATCCTTCCTCCCAAGGAAGAAATTAGTAGGCTCATTGGTTCTTAAAACCTTTTAGAATCCTGGTCCAATAGTGAAGTGGAATCTTCCGGCTGGTTCTCCGGTAATTCGGTCTAATCCGTATCCCCATCCTAAGCGTGCGAGCATCCCGAACATATTGAGCCGTGCCTCAGCACCGAGTCCACTTTTGAAGTTGATCTGGGTAAACGGGTTTTTGACGCTTTCATCCCATACTTGTCCTACGTCGTAGAACAAGGCTGCTGTGAGTTGTGGCGAAACAGGGATACGATATTCAATGTTGGCAAAGACCATTTTATCACCGCCGAATGGATTGATAGCGCCTGTTTCGTCTGGGTCTGGGTAGATTTCGTAGTCTTCGTAGCCTCGAACAGTGTCTACACCGCCGAGGAAGAAGCGTTCATAAAATAGGTACTCGCGATCGACACTTCTGCTGCGCATATAACCTGCCCGCGCATGAAAAGCGATGACATGGTTCCACCAGCCGCTATAGAACCAACTGGTGTCTAAGGTGTACCTCTGGAATTCATTGTCGGCTCCCAAGATTCCGCCGGAATATTCATAAGAGATCGAATGTGAGGCACCGCCGGTTGGATCATACAGAGAGGTGCGATAGTCGCGGGTATCGCGTCCGACAGCGAAAAGGATACTCCGGGTGGAACGGTTAATCAATGTCTCATCAGGGTTGTATGCGTTGACGTGTTCGTTCCGGAACCTGACGGACAGGTCTATGTCATAAGCGATGGGTCTGCCGATGGTAACAGATGCGCCGCGGCGTCCCCAAACGTACCGATCGTATAGAGAGTTGACATTTCCTCTGTTAAGGAGTGCGCCGACGGTTCCGTAGTAGCGTCGGAAGCGTCGGTTGTCGTAAAGACGGGTGGTGAGGCGTGTCGGTGTGCCGAGTATCCAAGGCGTACCGAAACTCAGTTCTGCAGTGTGATGGTCGCGGGTACCTATTTCACCTTTAAGATGTACCCTGTAGGCACGTCCGAGCAGATTGTTCTGTCCGACCTCTGCTGTCCCGAAAATCCCGCCTTCACTGCCGTATCCGCCGCCGAGACTCAGCATTCCGGTTCTGGGTGTTTCTGCGATATTGACCCTGAGGTCTTTTCTGTTTTCTTCGTCTGTATCGCTTGGCACAAAATCGACAGCCCGAATGAAAGAGCCCATCTGGAACAGACGTTGCCGTGCCTTACGCAAGGATTTGACATCTAATAACTTATCCGTTTGAATATTCAAAAAGTCCAATTCGCGTTTGACGACATGCTCCATCGTCTTCTCAAGTCCGCTGATAATCACCTTACCGATGACGATGACATCGCCTTCGTTAATTTTCAGGGTAATGTTAACCAGTCCGTCTGCTTCGTCAAATGTTGGGATTGGTACGACTTCAGAGAGCAGATAACCTTTATCAAGATAAGCCTGCTGTAATTTCGAGATGGATTCGTCAAAGTTTCCGCGGTTGAAGACTTCACCCTCTGCGGGGTCAAGCATTCTGCGTATCTTCTTGTCCGAGAACAGAGATTTCGCGCCGGCTTCAACTTCAAGTGTATAGGTTCCGATAATATATTCGGGACCTTCGTCAACGGTGATGTCAAGTATCAACCCGGCTTTGTCTTCTGTAAAACGTTTCTCGTACCCGATGACTTTCACCTGTGCGAACCCTCGATCTTGATAGTAGTTGCGAAGGTTCAGTGAAAGGTCTTCTTCCTCAAAGAGTATCTGGTCGAAAGGTTTACCGGTCCGGGTTTTGAGTTTCTTGCGCAATGTGTTCGCCGGTAGCAGTTGGTTCCCGATAAAATTGATCTCCTCAATTCGGACCCTCGGCCCTTCGTTTATTTCAAAGGTGACTTGGACAGTATGCGTCTCGTCGTCACTGTTATCAAGGTGTGTTTGGATACCGATGAGATAGTAACCTTTGTCGTGATAGAGTTTTTTTATTGCCCGTTCGCTCTCCCATCGTCGCCGATCACTATAAATTTCATCCGGACGCAGTGTAATTTCGTTCTTCAACTTCCCTGTGTTTAAGTTCTCATTTCCGATGATATTGATACCAGAGATTTTTGGACTTTCGACGACTTTATATATAATCTCAAGTCCGCCGCCTTCAACGGGTTGCGTATCTACCTTAGCCTCGGAGAAGAACCCTGTGTCTTTGTAAAGGCTTTTGAGATCCTGGGTAAGAAATTCTTGGGATACTTCAGCCCCAATTTGCGTCTGCAGGAGCGTACGCAACATGTCTTCGGAGACGGTTTCTACGCCTTCAAAGGATATTTTCTTGACGATGAACATCGAGTTGACAGCTGGTGTCGTTGCATCGGGTGTCTTCTGTTGGTCAACCTTCTCACCTTCGGTATCAGGTGCCGCCTGAGTTTCAGCAGCTGGCTCTGCCTGTTCTTCTGCCTTAGCCTCGTGGGGTCCATACACGACATCTGCCTTCTCTTCAGCCAGAACGCTGGTTACCGCGAATCCGATGATTAGGCTGATAAAGATCAGAATATTTTTCAGTGCGTCCATAATGTTTTAATATCTCCTATATGTCTCGGCGGCTCCGCCTTCTATCAGGACAGTTCACTATTCTTTCCATAGATTTCGGTGCCGCAGCTATTCGCGTAGTGCCGGAAGGCAGCGATAAGTTGCTGTGTAAGTTTCCCGGGTTGTCCGTCTCCGATCGCGCGTCGGTCGATTTTTACGACGGGTATAACCTCGGCGGCGGTGCCTGTTAGAAAACATTCGTCTGCGATGTAGAGATCGTGGCGCGTAAAGACGCGTTCTTCCACGGGTATCCGTGCGTCCCGTGCGAGGTCAATGACACTGTTTCGAGTGACACCTTCCAAAATGCCGATATGTACGGGCGGTGTGACAAGCGCGCCATTCTTTACCCAGAAAATATTGTCGCCGCTACATTCAACGACATAGCCATCAGCATTAAGCATCAGTACCTCTTCTGTTCCTGCCTGTTTCCCTTCGATTTTTGCTAAAATGTTGTTGAGATAGTTCAAAGATTTAATGCGAGGGTTGATGGCTTCGGCATAATTCCGTCGTACAGCAGAAGTTACGATCTCCAACCCGTTTTCGTAGAATTTTTGTGGATATAAGACGATTTTATCTGCAATAATTATGACGGTCGCTTTTGGACATTTATCTGGGTCCAGCCCCAGGTCTCCGACCCCTCGAGTTACGATTAATCGGATATAGGCTTCTGTCAGACGATTTCGACGGAGTGTCTCCAAGACTGTCTCTTTCATCGTTTCGATCGGGATCGGGATCTGTAACATAATCGATTTTGCAGAGTCGTAAAGTCGTTCGAGGTGTTCATCGAGTTTAAAGACGCGTCCATTATAGGAGCGGATGCCTTCAAAAACACCGTCACCATAAAGTAACCCGTGATCGAATACTGAAATTTTGGCCTCTGCTTTTGGTAAAAATTCTCCGTCGATATAAATCAACATAAACGTTTCCTTCCAAACGGATCGTACTTTTCTGTAATATGCGCTGTTAGCCTCCGTGGTGCGCTGAGAAGTACGATCCTCTTATTTTTCGGTCATCTCAATCTGATAAATCAAGTCCTGCGTCAACAACTTTTCCGTCAACGAGTTGAACAACCCTGTCGACCTGTTCAGCAAGTTCAGCGTTGTGGGTTACGATAACAAAGGTCTGCCCGGATTTAACGTTCAAATCCCATAAAAGTTCATGGACGGCTTCGCTGTTCCGCTGGTCGAGGTTTCCAGTCGGTTCGTCAGCGAGAACAACTTTCGGTTTGTTAATTAATGCGCGTGCGATTGCGACGCGTTGTCGTTCACCGCCGGAGAGTTGGCTCGGATAGTGCGAAAGCCTTTCAGCAAGCCCGACATATTCCAGTAGTGAGGCTGCTTCCTCGTAAATCGCTTTATTGCTGGGTGTTGTCATTAACGCAGCCATAGCGACGTTTTCAAGTGCGTTGAACTCCGGTAGCAGATGATGAAATTGAAACACGAACCCGACTTCCTTGTTCCGAAACCGAGCGAGTTCGGTATCCTGCAAGGTAAAAACATCTTGATCGCCGTATATGATCTGTCCGGTTGTCGGTCGATCCAGCGTCCCCATGATATGGAGCAGTGTGCTTTTTCCGACACCGGATGCCCCAACGACTGCGAGTAATTCTGATGTCTTTATCTCAAGGTCGATACCTTGAAGCACTGGAAGTTCCGATTCACCATCATAATAGGATTTGTGTAAATCTATAATACGGATGAGTGTTTCTGACGGATTCGACACAGATTTCCTCTTTTTCGTTATTCGTGTTGCAGGGCTTCAACTGGCTTTAGGTTTGCTGCTTGCCATGCTGGATAAAGGGTCGCAAGCCAGCAGATAGCAAATGAGAGCAGATTGATAAAGATAACGAACCACCAATTAATCTTTATCGGTAGCTGATGCATCTGGTAGATTTGGCTGAGTCCAAGGTCTACGAGTGAGATCGGTCTGACGGCACAATAGAGTGCGAAACCTATTCCGATGAGCCATAAGACACCTACAGCAAATTTCCATCCGCCTCTGTTCCGCAGTGCGTGTCGTGATGCTATTAAAAATTGTAGAACAATTGGCACAACGAGTACAATAATATACCCGTAAGAGGGTCTCTCGGCGTTGGTACTCAGGAGCCAACAGACCGACAACCCTAAAGCAGTACCGATCATTGTCCCAAACGTGCCGATAACGCTGCCCTGAATCATGAAGATTCGCATGATGTTCCCGCGTGAAGCACCGAGCGTTCGCAGTGTCCCCACGTCCTTCGTTTTCTCCATCACTGTCATAATGAGAGTGCTTGCGATGTTAAAAGAGGCGACCAAAATGATGAGTGCTTCAATGATAACGGTTGCGATTTTTTCTAATTGCAGTGCGGAGAAGAGTGCTGCTTGTGCCTCCATCCACGTTCTTGCATTCGGCATCCCCTCTAAGACAGTAAAGTCAGCGGCATCTTCAATTTTTGTGGCGATCTGCGGCGCCAATTCTGCATCTGTTAACCGGACAAAAATGAAGTTTACGCGATTCTCTTGGTTATACAATTTTTGCGCGGTGTCTATATGGATGAACCCGAAATTGTTATCATAAGCCTCCATCTCAGATTCATAGAACCCGATGACAACAAAGTTCGCTAAGTCTGGTACGAGTGTTCCGGTTCCTGGATCCACAAGTTTAATGAGTAACCGTAAAACGTCGCCTTTCATAACACCGAGCCGCGTCGCTAAACGTCCACCGAGGATGATACCACCGGTAATCGTTTCATCTCTGATAAACGCGGCTTTTTCAATAAGTTCCGAATCTTGGAAGTCCGTTGACCCGATGACGAATGTTGAGAAACCGGTGACTTCATCTTCCTGTGCGGGATCAATCCCCTTAATATAGATGACAGCCTGAATGGTATTGCTATGTTCTGGGAAAACACCGATCTGCGCGAAGACGACAGGCGACGCAGCGACAACGTTTTCCATTGCCTCAATCCGTTCAATCCGTTCTTGGTAGCCTTTGAAAAAACTGTGATCAAATATACTCAAGGCAACGTGTGCCTCATTCGAGAGAAACCGATCCTTTAGTCCGTGTTCAACACCGTCTAAGACAGCAATGACGAGGATTATCGTTGCGACACCAAGGGCGACACCACCGATTGAGATGATGCTAATAATTGAGATAAAGGACTGTTTTCGCCGAGAACGCAGGTAGCGGGAGGCTACAAACCATTCAAATTTCATGTTTTTTATTTTTAGGATCCTGTGAGTCGTAGTCTGCTTTTAGCATCCCGTATCCTATTGAATCCTCACATTGATTTCGTTTTTGTACAAATTTTTCGAGATACCCTTCATAGCGCATCCCGATTTTCTGTAGCACCCGTCCGGATGCCAGATTGTTTTGGAAGTGGTAGGCACAGATTCGCTTGAGTTTCAATACTTCAAAACCGTAAGCGACAACAGCCTCTGCTGCCTCGGTGCAATATCCGCATCCCCAGTAAGGTTTACCTATCCAGAACCCGAGTTCGCCATCTTCTATCTCTGGATCAAGTCTAATCTCAATCGCGCCAATAAAACTCTGGTCTGTTTTCTGTGTAATCGCGAAGTTTAGTGCTTTGTCATGTTCAAACTTTTCGGAACAGGAACGCATCCATTCCTCCGCCATGCCATCTTCATAAGGGTGCGGCATATAACACAGCGTTGCTGCGACACCGTATTCACCAGCAAGCCGTTGAATATCAGGCGCATCTTCAAGCGTCAGCGAGCGGAGTAACAATCTTTCTGTAAGCAGGGGCGGCGCGGTTCTCATTTTAATTTTCCGGACGCATCTGCGGAAACAGGATGACATCACGGATGGAATACTGGTTCGTCAGCAACATTGTCAATCGGTCGATACCGATACCGAGTCCACCGGTTGGTGGCATCCCGTATTCCAAGGCGCGTAAATAATCTTCGTCGACCATGAAGGCTTCATCATCCCCTGCCTCTAAACTATTTGCCTGTTCGAGAAACCGTTGGCGTTGATCGACCGGATCGTTGAGTTCACTAAAAGCGTTTCCGACCTCCATGCCACAGATAAAGAATTCAAAGCGTTCGACGAACTCCGGGTTATCAGGTTTCTTTTTCGCGAAGGGTGATACCTCAATCGGATAGTCGGTTATGAATGTCGGTTGAATGAGTTTCGGTTCCACGAATTCGTCGAAAAGTTCTGCGATAATTTTCCCTTTTGTTTCGTCCCCGACCAAGTCGACACCTGCGTCAACCGCTGCCTTATACAACTCATCTGCTGGCAACGGCACCGGATCTATACCGGTGTACTTCCGGACTGCATCAACCATGCGCAATCTTTCCCAGGGTGGTGTGAGATCAAGTTCATGCGCTTGATAGGTAATCTTCGCTGTCCCGTGAACAGTTTTCGCAGTTTCAGCGATTAACGTTTCGGTGAGTTCCATTATCTCGATATAGTCGGCATACGCCTGATAGAGTTCAAGCATCGTAAACTCAGGGTTGTGGTCTCTATCCATACCTTCGTTTCGGAAGTCGCGCGAAAATTCATAAACCCGATCAAAGCCGCCGACGATCAAGCGTTTGAGATAGAGTTCATTGGCGATGCGTAGATAGAGCGATTGCTCCAAAGTGTTGTGATACGTTGTGAATGGACGCGCGTTCGCACCCCCGTAGATGGGTTGCAAGACTGGGGTCTCAACTTCAATGAAATTTCGAGTGTTGAGCATATTGCGAATCGCTTGGACAATCTGTGTTCTCTTCACAAAAACGTCCTTTACTTCGGGATTCATGATAAGGTCGGCGTATCGTTGTCTATAACGTGTCTGTTTATCTTGCAAACCGTGCCATTTTTCCGGGAGCGGTCGAATAGATTTCGAGAGGAGTTCTATGGCATTGACAAGGACAGTCAATTCTCCGGTGCGTGTACGGAAAACTGTGCCTTCAGCACCGACAATATCACCGCTATCAAAACGTCGATAGATTTTATAGGGATCAGGGCCGATTTTATCACGTCGGACGTAGATCTGAATTTGCCCTTCGCTGTCCTGAAGATGTGCGAAGCTGCTCTTGCCGTGATCGCGTTTGGTCATGATCCTTCCGGCGATGCGCACGGTTTGCGCGTCGTCGGATGTCTCTTGTATGTCGGCAAAATCTCGGTGAATTGCGGATGTCGTGTGTGTCGGTTCGTACTTATGTGGGTACGGTTCTACACCGAATTGGCGAATTTCGTCCAATTTCTCGCGACGTTGCTGAATTAAGTCCTTTGTCTCTTCCACGGATAACTCCTCCTTTTCGGGCTGTTTTTTGTTTAAGGCGATTCGTTTCTTTAATGCTTTGAAGCTGTTAATAATTATACTTTAGTTGCAGAGGTAAAGCAACCTAAAATACACATATAGTCAGTTATTGTTCCTGCCATCGGCAATTGATTGATGGAAATACCAAGATCGCGAGCGTGAAGAAACACCCCATCAAAAACACTCGCTCCTACCATAAGAGGGGTCTGATATATTTTGGTATTACTTCTCTTGCGCCTTCATTTTGAGGTAGCTGTCAATAAATGGGTCCAATGCGCCATCTAATACAGCGTTAACGTTCCCGGTTTCGACGCTCGTTCGCAAATCTTTGACCCGCTGGTAAGGGTGCAACACATAGGAACGGATTTGGCTGCCGAAGTTAATCTCTAAACGTTCACTGCGTTGCTTGGCGAGTTCCTCTTCGCGTTCAGCACGATATTTCTCGTGCAGGCGTGACCGGAGCAACTTCATAGCGATTTCCCGGTTCTTATGCTGAGAACGCTCGTTCTGGCACTGGACAATAATGCCAGTCGGTTTATGCGTAATCCGAATTGCGGAGTCAGTGACATTGACGTGCTGTCCACCGGCACCACTTGCCCGGTAGGTATCTATACGTAAGTCTTCGGGTTGAATGTCCACTTCCACGGTGTCGTCGATTTCCGGTGTAACGTCAACTGCAGCGAATGAGGTATGCCGTCGCTTGTTAAAATCGTAAGGTGACAAACGGACGAGCCTATGTACGCCGGTCTCAGCCTGAAGGTATCCGTAAGCGAGGTTGCCTGTGACAAGGATCGTTGTGTTTTTGACCCCGGCTTCGTCTCCGGCGGTGATGTCAACGATTTCGGTCTTGTAGCCGCGCCCATCGCACCATCGGAGGTACATCCGCATCAACATTCCAGCCCAATCTTGCGCGTCAACGCCACCTGCCCCGGAATGGATACTGATGATAGCGTTGTTTTCATCGAATTCGCCTCTCAGCATCAGCCGGAGTTCCATCTGCTCAAGCCGATCTTCGACACTGTCCAATCCGTCTACGATTTCTGTCTGTAGACTGGTATCGTTTTCTTCATCTGCGAGCGCAACAAGCGTCTGAACGTCCTCAATTTTCAGGTAGAGTTCTTCGTAGGTCGTAACCTCATCACGTAGGGTGGAAATTCGCTGATTGATCTCTTGAACGCGCTGTGTGTTACGCCAAAAGTCTGGGGCAATCGTCGCCTCTTCAAGTTCCGCTAATTCTTTCCGTTTTTCATCCAGGTCAAAGATAACCTCTGAGTTCTAAGAGACGGGTTTGCATCTCTTCAGCCTGGTTTTTTAGATTTATGAGCATATTTTTCCTTAGCGGGGTTTCAAACCCCGCCTGCAGGGGATAATAGTTAAGCGTCTTGACGCTGCCGTCGTATTACGATTAGGCACCCGAACCATCCGACACAGAGAATCGCGCAAAGAATCGGGAACCAATCACCGTAGCGGGTATAGAGCGTTTGTGTCTGTTCCATAGATGAACGCAGTGGCACCGATGCGACAAGCGTCTCCTCTGTCGTATCGGGTGTAACCAAAGGGGTCGTTATCCGCCCGAATTTGTCTACAATGCAGGTAAATCCACCGTTGGCACATCGGAACACGGCTATTCGGTTCTCGACTGCGCGGAACGGTGCCATAGATAGATGCAATTCGGGGAAGGCAGTGCCATCGAACCAAGCATCGTTTGTGAAGATTCCCATCACGCCTGCCCCTTTTTGGACGGCTCTACGAAATTCATCTGGGAACACCGATTCAAAGCAGATGGATGCGCCGACATCTATCCGTTTGTAGGATGGACTCGGTGGGTTCATAACGCCCGCTGTTAAAGGGGTTTTAGGCGGTTTAAATAGTTCTGTATCCTCTGTTCCGTTTGCGTGAACCGGATCCTCAATGTCCGCTCTATTTTTAACGATAAACACTGGTAAAAGGTTTACTGATTTTCCATGCGCAAAGGGTTCAAACATGATAAAATCGGGGATAAAGCCGGGGATCAGATGCTCGAGCGGGACGTACTCGCCAAACGGTACAAGATGCATTTTGGCATAGTCGGCGTGTATCTTTCCTTCTGGTGCTATTGAAAGCACACGGTTGAATATGGGTTCGCCTGTTTTATCGTTACTCTTGGAAAATTTGCCGATTACGTCGTCTGTTTTTCCTCTATTCGCTGTGCCGAGGAGTATAGGTGTCGCTGTATCGCGGAGCATCCGGGCGAATCGACCGTAGTAGGTCGGCCATTTGCCGGTCAACGCCTCACTCCGGATCACCGTTTCGGGCCAGACGATTAGATCGGGGTTCTCTCGGTTCGCCTTATAGGTCAAATTGATATAGTGCTGTAAGATTTTCGGAAACTGGTTTCTATCCCATTTCTGAAGCTGCGGGATGTTGCCCGGAATGAGTGCGACGCTGAGGGTTTCCGTGTTTGTATCAGCATCTCTGTTTATCGGTTCGGCATGCCGAAGCTGTAAGGCGCCATAAGCGAGACAGAAGATTATCAGAATAAGGGGTAGTGCTACGGCGCGGATCTCTTGTCGCCACGCGTGCAGGTTACAAATCAGGGTTGCGATACCGGCGTTGAAAAGGACAATCACAAAACTGATGCCGTGTACACCGATAACAGAAGCGACCTGTATACCGAGGAGATTGTTCCACTGCGAGTAGCCGACACTCCCCCACGGAAACCCAGTTATCATCCAACTCCGTACCCATTCGAGTGCCGTCCAGATACAGGCACAAGCGATCGGGAACAGTATACCGGAATTCACCCGGACAAATTTCATCAGTGCAGCGAAAACGGCGAAATAGAGGCCCGTGTAGCCGACAAGGAGTAGATAGCCGACCGTTGTAGCGAAGATATTCGCGTACGTTGTAGCGAAGATATTCGCGTACGGGTAGAGGAGCGCAATCGCGGGGAGCAGGCCTGCGAAGAATAGGAACCCTGTTAGATAACCGACCCAGAAAGCGGATTTCCAGTTCGTTGTCCGCGTGAGTGCAATGAAAAATGGCACCAGCGCGATCCAGGCAAGCGGAAATAGGTTTAACGTCGGGAAACTGAGAAACAGCAAGAACGCTGAAAGTATTGCAAGTAGCGAGTGTTGATAGCGATTCAGAAAGTTTTCCGTGGCAGTATCCTCCAAATTCTTCAATGTTGAACTCACCTTCAATTAATTTTATAAGATGGCATCTCCGCTGTCAAGGAAATCTATTCGGCGTTCAGGAGTTTTCAGTTCTACCGTTTTATTTTCTGCTAAAAAAGGTTCGATTTCAACAGGTGCGATAGCTTGATGAACACAATTCGTTCGGTATCGCCTTCTACATCTTGGTTGTCGTTGTAGACGACAAAAAAAGTGCTTTCTGGACGATATTCATACGCGAAAAGGGCAAAGACTCTGCGTTCTTTCTCTACCGTGAATTCTGCGCTGGCTCTTGCGTACATCCGCTGAGCGAACTGATAGTTCACAATGAAACGGCGTGTCCATTCCGAAAGCTGCCACTGTGTCGTCTCTGGTCCTTTTTCATGAAGCCGTTGTAAGATGAACTCAAAACTGAGTTTGGCAGTCGGACGAATGGTAATTTCTGGACGGATAAAGAAGATGTTTTTATCGTCTCGGATGCCAATAGTGCCTATGTTTCGGATCTGTACATATTTTGGCGGGAACCATCCAGCGAAGAACCTGACAGTTCTGTCAGTGAAGGGGATATTGTCTTCGTTAAGGTGATAGTACCACTCGGGTCCGAGGAGAAAAAAGAAATTCCGGACCCCCAGGAGTCCACTAAAACCGGCTCTATGGTTTGTCAGTTCACCGGTATGGTTCGCGAGGCGTTCATATTCGACTTCCCCGCGAAGCCTCTCTAAGGCACCTTTATACTGTTTATTATAGCGACTGCTGAGGACAAAGCCGCGTCTATCGACGCGTGGCACAAAACCCGTTTCTGGGTTAAAGTGTTCCCCAAAATCTGCATAAATGGCATCTACCGAGAACACATTGCTCTGGCGCACGAGTTGAACAAAAATTAGGTCGTCTGCTGTGTTCTCTACCATTTCGAGTCCGCCTGCTTTCCACTCTTTTGCGTATTCGAGGTTAAGATTGAGATCCACTGGCAATTGGACGCGTGCATCGACACCACCGGCGCGGTCATAAGCACTCCCACGTTGTTTATTCACACCTAAAACACCGATAGATGATGTCTTGCCGACTTCGCGCTGTAATCTAAAGACTGCGTAATTATAGTTCGCAAGGGGTAGCTCGCCTTTTTCCAACGCTTTATCCGCGTCTTCGGGCCCGGCGACGGCTCCCATAAAAGCCAGATTATACTTGCTGAATTTCCCGATAACTTTTCCGCCGCCGATCAAATCTTCAACCCTTCGGCTATAGAACAGATCGAGAGGCATCTGAAAAAGTTCGTTCCCTTCAAGAAAAAAAGGACGTTTCTCAGGGAAACGGAGCGGTATATCGCTGAGGTTCACAAGGTCTGGGTCTGCTTCAATTTGCGCGAAATCAGGGTTCAATGTCAGGTCAACAGTGAAATCTTTAATCGGGTAGCGAAGGTCTAACCCAGCATCCGCTTTTACCGCGGTTTCTGTTTCACCATCGTTGGGTTGTACCACCTGCGGTTTTAGCGTGGCGTAGGGCTTGAACTTAATAGGTCGCTGCGTCACGAGGTCTGAGATTGGCAGATTTATTAACCTCCCGAATCTCGAAACGGCGTATTGCCGTTCACCTAAATCTGCCCACGTCTGTTCTTCTGCCAAAGCCTCGTCATTTCGCCAGAAGTTGATCCCCCACGTCACCGTTTCAGTCGCTTTTGAAAATCGGAGTTCGGCAAACGGGATAGCGAATTCTGCTACCCACCGATCTGCTTCTCTTGCTGCTTTCCCTTGCCAATCGCAGTCCCATGAGATAGCGGTTCCGATGCTTGACGAACCGGTACGTCTATTCGCGCCTTCGTTTGTCAACCGTCGGTCTGTCTGTGTGCCGAGCGGGTTTAGTGCAAACGTGTAACAGTTCCTACCGTCAAGAAAGGTATCAATTAGGACTTCAACATGGTCATCGGAAAAGAAGAACGAATCGCGCCGCGTCTGATTCGCAGCGAGGTTGTCCATGTCTGTTTTGAAGCATTCAAACGCGACATAGAGTTTATTGGCATCGTAAGCGAGATAGATGGTCGTCGGTTGTGTTGCCGGTTCGCCGTTCTGTGGTTCAAATTGGATGAGTTCACCGGTTTTCGCACTCTTTTGCCAGCAGGTGTCATCTAATTTCCCATCAATTGTTGGTGGTGTTTCTGCCCGGATTGCTTCAATTTTTCGGAGTGCCGGCGTTTCAGAAGATTCGTTATCTGCCTCTACGCCTAACACATCGAGACTACTGAGGCAGAAAATGAGGGACACCACTACGCCAAAAACACATAGGTTCCTGCACTGTGTTATAGTAGATCGCATCTGTTTATGTCTCTATATCTCCTCTCCTATCTATTTTGTTTCAATATTGTTACGATTTTAGACGAAACGTCTTTTTCTGTCAATATTATAGGAGATTGACAATAAACGCGAAAACCTACATAATAAAGCAACAAAGTTCAGTCGTAAGATGGAGGATGTAGATATGGATGCAGCGGTTCTTCCGTGGCAGATGGTACTTCTTTGTGGTTTGTCGCTTTGTGTTGGGTGGGGAATACGTGGTAACTTCGGACATGAATATGGTGCGGCACTCGCCGGTGCACTCGCAGCGATGGCACTGGTGCTGCTATCCGGACGCGAGGATTGGTGGCGACACGTCCACTACTTCGCGCTGTTCGGTGCGATCGGCTGGTCGTTCGGTGGAAGTATGTCGTATATGATGGTCGTCGGGTATAGCCACTCGCCACAACCGTTGACGGTGTTTTATGGGTTTGCGAACTTATTTGCTATAGGTTTCCTATGGGCGGCTTTGGGTGGCACCGGCACGGCGTTACCAGCGTTTCTGACGCATGCGCAGCTGTCACTTTTCTTCGTACCGATCGCAGCTGTTTTCATCGGTTGGTCGCTTCAGGCTGTCATCATCGACTGGATTTTCACACCGAGACGGATGCAACGGCATGAAAGTCCGTTATATTGGTTCGATACCGACTGGGTGGCCGCACTCGTGGCGATCGCTTCAGCACTTATCGTTGCACTTTTCCGGGGCGGTTTAGATATGGGGACCACGTTTGTCCTCTATATGGGTATCTGTTGGTTCGGTGCGTTTTTAATACTGGTCAACGTATTTCGGCTTCGTATGACACCACCGCGCGGTGACAACTGGGCAGGTTGCGTCGGTCTCGTTATCGGTGTTTTGGCATACTGCTGGCGTTATGAACTCAGCGGCGTTATTTTCGCGACTTTGATGACCGGTTTCGCCGGTGGTGTTGCGTTCTCACTTGGACAGATGATTAAACTTATCTGCATCCGAACAGGACTCCAGACGAACTGGCACAGTGTGATGGAGCAGACGCAAGGTTTGCTCTTTGGACTCGGACTCGCGGTGACATTCGGATTCATTCTCACCCGCGCCCCACTGTTAGAGGTCGGTACGAGTTTCCCAGAGTGGATAGAGATATTCACTGTCTTTTGTGTGCTGGTTGCATTGACATACGTGAATTATCGGAAAGCGGCAGGAACGTGGGTGGAGTCAGTTGAGAGTTTACCGGAACGTTTTTTCAAACTCCCTGTTGTGGGTTGGTTTCGGCGTTCAAGGGGTTGGATAGGATGGTTTGAACTTTTCTATATCGGTATCGGCATCGCTTGTGTCTGGCTCTTGTCAACGCATTTCCGGGAGCCGCTCGCCTTTATTCCGACGGGTTGGTTAGGCAAAGGGCAGCTCCTCTATCTCGTTTTGCTGTGGTGGATTGTCATATTTAACTTTGAGCGCGCTTTGGTCAACTTCAGTCCGCATCGGTTGGTGACAGAAGGTACGATTATACTCAATGCGATAATCTGTACGGTGCTGGTGGCACTCGGTCCACAGATGATAACGAAGCAGACGGGGGGTCTCTTTTCGTTCAACGATTGGGTTCTACAGACATCCATCTGGGGAATAGGGGTGCTGGTCGGAACGACGGCTGTTTTTGGAGGTCTGAAGCATGTCCTTTATGGGAAGACGCATGCACCGGGTGCGGGGTTGCACATCCGATTCGGAGCGGATTCCAACGCGCCGAAGGAGAGACCGCAGACGGGAGAACCGCATCCGTAACAAGAAAGGTCGGGATTATAAATTCCGCCTACACCTGTTTTCACGCTAAAAAGGTTGCTCTCCATTTGAGATTGTGTTATAATTTTCATATTGTTGAATTGATCGTACCTAAGCCTGCCAAATGGGAACATTAAGCCATGAATAAAGAAGACCTCATCCTTCAAAAGCTTGATTCCATGGACATCGAGCTAAAAAACGTCCGTTCTGAGATGAAGGATATCCGTTCCGAGATAAAGGATGTTCATTCCGAACTGAAAGAGATCCGAGAGGACGCGACAGAAATGAAGGTAAATCAAGCGAAACATGCAGGTAAATTAGAAACCTTGGATACGAAACTTGATGCCTTCATTGACCATGCGCGTGAGCGAAAGACGGACATGAGCGAGCGTTGGAAAATTGGGGGTATCATTGTTTCGTGCGGGGTTGCTGTTTTGTCGCTCATCCTCTCCATTCTCACACGGATCGGACGATAGAAAAGAAATTACGCAGCTGCTATAAACATTGCGTTGCTACGCGACTGAAGAGGTTTTTGAAGTCTTCAAGATTTCCGTGTAGAATCCGGTTCGGTTGGGATGCAGATCGCATCTGGGCGTGTACGCCGCAAAACCGAACCTACCGGGCCCGGGTCCGAGACAGTTATTTCTTCTAAAATTGACACTTATGGTGTGTAGGAATCTCGCCTCTAATCCTTAGCCGTGTGTGTGGTGTTGCCGATAGACTTGCCCACCTTTAACAACAACAATTGGTTCCAATTTCTGTTTGCCGGTTCTCGATTGGCCGTGCGCGTCTATCAACGGGAATTCACCTTCACGCAGTTCAAACACGACGGCATCACCCCACGCATCCACAGCCAATGTGCCGACTTGTCCGGGCATCAAGATGGTTTCGGCGGGTATACTCGTTACCTTCGCCAACGCGTCGTCAAGCGACATGCCGAGATGCAGGAATTTGTTGACGACATTCACGAGATCGTAAACGGGACCGTTGACGTTATAGATGTGCAAGTCGGAGGAGATTGTTGTCGGTTCAACGCCTTGTGCCATCGCTGTCTGTACGACATCCCAGCTGAAGGAGCCTGCACCGTGTCCGACATCGAAGATAACGCCGCGTTCGATTGCTGCGTGGACGGCATCTCGGATTTTGCCGTTTTGATCTAAGATACCGCACGGCATATCGTGGAAACAGTGCGTCAGAATATCGCGTTCTCCCATGCGTGCGAGTATATCATCAATGGACTCGCACCAAGCGTCTTGTGGGTGAACCATTATGGGAAGTCCGGCAGCATCGGCGGCCTCGCGCGCCCTGTGCAGTGGCAGCATACCCGCCCTCTTACCGACGATACTCTCCCGTGTTAACCGCACCTTGACCCCTAAGATGATGTCGCGATGCTGTTCTATCATCCGACACGCTTTGCCGACATCGGCGTAATCAGGATTTTCTAACTCTCCGATCTCTTGTGTGAGCATACCTTGTGATGAGATGTTCAGTTGCGCGAGGATACGCGTATCACTAACATCAATGACGTATTTACGGAACCCGGGAAACGTGTCTGCGCCAGCGGAACCGGCATCGACGACTGTTGTCGCCCCGCGTGCTAAACATGTCGGGTCGGGTTCAATCCCGAAATGGCTTACACCGTAGAAGACATGGACGTGTAAATCGATAAGCCCCGGTGTAACGAAGCATCCTGATGCGTCAAGTACTTCCCGCGCTTCGGAAGTCGGAATTTCATCACTGATAGCCGAGACGCGTCCGTTGGCGAACGCTACGTCTTTACGTGCGTGGATTCCCTGCGCTGGATCGATTACGGTTCCATTTTTTATGAGAAGATCGTAGTTCATGTGGTGCGGAGAGCCTCCATATAAAAAGTAGTTTCCGTAGGTTGGGTTGAACGGTAATGTTTCCGCGTAGAATCCGGTGCGGTTAGAAACCGCACCTACCGGACCTGGGGATTCCCTTAAACTTTGTTAGTGTGTGCTTTGGCGGTTTGTAATCGGGCACCATCTTGCCATGAGCAGATAGTCGAAGAGTTCAGATTCGGCTTCGACGGTGCCAATGCGCTTCAGTGCGTGGATAGCGTTGTCGCGGACATAACGATCAGGATCCCTCAGTGCTTTCGAGAGTGCTGGAACAGCGTCGCTTGAGGCGGGTCCGATCTGTGCCAACGCCAATGCGGCTTCAAAGCGCGCCTGTTTATCTTCATCGTTATCGAGCATATCAATGAGTGCGGGTACAGCCGGTGCGGCAGCGGGACCGATGCCACCGAGAGCATCAGCGAGATAGCGGCGCACTTCATCCGCTTCATCTTTCGCGCGTTCCATCAATGCCGGAATAGCGTCTTCAGCAGGATTGCCTATTTGTGCTAAGGCATAAGTGGCTTCAATGCGAACGGCATCCTCAGCATGCTGCAACGCTTCGCTCAAGGTAGGGACGGCTGGTGCGCCGACTGCGGCGAGTGCGTAAGCTGCCATGCGCCGTGTGGGTCCGTTTTCGTCGCCGAGGGTCTCAATGAGTTGCGGCACTGCCGGTTCGCCGATGGTGCCGAGTGCGTAAGCGGCGTTGAGTCGGACAGGCTCGTAGTTATCACGCAACGCCGCAATGAGTTGCGGAATTGTGTCGGCTGCGGATTCACCTAAGAGACCGAGTCGATCCGCGGCGTTGGCGCGAACGTCAGCGTCATCGCTGCCTAATGCTGTGATGTGATCTGCGAGGGTTCCGTTGCTTGCTTCTGCGGTCCGTCCGTTGGATTCTCCTGCCACCCAGTTCCAGACATGTCGCCACGTCCCTTGATGCGCTGGGGTTGCCGGATTGATACCTTCGGGTTGCCAGTGCGGATTCGCCACATTCCATTCCGGTGTTTCAGGTGCGTCCATCCGAACGAACTGGAACTTCATCATATAGCGGGTCTTGTCCGTCTGGTTTGCCATTGCGCGGTGCCAGAGGTCGAAGTGGATGACTATTATCGTGCCGGCTTCACCACTGAGTGCTAATTCGCTATCGTTGTCCTCCGTGATTCGGGTGCTGTAATACTGTGTGCCCGGTAGGACGGACGAGGGTCCCATTTCGATGGGTGCGTCTTGTGGGTAGTAGAACGCCATTGCCCAGCGGGGGCGGTGATGTCGTACCTTCTGATACCCCCAGTAGCTATCCTTGTGGAACCCTTGTCCGTCACTGTGTGGACGGTTTTGGTGCGGATGCCGATGTGAGTGCATGACGTAATTCTCGCCGAGAATGCTTGTGAATGCGCCACGGACAGCGGGATCCTCAAAGACGGCTTGTAGTTCAGGGACACGCGGCAAGATGTTGTTCCCTAAATTCCCTTCTCTTTCGGTATATTCCTGTGTTTTGCGGTAGATCGTCTCGTGAACACTACGCGGCAGATCGGTTTTGATGGTGAGATAGCCGTTAACGATAAAATCCCGCATCTGCGCGTCGGTGAGTTTACACTCGTCGCTTAAACGTGAATTCGCTTGCATGATAAAATCTCCCCTTTCAAGATAAAGCTGCCCTTATTTTACCCGACGCGAATTTATTTGTCATCTATTTTATTTAACAGTTAACAGTTGTCAGTTAACCCTATACTCCGCACTTCTAATTTCGTTTTTTAGTATTTATTTCCTGAACCCTTGTGGTTCCAACATTCAGCAAACAATGTCCAGTGGATCAGAGAAAAAGATATATGCGAAATGAACGCCTAATTCGCATCTCCCAATGTCCTTATCCTGTTCGGATCCTTGTGTGACGTGGGTTCGTCTAAAAATATCAAAACGTGTCAAAACAAGTGCGGAGTGTAGGGTTAACAGTTGTCAGTTAAGAGATTATTTGTGGCGGTTACTTTTTCCGCTACTGCGTAAGCGTCAATTTTAGAAAAAACAACCTCCTCAGACCCAGGTCCGGTAGGTTCGGTTTCTAACCGAACCGGACTGCCTAAAAATTACCGAATTAAAAAATCAATCTTCATTAACCCCGCTACTGTGAAATTAATTACAGAATCTACTGTAAATCAAAAAAGGATTTACAATATTAGTCATTGTCTCTTAAGCCTCCCCCAAGTCGTGATATTCACTTTCCGTTTACGAGGTGCAGCCGCAGCAATCGCTTCCATCGCTTTTGCTTTGACGATAAGCAGATCCACCTCGTCTGTTACACCGTCATTATTCACATCTGTGTCGTACGAGACTTCAGCTGACATACCGCTACGCACAATCAAAACATCGTAGAGATCAACATAGCCGTCATCGTTTATGTCAGCGTCAATATCACTATTATCATTTGAGCTGTCGATAAACTGTTTAACGCCAACTTGAATGATCCGCTTAATTTCACCTTCAGATAATGCGCTGGAGAAGATTGCGTAGTCGTCTATCCAACCAGCAAAAACCTCCTGATAGATGAACCGACTACCAATACTGTAAGTCGTATTTCCACCATCGGTTTCTTGAAAGTCTGTCTCAGCGACGAGGTTGCTATTAGCATAAATCCGGATTTTACCACCGTCGTTTGTGACAGCAACGTGTATCCATTCATTCGCTTTCACGATCCCAGGTTTGGTCTCACAGAGATCACCCCATGACCACTCGCCATTGATACGTGCCCGCCAAGAGATACTACCATCTCCCATAATGAAAAGGGTATGACCGGCAGTCGCTGGTGGTGATCTACTCCGCCAGACGTGTCCATAGTCAGTACTCAATTCCAGATAGATCCAAGCAGAAAGCGTGAACGGGGATGCTTTGAAAATATCGCCGTGAAGGGTATCGGTAGCTTCCATTTCTATATATTCACCGTTACTGAGTTCTAATGCTTTTCCGAATTTGCCATCAACATAGTTGATGCTGCCAGTGCCTTGCCCGTGGTTGCCATTTCCAGATGCGTCGTCTGCGTTTCCATCAAATGGATAGTATGCTACTAAATTTGGCAAGAGGGGAGCATTTAGATCTGTATTACCCCCATCATGGCTCGGATCAGTTTCTGGATCGTCTGGACGGCGGACAATTCTATCAAACTTTGATGTGTCAACATCGTTATTTACGGATAGATCATCCGATGCGTTTAACGTCTTCGCTACATCCGGATGAAGTTGAAAATTCAAGAGATGTCCCTCACCCGGAATAATAGGTAGAGCTCCCTCCATCACATAATTTTTACCCGTATTAAGATGTTCGTGGAAACCAAAAGCGTGCCCCAGCTCATGGGCTGTAACTCTATTTCTGTATCCCACCCTGTCGGCGAGAAGCGTGACGATTAATCTTTTGAAATTGCACTCTCCAGAATCATTGCATCGGTGAGTAAAAACACCAGCAGCACCATTATTAACACTGGAAGCACCTGCCAAAAATACTAAATGAATATCGTCAGGAAATTCGGAAAGTACGCGCCCCTGCTGCCATCTAACATCGTCAGCCTCTTGGTAAAAAGACAATTCTCTTGCTCCGATATAGACTGGAATATGGGTTTCAAATTCAAAGGTTTTCTTACCATAGCCGAGTCTATCCATCTCTGAGGCAAAAAAAGATTGAATTTCAATCATAGCCTCGCGTATGTTATCTGTTTCATGCTGATACACAACAGGTTGGTCTGATGGACGTAAAACAGACACCTTCACAATAGGTTGAGCAAACGCTGAACACACCAAAACAGAAAACAGAAAAAGACACACCAAAAATCTCTGAAAAAACTTCACAAATAACTCCTTGAATCCAAAAATTTTCAAATAGAACTCATAGCGAGTAAGAGCTAAGAATTCAAAGTAACTGGGGATCTGAAGCGGAAAGAAAAGGACACAAATTATTTCCCTTTCTTTCCCTGTTTGACGACATCCTTATGTTTTACTCAATATAACTTCATATAGAAATCTGATGGATATTGTATCACATTTTATCGTATTTCGGTATGTTTTTTGTTCACAAAGTGACGAGTTTTAGAGCACTTGTCGGGGTACGTTCCAATGGTCTTATCGAAAGCACTTGACATAATAGTTTCAATTCCC
>ASZN01000007.1 GCA_000406005.1 Candidatus Poribacteria bacterium WGA-3G
CCTATGAATTCAGACATAACAATCAAGCAAAACATCGAGAACACCCTAAAGAACTTTGATAACCAACCGCTAAGAGAAGCCGCCACAACTCTCCTGAACACCCTCGGCTACTACAGCAAGCGAGTCGGAAATGATGCCATCGACAGCAATAGGTTTGACCGTCTCGTTGAATCCGCCCTTGACACTGCCAATCCATCTGATAAACTCCATATTGAAGACTGGCAATCCTTTTTCCAGATCATGCAAGTAGCGGATGAGGAGATTAACCAACAAGTAGACCCAGAGCAGGGTTCGTTGTTTGAGAGCACCCAAATAGACGATGCACTCAGAACCTCCTATATGTTCGTCACAGTTCACCTGACTAAAAACACCTACACGCGCACACAACTCGCTGACATCACCCGTTTTATCAACAAAGCATTTGAAAAATCTATCATGGTGATATTCCGATACGGCACTGTGCTTTCCCTCGCCATTATCAATCGCAGACACCACGAAAGTAACCCTAATAAACAAGTACTGGAAAAAGTGACACTCATCAAGGACATTAACCTTGACTCCCCCAAGCGCGCCCATATTGACATCCTTTCGGAACTCCACCTCCGTAGCCTTATTGAAATTGAAGACGTTACCAACTTTGACACACTCCATAAAGCGTGGGAAGGTATCCTCAATACAGAGGAACTCAACAAGCAATTCTACCGGAAACTGTTCGCGTGGTATGAATGGACAGTTAAAGAAGGAACGTTCCCAACAGATGAGAATCGTGTGATAAAACCGGAGGAACATGTTATCCGCCTTATCACACGTCTGCTCTTTATCTGGTTTATCAAGGAAAAAGGATTGGTGGCAGATGAACTCTTTAACAAAGCACAAGCTCAAAACCTTTTGACAGAGCATGACTTTGATAACGGTGATTCCTATTACCGAGCTGTGCTACAAAACCTCTTTTTTGCAACGTTGAACACAGAGATAGACAAACGGACGTTTAGCAAGGGTGGCAATTCTAATCACCGCAATTTCTCACAGTATCGCTACGAGAAGCAGATGCGCGCGCCTGATAAACTATTAGAATTTTTTGACAAAACGCCATTCATCAACGGTGGCTTGTTCGACTGTCTGGATAGCTTCAAGGCAACAAAATTCGGGGGCTACCGAATAGACTGCTTTTCTGATAAACAGTACCATAAGCTATCCATCCCGAACCACCTCTTTTTTGACGCACAGCACGGATTGATCCCTTTACTTGAACACTACAAATTCACCGTTGAAGAGAACACGCCGGTAGATCAGGAGGTTGCACTGGACCCCGAGTTGCTCGGCAGAGTGTTTGAGAATCTACTCGCCGCTATCAACCCGGAAACGGGAGAAACGGCGCGCAAGATGACAGGCTCCTATTACACCCCACGCGCTATCGTAGACTATATGGTGGAGGAGGCGTTGGTTGCTGCGTTATCCCAAAAGTGTCAACCGACTGATGATAATTCAGAACTTTGGGATGAACGATTGCGATACCTGTTTGACTATGCACAAATGTTTGACGATGCTCACGAATGGTTTGACAACCGCGAAACGGACGCGATTGTGAAAACAATTTCTGAACTCAAGATATTGGACCCAGCTGTCGGTTCCGGAGCGTTTCCGATGGGCATACTCCACAAGTTGACGTTAGCACTCCGCCGACTTGACCCTGATAACAACCGATGGGAAACATTACAAAAGGAACTTTCAGGAAAACGTGCTGCAGCGGCATTTAACACTCAAGACCAACAGGAACGCGACGCTGAACTCACCGAAATCAGCGAAACTTTTGAACGATACCGAGATTCAGACTTCGGACGGAAGTTGTATCTGATACAAAATAGCATCTTCGGCGTGGATATCCAACCGATTGCGTGCCAAATCGCCAAACTCCGCTTTTTCATATCACTTGCCATTGAGCAGGAACCGGACAGAGACGCGGAGAACTTCGGCATCAAACCCTTGCCGAATTTGGAGACACGTTTTGTCGCAGCGGATACACTGATAGGCATAGATTTATCCGAAACAAGGGGATTGTTCCAAGATGATACCGTACAGCAATTGCTAAAAGAAATTGACGGAATTCGTGAAAAGTTTTTTCTGGCAAACAACCGAACACAAAAACGTGAACTTGAAGAGCAAGAAGAAAATTGCCGCAAACAATTGGAGGAAGAATTGGAGCGGCAGCGAATAGAATGGATAGGGAACCGACAACGAGAAATAGATCAAAAAGTAAACCAACTTCCCACCGCTGAACTACGTGACAAGTTGCGAGAGAAGGAACAAAAAACGTTTGAAACGCGTAAGAAAGCATTTGATTCCGAATTTGAAAATGCTCGCAAAATCGTTCGCTGGAAACCCTACGACCAGAACGCGAAGACAGATTGGTTTGATCCAGAACGGATGTTTGGCATCAACGACGGGGTTGATGTAGTAATTGGAAATCCGCCTTATGTCCAATTGCAAAAGGAAAATGGGAGACTTGGGAAACTTTATCAAAACGCAGGTTTTGAAACCTTTGCCCGTACAGGTGATATTTACTGTTTGTTCTATGAAAAAGCGAATCAACTTTTAAAAAATAACGGACATGCCTGTTTGATTACTTCCAATAAATGGATGCGCGCTGGTTATGGTAAAAAGTTGAGGGATTATTTTGTAACGCTTACCCAACCGATTCAACTGCTGGATATGGGACCGGATGTGTTTGATGCTACTGTTGACACCAACATTTTGCTTTTCCAAAAGATTGTATCCGATGTCCCCGCTGCCTTCGTAGGCGTGTCTCTCGGAGCAGACTTTGACAGACATACCGGCAATATTGCCCGATATCTGATTAACAATGGCTCGACGATGGAGGTGCCCGCTAAAGGGGAACCGTGGGCGATCCTTTCGTCTGCTGAACTTAACTTGAAACGCAAAATAGAGGATGCCGGTAAACCGCTTAAAGATTGGAATATAAACATCTATCGTGGAATTGTAACAGGTCGTAACGAGGCATTTATCATAGACGAATTCAAGAGAGAAGAACTTATAGATCAAGACCCAAAGTCAACAGAAATCATCAAACCACTTCTGCGAGGAAAAGACATTAAACGCTACCGTGCCCAATGGGCAGGATTGTATTTGATAGGCACTTTTCCTGTGCTGAATTTGGATATCAACGACTATCCTGCAGTCAAAAATTATCTCATAGAATTTGGTAAAGATCGCTTGGAACAATCGGGAAAAACACTTACCAATGGAACTAAATCTCGGAAGAAAAGTAAAAATAAATGGTTTGAAACACAAGATCAAATTGCTTACTACGCCGAATTCAATAATGAAAAGATCGTTTATCCGGAAACAACACATTCCGCAAATTTTTTCTATGACAAAAACCAATTTTATTTAGACAAAACCTGTTTTATGATTACAGGGAGCGATCTAAAAATCTTGGTGGGATTGCTCAGTTCTACATTGATGACCTTTGCTTATAAACGGTACTGTAGTGGGACTGTGCTGGGCGTAAAAGGGTATCAGTATAACAAACACGCTTTAGAGAAACTTCCTGTCGCCAAAATTTCCGCCTCACAACAGCAATCTTTTATCACCTTAGTTGATCAGATTCTTGATGCTAAGAAAGCCGATCTCAACGCAGACACTTCCTCCCTTGAAAATGAGATTGACCAACTGGTCTATGAATTGTATAATTTAACGGAAGATGAGATTGCGATTGTGGAGGGGAATGTCTGAATCGCGGATTTGCGCGGATTACGCAGATTGCGCGGATTTTAAGAGTTTCTGCTGCCGGAAGCGCATCGCAAGGAAAAAACATCAAAGATTAACACGAAAAAACGTGCTGTCATTTGAGAAAATAACTTGTTGATACCAAAGTCAATAATCCGCGATTCAGAAAGTTGCAAGGTCTTATCTACAAAGAAGTAGCTATTACGGAGGTGAACGAAAATGTCAAATCAATCTAACACGTCGAACGATAAACCACGGACAGTTCAGGACATCATTCGCGAGATAGAGCAGAAATCGGCTGGCGGTGGTTATATCTATCGCGGTGAACGTAAAGGCAATCCAAAAGTTACCTCAAAACTCTATCGTGATTTTGAGATTGAAACTGGAAATTTTGATATAGAACGTGTCCAAAAAGAGATGTTGGCAGGTGCGAAAAAACATACAGGGCACCTACCTCATGACTCTCGCGTGGATGTCATGGCACCACCAAACGTGATAGCGGCGTTTACAGGGGAAACAGAGGAAGCAATAGATTTTGAAATTCTCACCGAAATCCAACACTACGGTGGTAAAACGAAGCTGCACTGCTAACACCCTCGCAAGCATAGCAGTCCAACAAAAAACTGTCCGCTTAGCGGATTACCTGATGCTACAGGTTTTCAATCCGAGAACCCGCGATTCAGATAATAAGAAAACGCCAACCCCTAACCCTGCCAATTAGAAAGTTCCGACTAAAACCGTTGATAACCGACACAAGTTGTGGTATACTTTTCTTAACTATTTATAGGAAGAGGTGAATACCATGAACGACTATAGAGATATTATTACCATTGAACCGGGGAAACGCAGCGGGCAGCCGTGTATTCGAGGAATGCGGATCACCGTTTACGATGTCTTTGAATATCTGGCATCGGGTATGACAGTCGCGGAAGTTCTTCACGATTTTCCGGAGTTAACCGAGACAGATATTCGCGCCTGTTTTGCTTACGCTGCGGACAAGGAAAAAATGCAGATGGTCGTTTACACAGATGAAACTTCTATTCGATCAGAACCTATCCGCCCAACTGGTGACACTGCTGGCGGACCTGTTTCCTGATTCCACGCATGTCAAAACGATAGGGTTAAATACGGCGGCGGATACCGAGTTATGGGATTACGCTCGTGATAACGACTATCTCATCATTTCAAAGGATACAGACTTTAGGAATAGGAGCGTTATTCACGGTTATCCGCCAAAAGTGATTTGGGTCAAGATAGGGAATTGTGCCACAAGCACTGTCGAATACAATTTGAGAAAGCATTTCGCTGATATTAAAGAATTTGCGAGGAACGCAAATGCGGGCTTATTTATCCTGCGGTAATCGGATTAAACGCCAACAACCAACAGAGAAATCGCCATTTAGAAAGCGGGAGCCATTTATCCTAAAAGCACGCATTCGTTCAACGTGCATATAAAGTTCTGTTAACTTTGAGCGGCAAGAACATAAGTTTAAACTACCGGAAGACTTCGCCGCACGACTAACACCCTCGCAAGCATAGCAGCCTAACAAAAACTGTTCTCTTAGCGGATTACCTGATGTTACAGGTTTTCAATCCGCGAAATCTGCGTCATCCGTGATAATCCGCGATTCAGATAGTAAAGAAACTGTCATTTAAAAAATAAACCCTGAACACACAAACCCACCTCCCTTCTGAACACGCAACCCGCGTATCAACTTTTACCTTGAAAATGAAATACGCCTCTGGTATACTCATGCCAAACTTTGGACAATTTTCAGTCTGTTGCTTGAAAGCGAGTAAAACCCAATGTATTCCATAGAAACGCCGCATTGCTTCCACAGAGGTTTCCGTGTATGCTTTCAAGACACATAGCACTCCGCTGGAGTGCAGGACCGGTTCCCCTGGCTGCTATAGACATATTGCTCCGCTGGAGCAAACGTTAATACCTTCTCCGGTTTCCAGATGCAGCAAATATAAACTTGAGAAATCTACGCTTTGTGCAGATTTTAGTGAAAATTGTTTGCATCACTTATCAAATAATGGTATAATTTAATTTATGACAGAACGCCTACATGAAATGCGAGACCCGATTCACGGGTTTATCAAACTTTCCAAAAAAGAGAAGAAACTGATTGACACCCAAGTGTTTCAGCGGCTTCGTCGAATTCGGCAACTGGCACTGACATCTTTGGTGTATCCGGGGGCTGTGCATACCCGATTTGACCATTCTATCGGTGTGATGCACGTTGCGGGCCGAATTTGCCAGAGGCTTCAGGAATTAAATCCATCAAAAATATGCGATGAAGACATAGATCGGGTTCGGCTTGCCGCATTGCTTCATGATGTCGGGCACGGCCCCTTTAGTCATGTTTCCGAGCATCTTTTGAAAAAGTACGCACCAGCAGATGCCGATACAGGACAGGTTCTCGAAAAAATACACGAGAAGATCACAGTAGATATTATCCGGAGCGATCCACAAATCAAAAACATTCTAAAAAATGATTGCGAGTTCGTGATTGACATGATTCAAGGGAAACCGACGCGGGACTGGCAGCGTGACATCGTTTCCAGTGAATTAGACGCGGATAAAATGGACTATCTTTTACGCGATTCGTATTTTGCCGGTGTCAAATATGGTGAGTACGATCTGGAAAAACTGATTGAATCTTGCCGTATTGCGGACCGTCGAGAAACCCCTCTCGCAATTGGTAGCAAAGGAATTTACGCTCTTGAACAACTCCTATTAGCGAGGTATCACATGACACAGCAAGTCTATTGGCACCGAGTAAGTCTCATTTCCAATGAGATGATTGTTCGCGGTATTACCCTTGCAATTGATGGGCGTAACACAAAAATGGGCAAACTTTATAAATACCCTAAAAAAAACAAGAGAACCTCCGATGAGGATTACGAAAAAAAGAAAAAAGATTTCGTTCAAAACTACCTAAACTATCATGATGAAAAGGTGATTGACCTTTTGAGGAATTGCAAGCAAGAGAAAGCCCGAGAAATTTTCAATCAGATTTATAATCGGGAACTTTACAAAATGATTGCCGAGATTCGATTCAAGGACGAAAGGGATGAAATGGTTCGGACTGGTCTCCGAGGAGTGATAGCGGATCCAGATCGGAAACGCCAATGTGAAGAGAACATTGCGGCACATATAGACATTGATCCTGATTATGTGATTGTCAATAAACCGCCAATCCGGAATCTGAATTACGTCAGTCAGACCGAGACCCCGAATCTGGAAGCGATTATGGTTTTCGACGAAAAGCAAGATTTACTTATGTCTCTACCAGCGTACGCAGGTGAACTATTTTTTGTCAGGCACTCCGCTGACACCTCTGCTTTAGAAACTATCCAAGTTTATGCCCCACATAAAAATGATTCAAAAAAAGAGAAAAGCGAAATCCAAAACATTTTGCGTTCCTCATGAAAGGAGATTATATGAACATTGTTGACATTCTTCTACTTGTCATCAAAAGTGAACCTGGGGAGGAGTTAAGAGGGAGAACCCTCCTTCAAAAGAAAATCTATTTTCTGAGCGTCTTGCTCAAAGAAAATTTCGGATTCTCCGCTCACTATTATGGGCCTTATAGTAGTTTCGTGGCGGAACATTTAGATGGTTTGGTGAACTATGGTGTCATCAAGGAATTCACAGAGTCTTTTACTGCCACTTCAGTTGAGCAAAACGCTTTCGGTGAAATTCGGAGGCACACCTATTCTCTAACCGCTGATGCTGAAGAGATGTGGGACGCAACTCAGCAAAAACTTGAGTTTCAAGAATGGAATGAGGCACTTCAAGCCATCAACGAACAAAAGATTTCCAATGACTTTAACAGGCTTTCCATCGCGGCAAAGGTTCATTACATTGTTAGTTGGGAAGGGGAAAGCACAGTAGAAGAAGTTAAACAGGTTGCCGAGGAATATGGCTGGGACCTGGAGGAAGATGATATCGAAAACATCCTTTTCTTTTTAGAAGCCCTGAGTCTTGTACCCTATACTCCGCACTTCTAATTTCGTTTTTTAGTATTTATTTCCTGAACCCTTGTGGTTCCAACATTCAGCAAACAATGTCCAGTGGATCAGAGAAAAAGATATATGCGAAATGAACGCCTAATTCGCATCTCCCAATGTCCTTATCCTGTTCGGATCCTTGTGTGACGTGGGTTCGTCTAAAAATATCAAAACGTGTCAAAACAAGTGCGGAGTGTGGGTTGTACCAACCGATAAATCTGATGACATTCCATTCTAAAAAATGAAGGATATTGTAATCATGTTAGGAGAAAGGCTGAGAAGATTTAGACGGGTCTGTGGTATGTCCATAGGAGATTTATCGGATGCAGTTGATGGATTGGTTAGCAGCCAAACACTGTCAAAATATGAACAAGGGGAGCTACAACCGACAGCAGTAGTACTCATTCGGATCGCTGCAGCACTTGGTGTTAAGTCTTCCCAATTGTTGGGCGAACCCTTTTGTGATACAGAAACCGATCAACCTCTGAATCATACCGTCGAACTACCCACTGACAAATTAAGCGAACGCTGTAGATTCCTACAATTACCAAAAAAAGAAAGAGAGCGCATCTTGAGGAAACAAGCAGAGGAGATAGTGGATTTCTACGAAAACGATACAAAGTGGCGAGAATGGGTCAGGGGTCCAATTATCGAGTACGAAATCCCTTAATCCGAAGCAGTGAGAAACCCAGAATATAATTTTTGACCTCACTGTTAAAGTGTTCCCGACTTTTAGCAGAAACATGAGATTAAACTTACCGGAAGACATCGCCGCAATGCTAACGCCGCCGCAGGCATAGCAGTAAAGCAAAAACTGTCCGCTTAGCAGATAACTCGATGTTCCAGAATGTCAATCCGTGTTATCTGTGAAACCTGCGATTCAGATAATAAGAAAACGCCAACCTCTCACCCACCAATTAGAAATTTCATACTAAAACCGTTGATAACCGACGCAAGTTGTGGTATACTTTCTTAACTACTTGGAGGAAAAGGTGGATACCATGAAAACGCTTGCGTTGGAAACTGATTATAAAATCAAATTGCCTCTTGACTGGGTGAAAGAATTGGGGTTGGAATCGGGTGTTGTGCTTGAAAGGACAGATGATGGCATCCTAATCCGTCCATCCCTTGCACAAACATGGGACGAGATTTATGCCGAGAAACTCAAAATAGGGAATACCTCGGCACTTGACTTGTCCGAGGTGAGTGGTGATGACCTTATCTTTTGATCAATCTGCGCCGCGTGGGCTGGACGCGATGCTGATTGTTTATTCCCTGCTTGATGACCATCCCGCATCCGCCGCGTGTGAATCGTTTATCCGAGACCACACAAATTGGTTCACAACAACGCTTACGCTGCTTGAAGCAAAAGCGATTCTCACAAAGGTTTATGCTGTAGATACCAATCTTACCTCACAACAACTTTCCCAATTTTCCGAAGGACCTATTGAGATTGTTGAAGTAGATTTGCCGATAACCCTTGTTGCAATGTCGATTGCCGACACCTTAGCAATCGACATCACCGATGCAGTTTTGGTGCAAGCAACGCGCACTCGTAATGCCAATATCCTCGCAACAGATGACCGTAAACTAATACAAGCCTGCCATCAAGTAGATATTACGGTTGAAAACCCAATTGATGTTTCGCTACGGAGGCAAATGGCAAGTTGGGAATCAGAAAACTTGCCGCAAAAAGGATTGCCCCGCATCCTCAGGCAAATTCATCGCTGGTTGCATCAAAACCATCAACAGGCTGCCGAAGATTTCTGGTCGCAAACCGGCGGTGGGAGCCACTTACCCTAACAGAACAGAAATTGTGTACGGCATACGGAGTATGCCTACTACCTTGTCTTAAGCGCCCCCCACGTCGTCGTCAATTTACCAGCAATATCCACAGTCAGAATGTCCCGCGAGTTCATGACCGCCTCGACCTCTTCCGCCGTTAACGCGCGATCATACACAACCAACTCATCGAGCAAACCTTTATAGAGGTTCGCACCGTTATTCGTATCCGGTCTGCCCCCGATTTCGATGTTATTGTCGTTCCAGACCATCACGGGAGCGTTGTTCGGGGTCGCTTTCTCACCCACAAGCTCACCATCAACGTAGACTTCAAGCTTTTCGTCATCAAAAGTACCGGCGACGTGATACCAGGTATCCGGTTTTAAACCCAAATTCGGCACTGAAACCGTCGTATCAACATCGGCACCGTTAAACGGACCCATCTTCTTCTGCCCAGAATTGATATACCAGTACAACCCTTCACCGCTGCCGAGTCCAAATTCGACGTTATCATCGCTTGTCCCAGACTTGTCGTAAAAGATGTTCCCATAGACGTGCCCATTGCCGAGCGCGACATCCGATATTTCAAACGGGAATATCCAAACAGCGACAGTCAGATGCTCCACATAGAGTTCGCTCTGCCCGCCCGGATCAATAATTAGGGCAGGGCCGCCCGAGAATTCTATCGCACCGCCGACTTTGCCTTTGGCAACGAATTCCGCGCTGTCGTGGAGTTCCGCTTCAAACCCTTTCGGACCGACATCTCTCGCAACATCACCTTTACCTTCATTGAACGGCAAGTAAAAGTGTATACCATCCGTGATCCGTGCCGTAGCACTGAGCGTTGCAACACAAAAAGTAAAAATCGCGAAAATCAAGAAAAGTCTTCTCATTTTGTCCACTCCTTCTTATTCTGTGTTACCGGTTGTAAAATTCACAAAAGCACCGTGATAAGTACCTCTATTTTAATACACCTATAGGTCTGCGTCAAGAAAAACCCGCATGCCCAATATCAACATGTCCGGCTCCGTTGCGAGTGAAAAAATAAATTTGCATTTCCGAGTTGAATATGCTATTATATACAATGTAAATATAAAACAACTTAACAATTTAGAGGATTATACTTTTACAAATAACCATAAGGGTCAATTTTAGCAATAACAACCATCTCGGACCCAGAGCCGGTAGGTTCGGTTTCCTAACCGAACCGGATTTTACAAAGAAACCTTTTAGTGAAATCTGATAAGATTTTCTCTCATGAAAAATTACAAGAAAATTCGGACTAAAAATTCGTAACCGATTCTCAGACCCAACGTTTATACTCTCACACATGTGGACATGTATACATGTAGGCATATACGGAAGCGTAAGTAAAATTGAGGTGATTAACGTGGAAACAACTCGGAAACCGACTACGATGGTGCCGCCATCTCGTCAAGGGAAAAAAACAATTTCGGGACATTTCGATAAGGATGTGCATCGGCAGTTGAAAGTACTCGCCTTGGAGAAGGATACGAGTATCCAAAACCTATTGAGCCAAGCGTTGAACGCGCTGTTCGAGCGGAACAATATGCCGCCGATCGCGTAAAACCTATTGCGGGAGGTTATGATGATTTCGAACGCGGATTGGAGAATCTTAGAAAAAACGAATCGGATGCTCGCGCTGAACTGGGAAGCACTCAGACGCGCACGCGCAACCGAGGATAAGCATACCATCAAGATGGCTGAGATGAGGTACTTCCAAGCATTACAAAGTGTGATTGCATCGACCCAAAACGCCGTGGCGCAGTATACAATCTCAAAGTAATGTCATCATCTTTAACACTTTACTGTCTGCTTTAAGTCGCGATAAAGGGAACAACATCAGCGTTGTTCCCTTTATTTTTTCACTTTCCAAATTCAGCAGGTTCGGTTTACAATTGGGCGTCTCATAGCAAAACGTGTGCGGATCTGGTCCATGACGATTATTTTTTAAAATTAATATCTCTGGAGGGAAATCTGCTATACAATAGACGAACGCGCTTGTATTATTGCCCACGCGAATGTGCTATCAATCTCAAATTTCGGTTCTGGGTGCCCTGACTCCGCCAATAACCTTCTCGCGATTGGTATACCCATACCAAAACGCTGTACAAAACCGAAAGTGCGCATCGCATCCGCTAAATTAGGGTTGCGATAATCAACATACCCCGGCTCACCAAAATTTTCAGCCGTTACCGTACCAAATACACCACCAGGGCTCAAAACTTCAATCCGGTCATTATACCAATAAACACGAACCGGTGCATTCGTCGCTTCGTAAGCCCGGTGCATAATTGCGTTTCGGGTAATCTGTTGCACCGCTTCTATCGGGTAAAGTGCCGTCCGCTTTTCGATAGGACCAGATGTAATGTCAACCGCAATACGATTATGTGCTATTAATTTATCGTCTAAGCGGCGGATCTGATCCGGAATCGCGCCACGGATAGCCAGACTGTCAATAATATCATCCGTAAGTTCATTCCCATCAATTCTGAGGAATTGTATATAAGCACCCGGCAGAAAGTCTTGCGGATTCTTTCCAATCGTGAGGATTCCAAGTACAGTAGCAGTCGCATCATCAACAGCAGTAATCATTTTCGTTGCTGCGAGTTGCTCCTCCAAACTCCGATCATTGGCTTCCAGGACCTCCTCAGAAAAGGCTTTAGGTAGATAGTCATAACTGAATAGCGCGAGATTAAGGTCTGAAAGGCCTGCCCTCGAAATCGGGTACAAATCAAAGGGTCGATCCCCATATCGTCGTTTTTCGTTGAGCATCCGTTCATCTTGTGCCGTTGCAATACCTCGACGTGGGCCTATTCGGATATGAATCGCGCCTCTGCATCGGACCGGCGGCGAATTGGAGGGTTGCACTGCGACGACAGCAATTTCATTGCCGTGCAGTATCCGCCTTTCCACTGTTAATGATGGCGGGGGCAGGATATTCCCATCCGTCTTCATGTCCGCCAATTGACGGAGCAATTCATCTGTGATTGGTGTAGTGCCGAGAGTTGCATTGTCTCTGACTCCGAAAAAAATAAGTCCGACTTCCCCACGGTCGCGTAGATCGTTGGCAAAAGCACAAATCGCCTCTCGAACCTTTTCTGGAGCACTACCAGACAGGGACTCTTTGAACTCAACAGCGTCAGATTCCCCAGTTTTAATGATTTGCAGTAGTTCTTCGTCTGTTAAATTCGACATCAGAATATCCACCTAATTTGGTAAAATCGAAAAATCTATAATAAGTATACAGAGGGCGTTTGAGTTTGTCAAGGCATCATCTTTGATTCGGTTGTTCTTGTGCAATCAATACAGCACATGCACCCGATTCTTTCCGCGCACCGTCTCATCTGGCAACACTATCGGCACTTCAACGACAACAATGATCGCGCCATCCGCACTCATCGCAAGCGTATCATAAGGCAGTTGTCCCTCTGTACGGTAGGTGTACAGATATTTCGATAAGCCGCTGCCGTCTGCTGTCAAATCAAATACCGACACACCGTGAAGACTCTCGTTCGGATCTTGTGTACGCTTAGAGACAGACAACACAGCGTAGCGATCCTTCACATCAACGCGTAAACCTTGCGGCATATTCTCAAGCTGCCACTGCCAGATTTTCTCACCCGACCACGAATAGGCGAACAGCGTCATCCCATTCGGATGTGCTGCCGAAGGGCGTTGCGCACCTTTTCGGAGATGATATGGGATGTAGGTGTCTCCAGTGACGAAGAGAGCGGCTGCGTCTGTCGCCCCAATCGTACCAGAAGTCGCCACAATCGGAATACCACTCACCTCCAGAGGGGTCGTCAAGTTTTCCTGCCATATCGGTTCGGGACTATCAACGTCAAAGATAAATGCACGTCCGTCGTCTGTTGTTACATTGATGAATTTGCCGTCGGGAGACATGCTAACCCCACGCCAAAACGTGACCTGTGGAAAATACGCGCGCAGCGGTTCAATATCCGCATGCCACTTTTCTGTCCCGTCTGCTGTGTTAAGAACAACGAGTTTTCCATTACCGGCACCGTTTTCATCGGTCGGACTCCCTTGTAAGTTATGTCCACTGTCTGTCACGATCCCAAGCGTCTTCCCATCGGCACTTACGTCAAACCAGCGTATTATCTTTGAAGTCGCACTGTCGCGGGGCCATTTCCAAATAACATCCCCCGTTTCGCTGTCAAACCTATAGAGTTGCGACATCTTACGGGGTGTATCGTTTTCTGTCCATGAATGCACGCTTGCGACCAAAAGATCGCCGTTAGCCAGCGTTCGCATACACACTGGACCGGGATAACTGACCCACGCGTAAACACTGTCCGGATCGCTCGGTGTAGAGGTTTCGATGTCATCAGCAGTACGATACTTCCAACGGAGCGTCGGCTTCTCGGTTGCGAGATCGTAGCAATAGATAAATCCGTCAGCCGCCTGCTCCCCAACATAGAGCAGCGTACCATCGGGATTAAACGCCATCCGTCTCACATATCCTTCTGAGATACGCGTTTTCCAAAGTGTCTCACCCGTGATTGGTTGGAGCACAGCAAGATGTCCACTGTCCGTCGCAACCGCCAATCTTTCAGTATTAGGGGCGTTGCCGTGTCCTAAAGCAACCGCAGTCGGTTTCGCAGGGCGCCGGAGGTTTTCCATCAGCGACAAAAGCCCGTCTAATTCAACCGTGCGGATGAGATACGACACCGGCTTTAGCGGCGCAGTCGCCGTTTTCACGCGATCATTCAAGCGAAACTGATAACCTTGGTTCGGTTGCCATCTGAATCGCAATAGGACACGATTCGTATCAAGGCGTTGAGTCGTCAATCCTTCGGCTAATTCGCGCGCTGTGTCGTCAGACACAGCGGTAACACCGATGTCGTCCGAGAGACCGTCTTTGTGTTCGGTTTCAACAACGACACCTGTCCGAACCCAAGTGACACTCACATCGGCTGTTGCAATACCGATAGAGAAAATGAAAAGTAAGCAGAGAAAATGAAAAATTTGAATTCGCTTCATGTTGTGTTTCCTTGTGTTGTCTGAATGCTTTTTCTGCGTGAGTGAAAAACCGCACCTACGGACCCGACAGCCATAACTTAATCCGCCACGCGCCAGAGTCCGCGTCCTAACCTCGCACCGAGAAGTACACCGATAAATGTGTAGGCGAACCCCTCTACTAAGATTCGGAGGACAATATACCAATCGGCGTAGAAAAGTCGATAGAATAGCATAGAGAGTTGAAAATCGACATAGACAGCGATCGCGTCGCAGACCCCCAACACGACGGCCCATGCCAATATGTTCCGTCCGCGCACAAACAGAAATCCCGTTTCCAATAAGAGGACACTCGTACCGGTATAGACAATCGCCATCGGTGTAAAGAGCCCGAACGTAACGCCGCTCAGCAGCAACCGCACCGCCGAGACGAGTAAAATCACACCGCTTCCGTTGCTTTGCCGCTTCGCATTCACATATTCAAGCGTCGCAGCGTCCGTGTTCTGCCTGCCTTGGTAGGTGTGCCTTGTAAGCGTGCCTGCCGTCCTTTTAGGATCCCCGCTAATATAAATTAACAACGCCGTCAACAAGGCGTAGTAGAGGGTCTCATTTATCAAACCCGTTAGGAGCACAGAAATCGGACCGAGAACTGCGCGGATTAAGTTGAGAAACAACGTTGATGGGACCATCACCCCCACGAAAATCGTCGCGCCGAATAACGCGATAACAATGATCTGTTTCGTTGTGAATCCCGCAAAAATTCGCTTGTGAAACCGCAAGACAACTGCAAAGCCGATACTACTGCAAATTATCGCCAGTAGACTGATAAGCAGTGCTTGCTGATTTGGAACAATTAGGTGCAACGGTCGCTTTTCGCGAAGGACGGTTGCATCGCTGCCCCAGACTTTCACCGTAATGTCACGCTGATACACTCCAGGGATCGCCTGTTCCGGCTTCCCTTGCCTGATATACATCGGGTGAAAATAGACAGGAAGTGGAATTTCTGTAACCACACCTGCTGGAAGGCTTGCAAATGCCACACTCTGATTTATGCCGCCGTTCGCTGTCTCTGGAGGCGCGAGAAACGGAATCGTTTCGCCGCTATTTATATCTATATTGCTCGACGATACGACCACATGAATCGTCGCTGCACTATCATTGCGGAGACGCACTGTCTGATAAGTTGTCGGCTCGAAGGCGTTGGTCTGCGCTGTTCCGAACCCTCTAAAAAATGGACGCGCATAGTGGATAGTATTCGCTCGCTGCCTCGAATCCGCTGCACCTATCGCATCCGTAGGCATCACAATCGATTCGATGGAGAGGCGTTCAGCAATCTCTGGAATTGTCGCCATCTGCAGTGCCACCTTCGCCTGCTGCTCCCATACCTGACCACTGTCTGCCGTAAAACGGACAGTCCCAGAAATTTCTTGTCCATCTGTCTGATTTTCCTCAGATGTTCTCAAAACTAACTCACGGTACCAGACCTCCGATGCGACTTTAAATCTATCAGTGGTGGAGAGGCAAGTTTCGGTCCCGATTGTCTCACTTCTCCAGTCCTCTGGTAACCGAACGATTGTCAATGTAGAGGGAAGACAGAGTTGGAAATCAAAGGTCGCTGCCACATTCCCGTTTCTAACAAGGACAGTGGCTGTCATTTCACTTTCTTTCAAAACGAGTGCCTTCTGACTGCTTCCGAACGTCTGCCCTGTATCCGCTTGTGGTGCAGTCCCATAAGGAATCGCGATTTCTAAGCTCCCTTGTGCATACGAACGCGGGGCGGTTACAATTTGACTATCAACACCTCCCGTTACCAGAGTCGCCTCAAATCTGTAGGTTTCCCCCTCGCGCCATTCAAAGTAGAGCGGTTCTATCTGTCGCGGTGGTGTCGGAAAGTTGAGTTGCGCGACCCTCACACCGTCTTCATTAAAGGCGTTCAGACGCTGTACCGGCGACGCTTCACCGAACCGCACCTTCGCACCCAACGAAAAGAACGCCACCTCCCATGATAACGTCTCTTCTTCAGGCGTTGAGGCACAACTGACAAGGAAAATGAGCAGTACCAGGTACCAGAGAGACTTCTTTATTATGGATTGATCTAAAGCGTCCATGATATGAATCTCCATATCAGTACCGATGTCACTGCCCATTTTCTTCGATAGTAATTTTAAAAATTGCCAGTAGTGAATGAAAGGCGCGGTTCCGAACCGCGCCAATGATTCCTAAATTACAACGCCTGACCAATCAGCACCAGATCAAGGATATTGACGACTTCGTCACCATTAACATCCGCGACGATGCCAGCACCCTGATCACCCAAGAACCGAGCCGCGATGACCAGATCCAAAATATTGACAACGCCATCGTTGTTTATATCTTCGCGGCGTGAGATAACTCGTGCAAACGCAAGGATAGAGGCACCCGGACCAACATGATATGTTTGCAGGAGAGACGCATCCATGACATCCATGACACGAACGTAATCCTGTCCGCCGCCTCCCCAGTCGGGTTGCGTGATATACAGATTTCCGTCCGGCGCGAAGGTCAAACCACCACCGATAGGCGCATCCGCATCGTTACTGAAGTTAGCAATCGTATCATCTTCGTCGCGAATCCAGTCTTCTGCTACGATATCGTAGATAAGCAAACCCGGTTTTTGCCAGCTGCCTTGCATGAACAGCTGCTTTTCAGAATTAAGAGCGGCGGCGCCAGGCGCGAATCCGAGCTCAACCGTTTCGGCAATCTCATCAGTAGTCGCGTCAATCACGACGATATGTCCAAGGACATCGTCGTAATTGCCTATCGTTTTGACGATAACGGACGATTCACTGTCGTTGAAGATTTCACTCGCGTTCGTCGGCACCGGAATAGATTTCAGCACCGTGTCTGTCGCTGTATCAATGACTGTGACACTGCTCTGGTAATAGTCAGTTTTACCTGCTTCTGGGTCCCATTCCCATGCAGGGTTTGATACGTAGACTTTGCCGTTGAGGAGCGTAATACCCGTCGGTTTGTTGAAAAAACCGGTGATGATCTTCGTTACATTACGATTCGGAATGTTAACGACATGCACCTCGTATGCCGCTGCACAGGTAACGTAGGCTTTCTCATCGTTGATAAAAACGATCTGCTGAGGGGTCGCGCCTTCTTGAATCGGAATTTCACCAACGATCTCTCGGTCCTCCAAATTGACAATAAAAATGCTATCACCATCACTCGGGGCACCCGTAACAGGTAAATTAAAAGTCGGAATATACGCGAGATGTCCTCGAACCGAAAGACCGACTGCCCGCCTCCGCTGAAGCACTTGGCTGCTAAAATGGAGTATCTCGTTGTCTACAGCCCGATTTTCATTCGGCTCCATCAGATCGATGATTGAAAGCGATGCCGTAATGCCCAAATCGGGATCTGTCAAGGCGTTTATGACAACCGCAAGGTCTTGAACCTCTGTCTGTCCAAAGGATGGACTCAGGAGGCGCGTAAACAGAAGCGCGCTTATGAGTAGGAATGTGGGTAGTTTGAGAAACGATGTAGACGAGAAGTGCCGCCGAAAGGAAAAAACTTTGTTCATACTTTTTAATAAAATGTTTCGGCTTGCGAGCTTCGCCGAAACCCTCCGTAATGAAACAAGAAACCCCTGCTCTCGTAGAGAAGACAGGGGACAAGGCGACGCTTTTATATGAGGTTTATTCTTACTCTCACGTTGTGATTAAAAATCACGTTTACCGCGCTTCGTTCCACCGCTTTCCCGCGAAAGCAGATGCGTGAAACACAATCCAGGCAGGTCTCCTGACTTCCGATCTTGCGTCCGTTGAACCTTCCCATCAATGAATTGACAGTGGCGTTTTCAGCGGGTATTTACGATCGTTCACAGTGGCGGGGCCGTGGCGGATTCTTACCGCGCTTCCCTATTCTCCGTAATGGCACCTGAACCGTTAATCTATTCAATTGTTAATGTCTATATTATATCATATAGGAACATTTTTTGCAAATTTTTCGGGTGTGTAAAGTTTTTGGCGCTCAATTCGTTACACCGTTTTCTAATGCTTCAAACATAGCACTCCGCTGGAGTGCAAGAAGGCGCAACGGCTTTTCTATAGATATGTTGCTCCGCTGGAGCAAAGAGGTATCTTTAGACATAAAGACTTCTTCACGCCAGAGGCGTGATATATCTATAGAAATCAAGATTGTTCGCAGCTGCACTCCAGCGGAGTGCTATGTGTATTGACGAGGGGTGTTGGAGTAAACCGCCTCTATAACGGAACGCTGCCAAAATATTTACACACCCGTGAAATGTCGGGGAATCATTAACAAAAAATTTGACAATGCAGATTGGATATGGTATGATTGAAGTCAAATATCGCCTCAACTGCTACTTTACTTATCCAATTTCGCAAAAAGTGTTATTATGACAACCCAATGGAACAAAGACGAAACTAGGAATCGTGTTCTCACTGAAAACACGGCACAAGCCGTTTCCAAGTATCTGACCGATCAGGAGTCGAATCGTGCAACGTGGCAAAATCGATGGATATGGGAACTTTTACAGAATGCGCGTGATGCTTCAAAAACAAGCACTAACCGCCTCATCGTAAAAATTCAATACAATTCGGAAGAACTCGTCTTTTTACACAACGGAGGCGGATTCACACCTGAACAGATAACCCATCTCATTTATCACGGATCAACGAAAGTTGAGGATGAAGAAACAATAGGAAAATACGGCAGCGGCTTTTTGACAACACACCTGTTGTCTCCAGAAGTGGTTATCTCGGGTCAGCTCCACAATGGTCAATGGTTTGACTTCCCTTTGGTACGTAAACTACGTAAACCTGATTCAGTAACTGCACTTCGTGAGTCAATGGACGAAGCCTGGGAAAATTTCAGTCCATCTATAGCACCGCAAGTCCCAATGCCGGAAGGCTTTACCACTCGATTCGTATATCCAATCAAGGAAGATAACGCGGCGAATGCAGTGAAGAGTGGAATTGCAACGCTGAAACAATGCGCGCCGTACGTAGTTGTCTTCAATCAGGAATTCTCCAGCATCAACATTGAAGACCATCACGAAACTATTTGTTTTGAAGCCATTGAACCTTTGCAGATGGAGGTCTCAGAAATCCAGCAAATCATAGTGACAGAAAAAACGAATGGAAATAATACAGAAATGAAATATCTTCTGGCACAAGGTGAAAAGGCTTCTGTCACAGTTCCTCTAACATCAAGTGACAACAGTTTAGTATGTCTACCAATTGAGAATATACCAAGACTCTTTTTGGGTTTTCCTTTGGTGGGCACCGAAGACTTCAGCTTTCCCGCTGTTATCCATAGCTTAGATTTTACGCCAACGGAGAACCGCAATGGTGTGTATCTTTGGCAAAGCGACAACGAAGCAAACCGTAACAATCAAGCTGTGATTGAAGAAGCCTGCGCTTTGCTTGTTAGGATCTTAGCGTTTGTGGCAAAGTCTGGTTGGTGTAATGTGCATCGATTAGTGGAAATTCCTCCTATCCAAGAAAAGGATTGGCTGAAGAATATAGAACAGCTTAGGAACTGTCTAAAATCAAAATTCATTGACGAAATCTGTCCAACACCTGCGGTTATTACTGCTGTTGGAACTCTCTTAGCCCCCCAAAATGCTATATTTCTTCAAGCGAAAAGTGAGGCAGACATAGAGACTTTGTGGAAATTATTGGAGAGCCTTGAGGAAAAACGTGAGCAATTGCCTAAACAAGATGAAGCAATAGGATGGTGTCGCGCCATTCAGAGCTGGACAAATGTATCTGAACACGTCCGACCAATGTTAAGGAATGGTGGGAGCCTGGCATCGTTTGTAGAAGAAAAGAGTAAATATACCCAAGGGCACAACGCAGGATGGGGCCATCTTGAGAATCTGCAGAAATTGCTCCGTCCAGATGTTTGTGCTGTCGAATGGTTGAATCAATTCTATCAATTTCTGATAGACAACGGATTTGATAATGAAATTCGTACCCGTCGCTTTGTTCCTGATCAAGTGGGCTTTTTTCGTCAACTGAATGAGACATCCCGTGATACGGACATAGACGAAGACCTGAAAAACGTTGCCGAGTTGTTGGGGGACTTTATCCGGCAGAGGCTACGGGATACCCGCCTTACTCCCTTAGTTCAAGAAGTCGGCGCGGGAAATATGAATAACGAATCTGTTGTTTCGGATATTATTAGCCGGATCCGAAAACGTGCCGACGAGAAGCCAGACGACTCCTTCAAGGAAGCAAGTGGCCGCCTATTCGCGTGGATAGTTAATAGAGAAGCCTACTTCCACTTACTAAATTTTCCTGTGTTTGTGGAAGATGGTAAATCTGGCAGTCCTCTTGTGTTTTACCTACCGAATGCTACACATAATACCCCTTTCTCGTCGTTGCTGTTGGCACCCGTTCGCGCATGGCCGGAAGACTTGCAACCGTTCAAAGATCTTTTTCCGCCGAACAGCATCTTGGCAGATGCGTTTTTTGAAGCAGCGTCTAACCGAGACACATGGCAAATCCTCAGTGATCAACGACTTGTTAATATGGCAATCCGGTACCGGTACACGGATAAAAAACAAGTGAATCTCAAAGAGTTTTCTCCAGATGTAGATCGTGATGAAGGTACCCACATTGCTTTTGTTGACCGCGTGACAGATGTTGTAAAACGCTCTGAAATTATGAGCAGAGTCAGTGATAGTCGAGAACGAGCCTTCCTATTCTGGAGATTTCTCACCGAGTGGCTTATTCAAAAAGATGTCCACGCGTTAGAACCTAGAGAAGTAATTTGTGAATGCGGAGGAACTCATAAATACTATCCAGAGGCCTGGGTGATGCCGGTGCGAAATAATAGTTGGATTCTATGTGAGGGAAAACGCCGTGTCCGTGCGACAGCTGAGTCGCTTGCGAGTCTGCTTCGCGATAACGGATGGCAACCGGATTCTCTACATCAGAATCCTGCTGTCGTCAACCTATTGGATGCAATTGGTGTGACACGGTTTGACTTGATGCGGGAATTTGTAACGGTGGGCAATGAAGAAGCACGTAGAGTGCAAGAGAATGTCCTCACAGAGATAATAGTTAAGGCTGGAGGTAACTTGAGTCAAATCAGTGCGTTGGTGCAGGACCTGAAAGAGGATGAAAATCTCTTTCAACATCTTGAAGAACGACGGGAACAGAGACGGATCGTGAGTGAGAACCAACACTTGGGGCAACAAGTCGAAGAATTGGTGAAGACGAACTTGGAGAAAGAAGGTTTCTCAGTTCGTCGTACTGGAACGGGTTCGGACTTTGAAATTTCAGATAATACTGATAATATGATAACACTGGATATAGAACGAGATAGCAAAAATTGGTTGGTTGAAGTGAAATCTACGCGAACTCAAAGCGTTAATATGACTCTCACGCAAGCAAAAACCGCTGTGGGTAAGGGGGACGAATTCTTACTTTGTATTGTCCCAATAGAACAAGGAAATGGTGAACCAGATTTAGAAACTGTGCGAGAGGAAATGAGATTCGTTAAAAATATTGGACTTCGTGTGGCTCCGTTGTGCCAAAATCTCAACGCGTTAGAAGAATTGCAGACTAACATCACTAGCGAAACCCTCTCTGGTATCAAATTGTTAATTAAGGCGGGTGTAGCAAGAATTAATGTCAATCATTCTGTATGGGAAACTGAAGGATTCCCACTCGAAAATCTCGCTGCACGTCTTAAGTAAAAAATCACTTACCCACAAAGAAATCGCAATTGTGGCGGGGAGTGTCTGAATCGCTCAGAACATTAGGTCAAAAATTTTACGCAATAAGTAGATTTGGGATGCAGAAAAATCTTTGTGGTCGTTGCTTCCCGTTGATTGATTGTTTGCTTGTTTAGATGTAGGGCAGCTTTGTTTTGAAGTTCTCTACTGCCCTACGCTAATCAATTGTTGTATAGTTGGTAATGAAACGCAGATTTGCGTAGATTTTACCGTGTAACCGAGTGAGATCGGATAACTACACAACTGAAACTATGCGTCCCCAAAAACGCATAATAACCCAAATAATAATTTGGAGGTTATAATGAAAGAAGTTCGTCCTACAGGATTAATCTCTGATGGTATTGCGCTAATGCAAAAAGGGCATCTAACGTCAGCATCCGCTATCTTTAATAAAGCAATCGCACTGAATGAATACCCCCTATGTGCTCATCTTCTTGATGCTATCTGCGAAATTTTGTCCATATCTGAATCTACATCAGACGAATTATCATCAGTGATTTTAGGCGGATCAATACACAAAGTAGATAGAGTGTTAGCCAAAATGCGAGACAAACTGGATGATATTGAAGCAGAATTAGAAGCATCTAAATCTGAAATTTAACTTGGCAATCTAACCGAAATATGCTATAATATAAATGCCGTTGAATACTCTTGTGTGGTTGGATTTGGTATTAGCGCGGGCTCCAAACTCGTTGCTATAGGGTTCAACTCCCTACCAATCCATAGAAGTATTCAACGGCATTTTTATCGTAAAAACGATCATAAAAATAACAAAAAATTGTCCGAAAAACAAAAAATCTGACATCCCAAATCTACTTATTGCGAAATTTTATACACTGGATTCCTAAGGTTTAGCTGGCATCTGTTCACCAAATATGTTATGATTAACCTCAAAGAATCCACATCATTCGCGATTCAAACGATCATGAGGCTTCAGCGGAAAAAAAGTTATCGCTATGGAGAAAAGTTAATGAGCAAACCGTTAAAAGTCTTCATTACCTACGCCCACAAAAATGCGGAAGCAAAGGACAAATTGATAACCCACCTTGCTGTCCTGAAGCAAAACGGATTAATTGATGTCTGGCATGACAACGAAATTCTACCGGGAGACAAGTGGCGGGAGGCAATTTTTAACAATCTTGCCGATTCAGATATTCTGCTCTACCTTACTTGTCCTTACAGTCTTGCTTCTGAAAACTGTAATAAGGAGTTGACTGCTGCGTTACGTCCAAATATAAGAATAATTCCGATTATCCTTGAACACTGCGATTGGCAAAATCATCAACTCAGCGATTTTCAAGCACTTCCTGAAAAAGGCAAGCCAATCTACGATATTAGCGAATGGAACCCTGAGAACAAAGGGTGGATGAGTGTGGTTGAGAGACTCCGAAAAGTGATAGAAAGAATGCAGTCCCAGGCGGATTCATCATCTGCTACGTTAGAGAAGGAATTGCGTGCTGAGTTGGCATTCCAACAAGGCAACATTTTTATGATGTTCGGACAACTGGATATGGCAATAGGAGCATACTCACATGTAATTGAAATTAATCCGCGCGATGTAGATGCCTACATCAATCGTGGAGCTGCTTATCAAGACAAAAACAACTTTGATTTTGCTATCCAAGATTTCACCACTGCTATACAACTAAAACCTGATTATGCAATTGTCTATTACAATTTCGGTGTTATCTATGGTAAAAAAGGCGAGGTTGACAAAGCCATTGAAAACTACAATAAGACAATAAAGCTCAATCCTAATTTTGCAGTGGCTTATAGTAATCGTGGCAACGCTTACGCAAATAAAGGTGAAGCAGAGAATGCCATGAAAGACTATAATAAAGCGATTAAACTCAATCCATACCTTGCCGAGGTTTATTATAATCGAGGCATTGCTAATGAAGAGAATGGCAAGATTGAACTTGCTGTAAAGGACTATACCACAGCAATACAACTTAAACATAATTATGCCGCAGCGTATTGCAATCGTGGTGTTGCTTACGGAAAAATAAACAAGAATGACCTTGCTATTACCGACTATAGTATGGCGATACAACTTGAACCTGACAAGGCAAAAACATATAATAATCGAGGGAACGCTTACTACAGAAAAGGCGAGATTGATAAAGCCATTGAAGACTATAACGAAGCAATAAGCAAGGACCCAGAGTTTACCGATGCTTATAATAGTCGTGGTGTTATTTTTAGTATCAAAGGTGAAGTTGATAGAGCCATCAAAGATTATAATAAAGCGATACAGATCAACCCCGATTATGCAAAAGCATATTGCAATCGTGGAAACGCTTATAGTGAAAAAGGCTACCATAACCGTGTTATTGAAGACTATAGCAGAGCAATTGAGTTAAATCCTAATTTCGCCGAGGCGTATTGCAATCGAGGTCACACTTATGTCTATAAAGGTGAAATTGACAAAGCCATTGAAGACTATAATACGACAATAAAACTGAGACTAAGTGATCATAAAGCATATAATGGCCGTGGTAATGCTTACCGCTGCAAAGGTGAAATTGACAAAGCCATTGAAGACTATAACGCAGCGATAAAATTGAACTCTGATTTTAGCGAAGCCTACAGCAATCGCGGCATCACTCTCAGCATCAAAGGTGAACATGACCTTGCTATCCAAGACTTTAGCAAAGTGATACAACTACAACCACAGTCTGCTCACGCCTATTACAATCGAGGCGCGACATGGTTATTTCTAAGAGAATGGGAGAAAGCTATGGCTGACTTGACTATTGCCCGAGATAGAGGGGTAGATATCACCACTAACTTTCGTAAGACAAGCATTGCCGACTTTGAACGGGCAATCGGTGTAAAATTACCTTCATTTATCGCTGTAATGCTTACACAACAGTAGGACTAAAACCTAAATCCAGATGAAAAAATGGCCCGCCTTTGATAATGATGGTGACTTACCCGTAGGAATTCATCAAGCAACATTGGCTGAAACTTTACAGCATTTCGGTGCAGGGACCCCGCAAAGAAAACGCGTTGGGCAGCAATTAGAACACATTTTCAAATTGGCAAACAGCACCGGCCAAGTGGCAAGATTTATCGTGTTTGGTTCATTTGTAACAATTAAACCAGCCCCCGGTGACGTAGATATTTTCTTATTGATGAATGATACGTTTGATGTTGATCAGGTGGATGGTGAAGCTGCTCTCATTTTTGATCATCAAAAAGCACAGAATATTTTAGGAGCAAGCGTTTTCTGGAGCCGCAAACTTGCAGCAATAGGCGGCGAGCAGGGAGCAGTGGAGTATTGGCAGGTTAAACGCGACAACACACGCCGCGGCATAGTTGAGGTGATTAACAATGATTCAGAACAATCAAGAACTTAAAGCAACGCTGGATCGTATTGAGTACTTTCAAAAACAAGTTGAAAGACTCCGGCAGGTTGAAACTAATCCTCGGAATTATGAGTTATCCGCGGGTGGATTTCTGGCAGAAATCGAACGGATGAATCTTGAAGTGTATCACTTTATAGCTGATGATATGTTTATATATATGAACCAGTCAAAACAATATGCGGCGTAAAATGCCGAAAAATTTGACAATACGAACTAGATATGGTATCATTATTAATGTTAGTATCAGTATCTGAATTTGAATATTTAGATGGAAATTGAAAAAGAAAATGACATTTATATACTCACACTCCAACTCACATAGCACCGTTAACCATCGGCATTGGTGGCGTTCCAACTGCTTGCGGGGGAGTGTGCGCCTAAATGGATAACTGAAATACATATCGAAATCGACGTTTTTCATTTCTAAGTCCAGTTGAAGCCTTATGCACACCGACCCCGGCAGCATAAGGTGTTTTTTTTGCAAAGCGCACAGATTGACCTATTAGTCTATCAACATTGAAATGAAAGGTAAACCCGGTTCGTAGTCGTGCGATTCTGCGGTGTACTCACCCAAATGCGAAGTGCATTATCGCACGTCGGAACGGGCAATGAATGGTTTCCCTACTACGAACCACCCATCACTTTAGATGTGACAGACTACTGTTCTGTCAACATTGAAATGATAGGTAAACCCGGTTCGTAGTCGTGCGATTTATCGCACGTCAAGAACGGGCAATGAATTGCCCTACTACGAACCATCCATTTGTTTAGATGTGACAGACTACTACTATAGTATTGGCACTAAATCCCTAACCGACAATAGTTAACCGCAAGGAAAATTTAAAAAATGAAAATTCTATCGGAACTTAAATATGACAGGGACGGCCTGGTCGTCGCAGTCATTCAGGATCGCACAAATAACGAAATCCTGATGGTAGGCTATATGAACGACGAGGCGATAAAAGAGACGTTGACGACCGGTCGCGTCTGCTTCTGGAGCCGTTCCCGCCAAAAACTCTGGATTAAGGGGGAGACTTCAGGGCATACACAGACGGTCGAATCCGTCGCAGTCGATTGTGACGGCGATGCCCTACTCATAAAGGTCGATCAGAAAGTCGCAGCGTGCCATACCGGCTATCGCTCCTGCTTCTTTCGGGAAGTCTCCCCCGATGGAGAGTCTACAGATATAGTAGGCGAAAAGATTTTCGACGCGGATGACGTTTATTAGTCTCTACTGTTGGCTAATTTTCGTATCTTAGCATCCGCTTAGAAATCCCGATCTACATTATGAAAAGGAAATAATGATGTATTATCCAACATTAGAGGATTTTAAAGAGAAAGCAAAATTAGGAAACACCGTCCCGGTGTACCGACCCATCTTGGCGGATATGGAGACACCGGTATCCGCCTTCTACAAATTGATGCCCAATAATTATGCGTTCTTGCTCGAAAGCGTTGAAGGGGGCGAAACCCTCGCACGGTACTCGTTTTTGGGTACGCAACCCTCAATGCTTTTCCATAGTAAAGGGCATCAGGTTACTATTGAGGACTTGGCAACAGGCGAAACAATCTCACAAGAGTGCGAAGATCCGCTGAGGGCTCTTGAAGAAATGTTGCAAAATTACCAACCTGTTGAGGTCGAAGATTTACCGCAATTCCACGGCGGGGCAGTCGGTTACATGAGTTACGATATGGTGCGGTTCGTCGAAGAATTGCCAGATAGTACGGAAGATGATTTGCAGCTCCCAGATTGTTTCTTCATGATCACCGAGACGATTCTCGTGTTCGATCATGTGAACCATCAGATTAAAGTCGTCGCAAACGCACGTGTTAATGGAGATGTAGATGCCGCGTATGCCGACGCTATTGCGAACATTGAAGCGTTAGTCGAGAAACTCACAACTGTTTCGGAAGTTCAATTGACGGACAATAACGCTGACCGCCAAGCGCAGCCTGCGAATCCCCCACCTGAACTACAGTCGAATTTTACCAAGGATGCCTATGAAGCAGTCGTACGGCGTGCCAAAACGTACATAGCCGCAGGCGACATCATACAGGTCGTGCCTTCACAGCGGCTCAGCCGCCCAGTATCCGTAGACGCATTTGATGTTTATCGAGCGTTGCGAGTCGTCAATCCGTCGCCCTATATGTATTATCTGAAGTTCGATGCGTTTGACATCGTAGGGGCATCACCGGAGATGATGGTGAGAGTAGAAGATGGGATCGTCCAGACGGTTCCAATTGCGGGCACACGCCCGCGTGGGACGACCCCCGAAGAAGATAAAGAACTGGAACGGATGCTTCTCGCGGACCCGAAAGAACGCGCCGAGCACGTCATGCTTGTGGATTTGGGGCGCAACGACCTCGGACGCGTCTGTGAATACCATACCGTTGAAGTCACGGAACTCATGATCGTTGAACGGTTCTCGCACGTGATGCACATCGTTTCTTATGTTGTTGGACAGCTGCGCGAGGAATTTACGGCCTTTGATGTCCTCCGAGCATGTCTTCCTGCCGGCACACTCTCCGGTGCCCCGAAGGTACGCGCAATGGAAATCATCGACGAACTTGAATCTACACGGCGCGCGACATACGGCGGAGCCGTCGGTTATTTCAGCTTCTCCGGCAGCGCAGACACCGCAATCACTATCCGAACCGCAGTTATCAAAGATGGAACCGCTTATGTCCAAGCAGGCGGTGGGATCGTCGCTGATTCAGTACCTCAAAATGAATATTACGAAACTTTGAATAAGGCGCGGGCAATGTTCACCGCTATTGAGTTGGCTGAACAAGGCTTCTTGTTATAGAACTGCAACTTTAGGAGGAAAAAATGGTCTTAATGATTGACAACTACGACTCTTTTACCTATAACCTCGTGCAGTACTTAGGCGAACTCGGTGCTGAACTCGAGGTACACCGGAGCCGGAAAATAGGATTAGACGCATTAGACGCACTGCAACCGGAACGGATTGTCATCTCACCGGGTCCCTGCACGCCGAAAGAGGCAGGCATATCCAACGAGGTCATACAACACTTCGCTGGAAAAGTGCCGATTTTAGGGGTCTGTCTTGGGCATCAGTGTATCGGTGATGTGTTCGGTGGCGATGTCGTTCGTGCGGATCGGCTCATGCACGGTAAAACCTCTATGATACACCATAACGGTGCTGAACTTTTTGAGGGGTTAGACAACCCGTTTGAAGCGACGCGTTACCATTCGCTTATCGTAAAAAAAGAGACGCTCCCAGACTGCTTTGAGATTACCGCGTGGACAGATCAAGACGAGATCATGGGACTTCGGCATAAGACTTTGCCTATCTGGGGTGTCCAATTTCACCCAGAGTCAATTTTGACAACCGCCGGGAAAGACTTATTGGCAAACTTCTTGGCACTCTAAATTATCAGAAGGTGTAAAATGACAAAACAGACAGACGACACTGTACCTACGCCGGTCTTGGTCTCTTGGTCCTCTGGCAAAGATTCGGCGTGGGCACTCCATACACTACTACAGTTTGGATAATCTACCGTAGAATAGGCTGTTAGCCTGTTCAATCTACCGTAGAATAGGAAACCGTTAGTCTCCTGTTCAATCTACCGTAGAATAGGAAACCGTTAGTCTCCTGTTCAATCTACCGTAGAATAGGCTGTTAGCCTGTTCAATCTTCTAAGGAACCTGAAAATGAGAAAGTCCCCTATGCCAATCTATGTCGTTCTTTTCTTGGTAGGTGCGACCGCGCTTTGGTATTTTGGGCACCACCGTCCCGCAACTTAAGGACAAGATGCGCGAAATGGATGACATTTTAGAAAAGGCACGATCAGATTAAACTATAACTCATCAAAATACCCTCTTCCTATTTGTGCAGAATTATGCACCCATTTCACCGTTTCGTAGTGTCACTATAGGGTGAAATCGGAGGTGATCTATGAAAAACAGTGATGCACAATTAATTCACCGTGTTCTCGACGGCGATGAGAACGCCTTCTCGGAACTTGTGAAAAAATATCAAAAACAGGTCCACGCGCTCGCGTGGCGAAAAATCGGAGATTTTCACATCGCCGAAGAGATTACACAGGATACATTCTTGAAAGCCTATCAGAAACTCCGAACGCTGAAGAAACCGCAGCGTTTTGCCAGTTGGCTTTATGTGATCGCCGCAAACCGCTGCAACACATGGTTGGAGAAAAAACAGTTGCGGGCACAGTTGTTGAAAAACAAGGGTGGCGTACGACCTGAAAAACCGTCGTACTCCGAATATGTCGTTGAAGAAAACGAGCGTATATCTGTAGAAGCACAACGCGAGGTCGTCAAAAAACTGCTTGCGAAACTTGAGGAGAGCGAACGCACCGTGATGACACTACACTACTTCGCAGAGATGTCGTGTACGGAGATCGGCGCGTTCTTAGGTGTATCGGCAAATACGATTAAAAGTCGCCTCCGCCGCGCACAGCAGCGTTTAAAGAAAGAGGAACCGATGATTCGAGAGGCGTTAGACAACTTCCAAATCTCACCGAACCTCACGGAGAACGTCATGCGTGAGATTTCGCGTATTAAACCTGCTGCACCCTCCGGCGGTAAACCATTTGTGCCGTGGGCAGCAGCAGCTGCTTCCACACTAACAGTTATATTGCTCATGTTCGGTTTTGGAAATCACCAATACCTGACGCGTTTCCAGCAACCCTACAGTTTCGATGCCACCACAGAAATGACAGTTGAGATCGTTGACGCGCCTATAGTCGCGAACCTTGAATCCAAACCGGATGCACGAAAGCAGATAGGAAGTGTCAACGCGCTTGATAAGCTGAATCACCCACAACAACAACCGAATGATGCGCCTGCAGTAATCGCAGAGGCACAAGGAGACAAAATCGTGACAGATTATACACAATGGGAATTGCCTGAAAAGGCGAAAGCGCGTTTGGGAAAAGGTTGGATTAATGCGATTCAGTTTTCACCCGATGGCACACAACTCGCTGTTGGTAGCAGCATAGGTGTGTGGGTGTACGATGTAAGCACTGGTAAAGAGATATCGCTATTCCCGGGAATATGCAGATCCTTGGCATTTTCACCTGACGGTCATTTCCTTGTCAATGGTGGAGGTGACGCCACTACATTGTGGGAGGTGGCTACAGGTCAAAAAGTCACGCTACACGATTCGCTGCCTGCTGCATCTGTGTTGTGGTTCTCTAAAGACAATAAGACACTTGTCAGTCTGAATAAATCAGCGGACACTATTCGTTGGATTGATACAGATACCGGAAAAACGGATGTTAAGAAGATTGAAAATCGACTGGATTCACATCCCCGTGCAGTCTACGCGCTCACACACGACAAAGTGGCGATAGCAGAAAATAGTGGAATACTTGAGTTGTGGAACGCAAAGTCTGGTAAAAAGGTGTCTACACTCACAGGACCAGCAGAAAAACTTCAAGCAGAGGGTGTTCAAGGAATAGAATTTAACCGTGTTATATCCTTGGCATTTTCACCGGATGGCACGCGCCTCGCCAGTGGAAAAAAAGATAGAACCGTCCGTTTATGGGATACGACAGGCAACAATGAACCTATCCTCCTCCAAAAACAATCGCTAAGTCCAGATCTGTTGCGATCCACTCAGGAACTCGTTGATGGGCCAAATGTCCTATTATTCTCTCCAGATGGAAAAACCCTTGCATGTGGAGAAGGTCAGGATGTGAAATTATGGGATACTGACACAAGTGAATTGATCACAACCTTTAGAGGGCATATCGGTATTGTTCACTATTTAGCCTTTTCACCAGATGGCTCCATACTCACGAGTGCAAGTGGAGATGGCACTGTCCTGTATTGGAATATCAATACAGAAGATCAGTTACCGCCAAACATTACAGAACATACCGATGTCGTGAGAGCAATGAATTTCATAAATGATAGTTCTACGCTTGTAAGTGTTGCTGATAGCGGAATAATCACTTTATACGATTTGGAGACATCACAAAGAACCACACACCGAACTAAAACCGATTTTGAGAATACGAGGTACTGGTTAGAAGCCATCCCATTAGCGTTTTCACCCGATGGAACAAAACTTGCCAGCAAGGGTATACTAAACACCCCGACTGAACCTCTGGGAACGACTTCACGGATACGCTTGATTGATGTCTCCACCGGACGTGAGTTGACCAGCTTGACGTATTCTAACGAAGATGTTGCGCCAAATCTAACTTTTTCTCCAGATGGCAAAACGGTAGTGTTCAGTGCCCACAGTCATACCTACGGTAAAATTCGCTTATGGAATACAGAAACAGATAAAACACTTGATATCCGTTTCTCAGATCAACCTGCATGGATCAATGCTGCTGTCTTCTCTCCAGACGGTAATAAACTTGTAGCAGGAACCAGTGACGGAAAAGTTCAGATGTGGAATGCTAAAACTGGGGTTCACTTAACATCCTTCTTTGATAAGCAGCCACCGAAATCTGGACCCCTTAAGAATTTGACATTCTCTTCAGATGGTTCTTTACTTGCTGCTGTGTATCAGAGACAGATTCATCTGTTGGGGAGTCCGAAAACACCTCATTTTAAGGAAATTTCCGCTGAACCTGATCTGTTTTGGGATGGATCGGTGTTTTCACCAGATAATACCTTGCTGATTCTCAGTCTTATGGGTGGTGGAATTCAATTACGAGATGTAACCACCGGTAAGGTTCTCAATACACTTGATGGACACACCGGCGCACCGAATGTGCTCTCATTTTCACCCGATGGTAAAACACTTGTTAGTGCAGGGGATGATGGCACAATCCTTCTGTGGGATTGGGAGGAAGTCCTCAACGGTGTGGAGCTGTAAAAAATAAGCAGAGACATGTTAACGTTCTGATTTTAGCCATTTCTGCACGCGTGCAAGTTTGTCAGAGGCAATGTGTGCGACATTTTCATCTCTTGGAAATTCTCCGTTTTCGACATCGTTTATATATTGCAAGATTGCCTCAAAGGTGAGGTGGTCGTAATCCTGATAACGTCTGGCATGTTTGAAGGGACGAGCCATCCCTAAAACATCGTTGATAACAAGCACCTGTCCATCGCAATACCGTCCGGCACCGATGCCGATGGTTGGAATATCAACGGTCTCCGTAATGATTTGGCTAATCTCTTCAGTGATTTTCTCAAGGACAATGAGTTTCGCGCCAGCGTCTGCAAGTGCTGCAGCTGCTTCGATGAGCCGTTTCGCTTTGGTAAAGGTCTTCCCGTGTGTTGCTGCTTTGCTACCGTGGATTTGTGGGTTGTGACCGATGTGCACACAAGTCTCTATACCTTGTTCAGCCAACGCCTTGACAATGGGAACCTTCTCTATACCGCCTTCCAATTTAACACCATCTGCGCCATCTGATAAGAAAAGTTTGGCGTTGGTAACGGCTTGTTCGACATCGCGATCGGCAGCATAAGGCATATCAACGAGGAGATAGGCATCCGTCACACCGCGGCGTACGGCTCTGAGGTGATGAAGCATATCCGCCATCGTCACCTCCGTCTCACTTTTATAACCGAGGATGTTCGTACCCACGCTATCCCCGACAAAAACGATGTCAATTCCCGCCTCGTCTTGTAGACAAGCAGTAGGATAATCGTAACAGGTCAGCACAGTGATCGGTTGCTGCTGCTGTTTTTTGTCATAAAGGTAAGCGATGTCTTTCTTCACAAATGCTCTCCAAACAACTATGCAATTCAGCAGCGCGCTTCAATCGCCACAATGAACGGCTCTACAAAACAGATGCTTCACCTGCCGCTTTGAAAACAGCGTTAATTGCACCAAAGAGGCTCGGCAGATTATCGACGCTAAAACTCGTTCTGTTTCGGGTGAAGGCATCGCCAACAAGGCACCCAAATTGCCACCATGTTCCGTCGCTGACAATACCATATACAGGTACATCCGGATCGGCATTGATTTTTTGCGCTGCCACCATCTCCGCCAGGCATTCTCCCCAGCCTTGTTCAAAATCATTTTTCTTCGCTTCAACGAACATTATCAACGGTATACCGACGACGAGCATCCCCAATTCCGAGCGTGTTGAGATAAAGTAGTCCGGCGTGCCGCTGAGTGTTTCATCGTAGGTGATCGGTTTCTTTATCCAGAGGGCGTAATCTTCAGCATATTCTTTGTAAACTTCCCGCAGCACAGGAAAAATGACCGCTTCACATCGGGCACTTTCTGAAGCGAAAACATCGATGTATTGCCGGCTAAATGCTAATTCCTGCAAAAACTGTTCTGAGGGGCTGATTTCGGTTTCAGAAACTGTGATAAAGTCGGTGTCGGTGTGTTTGATTCTAAATCTTTCCTGAACTTCGGGGATCGCTTTGAAATCGCTGAATGCCATTATGCTTTCCGTCCAATATGTTCGGTTAAAGTAGCTGCCACAGTTTCACCAATAGTAGCAAGACTATCCGCAACGGTAATCCCGGCATCCTTAAGTGCCTGAATTTTGTCCGCAGCTGTGCCTTGTCCACCGGAGATGATTGCCCCCGCGTGTCCCATCCGTTTCCCCGGTGGCGCGGTCTGTCCAGCGATAAAGCCGACCACTGGCTTCGTCATCTTGTCCTTCACGAACGCCGCTGCCTGCTCTTCCGCCGTCCCACCAATTTCACCGATTAAAACGACGGCGTGCGTGTCGTCATCCGCCTCAAAGAGCTCAAGGACATCGACGAAGTTTGTCCCGATCACCGGATCACCTCCGATGCCGACACAAGTGGATTGCCCGATGCCGAGCCGTTTGAGTTGATAGGCAGCTTCGTAGGTTAACGTTCCGCTCCGAGAGACGATGCCGACGTTACCTGGCGTATAGGCAAACTCCGGCATCACACCGATCTTGCATTCGCCCGGTGTAATCACGCCAGGACAGTTTGGACCGATCAACCGCGTCGGTTTCCCTTTTAGGAACGCCTTCGCTTTCACCATATCAAGAACAGGAATGTGTTCAGAGATACAGACAACCAGTTCAACGCCTGCTTCTGCTGCCTCCATGACCGAATCGGCTGCATTAAAACGCGCAGGAACGAAAATCAGCGAGGTATCCGCACCTGTCGCCGCAACGCCTTCCGCTACGGTGTCAAACACCGGAATACCGTTCACATCCGTCCCGCCTCTACCCGGAACAGCACCCGCAACGATTTGTGTACCGTAAGCCGCGCACTGCTCCGTATGAAAACGTCCTGAACGACCCGTAATACCTTGAACGATCACTTTTGTATTTTTGTTAACAAGTATACTCATATTTTTATTATCGCTATCGGCTGTCAGCCATCGGCTATCAGCAAAGAAGATCCTGATTAAGTCAAATGTCTCTGTTACTGACCACTATCTTTTAATACGCCCGAGCAAAGACTGCAATCTCTTCGGCAGGTTTCCCGCAGACGATACATTCACCATCCCCATCGGGTTGTTCCATCGGGATACATCGGATCGTTGCTTGTGTCTCTTCGCTGACCTTACCTTCACATGCTGCCTCGCCGCACCAGCGTGCGCGCGCGAAGCCGTCCTCGATGACTTCTTTGAAGGCATCGTAGGTATCCGGTTCAAAGGTATTCGCATCACGGAATGCTGTTGCCCGTTTTAACATATCCGCTTGAATCGTCTCAAGCATCTGCGTCACCGTCTCCGCAACGTTATCCATCGGAACAAACGTTTTACCTTCCTTACCCGGTATATCGCGTCGTGCAAGAACGACCTGCTGGTTACTCAGATCACGGGGACCGATCTCAATGCGCAATGGAACGCCTTTGAGTTCCCATTCGTTAAACCGCCATCCGGGCGAATAGTCGAACCTATCGTCAACGTGGTAGCGGACACCGCTTAAGGTCTCACAGATACCGTCAACGGCTTGCATGACCGCCTGTTTATCAGCGTCCCTGTTTTTCGGGACAATTGGCACAATAACGAGCTGCGTCGGTGCAAGTCTCGGCGGTAGTACCAACCCTTGGTCGTCGCCGTGGGTCATGATAATCGCGCCGATCATTCGGGTGCTGACTCCCCAACTCGTTGTCCAGCAGTGCTGCTGTTTCTGATTTGCATCGAGATACTGAATCTCAAAGGCTTTGGCGAAATTCTGTCCGAGGTCGTGTGATGTGCCGGCTTGGAGCGCACGCTTATCACCCATCATCGCCTCAATCGTGTAGGAGGTCAAGGCACCGGGAAACTTTTCGCTTTCACTCTTACGTCCGGGGATAACAGGCATCGCCGCTTCATTGACAGCAAAATCGGTGTAGATATCAAGAATACGGAGCGTCTCCTCTTCCGCTTCCTCATGTGTGGCGTGTGCCGTATGCCCTTCCTGCCAGAAGAATTCCATCGTTCTGATGAAAAGACGCGTGCGCAGCTCCCAGCGCACAACGTTTGCCCACTGATTGATTAGCACAGGTAGGTCGCGGTAAGACTGGATCCACTGGCTATACATGTACCCGATAATCGTTTCAGAGGTCGGACGCACCACGAGCGGCTCTTCGAGTTTTTTACCGCCACCGTGTGTGACAACAGCGAGCTCCGGTTTGAAGCCTTCAACGTGTTCCGCTTCCTTCTCGATGAAACTCATCGGGATGAAAAGTGGAAACGCCGCGTTTTCGTGTCCTGTCGCCTTGAAACGGATATCCAGTTGCGCCTTGACATTTTCCCAGAGCGCGTAGCCGTACGGACGCACAACCATGCAACCGCGCACGGGCGCGTAATCTGCCATCTCTGCTTGACGGATGACTTGTGTATACCATTTTGCGTAGTCTTCACTACGAGGAACTATTTTATCAAACATGTTTTTAATTATGGGCCCCTGTGCATTGCGCCACTACGTTTCGCAATGGTTTTCGGTTAATTTTAATACAACTTACGCAAACCCTTTGCAGGATTTTTGCAATGTAATACAAGGAATGGATTTAGTCTATTCCCAGACTAAATCCGGTGTTTCTTCAGGGTTTGGAACCCCGCCTATCACTTAGAACACTCACTCACTTCCTGAATCCGTTAAAGCAACAATACCGGGGAGTGCCTTTCCTTCCAAAAACTCTAATGAGGCACCGCCACCCGTCGAGATGTGTGTCATCCGATCCGCGACACCGGCTTGCTGTATTGCCGCGACGCAATCACCACCACCGATGATACTCACTGCCTCCGAATCCGCTATCTGTTTCGCCACTGCAATCGTGCCTTGTGCAAACTTCTCAAATTCATAGACACCCAAGGGACCATTCCATACCACTGTCCCCGCAAGTGCGATCTGTTCACCAAATGCCGATACGGTTTCAGGTCCGATGTCAAATCCCTGCCACCCGTCGGGAATCTCTCTCTCGTTGATGGCCTGAGATTCAGTTTCCGGGTCAAACGCTCGCCCGACAATATGATCTACCGGTAGCACAACTGTGTCTAAGAAACCCGACTTGTCAATGAGTGATTTCGCCACACCAAGTTTCTCTGTTTCGACAAGCGAATTGCCGATATTATATCCCATCGCTGATAGGAACGTATACGCCATGCCGCCACCGATGAGGAGCTTATCCACCTCTTCAAGAAGCGTCTCAATCAGCGTAATTTTGTCCGATACTTTCGCGCCACCGAGAATCGCGATGTATGGACGCTGTGGGGTTCTGAGCGTCGTACTGAGATAATAAATTTCACGTGCCATCAGGAATCCCGCGGCACACGGGTTCAAATAGTGCGTCACACCTTCAGTTGAGGCGTGTGCACGGTGCGCTGTACCGAAGGCATCGTTAACGTAGACTTCAGCGAGCGAAGCGAGTTGCTGCGCAAACGCAGCATCGTTTTCGGTCTCTTCAGCGTAAAAACGGACATTCTCAAGGAGTAGCACATCGCCGTTGTCTAATTCCGCAACAGCACTTTTTACCGATTCGCCGATACAATCCCTGACGTGTGCGACGCGCCTGCCGAGTTTTTGGCTCAAAGCTATAGCAATCGGCTCCGTTGAGAGTGTCTCCCGATCAGATGCCGAACCGACTTCCGGTCTGCCTAAATGTGTCACCAAGATGATTTTAGCATCCGCGTTGATGAGCGACAGGAGTGTCGGCAATGCAGCGGTGATACGCGTCTCATCTGTAATCTTACCGTCCTGCATCGGCACATTGAAGTCTACCCGCACGAGCACGCGTTTTCCGGTAACGTCTATGTCCTTTAATTCAAGTTTCTCCACGAGTCTAATTCTCCCATCGTCTCGCTACTATGCAAGATTCGCCGCCGTTACCGCGAGTTGTGCAGCCTCAGAGAGTCCTTCTGCCAGTTGAACATCCAAATCCGACTCAGCAATAATCTGTTTGCCGAGTTCTACATTCGTGCCTTCCAATCGCACCACAAGCGGAACGTTAAGGTCAACCTGTTTCGCCGCTTCAACGATACCGTTCGCAATGGTGTCGCATTTCATGATACCACCAAAGATATTAACGAGAACAGCCTTCACGTTTTCATCCCCAAGGATAAGACGGAAGGCATGCGAAACTGCTTCAACGGAGGCACCACCGCCGACATCAAGAAAATTCGCCGGTTCACCACCGTTCTGTTTAATGATATCCATCGTTGCCATCGCCAACCCCGCACCGTTCACCATACAACCGATGTCGCCATCAAGCCGGATGTAACTCAAACCGGATTTGCTTGCCTCCAGTTCACTCGGATCTTCTTCATACGGATCACGCATCTCGGCGATGTCCGGGTGTCGCCACAGCGAGTTGTCGTCGAGGTTCACCTTAGAATCCAAAGCAACAATGTCTAACCCGTCATCCTTTTTCACGATCGCCAACGGGTTGATCTCTACCAATGAACAGTCACAACCCGTGAATGCATTATAAAGCGACAAAATGAGTGCTGTAGCGTTCGGAAGAATCGGACGGTAAGTCGGGTCGGTAATGAGTTGATAGGCGAACTGCCGCGCTTGAAATTCGGGTAAACCAAAGGCAGGATCAATCTCTGCCCTAATGATCTTTTCGGGAGTTTCTGCCGCGACCTCCTCAATATTCACACCACCTTCTTCACTGCCGATTAACGTGAGTTGTGACGTTTCCCGATCAAGCAATATAGCGAGGTAGTACTCTTTCTCTATTTCTGCTGCCTCGGCGATCAGCACTTTTCGGACACGTTTTCCCTCGGGCCCCGTCTGCGGTGTCACCAGCTGCATACCGATGAGCATTTCGGCGTGCTGTTTGGCTTCGGCAGGTGAGTTTGCGAGTTTGATGCCGCCACCTTTCCCGCGTCCACCCGCGTGGATTTGCGCCTTCACAACGCATCTGCTAAAATCGAGTTCCTTAGCAACGGTCTCCGCTTCTTCCGGCGTTTCAGCGACTTCACCGAGGAGTGTATTGACACCATAGGATTCTAAAATTTGTTTGGCTTGGTATTCATGGATGTTCATGTTTTATTTCTGATTCTTCGGCAAGACTCCTTTGGCATTTAGGGGATGTCTGTTCCTCGTACTACGGGTTACTGCGTTAAAAATTATACCACACACAAGGCAGAATTGCAAGTATTTCAATCTGACGGACGTTCTTGCAGCACTGGAATCACGTAACTCCGCTTGACAAAATCCGCAAGTTCATCTCCGCGCGCCACGACGTAGTTATCCTCCGGATAGACGGGACCGCGCGTTTCAAACCATCTCATTTTTCCGTCCTCCCTTAAATAGTTGTAGAGATTATATCAGATTGAGGCGTAGAAGTCTACAAAACACAATCTTCTTTTTTTACGATAGACGTATCGTCCTCAAGACGCGCAAGCAAGGTTTGAACGGTCTCTTTCAAAACAGGATGGACAAGGTCCGGTGCGATCTCTGCTAACGGGGCCAATACGAAACGGCGGAGATGCATCTCTGGGTGCGGGATGATGAGCTTCTCCGTCTGGAGACACCTATCTCCATAGATTAATATGTCTAAGTCAATCTCTCTTGGTCCCCAGCGGATGCGGTGTTGTCTACCAATAGCGGTTTCGATGTTTTTTAGGGTGTGTAGTAAGGATAGCGGAGGGAGGTTGGTTTGAATTGCAACGACACCGTTCAGAAATTGGGCTTGTGCCTCATATCCTACAGGGTCGGTTTTATAAACGGAGGAAATCTTTTGTAAGGTGATCCCCTCCGTTTTTGATAAGGCATGGATAGCATTCTGGATATGCGCCTGTCGGTCGCCGATGTTGCTTCCGAAGCCGATGTAGACTGCGTGCATAGTCGTAGGCATACTCCGTTATGCCGTAACGCAAATTCGTTAGACATTCGTTAAAAATGCCTCAAGGTTTCTGCCAATAGTTGGAGGCGGGAGAGGTTGATTTGTTTTCTGTGTGTCTGCCAACAATTCGTCAACAATTTCACATAAGTGTTGGTATACTTCTATTTCATTATCGCCGTGGCAACATGGACCGATAATTCCCGGACAATACCCGATGAAACATTCGTCCTCGTCTGACCATTCAACGATTTTGATATATTTCGCACTTTCAATCATTTTTATCTACCCTACCGATTAGGGAAAAATTTGCTATATCCGGCTAACCGGTAAATTTGCGGAGGGCGATAGAGGTGTTGTGTCCGCCGAAGCCGAACGCGTTCGTGAGTGCAACTGAAATGTTCGCATCACGGCTCTCGTTCGGAACGTAATCCAAATCGCAGACTTCGTCTGGCATATCGTAGTTGATCGTCGGTGGTAGGAACCCTTTTTCCATCGCACATAAACAAGCGATAAGTTCCACGGCACCCGCTGCGCCGAGCAGATGACCCACCATCGATTTCGTAGAACTGACAGGAATTTTGTACGCTTGATCACCGAACAGCGACTTAATCGCGTTCGTTTCAGCGACATCGCCGACCGGTGTAGAGGTGCCGTGGGCGTTGATATAGTCAACGGCATCCAACGATAACCCAGCGTCCCGAAGTGCGAATTCCATCGCTTTCGCTGCGCCTTCACCGTTTTCCGGTGGGCTTACCATATCGTGAGCATCCGAAGTCATTCCGTAACCGATGACTTCCGCATAGATATGTGCACCACGTTTTTGGGCGTGCGATAGCGACTCAAAGATAAGCACACCGCCGCCGTCACCCATCACGAAACCGTCTCTGTCTTTCGTGAACGGACGCGAGGCGCGTTCAGGTTCGTGGTTCCGCGCCGACATCGCTCGCATCGAACAGAACCCAGCAAAAGCTAACGGTGTAATCGCCGATTCCGTACCGCCTGTGAACATGACATCCGCATCACCACGCTGAATGATCCGAAACGAATCCCCCATAGAATGGTTCGCACTCGCACATGCCGTGACGGACGTAGAATTGGGACCCTTGAGATTAAAATGGATCGAGATCTGCCCAGCCGCCATGTTAATAATCATGTACGGCACAAGAAACGGGCTAACGCGTTTCACACCCTTTTCGGCAAGGGTTTTCGCGTTATCCTCAAGGACCCCGATACCACCGATGCCAGAACCGATTTGAACCCCCGCACGATAAGGATCAACTTTATCAAGATCCAGATCAGCATCCGCACGCGCCATAATTGAAGCCGCAAGCGCGTACTGAATAAAGAGCGGAAGCCTCGACGCAGCGCGACGGTCCAGGTACTGCTCCGCCTGAAAACCCTTCACTTGCCCAGCGATCTGCGTGCGGTGTTCGGAGGCATCAAAATAGGTTAAAGGTCCGATTCCGTTTTTACCGACGGCAAGCGCATCCCAATATTCTTCTTTCGTGTTGCCAATTGCATTGACAACGCCGATTCCTGTAATAACTACACGCTCCACGAGACCGATCCTTTTTAGTTAGAGTTATAGGCGCGCCCAGCAAAACGAACCAAGCGCACTTTTGAGAGGGTTAATACCATCCGGCTACCCACCCTCAACGATATGTCTTCGACTATACGTGCTCGTCAAGATAACTCAGCGCATCTTGAACCGTCTGAATCTTCTCCGCATCACTATCCGGGATTTCGATGTCGAATTCCTCTTCAAGTGCCATGACCAATTCAACCGTATCAAGCGAGTCAGCACCCAAATCTTCCATAAAAGAAGCATCCGGTGTAACGTTATCTTCGTCAACACCGAGTTGTTTAGCAATAATTTCGATAAGGCGTTCTTGGTTAGTTGCCATAAGTGTTCCTCTGATCTCCTATAGATTTTTTCTCCGCAGCGTGTTGCGGGTAAAATTTGTTCTGAATATTACAGTGCCATTGATGCCTCGAATATCTTTGCAATCCGGGCTTAAATGCAGTGCCCTACATTGAGGCAAGCCGTACAAGTTATGGGCAGCGTAACAGCGCCCAATCGGCGGATCACTCGACCGCCTTTCCAACGTATGCCCCGGAAGATCCTAAGCACACGTCAATTACATCACCATACCACCGTCAACCTGAAGGACTTGACCGGTGATATAGCGTGCAGCGTCCGATGCCAAAAAACAGACAGCATCTGCCACATCTTCTGGATGTCCAAACGCTCGGAGCGGGATCAATTCAAGCAGTTGGTCCTGATTCGCTTCCGGTATCTGTGCCGTCATGTCTGTTGTGATGAACCCCGGAGCGATAGCGTTCACCGTGATACCACGGCTACCGACCTCTTTCGCAATCGCCTTCGTCAAACCAATGATGCCAGCCTTCGCTGCAGCGTAATTCGCCTGCCCCGCGTTTCCTATCAACCCAACAACCGACGAGATGTTGATAATCCGTCCGCCCTTCTGGCGTATCATCGGACGTAGAACAGCACGCGTACAGTACATCGTGCCGGTGAGATTCGTCTGTAATACAGCGTCCCAGTCCTCATCTTTGAGGCGCATGAGCAACATATCACGGGTAATTCCAGCATTGTTCACGAGAATATCAATTCCCGAAAACTGCTCAATCGTTTTTTCTATCAGGGATTCAACATCCTCTTTTCGCGAAATGTCGGCTGCCGTTGAAAAAGCCGTGTAACCTTTACGCTGTAGTGTATCGGCGATCTGCGCGACAGATTCTGCCGAGCGTGAACAGAGAACGACATTCGCACCGGCCTCGCAGAGTCTATGTGCAATTGCTGCACCAATACCGCGCGACGCACCCGTAACAATTGCCGTCTTACCGCTCAACAGATCCCCTCTAAAAGCAACCTGTTCCGATGTCCCATCCATCTTATTCACCATCCCCATACGCATCCGTTACAACGGACAACGTCTTAACGTCTTCAACGTTCATAGCACCACTTTCAGGAAGCGTCCGTCTCACTAAACCGGCCAATACCTTCCCCGGTCCAACCTCTACAAAATCCGTGATACCGCTCTCTGCGATAGTCTTTAACGTTTGCTCCCACTGCACAGACTGCGTTATCTGTTGAAATAGGAGCCGCCGAATATCATCCACATCTGTCGCAAACGTACCGGTTACGTTCATAGCGATATCGAGCTTCGGGGGATGCAATGTTACCGAGTCAAGCACAGCACCGAATTTCTGTTGGGCGGGTGCCATGAGCGGCGAATGAAATGCACCACTTACCGGCAAAAGCCGACACCGTCTCTCACCTATTTCGGCCTTAGCGAGCGAGACAACACGGTTGACAGCCGCGACTTCGCCAGAGATTACCAACTGCCCAGGACAATTATAATTGGCGATATTCACAATCCCGTCAGCCGTATCACAGAACTGTTGGAGCTGATCGGTTTCCATCCCGAGGATCGCTGCCATCGTGCCTTGCTGCGTTTCTCCCGCTTCCGCCATGTAACTTGCACGTGCATGTACCAAACGCAACGCATCCGAAAAGTCAAGGACCTCTGCCGCGACAAGTGCGGAGTATTCACCCAGACTATGTCCAGCAACCGCATTCGGAACAATACCGAATGTCTCTAAAACTCGTAACGTTGCGACACTACAGACCAAGATCGCCAGTTGTGTGTTTTCGGTCTGTTTTAAGGTATCTTCGGGGCCCTCAAAACAGAGCTCGCTCAAGGCACGTCCGAGAGCTGCGTCAGCTTCCTGAAAAACGGCATCGGCAATTGGATAAGCTCGCGCCAATTCCGCGCCCATGCCGACCCGTTGTGAACCCTGTCCTGGAAAAATGAATGCCAATTGTGTCATTTTCTTCCGATGAATGGTTGTCGGCGGGGCCCCTTCAGTTTTTGAGACGCTCAAATGAAATAGAAAACCTCTTTGCTGATGGTTTCCGACTGCTGATTAATGACGGCTATAACCGTAGAAGTGTGCTGCCCCATGTTAAACCAGCACCAAAAGTTACAAACAGCAACAGATCCCCCGGTTTCGCACGTCCCTCACGGATCGCCTCATCTAAAGCGATGATGATTGTCGCTGCGGAGGTGTTCCCATATCTATCAACGTTAATATAGACCTTCTCACGCGGCACGCCGAGCCTATCGCCGACCGCTTCAATGATCCGCAAATTCGCTTGATGTGGGATCAAAAGATCTATCTCCTCAACGCTGACATCCGCTTCACTTAAAACGCGCTGAGCCGCTTCCGGCATAAGCCGTACACCGAGTTTGAAGACCTCTCTGCCATTCATCTTAAGCTTGTCAAGTTTTTCGTCAATGGCTATTTCGGTAATCGGCATCCTGGATCCACCAGCCGGGACGCCAAGCAAATCAATGTCAGCATAGTCACCATCGGAGCCGATATAAGACGCAAGGATCCCTTTCGGTTCATCTGTCGCTTGGACAACCGCAGCCCCCGCACCATCTCCAAAGAGGACACATGTACTTCGATCGTTCCAGTCAATGATATTATTAAAAACCTCACCACCGACAACGAGAATCGTATTATAGCGTCCAGATTTAATCATTCCATCGGCTAAATCCAATCCGTAAAGGAAACCGGCACACGCGGCAGACAAATCCATCGCAGCAGCGTTTTTCGCACCGATGCCTTTCTGGACGTAACACGCCGTTGACGGAAAAAACGTATCAGGGGTAACGGTAGCAACAAGAATCAATTCAATATCAAGCGGATCAATATTCGCGTTCTTTATCGCCCATCGTGCAGCGTTTACACACAGATCGGAGGTGGCGACATCGTCATCAGCGATACGTCGCTCAGCGATCCCCGTGCGTTGAAGAATCCATTCGTCACTTGTATCCACCATTTTCTCAAGGTCATAGTTGGTGACAATCCGTTCAGGAAGGTAAGAACCCGTTCCTGTGATAGTTGCATGTCGAAGTTGCGTCATCAAATTCTTCAGTGTGGAAACCTCTGTCTTTAGGCAGAGGAGGAAACACTGATCCTTTTAAGTTAGTGACAGGTTTTCTCTACCGATGCACCTGTCAAGCATCGCTATGCTTTTAATCCGCTGCATAGAAGCGGCGTGTAGAAAGTGGTTTAACTTGTAGAGTGAACCTTTGGCATAGGAAACCTCGCACAAGCCCCCATGCTTTAGCTGGGGGTCACTGACTAGTTCTCTCTTGAAGTCTCAGGCGTTAGGCATTCGCCTCGTCGGTGGATTTTGTTAACACGGGCCGTCCATTGTAATGTCCACATCCCGAACAGACACGATGCGAAACTATTGTTTCGCCGCAATATGAACAGACACTTGTCGCTTTGTCGTGGAGCGCGTGATGGCTCCGTCGCATTCTCTTTTTCGATTTTGACGTTTTCCGTTTCGGATGCGCCATGGTTCATCTCCTTTAAGACTTACGTACACTTCACCGCAGGGTTTTTGCTGGGGTGTTTCCTTCAGGGTTTGCAACCCCGCCTGACACACGTATTAGGTAAGTCCTATCCTTAAAGATATTCGTTATACGCTTAGAAATCGCGATCTAATACTCACTCTCACACTTCAATGTATGTTTCCCTTCAATTGTTTTCCAGCATTTTCGACAAAACCGAAAACGGATTAGAATCAAGGACCGCCGACTCGTCCGTTGTCTCACAAGAACACACCTTATGATTCAGTTCCGCCCCACAGTGCAAGCATAAACCCTTACACATTTCAGAACAGAGGGACCACACCGGCATATCAAGAATAAGTCCCTGTCGAACATCTTCCGAAATATCTAAAGTCTCCCCGTCATAATAGCGTTCATCCGCCTCTCTCTGTTCCAACGATTCGCTACCGACAGCGAATAACAATTCAAGCGTCGTCGTTATATCTACCTCAAACGGACGGATACAGCGTCGGCATTCCACCGAAATCTTCGTCTCAATATCAGCCGCTACATAGACATTATCGTTCCCTTGACGAAAAAGTTGGACCACACATGACAACGGTTCAATGAACGCTACCTCTTCGTACGCCAAACCGAGGGACGCAGGCGGCACAAGCGCTTCAAATTCCTTGAAGTCCTCATGTCGAAGGTCTTTCATATCGAACACTAACGTATCTCTGACATCTTCTTTTATCTTCATTCGTACCTCAAATCTGCCAGGCAGTCTTTAGGTTCTCCTTGCGATACAAGGATAAACTGATAATACGCAGTCATACCCAAACGTTAACGATACATTAAAAATCGACCTCTTCTTCAATCCGAATAAGTTTCGTCTCCCCTTTCACGGCTTCAAGTGTATGGATCTCTGCAAGTGCAGACTTCATGTTCTTCTCCCGCGCACTATGCGTCAGCATCACAAGCGACACAGTCTCCATACCGTGCGGATCCTTCTGGATAACAGAGGCAACACTAATCTGCCAATTCCCTAAGATCGTACCGATTTTTGCGAGAACACCAGGACGGTCAGCCACCACGAAACGGAGGTAGTAACGCGTCTCTATATCGTCAATAGATGAAACATCGACTTCCGATTGTGAACCGGCAAGCCATGCTTGAGAAATTGAGGCACTCACACCTTGCTGCACGGATTTCGCAGCATCAATAATATCCGCAACAACTGCACTCGCTGTCGGCATCTCACCGGCTCCCTGTCCAAAAAAGAGCGTCGGCCCCACCGCATCACCGATAACACAGACCGCATTAAATGCGCCACCAACATTCGCTAACAGGCTACGCTCCGGCACGAGGGTCGGATGCACGCGCGCTTCTACACGGTTACCCGTGCCGAGCTTCGCAATAGCCAGCAACTTAATCACATAACCCAGCTCGCGCGCGTATTGAATCTCCTTTTGCGTGATGTCGGTAATGCCTTCAACATAGAATTGCGATAGGGAGATATTGCTTCGGTAGGCAAGCGCAATCAGAAGAATCAGTTTCTGCGCGGCATCAATACCCTCAACATCAAGTGTCGGATCGGCTTCGGCATATCCCATCTCTTGCGCCGCTTTCAGAACATCCGAGAAATCAACACGCCGCTCATGCATCTCTGTCAAGATGTAGTTACACGTCCCGTTCACGATACCGTAAAGCGAGTGAATCTGGTTTCCCGCGAAACTCTCTTGCAGCGTCTTAATGATCGGGATACCACCAGCAGTACTCGCCTCAAAATTAAGACTTACGCGATACGCCGCAGCGAGTTGGAACAATTCGGCACCGTGCTCGGCGAGGAGGGCTTTATTCGCTGTGACGACGTGCTTACCGTTTCGGAGCGCACGGCTGATAAGTGTCCGTGATTCTGAGACACCACCGATGAGCTCAACGACAATATCAATTTCAGGATTGTCAACGACTTCTGTCGGATCCGTTGTCAGGCAATCCGCGGGGAGTTCAACACCTTCCCGCGCCGCTGGTAGCGTCCGTTTAACAATTTTTTTTACCGATAATTCAACGCCACTATTTTTGGCAATAAGGGCATTCTGGTTGAATAAAATTTTAGAAACACCGGTGCCGACAGTGCCCCAGCCTAAGATACCAACATTAATGCACGATTTGTTCACTACGACTATCCCTCCTTTCTTTGCCATGGATCGCGCGACTTACGCCGCAACATTGGCAAACCGAATCGCATATCAGAAATCGGGGCGACTGGATTCGAACCAGCGACCTCTTGAACCCCATTCAAGCGCGCTTCCGGGCTGCGCCACGCCCCGTTATTAACAGAATAATCCACTTAATTGTACCATAACTCCCGACAAAAGTCAAATAAAAATTTGGAATGAATAGGACGAGGCCATTCACCCCCGCCCTAAATCTCTAATCCGCAGCACCTACGAGAAACCCATCTCTTTCAAGTTCGTCAGACTGATGCCCAAACTCTCAAACGGATCACGTTCATAACAGGTATCCTGCTCAATGATGTACCATTCCACACCCGCATAGATACATGCGTCTAAGATGGACGGCCAATTAAGATTGCCTTCGCCGACTTCAGCATAACGTTGCGTGGAACCTTGCATCGCCATATCCTTGAGATGAATGATGTCGGCGCGTCCTTTCAACTGACGTATCCACGCCGTCGGATCGCCACCACCGTGCTGAATCCAATACGTATCCAACTCGCTCTTAAAGTATTTCGGATCGCTCTCGGCATACAGAATTTCCAACCCTGTCCGTCCGTCATAGCGTTCCAACTCGAAACTGTGATTGTGATAGGAAAAAGTCAATCCGCCTTCAGCGAGTCGGGCAGCGACTTCGGAGGCTTCCTTCGCGAACCTCGCATACCCTTCAGCCGTACGGTATTCACCGGGGAGACCACCGATTGCGGCGTGCTTACATCCCCATAATCGGTGTTCATCAATGACGGCTTGCGGTTCATCACGCATCCGGTCATAACTCGTATGCGTCGCGATGATACTGATACCTTCGCCGTCAACGATGTTTTTCAGTGCTGCCGGTTCAATCGGACCGAGCGCGGAGCATTGCACCGCCTCATATCCGAGTTGTCGAACCTTTTTCATCGTTTCTGCAATATCGGCTTCGGTTTTAGTAAACTCTCTAACGGTATAAAGCTGCGCTGCGATCTGTTTCGCAGAGCGCGCGTTTTGTGTTGCCATATTAATGTCTCCTTACAATTGCCTTATGCTATTTGCGGAAAGTATTATATCAGAAAAGAATTGAACCGTCAAGATAATCCTTTAATCCCGAAAACCCTAATTCAAAGATCACAAAAAATTTTATTTGCATATAAAAGGCAATTTTAGTAAACTGTTACATCATGATGAACCCTTTTTTCTTTGGTGGTAAAGGACTCGGTTCTTTTCGTCTTTTCCGCCTCCTCCTCCATTTCCCAAATTTCGTTAAACTGGCGTGGCGGCTGTTTAACGATGAACGCGTTCCGATCTATCGAAAAGCGATCTTTATCTGCGCCGAATTATGCGCAATCGCTTTTGCTATCCTTTATTTAATAAATCCGCTCGATTTTGATTTTCTGCCGATCATCGGGCGATTTGACGATATTATTGTCGGTGTTCTTGTTATTCTTGTTCCCGGAACATGGCTCTTTATACGACTCTGCCCCGAACATATCGTCCGTGAACACGTAGATCGGATCTCACGTAGCGAATGAGCGAAAACCGTCGTACATCATACCTTTTCAGGCACACCAAACTTTTCCAACTTTTTTGCAACTTTTTTTTTCAATAGGTGTGTCTCTATGATGTAAAAAAAATAGAAAAAAAGATAGTTCCGGTTACCCCTGAGACCGGAATTTCCCTAAAAAAACCGATCACATTGGAGGTTATACCATGACACTCAGACAGACATTTCAGAAACCTATACGGGTACTTATGATTCTATCAGCACTCATCGTCGTCACCGGACTCGTCATCGGTTGGGATACAGATGAACTGACAATGCAAACCGCAATCGGACAGACGAAGGACACACTTCAAACATCCGAAGATTTTCAGTATCTCGAACGCGCAAACCGAGCATTTATTAACTTGGTGAAACAGACACGTCCAGCAGTTGTACAAATTACAACACAGACGAAACGAAATCAAAGCAGAGCACCGGAACGTCTTCTCCCAGATGATATTTACAAATTCTTCTTCGGCCCCGAACCTGATCCAAGACGTGAACAGGAAAGGGACCCTGATCCCATCCAAGGCCTCGGTTCCGGTGTAATCGTCCGTGAGGACGGTTATATTTTGACAAACAATCATGTCATTGACGGTGTTGATCATATTACTGTTAAACTCGCAAACGGGCGCGAATATCCAGCAAAATTAGTCGGGAGCGATCCGGGACAATTTAACCGCAACGGTGGCGGAAGCGATCTCGCACTCCTTAAGATTGATGCCGATAACCTACCTGCCCTGCAATTCGGTGATTCGGACGCACTCGAGGTCGGTGAATGGGTTATCGCAATCGGATCGCCGCTCGGTTTGACGCAGACTGTGACGCGTGGAATCGTTAGTGCAAAAGGTAGAGATCGCAACAGCAGCTTGGTTGCGTTCGGTAACTTTATTCAAACAGACGCACCCATTAACCGCGGGAACAGCGGCGGCGCACTGATTAACATCCGCGGCGAATTGGTCGGTATTAATACCTTAATTGCTAGCGGTGGTTCCACCATGGGAAATATCGGCATCGGTTTCGCTATTCCCAGCAACTTGGCACAACAACTTATGCCCTCCCTGATTGAAGACGGACGCGTCGTACGCGGGTGGCTCGGAATCTACATGGATCCCGTGGATCACGATTTAGCAGATAAACTCCAGTTTGAGGAACCGAGAGGCGTTGTTGTTGAGTCTGTTGTCCAAAATAGTCCTGCTGAAAAAGCTGGCATTCAGCCTCGAGATATTATCCTCGAATTTGATGGTGAAGTCGTTCGGGACATTAATCATCTAAGGTATACCGTCGCCGCCAAGAGGGTCGGGAAACCTATTAAAATAAAAGTACTCCGAAAAGGCACCCAAGAAAAGCAACTCACTGTCAAATTAGCAGAGCGCACCGCAGAAGCCGTTGCCAGAGCCGAAGGAAGCACCATTCAAGAGGACCAAACGGAATCATTCGCTGGTCTCCGCGTACGAAATCTGACACCTTCAATCGCTGATCGTTTTGGCTACGCTTCAAAGGAAACCGGCGTGATTGTCGCAGAAGTCGCAGATGATAGCGATGCCGCAAGACAAGGCATCAGACCCGGGGCCCTTATTCAAGAAATCGAATGGGAACCAGTTGACAACTTGGACACCTATATCGAAATTGTGACGGAACTGAAAAAACAGAATAAGGAAAAAGTTCTCCTTTATGTCAAATCCGTTGATGGACTTCGTGGTGGATACGTTAGTGGATACCTTACAGTCAGAGTTGCTACATCAGACCGGTAAATACCGTCTTATCGTGCGGTTCACGGATTAATGCTTGACGGATAGTTGTTTCTGTGGTACACTGCACAGAAATAACTATCCGTCTTTTGTAGAATAGGCTGTTAGCCTGTTCAATCTTGTGCTTTTTCTACGAGTTCAACACCGATCAAAACTTGTAGAAAAATGGAAACATCCTTGGAAACACAATACGAAATGGGCAGAAACTGTCCAAACTATTGGAATAATATGAGGTCAGGTTTTGATGAAAGCACAACGCGTTGTTTGGCCCAGCCGCGCCAAAGTTGAGGTCGAGACGTTTGAATTACCACCTATCGGAGGTCAACTACCCAAGTCTAAAGACTAGGGCTTGTGAACATCCGTAGCCACACGGGGACCCACAAGTTAAACGGTTTTCTAGAGTAAAATATCGAGTATCTCGTGGTGGCACACGCACAGACGGTATGGATGCTCCCCAAGTCTATACCCGCTCTGATACGTGATCTCGAAGGGGAAACATATAACCCGAAAGGGAACTTACGATGAACTTCGTTCCTGTGAAAAGTAAAGATGGCGAAAGGCTCATGCCGACAACACCCACGCGTGCAGGCATGATGATCAAATGTGGAGACGCTACCCCTTATTGGGATCAGGGTGTATTCTGTATCCGACTTAACAGAGAACCCTCGAAACGATTCAAACAAGAGATTGTTGTCGGTGTAGACCCCGGTAGTAAGAAAGAAGGCTTTACCGTCAAATCCGAATCTCATACCTACTTGAATGTGCAAGCCAATGCTCATAGTGGCGTTAGTAAGAAAGTCGCCAAGCGTCGAGAGTTGCGTAGAAGCCGACGTTCCCGAAAGTGTCCGAACCGCAAGAACCGGACGAACCGTCTTGCGAACGAAGAGCGTATCCCCGCAGGCACGCGTGCGAGGTGGGATTGGAAACTTCGTATCCTTGATTGGCTGTCGAAACTGTATCCCGTCACATACGTCTGTGTTGAAGATATTAAGGCGCGAACAATAGAACGTGCGAAGAAATGGAATACCTCTTTTAGTCCACTTGAAGTCGGTAAGCAGTGGTTTTATACCGAAATCCGAAAACGGTGGGAGTTGCTAACCCTTCAAGGGTGGCAAACCAAAGAGATACGCGATAGGTTAGGTCTGAAGAAGTCGTCAGAGAAGATGTCAGAAACTTTTGACGCACATTGCGTGGATGCCTACTGCTTGGCGTATCACACGGTTGGCGGTTCGGGTGTCCCTGATAACACGGACTTACTGTGTGTTTCACCGATACCGATAAAGCGAAGAGAGCTGCATAGGCAACAAGAAGCGAAGGGTGGTAAACGCTCACGCGTGGGTGGCACTGTATTAGGTCCAGGTCTAATTAAAAACACATTGATTCGGCATGTCAAATACGGATTGACCCGACTCGCTGGCGTTAACGCAAAAGGTGTGTTTTCAATATACAGCATGGAAAACAAACGATTAACCACAGGTGCGAAGCGGTCTGATTTCAGAGTGCTAACACGCCTCAACTTTTATTACAGGAGCGGGCATTCCTCCCAAGCATAAATACTTGGGGCTCCTGCCCGAAGATTAGATGACAGCCGCTTACTGTTGACACTCATCGCTGAAAAACGATTCGACGTTGCACCGTTGATTAGCCATCGCATCCCTGGAGAAGAAGCACCGAAAGCATATCAACTCCTTATGGAATGGAATCCCGGTCTACTTGGTGTTGTTCTTCAGTGGAACAACGAGATGTAGATGCTTGTGAATCTGTCAAAAAGTTCTTGACTGTTTTGGAAACATTTTGTAAAATGCTGCGTAAGTCCTACAGGGGTAACGGCCAATGCCCGCTAATCTCCACAGGCGTGATTTCATATCATAAGAACTGTCCACTCTCTGGACAGTACGTTAGGAAAAAATATGGCACGCGAATATCCGATTGAAAACGTGCGCAACATCGGAATTGCAGCACACATAGATGCCGGCAAGACAACGACCACCGAACGAATCCTTTTCTACACCGGCAAAAAACATAAAATCGGTGCCGTGGACGACGGCACGGCTGAGATGGATTGGATGGTACAGGAACGCGAACGCGGCGTGACGATCACCGCCGCCGCAACAACCTGCTTCTGGGATAAACACGCAATTCATCTCATCGATACACCCGGACACGTCGATTTCACAGTAGAAGTAGAACGTTCTTTACGGGTTTTGGACGGTGTTGTCGCACTTTTCTGCGCCGTCGGCGGGGTCGAACCCCAATCAGAAACCGTCTGGCAACAAGCCGATCGCTACCAGGTACCACGGATCGTGTTTGTTAATAAAATGGATAGAGTCGGCGCGAACTACGAACGCGTCTTGGAGATGATGAAAGAACAGTTGGGCGCGAATCCGCTACCCCTCCAACTCCCCATCGGAGAAGGAACCGAATTTGAAGGCGTTATTGATCTGGTAACACAAAAGGCACTACGCTGGGACGCAGCAGACCAAGGACAAACCTATTTAGAGGCGGAAATCCCAACTGAATTCCAAGATGAAGTCGAAGCAGCACGAGAAAGCCTCTTTGAGACTGTCGCCGTTGAAGACGAGATACTACTTGAAAAATACTTGGGCGGCGAAGAAATCACACACGATGAATTAGTGACGGCTGTTCGCACAGCGACGCTAAACGGTGCTTTCGTACCAGTTCTGTGTGGAAGTTCTCTAAAAAATCAAGGGGTCCAACCGCTACTTGACGCAGTCATCAACTTTTTGCCATCACCCGTTGATGTGCCACCTATTGAAGGCGCAGCACCAGAACCGACCTCCGGCAGCAGACGTTCCAAGCGCACAGGAGGTCCCACTGAAACAGATAAAGTGATACGTCCGGCAGACGACACGGCGCCTTTCTCAGCCTTAGCGTTCAAAGTGGCGAGCCATCCAACCGTAGACAAACTCGTTTATTGTCGAATCTACTCTGGCACGCTCAGGCGTGGCGAGGCAGTCTACAACGTCCGTTCCCAGAAACGCGAGCGCGTCAATCGCATTCTACAAATGCACGCCAACAAAGAGGCGGTCTCCGATGCCGCTTATGCCGGCGACATCGTCGCACTCGTCGGGCTTAAAGATACCAAAACAGCGGATACACTGACAGACCCGAAAGAACCCATTCTGTTAGAATCTATCACTTTTCCCGAACCCGTTATCTCCATCGCTATTGAACCTGAACGCGCAAGCGATGCTGACGCACTCGAAGAGACACTCGAAAAATTGATGGACGAAGACCCGACCTTCACCGTCGGAATTGACCAAGAAACCGGACAGCGAATTATCTCCGGAATGGGTGAACTTCATCTCGAAATCTTGACCGATAGAATGATCCGTGAGTTTGGCGTGAACGCCCGGGTGAGTAAACTCCAAGTATCGTATCGCGAAACCATAAGTACCACGGCAGAAGCGCGTGGAAAGCACATCCATAAAACCGATGAAGAAGGTATCTACGGTGATGTACAACTCACCGTGGAACCCTTAGAACGCGGCGCAGGGTTTCAGTTTGAAGATAACTCCGACGAAACACAGATTCCGAGGCAATACATCCCGTTTATTGAGAAAGCCCTCGAGGGAGCCATGATAACAGGCCCCCGCATCGGATACCCCATGCAAGATGTGAAGGCAACGCTCACCGGCGGTTCCTATCACCCAACCGATTCCTCGGAGGTCGCCTTCGAGGCAGCAGCCGTCCACGCCTTCGAGAACGCAGTCAGAAAGGCGAACCCCTTAATCTTAGAGCCGATTATGCGGATACACATCACCGTTCCTGATGAACATGTCGGTAAAGTTATCGGTGATCTGAATTCCCGGCGCGCACATATGAATGAAAGCGTGGCACAAGACACATCCGAAACAGGAAATACATCGCAATTGCGGCGAGACATCATCAACGCTTTTATACCGTTATCAGAAACATTTCAATATACGACACATCTCCGTTCGATGACGCAGGGACGGGGCGCCTTTACGTTGGAATTCTCACACTACGAGAGAGTGCCAGAGTCACTTGCACCGGGTGCGAAACTTGCAGGCACGGTTTAACGTCCGTGCGCTTTCATCACCGCTCGGAGTTCCGCTAACGGGATCGCGCGCATCGTTCTACCGTTGCGTCCGGTTGTTGTCGTTGCCATCGTCATCGAATTGACGATAGCCTCCTCAGTCGCCTCAATAACGGCTCCGAAAAGTGAACTCAAGTTGCCATTGGTGAGCATCTCAATCTGAAAGGTACCGGCTTCAGTCCGGCTCGGGAAGATGTTCGCAGTAGAAAACGCGATAACGAATTCGCCGCTACCGTCCGTACTCGGTGTCCCCGTACGCGCAAGTCCGTGTGTCGCGCGGATCGCTAACTGTTTTAACTGGCGATGTGTTAGGGGCGCATCCGTCGCAACAACAATAATAAATGAGCCGTCTCTGGTCGGCCTCGGCGGATCAGCGATCTCGCTACCGACCGGCACACCGTCAATTCGCAATTGATGCCGTCTGCCGCCGTTGGAATTGACGAGGACACCCACTGTCCATCCACCACGATCTTCGGGTAAGACGCGGGAGGATGTACCGATCCCGGCTTTAAACCCGTAGCACCGCATGCCAGTGCCACCCCCGACACAACCTTCAGCAACGGGACCATCGGTCGCGTTCTCAATGGCTTCAATCGCGTGCTCCGCCGTGACATGCAGCCCGCTGATGTCGTTCAGACCCCCATCGTAACACTCCGCCACAATCGGTAGCACGATGTTGTTGTCCGGATACCGTTTGACAATGTAACGAACAACACCGTCATGAACCGCACCAACACTGAGTGTATTAGTGAGTAGAATCGGGGATTCAACCCACCCGGCTTGGTTAATACGGGCAATACCCGTCGCTTCGCCGTTACCGTGAATCGTATGTGCCGCACCGAACAGGCGCGCCGTCCAGATATCATCACTCGGAATGACAGCAGTGACACCCGTACGAATCGAATCACCTTCAGTCAAGGTAACGTGTCCGACTTTCACGCCAGAGACATCTGTAATCGCATTGTGCGTACCCGTCGGAAGCCTCCCGATCTGAATGCCGATGTCGCGAGCGCGCGCACGGACCTCCGATCTTTCTCCGGGTTCGGCAGCGACACCACATATAGCATCCGTCCACAACACGACGATGATAACGGCGAAGCACACAATTTTCGTGTCACCCAAAATTACACGGTATTGAACCCATTTAAACAACTTCTGCATATTCTAATTGATCCTTATAGATTTCGCGAATTTGGTTAAAGATAGCAATATATGCTGGAAGCCGGTAGTCAGGATAACTCCACTCCCACGGCTGGAACGTTTTACGATAAAAGCGGAGCGTAATCTCCGCATAAATGCCATCACGGAGATAGAGACGGTGCGCGTGATCCTTCGTGGATGCAAGCACTAACTTTGCCAAACAGAGGTAACCCGCGTCTAAATTAACGCGCCGTGCCTCGCAATTCGGCTTTTTTAATGCAAATGTTTGCTCCACTGTATTCGTGAACACCTTCATCTCTGCCAACGTACCGGCATCAACGAGCCTTTCAAAACTGATAAATTGTCTCTGGATGTTCGGTCCCATCTCGGTTTCATAATAGCTTGTGCTTGTAAAAGGCATCAACTCGCTTGTAAAGTCAATAGGTCCGAGACGTTGTCGAAGTTCGGCATAAACGGTCGACAGGAGGCAAGGGTCCGTTGTCAGCACACCAATAACGGCTTTAACAGGTTGCGGCGTTGTAATGGTTCCCATATTCACCTCCGTCGTCTAACCTCAGTTTCTTCCTGTAGGGGCGAGCTGCACCACTATTATTATCGAAGAACGGAAGAATGAAAGGATGGAAGGACTTCCCTTACACTTCCAATCTTCCAATCTTCCAATCTTCTTGTTGAGTATAGCAGACAGCATTTGAAGTGTCAATATTTCATTTGTCACCTCAAAAATTGCGGTTTAAGGGCAGAATATTTGGTATTTTTTTACGCTATCTTAAAAAAACGGTAAAAAAATGTATTTTTTGATTTTTTTCTTGACATTTTATGAAAAATAATGTATAATATTCTGTTATGCTATTCTATGTCGCCATATTGAAACGGAAAAGTATCTGGGAGGCAGACTTTTTCGCAAAGCCTATTCATAAAAGCTGCGTAACCACCGCCAAATAGGGGGACTCTATTCAGTGAACAAAAAGTCCAACCAGAAAAACACGAGAATCTCATTTGCCAAATCAAAAGTTCGGACGAAACTCCCGAATCTTATAGAAACCCAAAAACTTTCGTATGACGCCTTTTTACAGCGAAACGTCTCACCTAATGAACGAGCAGATGCAGGCCTCCAAGCCGTGTTTAAGGAAATATTTCCGGAAGAAGATACGGAGAAAGGCATTAAAAGTGGCATTCGCGATTTTTCGGAAGCCAACAGCCTTGAATTCGTCAATTACACCCTCGGTACACCGAAATATACCTTACAAGAGTGCATCGCGCGCGGGGTAACCTATCAAGTATCCCTCACAGCACGCATCATGCTCATCCTACGCGAAGAAGACCCAGACGCCGACGAACCGCACGTCGTAGATATCCGAGAATCAGATGTCTATCTCGGCGAAATACCATTAATGACAGAGAACGGTAGTTTTATTGTTAATGGCAGCGAACGTGTGATCGTGAGCCAGTTACATCGCTCACCAGGTGTCATCTTTCTTGAAAAATCGTTACCGACTGGAAGACGTACGCTGACAGCGCAAATCATCCCGTATCGAGGCGCATGGGTCGAATTTGAAATAGATACCAAGGATCAGATTTATGTCCGAATCGACAAACGCAGAAAATTGCCGGCTACAGTGCTACTCCGCGCACTCGGATGGCAGACCGATGCCGACATCCTGAAACTTTATGCCAAAACGGAACGCCTTGTACTCGCCGGATGGCAAGTTACATCCGTTGAAGGACCCGCAATACAGGTTAAACCGGGCGATTTACTCGACCCCGCAGAAGTCCGACAGGCGAAAAAGGATTATCCAGATATTGAGGTCGAGAAGTATTATCGCGTTACTAAACCTGAGAAAGATTGCCCGCTTGAAGTCGGGCAAGGACTGACATCTCAAGAACGCACAAAGCACCGCAGAAAATGGAAAGGGTTTGAAACAGAACTGTTCCAACGCGTCGTTGATACCCACAACAGTGGCTGTGAATTCAGAATCGGGCAGGTACTAACGAACTCAGAATATGAGGAGGCGCGCACACGATACGAGAAAAAAGCGTTCACTGCTGAGCAGATCGTACCCGATAACGCCCAGGACAGGGTCTGTGCTAAAGACATTAGCCATCAAGAAACCGGAGAAGTACTCCTTACAGCAAATACGCTACTCACAGAAACCGAGTTGGAACGTCTCAAAGAGGCCGGCGTTGAAGCACTCACAGTACTCGATGAAGAGGACTGCCAGCATATTGGACTTTTGCGCAACACCTTGGGAAGCGACCGACAAGCAGACTACGGTTCACAACACAGCCTACAGGATGCAGCACTCCTTGAGATATTCCGCGCACTGAGACCCAGCGATACACCCAGTCCAGAGAATGCCCGGAAGCACCTCTCATGGCTGCTTTTTGACGCACACCGGTATGATTTAGGCGTCGTTGGAAGGTATAAACTCAATCAAAAATTTGGGCGTGTTTGCCAGTATTTTAATTTAACGCCGGATGAGGCACGCGGACGCAAAGTCGAACAGACGCACGATTATATACCCATTTATGGCGATCTCCCAGAAGAAACACTCCGCACACTGCGTCCCGAAGATATCGCTGCCACAATTATGTACTTTCTTGATGTACATAATGGGCTTGCACCGATAGACGATCTCGACCACCTCGGAAATCGACGCGTTCGCGTTATCGGTGAGCTCCTGGAGAACCAGTTCAGAATGGGTTTACTCCAGATTCGCAGAACCACCCGCGAACGATTGAGCACGAACAACGATATAGCGAAAGTGGTGCCGTCTTCACTCGTAAACCCGAAACCACTTATGATGGCACTTCGCGAATTCTTCGGGTCAAACCAATTGTCGCAGTTCATGCAACAAATTAATCCGCTCGATGAATTGACCCACAAGCGCCGTATCTCAGCAATCGGCCCGGGTGGGCTCCATCGCGATAGAGCAACTGCCGCCGTTCGGGACGTGCACCGGACACATAACGGACGCGTTTGCCCATTGGAGACACCGGAAGGACCATCAATCGGACTCATCGTCTCCCTCGCCTGCTACGGACGCATAAATCGTTACGGTTTTATGGAAACACCTTACAGCGAACGCGGATGGATTGTGACCGAAATCTTTCATCCAAAATGCCCACTTGAGATTGGACACGAGATTTGCAGTACCGACTATCGCAGTACGCTTAAAGACTATCCGGGTTTCGCCGCTGTTGAACATTACGAAACAATCAATGAAATAGGCATTCGGTTGAAAGTTAACGAAACGTCTACTAACGCAGAATCAGAAAAATCGGAAGACTTAAACATTGAGCGAGTTTGGCAGATTACTGAAATCTATCATCCAAACTGTACTTTCAAAATTGGAGAAACTATTTCCGATATCGACTATTGGCAGGCACGGCAAAGCTATCCGGGAATCAATGTGGTTCGCTCTGAAACTTTCAACGCTATTGAATATCTAACAGCCGATGAAGAAGATACCGCCAACGAAGGGCAACCCGCCCGCATCGCAGCAAAAGCGACACCGCGCAACGTCGTAGAAAACGGTAACTCGGATGCTTCAGGCCACCTACTACCTGTCCGTAGTGGTGAAGATGTACTCTCCCTTCCGATGGAAAAGATTGATTACATCGGGGTCGCCCCGCAGCAGATTGTCGGTATTTCCGCAGCACTCGTCCCATTTCTCGAACACGAAGACGCAAACCGCGCATTGATGGGCGCGAACCACCAACGCCAAGCCGTCCCACTCATCCGTCCACAAGCACCACTCGTCGGAACCGGAATGGAAGGCCCCGCAGCACGGTACTCAGGCGCACTCATCACAGCAAAACGCGCCGGAACCGTCACAAGTGTTTCCGCTGAAGAAATCCTTATCTATACAGGCGAAGCACTCCACCACGATGAAGGTGAAAATACGTTCAGCGAGATGGGATACGATGTCTATAAACTTCAAAAATTTAAGAGAAGCAACAGCGGCACCTGTATCCATCAACGTCCAATCGTCGCAGTCGGGGAGAACGTCGAAGCAGAACAAGTTATCGCTGACGGTACCTCCACGGAAAACGGTGAACTCGCACTCGGTCGAAATATCCTATGCGCTTACATGCCCTGGGGCGGACACAACTACGAAGACTCCATCCTTATAAGTGAAACGCTTATCAAAGACGATACTTTCACCTCTATTCATATTGAGGAATTTGAAGTTGAGGCGCGCGAAACCAAAGTCGGCCCAGAAGAAATCACACGCGACATACCAAACGTCAGTGAACAACGACTCAGCCAACTCGACGAAGAAGGGATTATACGCATCGGGAGCGTTGTTAAAGCCGGCAGCATCCTTGTCGGAAAAATTACACCGAAAGGTGAAAGCGAGTACGGACCAGAACAGAAACTCCTACAAGCGATCTTCGGTGAAAAAGTTAAAGACGTACGCGACGCATCCACTTATGTACGTCCAGGGGTTGAAGGTGTCGTTATTGATGTGAAGGTATTTTCACGGAAAGTCGAGGCAACACAACAGCAAGGCAACTGGAAACAGGGCGACATCGGAGCAGCGAAGGCTAACGATCCTACCCAACTCCGATACCAATCGAAACGTAAGCAAATTGAGGAAAATTGGCAACAACAGACCACTTCAATCCGCCGCCGAAGAATTGAAGAAATTCGCAATACGCTCATCGGATGCGAACTCACAGACCCACTTTTAGGGGTCCGTGGCTCCGAACCGCTCGCGAATACCGGTGATACACTGACTCCCGAGATGCTCGACGCTTATACCGACGGTTCCATCGCCGAGGAGTATTACACGGTGACGGAAGATACCGCCGAAGAAGCCTTTACTGCTGAACAACACTACAAGGTCACGAGCGTCCCTGAACCCATACCGACATTAGCACTTTACACCCCAGACGATGCAGATGATGGATACGATGCAGATGATGGATCCATAGACCCAGACAACGATGAATCTGAAGACTTCGATTTTGAAGTGATCGGAATATCCGAAGCGTCAACACCGGGGCTGCTCACCGCAGTCCAGGAATATTTCGGACGCGTTTGTGAGCCGCTCCTCGGAAATACCGAAATAAATCTCGAAGAAGATATAACCGCAAGTGAACAGGTCGTACACGCCGGTATTTCACTGATCGGTGCTGATCGGAGTGTCGTCGCAATCGCTTTACACAAAGATGCACACTCTGATGACGAAGACACCAAAGATGAATCGGACACCGACTATCTCAACGAAGCGCTCGCTGCAGCCGACGCACGATTCGGTGTACTCCTGACAGATGACCTCGAACCCGATAACTGGGAATTCTACGAACTCGACGATAACGCTGAATTAAAAACCCAAACGCGCCCAGAATTTGAGCAGGCTGTCGTCAGGCAAGTCGAAGATACCGGATGCCCATTCGTTGAAGACGAAGAATTTTCTGAAATCGAATGGAAGAACGTCAGTGAAATCTATTCCGATTTACAAGCAGACCCATTTTGGCAAATTAAGGAGGTCTTTGATCCGACGTGCCCATTAACACCCGGACAAAACCTTACCGATACGGATTATCAAAAGGCGTGTAGCGATTTCCCCGCACACCCTGTAGCTGCCGGACAGCGATTGACTGCAGATGAGCTCCAGGAACTCACGAAGACTGCCAAAGACCCAAAAACTGAAAGCGTGTGGCACGTTACCGCCGTTTTCGACCCGAAATCTCCACTATCGGTCGGAGAATATGTTTCTGACGCTGACTATCAGAAAGCATGTAAAGCGTGCAGTTTGGCTTTTTCGGACATCAGCGTTACGGACCCCGAGGTACGAGAACATATTCAACGAATCGAAGAGATGGCACAGGGTCGGATAACCGCTTACACCGAAGAAAAAGAACAGGCACTTCAACAATTAGAGATGGGGGACGAACTTAAACCGGGGGTTATCAAGCGTGTCAAAGTCTATGTTGCCAGCAAACGTCCTATCTCTGTCGGCGATAAAATGGCAGGACGCTACGGGAACAAAGGCGTTGTCGCCAAAATCTTGCCTGCGGAAGATATGCCATACCTACCGGACGGTACACCCGTCGAATTGGTATTGAACCCGTTAGGCGTGCCGTCGCGTATGAACGTCGGGCAAATCTTGGAAATTCACCTCGGATGGGCGTGCCACGAACTCGGTAAACGCGTCGAATCCCCTGTATTTGACGGCGCAACCGAAACCGAAGTCTTTAAAATGCTCGATGATACCGACCTACCCGCACGGAGCAAACAGACGGGTAAAAGCATACTCTTTGACGGTAGAACCGGCGAACCCTTCGCACAGGAAATAACAGTAGGATACGTCTATTTCCTCAAGTTGAACCACCTTGTCGCAGATAAGATGCACGCACGCTCCACCGGACCTTATTCCCTCGTCACACAACAACCGCTCGGGGGTAAGGCACAGCACGGTGGGCAACGGCTCGGTGAGATGGAAGTTTGGGCATTGGAAGCTTACGGCGCAGCACACACGCTCCAAGAAATGCTCACCCTCAAATCAGATGATGTCCTCGGCAGAAGAGAAATATACGAATCGGTGGTCAAGGGACTAAACCCCGACCCACCAGGAACACCGGAATCGTTCAAAGTGTTAGTCCGTGAACTCCAAACCCTCGGACTCCACGTATCCCTCGACCCAGATGATGAGTAGTTATCAATTTTCAGTACGATTTTTCTCCGAAAAATCTTTCAGTTTTCAGTAGTTGTCAGTTAACAGTACCCAGTTTTCAGTTAAGAGACTTTGGCGAATCAGAACCCTCTTAACTTTGACCAACAACTCGATTTCCGATATTTTAAAATAGGCGCGAGTTGTCGGTCAAAACTGTTAACTGAAAGGGAACGTACTCGTTCCCGTACTGACAACTACCCAAAAAGGAGACCTGATGAACACGGCATTTGACAGCATCTCCATAAAGATAGCCTCGCCTGACCAGATAAAAGACTCAGCGAAGGAAACCAGTTGCAAATATCGGAAACCCGCTGACGCTACAGATGGAACCTTTAACTGCCCTGAGAAAGGTACCTGCAACTGCGGCGAGGTCAAGAAAGCGGAGACTATTAACTACCGATCCTTTCGACCGGAACCCGAAGGCCTTTTTTGTGAGGCGATCTTCGGACCGCAAAAAGATTGGGAATGTAACTGCGGAAAATATAAGCGAATTAAACACAAAGGCGTGATATGTGACCGCTGCGGCGTTGAGATCACCCAGCAACGCGTCCGTCGAGACCGGCTCGGATATATACAACTCGCCGCACCCGTCTCCCATATCTGGTACTTCAAGGGACTCCCATCACGCATCGGCCTCTTCTGCGGACTCTCCACGCGTGATGTTGAACGTGTCCTCTATTTTGAAGGCTTTATTGTTGTTGAGGTACTTCGGATAGTGACCAAGGTATCTGATCCAGATTGTCCATTGGAAGTTGGGGACATTGTTTCTGATACAATAGGGAATGCTACTCTATCCAATACCGACTACCGAAAGATGCAAAAGGACTATCCAGGAGGTTTTAGGGCTGAGATACCCTGGCGCGTTGAAAGTGTCCCCGCGGAATGTCCATTAGAGGTGGGAGATTTAATCTCTGACTATTCCGATGTTCAGAAGGACTATCCGGATTTGAAAGCCTCAATATGCTGTTCCCTTGAACCTAGACAAGTGTTAACCGAGATAGAATATCAGGAGAATATTAATAGTACGTGGTATAGGTCCCAAAGTGAATGCCGCTTCATTGTTCGTGAAGGTCCAAAAATCTATAATACTGAATATAGGACCGAGTATCTACACAAGGATAAATTTCGAGCCGGGACCGGGGCTGAAGTCATTCGCGAGATTCTTAGCAACATCGATCTCGAAGAAAAAATAAAAGAACTCACCCAAGAACTCGAAGAAACCACGAGCCAACAGAAACGGCTTAAAACCTCCAAGCAGCTAAAGCAGATGTCAGATTTTGCCGCGGCTGAACAGCGACCCGAATGGATGATCCTTGATGTCATTCCCGTCATACCACCGGATTTAAGACCCCTCGTACCGCTTGAAGGTGGACGGTTCGCAACCAGCGATCTCAACGATTTATACCGCCGGGTTATCAACCGTAATAATCGACTCCGGAAACTCATACAACTCCGTTCCCCAGAGGTGATCCTCCGAAATGAAAAACGGATGTTACAAGAGGCCGTTGATGCCTTCTTCGACAACGGAAGGCACGGTAGACGCGTCACCGGACCCGGGAACCGACCCCTCAAATCCCTCGCTGAGGTACTCAAAGGGAAAATCGGACGGTTCCGACAGAACCTGCTCGGGAAACGTGTTGACTACTCCGGACGGAGCGTCATCGTTGTCGGACCCGAATTGGGGCTACATCAATGTGGTATCCCGAAACAGATGGCGGTCGAACTGTTTAAACCGTTTATCATTGAGCGACTTCAGGCTTACGGCTATACGCAAACGATTAAGCGGGCAAAGCATATCGCCGAACACGTTGACTCCGATTCACCTGTCTGGGAAGTTGTAGAGGAGGTCATCGCCGACCACCCTGTTCTGCTCAACCGTCCACCGACGCTGCACCGCCTCGGTATCCAAGCGTTTTTACCGGTGTTGGTCGAAGGTAAATCCATCAGGATTCCGCCACTCGTCTGCAAGGCGTTCAACGCAGATTTTGATGGCGACCAGATGGCTGTACACGTACCACTGACAGTAGAGGCACAAGCCGAAGCAAAACTGCTCATGCTCAGCAGCCATAACATCCTGAAACCCTCACACGGTGACCCTATCGCTGTCCCTGAACTTGATATGGTACTTGGACCCAGTTTCTTGACAAAGACACTACCTGAGTATGCTGAAGATGCCGCACTTTTACACGAGGCATACACAACGAGTGACACCTCTCTTTTCGATGAAATTCGTCAGAAACCTTGGTATCACCGCCGCTACTTGCACCCAGAAGATGTTATTACCGCACATGTTGCCGGTCAACTTAAACTCCACGATAGTATCCAACTCTTCTGTAAATCCAATGGCCACACCGAAAACGGTGGCGCGACGGAACCAATTCTCACAACGGTCGGTAGGGTTATCTTTAATGAAGTCCTGCCCCCTGAATTGGAATGGGAAGATGAACATTCGCAACAAGTTATGCCGTTCTACAACGCGGAAGCCGGCGGACGCGCACTCTCCGCGCTTATTCATCGATGCTTTAATGAACTCGGTACAGGCGCTACCGTTGACGTACTCGAGAACGTCCAAAAACTCGCTTTCGAGTACGCTACGCTGAGCGGTGTCTCACCCGGTATCAAGGATTATATAACACCTGACAACCGGGACGCATTAGTGGATGCAGCAAAGTCAAAAATTGCCTCTCTACTTGAAGCTGCGGAGACAACCGACCGAGAAGAACACGAAAACGAGCAGATCCGTATCTGGTTCGATGCCATGGCGCAAATAGAAGAAAAGATGTTTACGGACCTACCTGACCTCGCGGACACACCGCTCGTTGAACGCGGCGACCCTCGCAAGGTACACCCTTATGTAAACCCCGACGGCACAGAGGTCGCTGATAAAACCGTCAAAGGGTTCAGCCCTGTACATATTATGGCGGATAGTGGCGCACGCGCACGGAAAAATCCGTTTATGCAGATCAGTGCCTTTATCGGACTCAAGGCGAAACAGGACGGCAACATCCTCATACCACCTATCGGGACATCTACCGATAACGAATATTTTTCTTCTTATCGCGAAGGATTGGATGTACTCGACTATTTTAACTCGACTTACGGATCCCGGAAAGGGTTGGTCGACACAGCACTCAAAACAGCGTCTTCAGGCTATCTGACCCGTAGACTTGTCGATGTCGCACAAGATGTTCGGATTACCACTGCTGATTGCGGCACGCTTAACAGCATCCAAAAATTCCCAACAGCAGGCGGGGATCTCACCTTTAAAATCAGTGGACGCACAACTGCCGAAGACATACGCCACCCAGAGAACGGTGATGTACTCGTCCCTGCCAACGAGGTCATTTCGGCACAGATGGCAGACCGGATTGACAAACTCGGCATACAAACAGTTAACGTCCGGTCGGTACTCACTTGCCAAGCGGACGACGGTGTCTGCGCAAAATGTTACGGCAACGACCTTACGACGAATAACCTCGTGAATGTCGGTGAAGCCATCGGCATCATCGCCGCGCAATCCATCGGTGAACCCGGAACGCAGCTCACAATGCGGACGTTCCATACCGGAGGCGCAGTTGAAGAGGTGTCGGAAGCACGCCAGCATAGAATCCTCTCTAAAGCCGCCGGCACCGTACGGTTCCGAGATTTTCAACTCACACAAACCGTCAAAAGGGAAGGTGACCTCTGGATCGTACTTGAAAACCGAACGAACCTTGACGGACCCGCATACAAAGTCCAACAGGTCAATCACCCCGAATGTCAACTCCGTGAGGGTGAACTCCTCAGTGAGAAACAGTATAGCGAAAACGCAGAACGCTATAAAGGTTTTGATACGAAAGCGTGGCAGTACGAAGTCACCGAAGTACTCGACAACAATTGTAAACTCAAGGTAGGGCAGCAACTCTCACAAGCAGAGTACAACAGGGCTTTGGCAGTGTACGGTTTTCAACGGTTTGTAACCCCGAAATACCGGGTAACAGAAGTTCAACATCTCAAAATCTCGGTGGCCGTCGGTGACCTGCTTACCGAAGAAGAGGTGGAACAGAAGAAAGAGGAAATTCGCCAAGGGTTTGACGGTCAGTGGCACTACTCCGACTCAGAAGTAGACGCTATTTTTGCAGACGGTGAAACCACTATAGCAACCGACATCAAAGACCCAGAAATCGAAGATGACTCCGCAACTGATCAAGATGTTGACTTCAGGTCGGAACGCGTTTACCGTATCACCGAGAAAACGGACAAAGCCTTCCCGTATCAAGTCGGCGAAGAAGTTTCAACGGAAGACATCACGCCCTGGCTGACACCCTTCGAGGTGGAGCTAAAGCCTGTCTATGTTGTACATACAGATGTTGACGATTTTTCGCTGGAACAGGTACTCACCGCACGTGAATTCGAGGATGCCCGACAAAAATATCAGCAACTCGAACGCGCATTCAAAGCCGAGAAGCACGACATTGAACGACACATTGTAACCACTGTCCACCATCCAGAATGTCCGCTTAAGGAGGACGAGGAGATTACGAAAGATGCCTTAGACCGCGCACATAGGCGGTTTAGCGGTTTCGACGTACAAAAACTAAAGCACCGTGTAACGCAAGTCTATCACCCAGATTGCACACTTAAACCCGGAGACCTGATCAGTGAGAGTGAGGGGAAAAAGTATCAAGAGCGCTACCAAGGGTTCACAACTTCTACACAGGAAGACACACTCGGTAACTTTGAAGCAGAGCGTATGTACCGCATAACTGCCGTTAACCATGAGGATTGCCCCTTAAAAGTAGGGGAAGTTATAACGCAGCAGGAGACAACCACAAAACGCCGACAATACAAAGGCATGGAAGTCTCCCGGCATTATGAAGTGACAAATGTAGAAGACGGTACCACAACCCTAACCGTCGGGCAACGCCTGACCGAATCAGAGTATAAAGCACTCCAGAAAACGGATAGTACCCTCCGAGAAAAAGTGGTGAGCCGCTACCATGTTGTGAGTGTACATCACCCCGAACTCCAACAAGAACTAAAAGTCGACACCGAACTGTCCGACAAGGATTACAAGACTTACAATCGCAAGTTCAAAGGATTCGACACCGAACTGATCTATCGCGTCATTGAAGATAAACGCGCTATTGATACACCACTTGAGCCAGGTACGGAACTTCTGTCGAAGGAATATCGCGCCTTGGAAAAAGCGAACAAACGGATTACCCATACAGTAACCGCTGTCTATCATCCGAATTGCCAGTATGCTGTCAACGATGAATTGACAGATCAGGAATATAATAACGCTCAAGTGCAATTCCGCGGATTTGAAGTGGATGAGTTAGATCTTCAGATGCGAATCGAAGTAGAAACCGATGAGGGTACTCGCGTACCGCATGTGATTCCTGCAGACTATTCCTTCTCTCTCGCTGAAGGCGATACCGTCCGTAAAGGTGAAGCACTCGCCGAACTCCATGAACGGACAGCGAACCTCGACATTGTTGCCGGTATCCCACGTGTCACCGATCTCTTCGAAGCACGGCGGCTAAAACGCGGCGATGCCGCTCAGATCGCAGAGATTGAGGGATACGTCCGATCCGCTGGCACAAAGAACGGTATCCCCACATATCGCATTGAGCATGAAGGATACGAAAGCAGACTCTATCAGATCCCTGATGAAAAACGACTCATCGCTGAAGGCGATTGGGTGGACGCAGGTGAACAACTCACCAACGGGTTCCTTAACCCACACGACATCTTGAGCATCGGGCGCGTTACCATTGAAGGCGTACCCATTGAAGGTGAAGAAGCTGTCTGGGCATATCTCGTCGACGAAGTACAGAGGGTCTACGGCAAAAGCATTATCAACGATAAACACGTCGAAGTCATCGTCCGACAGATGCTAACCAAGGTCCGTATCACCGACCCAGGCGATACACACTTCTACCCGAATGATGAAGTCCATCGCAAAGAGTTTCAACGTGTCAACAGCGAAATTCTGGAGAAAGATGGCGCACCCGCAACCGGTGAACCCATCCTCCAGAGTATCAGTAAAGCGTCCTTGAGCACAGATAGCTTCATCTCTGCCGCTTCATTCCAGCAGACAACGAAGGTACTAACGGATGCCGCTGTTAGCGGACAAACAGATAAACTCTTCGGACTGAAAGAAAACGTCATTCTCGGACGACTCATCCCAGCAGGCAGCGGGTTCTCCGAGTTTCATAACTTAGAGGTAACCGGTGAAGACGATTCCGATGAGGTATCCAAAAATAGTGGGGAAAGCGAATCTAAAAAAGACGAGGCAGACACCCCTGAAACCTCTACGGCAGATATCGCAGACGCTCTTTTCCTGTCTGATGACGAATAGCTAATGGTTAATGGTTGTTGGTTGTTGGTTGTTGGTAAGAGGTTTTTGATGAACCAAAGTCCTCTTAACCATTAACCATCAACCAATTATCCCAAATTCGGTCGCGTCATATCCGCCGGCACGACAAGCGCGTCGAAAGCCTCGCCTGTCAATACCTCCATAGCAATCGCAGCGTCCCGAAGCGTACACCCCTGTTCATGTGCGTATTGCGCCACCTTCGCCGCCTTATCGTAACCGATGTGCGGTGTCAATGCTGTCACCAGCATTAACGATTCCGATAGGTGTCGCCCGATAGTTTCACGGTTCGGCACGATACCTTCTACACAATTCACGCGGAAAGATTCACACGCATCCCCAAGAAGTTGTATAGACTGCAGCGCGTTGTACGCAATCACAGGCATAAACACGTTCAATTGCAACGCACCATTCGCACCCGCAAACACCAACGTCGTATCGTTTCCCATCACCTGCGCACACACCATCGTGACAGCTTCACATTGCGTCGGATTCACCTTCCCCGGCATAATAGAACTACCCGGTTCCATCTCAGGTAACCGCAATTCACCGAGTCCACACCGCGGTCCCGACGCCAGCCACCGGATGTCATTCGCAATCTTGAAGAGCGCAACAGCCAACGTCTTCAAGGCACCACTCGCACTGACGACAGCATCTCGACACGCCAGTGCCTCAAATGCGTTCGGTGCACGTTGGAGTTCATATCCTGTCACTTCCGAGAGCCGTGCCACCACCTTCGCTGTATAATCTGGATGCGTATTTAATCCCGTTCCAACAGCCGTGCCACCTATCGGAAGTTCACAGAGATACGGCAACGTAGCCGTGATACGCTGTTCCGCAGCCGTTAGTTGCTGCGTGTATGCACTAAACTCTTGTCCCAACGTCAGCGGTGTCGCATCCATCAGATGTGTCCTACCGATCTTGACGATCCCCGCGAACGCAGAAACCTTTTCCGCAAACGCGCTTTGCAAGGCAGTCAAGCGTGGCAATAGATGTGTCTGAATCTGTTTCACCATTGCCAGATGGATAGATGTCGGGAAGACATCATTTGTCGATTGCGATTTATTGACGTGGTCATTCGGATGGATCGGATGCTTACTCCCCATTTCACCACCGAGCATCTCAATCGCACGGTTCGCGATGACTTCATTGACATTCATATTTGTCTGCGTTCCGCTCCCCGTCTGCCAGATACGGAGCGGAAAATGATCGTCCAACGCACCGTCAACAACTTCTTGTGCTGCTGCGCAAATCGTTTCTGCCAGTTTCGCATCAAGCAAACCCAGATCGGCATTCACGCCCGCGACGGCTTGTTTGATAGTCCCAAGTGCCCATATCGCAGCACGCGGTAGGCGTTCATCACCGATCTTAAAATTCTGGAGCGCACGTTGTGTTTGCGCACCCCAATACCGGTCAGCGGGGACTTCGAGTGTCCCCATACTATCTGTTTCAGTTCTCATAAAACCTCTGATTTTCCTTTCAGCTTTTGTAGTAATTCCCTAACCAAATGCAGGCGGGGTTTGCAACCCCGCATATTACGTAGTAATGCCCTAACCAAATGCAGGCGGGGTTTGCAACCCCGCATATTACGT
>ASZN01000008.1 GCA_000406005.1 Candidatus Poribacteria bacterium WGA-3G
ACTATAGTTTGGACAGTTTTCTCAGTTTAGGAGTTCCTAACGGTGGACAGTTCCCTCCCGTTAGGACTTCCGAACAGGTGTTAGAATCGCTTTCTAACGATGCTTTTGCGTCTAAGTTGTGTTAGAAATCACTACCTATTAGGTGCTATTTTTTCAAAGTTCGTCAAAATCTGCGGTTCTGAAGTGTTCATGTAGAATCTTCAACGTTTTTTAGTTTTTTCTCTGAGTTTTCTCCCGGGGCATAACTCCCTAAAAAATAGTTCTGTTGTAGACATCGCTGCAGGTAAGCGACCATCAAGCCGCGTGTGAGATATTTCGGTTGATACCAATGCATATTTAGCGCAAGTAGCACGGTTTCTAGGTCAGGTCCAGCATCGTCTGTCTGCGTTTCCGGGTCTCTTTGACTTCTGAAAGCGAGTTGTGTAAGACTTGCTGCGAGAAAACTCAGTTGAACGAACCGATCTAAACTCTTAGGGTTTCGGAGTTGATAAGAGTCAAATCCGAAGTTTTCTTTGACGTCTCGAAAGGCGGTTTCAATCTGCCATCGATTTCTGTAGTGTCGGATGACCGCCTCTACGGGGAGTTGTAAATCAGAGGTAAATACACAAAAATACTGATACGGTTTAGACGGATCCCTGGGACGTTTACGGATGACGACGATCCTGACATCAACAGGACACATTCTTGTCCGAACAACTTTGTCTGTGACCGAAAACGTCTCATTGCCAACGACAAGGTCTCTATACTTCAGATGAGGCAGAGACACACGACTGCCATACCGACGCGGTCTGCCTTTCTTTGGAAACTTCGGGCGTTTCGGGAGATAAAAGAACGCCGCATTTGACCTCGCACGACACAGCAAATGATGACCTTCTGAGAGAATCTCGGTAAACACTTTGCGTCTATTGAAACCTCTATCGAAAATGATAAGTCCCGGTGGCATGAGCCCACATAAATGTTTCAGCACGGCGAAACTGTTCGCGGCTTCGCTTTTCGGATCCATCATCCGGACCGCTAACGGAAACAGACGCACACCTTCGCGGGTTTCTGCTAACCACCCGATCGCACCGAACTCATGTCCGTGATGAAACTTCGATTGATTCTTGTTGCGTTTCTGATACCGCGTATTTCTGAAGAAATGGGTCCCAACTTGTTTTTTGCCATCTGTGGTCGCATGGCTTTCATCATAGACGTAGACACCTGTGCCGTAAACCGTTTGCACTTGACGCCTCAGAGAGGATGCCACTTCATCAACACACCAGACACCCCGAGACAAAAACTTCGGGAGACACCAATATGTCTGCGATTGTTCCGTTGAGAGATAGATTTGGGTCATCGTGCCACGATGGGGCGTATTTATCAAACCTTTCACGAAAGTTTCAAAGTGGTTGAAGTTATTATGCTTGAACAACGGTCTAAATTCTGATAACATGTCTTCTAAGTGGGAAAGAGGGTCCATTAGAAATCTCCTTTCAAGATGTTTTGGTTTATATCTGAAAGGATACCCTCTTTTCTGCTTATTGTCATCTTAATTCATAAAATTGTCCAAACTATAGTATGTCTCTAATACGGGACGATTTAATCGAGAATGATACGGCGGTTCCATCACAGCGCGTTGACGTTCATTTGCCCATTCTGGTATCGGGTATGCGGGGACATACGCCATATTGCCTGCGGTGTAGCGCGTCAAGATGGAACGGCGTGGATGGTCGGCAGTCCACGGCAGTGTGCCGTGCGTCACTGCCTCCGTGAAGATCATGACATCTCCCGCATCACAGACGAGCTGCCGGATATGCTCTTGGTGTTTCTGATAGAGCCGCATCTCTTGCGGACATCGGTAGTTGCTCTTATGGCTTCCGGGAATGACGATCAATCCGCCTGCGCCAGGTGGCACGTCTGTTAACTGGAATGTGACGACGGTCAACCCGTTGTGCATCTGTCCATCACGAAAGATATAGTATTGGTTCGGATCGAATCCGGGACCGGAGGATCCGTGAAAAATAAAGCCTTCCGCGCCTTTATCCATTGAGAGCAGGAACATCTGATGATCCATACGGAAGCCTTTTCCCAATATTACATTCAGATACGGAACGAGTGTCGGGTGCGCGAGCATGTGTCGGAACGGATTGCACCACGGTTCTTCCCAATTGAGCATGCCTCCGAGTTCGCCTCTACCCTTTTCACCTTTCAGCTCAAGAGAACCCCCGTCAAGTGCCTGTTCACGCGGACGGATACGTGCTTGGTCACCATGTTTGTCAATCGCTTCGTTCGCGAGGGCTACCTCTTCTGGTGTTAGCACATTCTTGATAATGAGGTAACCGTTGAGATCAAATAGATATTTTTCGTCAGCATTCATTTTTTAGCTTTCCTTACGGTTAAACACCGTGAGATTGGGCTTTCACGTGCCTTTCTCACATCTGAAGAAACACCCCACGGACTCTCACTGCGAGGCAACACGCGCGAATTTAATACAAGGAATAGATTTAGTCTAACCCCAGACTAAAACCCGTGTTAATTCGCAAAAGCCCTGCGCCATTGTTGCAGGCTCGGTTTTTGGTGCTATGCCTTACATATCCTTATTTCAGTTGCGACCTCACCAGACCAGAAACTTGCGCGTAAGCGGAGCGCAGTCCAGGATCCCATAAATTAAAAACTTTCCTACGTTTCCAAGATGGGACGATTTAATCGAGAATGATACGGTGGTTCCATGACAGCACGCTGGCGCTCATTCGCCCATTCCGGTATTGGGTATGCAGGAACATACGCCATATTGCCTGCGGTGTAGCGCGTCAAGATGGAACGGCGTGGATGGTCGGCAGTCCACGGCAGTGTGCCGTGTGTCACCGCTTCCGTGAAGATTATCACATCACCGGCATCACAGACGACCTGCCGGATGTGTTCTTGGTGTTTCTGATAGAGCCGCATCTCTTGGGGACACCGGTAGTTGCTCTTATGGCTGCCCGGAATAACGATCAATCCGCCTACGCCGGGAGGTACATCCGTCAACTGGAAGGCGACGACGGTCAACCCGTTGTGCATCCGCCCATCCCGGAAAATATAGTATTGGTTCGGGTCGAAGCCAGGACCGGAGGAGCCATGGAACGTATGTCCCTCTCCCCCCTTGTCCATTGAAAGCAGGAACATCTGATGATCCATACGGAAACCCTTTCCCAATATCACATTCAGATAAGGGACGAGTGTCGGATGCGCAAGCATGTGCCGAAACGGGTTACACCAGGGTTCTTCCCAGTGAAGCATACCGCCAAGTTCGCCTCTACCGTGCTCACCTTTCAAATTTGGTGAACCACCGTCAAGTGCCTGATCGCGTGGCCGGATGCGTGCCTGATCACTATGTTTATCAATCGCTTCGTTCGCAAGTGCGACCTCTTCAGGCGTTAGTACGTTCTTGATAACAAGGTAACCATTCAGATCGAATAGATATTTTTCGTCAGCGTTCATTTCGATTTCCTCCACTCCTCTATTGGCTATCGGCCTTCAGAGGTCAGCGGTCAGAAAGGGTATCTCACTTCACCAAAAACCTCTTGTCTGATAGCCGACTGCTGATGGCTGACTGCTGTTATACCGCGTATGCGACAGAGCCGTCTTCCCGCAGCGGTGTTGAACCGGTGTTCATCGGTCGAAACGGTGTCTGCTCGATTAAATCATCGTCGAGTTCGATACCCAAACCCGGGGCTTCAGGGATTGGGATATAACCGCCTTCGCGTCGATAAGCGACTTTATACACGGCGAAATCTGCGGATTCATCTGCTTTCGTATATTCCTGTGTGATGAAGTTCGGGATACTCGCATCTAAGTGAATTGATGCAGCAGTAATCAGGGGTCCAAGGAAGTTATGCGTGACAACGGCGCTGTGATACGCCTCAGCGAGTGCCGCGATTTTCTTGCAGTGCGTGATACCGCCAGCAAGACCGACATCCGGACGCACGTATTGCGGCCCGCCTGCCTCCAACATTTCACGGAATTCCCAGATGCTTACATTCCGTTCACCGACAGCGAGCGGTGTCGTCATCCGTTTCGCTAATTCCGCTTGCGTTGTGATGGTGTCTATCTGAATCGGGTCTTCAATAAAATAGAGATTAAAGGGTGCCAAAGCGGCTTCTAACACGATGCTGTTCATCGGTGTCAGTTTCCGATGAACTTCGACAATAAGATCAAGATCAGGACCCCCGCCTTCTCGTGCCGCCGCGACGAGGTCTCGTGCAGTCTTGACGAGCCGATCAACTCCCATATCTTGGAAGCCACCGACCAACGGATCAAATTTGAGTGCTGTGAAGCCTTCTTCGACGGCTGCTTTCGCCGCTTCAAACATCGTTTCCGGGGTACCGCCGCCGCCGAGGAGGTGCAATCGGATTTTATCACGACAATTGCCGCCCAACAGTTCCCAGATCGGAACACCGAGGTGTTTACCTTTGATGTCCCACAGTGCGATGTCTACCGCACTGATCGCGCCGCTCAGCGCAGTACCACGAAACGGGCCCATGCGGTAGAGGTATTGCCAGTGATGCTCAATTCGTAACGGATTCTGACCGATGAGGTGTTTCTTAAATGTGTTGATGATTTGATCAACGGCTTCTGGGTATCCCCAACACGCTGTCTGTCCGACACCACTGATACCTGTATCGGTGTGAATCCGAATCACGTAGCCGTTCCCAATAAAAAACGACTCAATTTTATCAATCTTCATATAGCCCTCCACAAAAGGTGGTTTTTACTTGATGCGTTGTATTGTACCACAAGCACGCGAATTTAACAACATAGAACTGAAAAACTTTATACACCCTTTCCAAATCAAACAGTTGACACAAATTTTTGAGCGTGGTAATATAGTGGCAAATTTCGGAGTCCTGCAAGCTGCACGCTTCAATGAGGAGGCACATTATGGCGATGTATCGAACCGCAATTGTCGGAGGTAGGCGCGGTGTTCACCACGCTCGGTGCTATGCTGGTATTGAGAACATGCAGGTAATTGCCATCTGCGAGATTGATGAGGGACGTTTAAAAGCGGCAGTGGAAGAACTCAACATTCCGGGGTATACAGACTACGTTGAGATGTTGGAGACAGAGAAACCCGATATCGTCCACGCTGTAACTGAACCGACAGTGCCACGACATATTTGGGTGGAGCCTGCCGCCGCAGCGGGTGTCAAGGCGTTGGTGATAGAGAAACCACTCGCGCTGAGACCCAGTGAAGCAGAGGCACTTGCCGCTGCGCACGAGAAAACAGGTCTTAAAATTATCGTCAATCATCAACGCCGATACCTGCCGTTCGCTGAGAAGCTGCTGGAGTTCTTTGCCGACGATAGCCTCGGCGATATACACTTCATCCGCGCATGCACCGAAGGCGATATTACCGATATGGATACCCACCTCATGGATGTCGTGCTTTTCGCGCTTAAAGATATTCCGATTACACACGTCTGGGGTGCCGTTGAAGGTGCCGAAATTTATGATGTTCCGCATCGACAGTGTCCCGAAGACTTGATGGCGATTTATACATTTGAGAACGGGGCGCGCGTCTTTTTTGAATCCGCACGGACGGCGTTTGGAACGATTGATTTTCCGGGCAGTAATCCGCGGTGCAACCTCGATTTTTGGGGCACGAAAGGCAGGATGTGGTGGCGAGAAAACGGTTCTTGGGGATACCAACTCGACGGTATGGCACAACATTTCGTTGAGCCGACCCACTTCGGTGAAGATGACAAGTTCGGACAGCGCGCCTTTACCGAGGCAATCGCGACGTGGCTGGACGACGAGAATCAACCGCATCGCAATAGATTGGAGTTCGCATTGCTCGGTTTCGATCTGATTATGGCGGCGTATCGCTCCGCACTCGTCGGTAAACGGATACCTTGGCCCCCTAAACTTACCGATGATGAATGGGTCGAACTGAAAAATAGGATTGTCAACACCTAAAATAGACATGACAACGTAGAAAACCACAATACCGCACCGTATAAAGAAATAGATGTTATAGGAGGCAAGAGAATATGCTCAGCCCAGCACAGGTTGACACATTTCGGAAAAAAGGGTTTCTCCTCGGAAGCCGTGTTCTAAGTGATGAACAGGTTGACGAATTGCGCGAAGAATTGGCACGCGTGATTGATAATTATGAGACCCCTGAAGTGCCACAGCCGGTACGTATCGCCAACCTCGGTGGCAAGGAAGAGAGTCCGGTCTGGCAGATCGTTAATATTTGGGAGGCGAGTTCGGCTTACCATCGGTTGGTTCACAACCCCGTCATTGTAGAAGAAATCGGACAATTGACAGAAACAACAGAGTTGCGCGTCTGGCACGATCAGATTCAATACAAACCGCCACAGGTCGGGGGTGTCAATCGTTGGCATCAGGATTCGCCGTTGTGGGGGATTCTCATGCCCAAGACGAGTCAAGTAACGGCATGGGTTGCTTTAGACGATGTAGATGAAAGCAACGGCTGTATGCGTATGGTCCCCGGCTCTTATCATTGGGGGAGCCAGATGCCGTTCCTACGAGAAATCCCAGACATCCACACAATGCCGGATCGCTTTGAAGATAACGCGTTAGATGTTGAACTTTGTCCCGTCCCGAAGGGACATGTCCACTATCATCACGCCTTGACGTGGCACGGATCTCATGACAATACCAGTAGTGAACCACGCCGTGCGATTGCGGTGCATTATATGACCGGCGAAACCATCTATGATGAAAGTGGCAACCACATTATGAAACGTTTTGTTACCGTCAACGGCGGCACTAAGTTAGCGGGTCACCACTTTCCACTCGTGATGGATGAAGGGAAACCGACGAAGGCGAATATATAAGTTTTTTCTATTGGAGGCAAGGATGCTCAGCCAAGTACAGGTTGACACATTTCATGAAAAAGGGTTTCTCCTCGGGAGTCGTGCTTTAAACGATGAACAGGTCGAGGAATTACAGTCAGAGTTAACACGTGTGATTGATGACTACAAGAAAACCGATATTCCGCAGCCGGTTCATATCGTTAACCTTGGTGGCAGGGAAGAGAGTCCAGTCTGGCAAGTCGTTAACATTTGGGAGGCGAGTTCCGCCTATCACCGACTCGTCCACAACCCGATTATTGTCGAGGAGATTGGACAACTGACGGCGGCGATGGAGTTGCGCGTCTGGCACGACCAGATCCAGTACAAACCCGCTGAGGTCGGTGGTGTCAATATGTGGCATCAGGATTCACCGTATTGGCCGATCCTCACGCCGAAGACGAGTCAGGTAACGGCGTGGGTCGCATTGGACGATGTTGATGAGAGCAATGGATGTATGCGTATGGTCCCTGGTTCTTACCACTGGGGCAATCAGATCCCGTTCCTGCATTCGATCAAAGATATCCATTCGATGCCTGACCGCTTTGAAGACCGTGAACTGGAAGTGGAGCTCTGTCCGGTGCCGAAAGGATATGTCCATTACCATCATTCTTTGACGTGGCACGGTTCACACGATAATACAAGTGGAAACCCGCGTCGCGCGATTGCGGTCCATTATATGACCGGTGAGACCCTCTACGATGAAAGTGGCAATCACGTCATGAAGCCTTTCGTTACCGTTAAGGATGGCGATAAACTTGAAGGCGATAGCTTTCCGCTTGTGATGAATGCCGGAAAACCGACGAGTCCGAGTGTATAGCCCGTTTTTTACTAACCTTAGGGATGTGTGAGCCTGACCAACGGGAGGGCTGGAATACGTAAGGAATCGCCTTCGACACAACCCTCCTAAACGAACCGCAAGGAAAATTAAAAAAATGAAAGTTGTTGATGCAGTTGCAAAAGTCCTTAAAGCGGAAGGTGTAGAATACCTGTTTGCCTATCCTGTCAACCCGATAATTGAGGCAGCAGCGAAATTAGACATCCGTCCGATTATTGTCAGACAGGAACGGATCGGACTCCACATGGCAGATGCGATGAGCCGGATGACCTCTGGCGAGAAGATCGGTGTGTTCTGTATGCAGAGCGGTCCCGGTTCTGAGAACGCGTTTGGCGGTGTCGCACAGGCGTACGGCGATTCCGCGCCAATCGTCGTTTTACCGATGGGATACGCGAGAACATTAACACAAATCCAACCGAATTTCAACTCCGCCTTAAACTACCGCCACGTAACCAAGTCGTGCGAACAGGTTACCTTACCGGATGCCGTGCCAGAAGCACTGCGGCGCGCATTTACACAGGCACGCAACGGCAGACCCCGTCCGGCACTTGTTGAGTTCCCGTCGGACCTATTTGGCGAAGAAATTCCCGAACCTTTTGAACCGACACCTGTTCCAATAGTCCGCTACGGACCTGACAGTGCGTCAATTGATGCTGCCGCAGATGCGCTACTTGCCGCAGACTGTCCGGTGATCTACGCAGGACAAGGTGTCCATTACGCTAAAGCGTGGGATTCTTTGAAAGCATTGGCGGAACTCCTTGGCGCGCCTGTGACAACGAGTTTAGGTGGGAAAAGTGCTTTCCCAGAAGATCACCCACTATCACTCGGTTCCGGCGGTCGCTCGATTCCGAAAACAGTGCATCATTTTCTCCAAAAAACGGATCTCCTCTTCGGGATCGGATGCAGCTTCACCCGAACGCATTTCGGGGTCAAGATTCCAGAAGGCACACGTGTCATGCACGCCACCTTGGACCCAGCCGATATTAACAAAGATGTTCCGGTTGAAATTGCACTTGTCGGTGATGCGGGTTTGATTTTAGAGGGTTTAGTGGAAGCCGTGCGTGAACGATCAGAAAGTGCATCCGAAGAACACACGACTGCTATCACAGAAGAGATTCGTGCTATCAGAGCGGAGTGGCTCGAACAGTGGATGCCGAAACTCACCTCCGACGCTGTACCGATGACACCCTATCGTGTTATTTGGGACCTGTTGCATACCGTTGATGTCAAAAACACGATTATTACACACGATGCGGGGAGCCCGCGCGACCAAATGTCGCCTTTCTGGCAGTCTACAGCACCATTGACCTACATCGGTTGGGGAAAAACAACGCAGCTCGGCTACGGTCTCGGACTCGCCATGGGTGCGAAACTCGCCAGACCGGACGCGCTCTGCGTTAATGTCTGGGGCGACGCAGCAATCGGCTTCACCGGTATGGATTTCGAGACAGCCGTACGTGAACGGATACCGATTCTCTCTGTCCTTTTCAATAACTTCTCTATGGCAATTGAGATTCCGATTATGCCTGTGTCCACCGAAAAATTCAGATCGACAGACATCTCTGGTAACTACGCAGATATGGCGAAGGCGTTCGGTGGCTACGGTGAACGCGTCGAAACACCGGACCAGATCATTCCGGCTATCCAACGCGGTATCCAAAAAACACAGGAAGGCGTGCCTGCACTGCTTGAGTTTATCACTGCGAAGGAAATACAAATTTCCAGTTTCTAATTGGCTATCGGAAACCGTCAGAAGAATGGTTTTCAGTTGTCAGTACGGTTTTTTTGAAAAAACCGTACTGACAACTGACAACTAACAAAAAAGGAGTTCGCTGTTATGAAACCGATTATCATAGTGTTGTTCGTCATTGCACTGAGTTTCAGTGTTAGTGCGTGGGCAATAAACGACGACGATGCCCTCATGTTGTACTTCACTTTTGACAAAGATGAGGGTGGCAAAGTTACAGATGTGAGTGGAAATAACCTTGAAGGGGCTTTTGAAGGTGCAGTTTGGTCGAAAGACGGCAAGTTCGGTGGTGCTGTCTATCTTGAAGACACCGAAAAATTTGTAGAGGTAGACGCGGTTCCTGAACTTGACATCACCGATGAACTCACGATTCAAGCATGGTTTTTCCCTGAAGAGTCTCAACCCGATTCTAACCTAATGGGTCGCAGAAGCGGAGCAAACGTTGGCGGTTATTGCCTGCAATGGAGCGCACAGTTTACCGGTGCCCCACAAATTGAGACGTGGATTAACATCGGAGGCTGGCAAGGTTCCCGAAATAAACAGACCATTAAACCGGCGTTAGAGGAATGGCACCATGTCTCCTCTACCTACGATGGCGATATGATTCGCCAATATATTGATGGTGAGTTAGATGTCGAATTCGGTCCGGCGGGTAAGATTAACAGTATTGATGTTGTCTTCCGTATCGGTAAGGCACAAACAGGATTAAAGGGTATGGTCGGTTTGGTCGATGAGGTAGCCATCTACAATCGCGCCCTCACCGTTGACGAAATCAACCAAGATATGGAAAACGGTGTCTTCTTTGCTGTGTCTCCGAAGGACAAACTTGCCACAACATGGGGTAAGTTGAAGTTGAAAATGTAAAACTGATAAATATTGTCATCCCGGCAGTGCCACAATGCCTGCCTGTTCCAGTTCTACCGGAAAGGCGGGTTCTCATATCCGCCTTTCTATGCATTCTACGAGGAGGAATCACTGATGAGAGCCCAAGTTCTTACGATACTATGCGTTTTTCTAAGTGTATCCCTCTGCTTCGCAGTTTATGCTGCGGGTGGGAAGGGGAATGTGAAACAACTCGGTAAGCAGCTATATGTCTGGCATTTCGACGAAGGTAAAGGGAACGAGAGCGAGGAGGCGACTGCAGGCTTAGTCGGCGAATTTAATGGGAATGTGAAATGGACTGAAGGTATTCTCGGCAAAGCCGTGGAGATGGCGGGTTCGGTCGGTAAAGCCGATTTCATAGAGGTCGCGCACTCCGACGAAGTTGATATAGATGAAGCGATTACAATGATGGCGTGGGTTTATCCTGAAGAACTGCCAGCAGGTGATCAGGCGAACAAATTCACCATCTTCTACAAGAACACGTACTATCTACAAATTGAACCTGGAGAGGGGAAACTCGCTTACTATTTCTACGAGACCAGTAGTGCAGGCTATCATATCTCTGACGGGAAGATAAAGGCAAAAGAGTGGAGCCACGTTGCCATTGTGTGGAATGGGAAGGAAGCCGGTTTCTATATCAATGGCGAATCTGATGGCACCGCTATCGCACAGAAGGGACCCGGTCTAAGTAGGGCAGATAAACCTTTGCGGTTTGGCGGTGAGAACAACGGATGTTGTCCCCGTTTCTTTCAGGGACGGATTGACGAACTCATGTTAGCCAATTATCCGCTCACTGAAGCCGAACTCCAGAAGATTATCAACGATACGCTCGCTGTTTCTGTTCGTGGTAAACTGACGACAACGTGGGGTAATTTGAAGAGATAACAGTGGTGTAACTCGTTTTTAATCGGATGGGCGGGATCTCGTTCTCGCCCATTTTTTGTTGCAAATAGGCGGTTATAGACGTATAATAGGTTTAAAACCGTCGTCGGTAGGGGTGTGAAGATAATGCAGAAAACTAAAGATAAACAGCAATCACCGAATGTTCATATTGCAGTTGAGAATTTTGGACCGATAGAAAAGGCAGAGATAGATCTGCGTCCGCTGACTGTGTTTGTCGGTGAGAGTAACACCGGCAAGACCTATCTCGCCGCACTCTTTTATGCATTACAGCGTACCTTTGATGAGATCTCACAAGTCCCTTGGTCGCCCCGTCGTATACTCCAATTAGGCGATGTTTACCACTCGCGACATCCCAGACCCTCGACTCAGGTATTGTCAGAGGAAACGCGAGAAGTGCTTGAAAAATTAAATGTAACTGGACAGCCATTCAAATTTTCTGATTCACCTCAGTGGTTACAGGACCGGTTGCGATCTGACTTGGTGGATTCTGAAAGGTTTAAAGATGAACTTAGACGATGTTTTGATCTTGAATCCGCTTCCGAGTTGATTAGGTTCGCTCAGGATCAGAATGACGCAATGAGGATTTTACTGAAAGTCAGCGAGGAAGATCAAACCCTTTGGTCCTTTGAAATCTATGACTCTGGATCCGGTATTACTACAGATGGATTTATCAATAACGATACGGTACTGCGTCACGACGATAGAGCGGCGTTGCGGGAGACACTTGACCCTGGAGGTTGGAGGCAAGAGCCCGTGCGCCTTTTTAGTTGGAGGGCCCCTGCGGAATCTTATTATTTACCTGCTGCTCGGAGTGGAATCATGGAAACCCATGCGGTAATTACCAGTTCGCTTGTAGATCGTGTTACCCGCGTCGGGTTAGAACGATTTTCAGAAATTCCCGCGTTTTCAGGGTTAATAGCGGATTTCTTAAAGCAAATCATAGGTTCCGAGGAACGCCATCTGCCTTCAGATGAAATGAATGGAATTGCTGAGGTTTTGGAAAACGAAGTGCTGCGCGGGGAAATAGAAGTCAGGAAATCTGCAGCAGAATATCCAGAATTCCGCTATCGTCCGAAAAAATCTGAACAGGCTCTACGTATGAGCCAATCTTCATCAATGGTATCAGAACTTGCCCCTTTAGTTCTATTTCTGCGCGGGATTGTTCGACCGGGCGATACACTTATCATTGAAGAACCCGAAGCCCATCTACATCCAGCTGCCCAAACCAAGGTTGCTTTAACCCTCGCCCGCTTAGTTCGAGCCGGTGTGCGTGTGGTTATCACAACACATAGCGACTGGCTCCTTGAGCAAATTGGTAACTTGGTTCGCGAAGGTGAAGTGATGAAACTGGGAAAAAATAAGACAGAACCGACGACTTGGTTGACGAAGGAGGAAGTTGGTGCGTGGTGGTTCCGCACAGACAAGCCGGTGGTGGAAATACCGTTTGATAACATTGAAGGCATAGAGCCGAAAGATTACTATGACGTTGCTGAGGAACTCCATAATAACGCTGTTGAATTCCAACAGCATCTCCTGAATGAGGAAAAATGCGGTGATGATGAGTGAAGTTCTCAGCGAGATCCGAGAACGGGTTGGCGAAGAAAACCTTATTAACTCGTGTGGGGACCGTAGGTGTCGTGTTGATATGACTGATATTCCACGCGAACGGGTTGTGATAAATGTAGACACAGCATTCTTGGCAAACCAAAGCGCGAGTAAACGATGTGACCGGATACTGATTTATGGAGATACCGTTAAAAACAGGTTAGTTGTGGCTTTAATTGAACTCAAGAGCGGTACCTTCAGAGCAACAGAGGTATGTGAACAGCTACAAGGAAGCGTAGGTCTGTTTTCTGACTTAATACCGCAAGTTCTTGAAACTACCTGTATCCCAATTCTGTTTTACGGTAAAGGAGTTTCCAAATTACAACGTAAAGATATCAATAGAAACCCAGTGCATTTCCGAAATCAAAAATTTCCTATTCGGCTAAAAAAATGTGGTGAACCGGAGAATCTGGTGAATGTGTTGTCTAAATCTGATAATCTCTGAGTATGACTGGTCAAATTTCCATTATGGTAGTTCAGATACAATCTCTTTAAGCGCGCCTTCTTGTTGGGCAAAAGCCTTGAGTTCTGGGTTGAGATTTACTGCCTGTGTGAGCGAGTCTACGGCTTTTTGAGATTCACCCTCTAAAGCGTAGGCACAGGCGAGGTTGTAGTGGAGTAAGGCGGTTTTTGGAAAAATTTCGAGGGCGCGTAAACTCGACACGCGGGCATCAGCAGGTAGGTTCTGCTGAAGATAGGCGGTTGTCAGGTTCACATAACCTTCGGCAATATTCGGTGCCATCTCAATCACTTTTTTGAAGTTCTCAACAGCGGGTGCATATTCTTTGGCATAAAGATATGCTTGTCCGAGGTTGTTGTAAACAGAGGGTTCTTCCGTGAAGAAGAGCGTGCGCTGTTTATTTTTTATCGCTTTCTGATACACCTCTATCGCTTGTTTTGCGTCACCGTTACGCATCAGGAAGGTCGCCTTCCGATACTGGTCGTTGAACTGGGTTTGATGATGCCAGACCCAGATGAACAACACCGTTACCGCAAGGCAGAACGTCATACAGACGATTCTGAAAACTTTATTGGTAGGTGCCTGCTCAGTGTCTTCTGCCTCTGCAGGTTCTTGCTCCGGAACTTGGTTCTCATTGGAAATCATAATTTATTTTCCATGCTTCATAGGTATAATTCATTCTATAGATATAAAATCTGTCCTTGTTTACTAAAGTGTACAGAATACATCAGAAACCGATAATCTGACCGTAGGTCAGATTATAGCAAAGGACCCTAATTAAAAATATGAAAACTTACGGATTTGGTATTATTGGATGCGGGATGATCTCCGATTTTCATTCCGCTGCGATTTCTGAAATAGAAAATGGTCGGCTCGTCGCTGTCAGTTCACGCAATGCTGAAAACGCCAAACGACTCACCGATCAATACAACGTTGAGAGTTACACCGATTATACAGAGATGCTCAAACGGGACGACCTCGATATTGTGTGCGTCTGTACGCCGAGTGGTGCGCATTTAGAACCTGCCGTTGCTGCAGCAGAAGCGGGAAAACACGTTGTCGTTGAAAAACCGTTAGAGATTACCCTCGAACGGTGCGATGCGATCATCGAAGCGTGCGACGCAGCCGATGTTCGACTCTGTGCTATCTTCAACTCCCGTTTTACCGAAAGCACGCGGCTCGTTAAATCTACTATTGAAAGTGGACGGTTCGGCAAACTGACGTTAGGTGATGCCTATATCAAATGGTACCGTTCACAAGAGTATTACGACAGCGGCGGTTGGCGCGGCACGTGGGACCTTGATGGCGGCGGTGCGCTGATGAACCAATCCATTCACGCCATCGATCTGCTCCAGTATTTTATGGGTCCCGTCCAAGCCGTCCAAGCGTTTACGGATACCTTAGCACATGAACGGATTGAGGTTGAAGATGCCGCGGTTGCTGCGCTCCGTTTTGAAAATAGTGCACTCGGTGTCATTGAAGGCACAACTGCCACTTACCCGGGTATGCTCAAGAAAACCGAAATCTCTGGCACAAAAGGCACCGTCGTTTTAGCCGAAGAGGACATCGTGACGTGGGAATTCGATCCTGAACTCCCTGAAGATGCCGAAATCCGAGAGAAATTCGCGCAAAAAACGGACACGGGTGGTGGCGCATCCGACCCGCGTGCGATTAACCACGCAAATCACCGACGGCAGATGGAGAATCTTATTAACGGACTTGAAAGCGATGCCTCACATCTCGTTGATGGACGCGAGGGACGCAAAGCCGTTGAGATTATCCTTGCGATTTATCAGTCCAGCCGTGAAGGACGCATCGTTGAACTGCCGCTTTAATAGTTTTGACCAACAACTCGCGCCTTAGCACGAATATTTGTAGGCGAGTTGTTGGTCAAAGTTATCGGTTTGCCTCGCAGTGAGAGTCGTCAGTTAAGAAACTTTGATTAGGACTCACGCATACTTGACGAAGTGTGGTTCGTAGTAGGGCAATTCATTGCCCGTTTAGAATGTGCGATAATGCACATCGCATCTGGGCGAGTACGCCGCAAAAAATCGCGCTACTACGAACTGCCCCTCAACGCAAGGTTCACGAAGCACTTTCACGTGAACTTTCTCCAATGAATTTGTAAATTTCTTCGACTTCATTCGGAGAAGTCAGAAACCATTCCCTTCCGGGTGCTTCCTCTATGTGTTTCCGTCGGACCTTCAAAATACCATGTATGATTCGCTCTATCTCCTTGGGCCTATCAGTTTTAATATGAAGACCGATCTTGGGACTTTCTGGAAGTCCCGTGGCTTGACCTCTAATTCTCCCATCTGCTTCGCCGTGTATAGTCCTACCGATCTTGCACTCCCAAACCTTTTCACCCTTGGATTCTGAACTCTCTCTATACTGCGGGTAATAGTAAAGGTAGACCGAACTGTTACCGGAGCCGATAGTCCTTTCAGGAACTAAATCAGAATTCGGGATCGTATTTTTACGACGGGGTGTCAAACTGCCTTTCAGCTCGCTTAAATCTATGCCATGCTTTTCAGCGACAGAGTTGATTAGTTCAGTGGCGGTTTCTTTACTTAGTCGCATAATTTTTCCGAACCTTGCGGGCATATTTTCTCCCCAGTCCGTAACAACCCACTTCTTGAACTCATCCGCATCTCGTTCCTTAAATATTAGATCTTTGACATGCTGTTTATAGCTATCCGTGCTGGCGATCTTTTCAATCTCATCAGCGCTAAGCCCAGTTCTAAGTTCCAACTGCTCAACTGTACGGTTTCCACTCAATGACCGATACCAGCACAAGCATGCGAGTCCTCTAGCAGAAGTATCACTGTTTACATCAAGTTTAACTTGCAAATAACCTCTTGCCCAGGCAGTAGAGGCTATTACTTGCTCTATCGGTGTGTTTGGTGCTTCGGAAAACCTCTCCAGGTCTTTAGCAACTTCTTCAGCCCAGGTTCTTTTAAAGGAACTCTTGCGAATCGGAAGATCATAAACCTTTTCTTCTGTCTCTCCCGTCTTACGCTTAACATGCACTTCAATCCGTTTATCAGCAGTGATTACGGATACCGACTGTATTTCTGATACATCGGCAATGTCGTTCCCTTGGAATACAACTTTCATTTTTCTTCCTTTTGTGGTTTTCGCCTTCGGAACGATTGGTATCAGTCGGATGAAGGTATTTAACACATTCCTGATAAAATTTGACGAACAAAATTGATAACAGTAGAAAACATAACATGCCGCCCTTATAGGGCTTGACTCTTTTATTTATCCTCTTCTATAAACATAATGAAGAAACACCAAAGCAAATAACCCTACGGGACTAAAGAGGTTTCTGAAGTATTCAAGGTTTTCGCTTAGAATCCGGTTCGGTTAATGAAGATTAATTTATTAATTCGGTAATGTCGGAACGTGCGATGAATCGCACTACTACGAGCCTGCCTGTTTGTAGTAGGGCAATTCATTGCCCGTCAATTACCGATTTATTTTCTTAAACTTCATCAAACCGAACCTACCGGACCTGGGCCTGAGAAGGTTATTTTTTTTAAAATTGACACTTATGATGCGGTTAGGAAACCGAGCCTACCGGGCCTGGGGAAAGTGGAACTCCGGAGGTCGCTCCTACAAGAAAGCGTTCACGAATCATTTTACACAATGCAAAGAATTTGACACAATATCAAAATGTGCTAAACTTAACGCAAAGGAGATACAGAATGCAAAAACCGATTCGTTTAGGACTTATTGGCTGTGGCGGAATTGTGCAAATTACGCATGCCCGCGCTTACCGTGCCCTCTCGGATACTGTTCAGGTTGCTGCACTGGCAGATGTTGTTCCAGAAAACCTGCAAAAAGTTGGTGAAATGTTCGATGTGCCTGCGGAAAAGCAGTACACGGATTATCGGGAGATGCTGGGACATGCAGCCGTTGATGTGGTGACGATTGCTACGCCGCATTCATTTCACGCGGAACAGGTAATCGCAGCGGCAAATGCTGGCGTGGCTGTTATCTCGGAAAAACCGATGGCGACGACGCTTGAAGAGGCGGATCAAATTCTGGAAGCGGTTCGTAATAACGGTGTACCTTATACGGTTGTACATAACTACATCTTCACGGCGGGGATGCGTGTGGCGATGACAGAACTCGAGGCGTTAGGTAAACCACATTTCGGACGAAGCACTGGAATGGGATTAAAGCCTGCGGACTTCTCGGCTGCGCATCCGACCCCGGCATTCGCGTGGCGTGCGAGTAAAGCGAAAGGTGGCGGTTGTATCATCGATACGAGTTACCACGAAATCTATTCCGTCTGTGCGCTGATGCGATCCCCGGTGCGTTATGTTGAGGCACGGGTGCAAACGCTACGACTTGACATTGATGTTGACGATATTGCGATGTTGTTGTGTGAGCATGAAGACGGAAGTATTACGACTGTTTCAGGTGCGTGGTGCGTGCCCGGTACGGATTCCGGTTGGTGTGAGATGCATGCTGAAAACGGTTCGCTACGTGTCAATCATCGGCACAACGTGGCGGACGCGCTCCGTCGTTATACACGTGCAGATGGCTGGAAACAGTTGGAACTGCCTGCGTTTGGTGAGGCAGAAAGTGCCGATGCGAGCGGACATGTCCGTTACTTTACGGAGACTTTCAACGCGCTTGCGGCGGACACAGTTTTACCGGTGCTTCCAGAGATGGCGTATCACAACCTTGCGATTATTGAGGCGGCACGCAAAGCGACAACAGAACGCCGCGCCATTGAGATTCCGCCGCTATAGGAGATTAGATGAAAAGAGGTTTGCTATTCCACACTTTGGTTGTTTTGATGTTAGGGCTGAGTTTGAACATGTCCTTGCTGTGCTTAGCGCAGCAGAATTCGGTTGCCCTTCAAGCGAAATCGGATGCCGAGTATGATGCTGAAGACGATGTGAACACGACGTTGTGGCTTTCCGCGGGTGGGATTTTAGGTGTGGCAGGGACTTGCTTGCTCGGTGCTGTTGCTGTCGGTGGTGCGTATGTCTATCAACCGGTTCCACCTGCGGATCGACTTCTCGGTAAATCGGCAGAATATGTTAATTTTTACGTGGATGCCTACAAAGCGAGGATGCGGAGGCTCCAGTTGGTTGCCGCGACAAAAGGTGCCCTCGGTGGTTCGGCTGTCTTCTTTCTCTTGGGAACGCTTAACATAAGACCGTGGTCAGATTTTGTTATTTGGTAGATATTCTTGTGGAGAGGCGAGGATTGCGCGGGTGCGCCACGAGACCTCGCCTACAGTGTTCCATGAAAATAATACCATTTCTAAACAGTGTTGTCGCATTACCGCCTGTTATGAAGGACGGTGGCATACCGGAACACAGACTAACAGTCTATGCTACATAAGAGGAAACCAATAAAATCAGAAATGGTATAAAAAGACACTACTAACGTAAGAGATGCCGTAGCGCGTTTGCAATGATCTCTTCTTCCCCAACGTTGAGGGTGTAGGCATTAATTACAAGCGTGTCTTTCCCGCGTGTGTTCACTTTGATACGCGGGGTGCCAGCGTCGAGATCACGTGCTATCTGTGCTGCGTCCCTGCCGTCACAGGTAACGTGTAGATTCGACAGGGTATGGCTTTGCTTTTGGTAATGGACTTTACACGATACACCGTCAATATTCTCGAGTCCTTGTGCGAGTGCCTCGTATCTCGCGTCCTGTTCTTTTGATCGCTTATTGTGATCTGTGGATAACCAGATATCAATAGCGGTCACCAGTCCGATAAGTTCCTGCCGATCAACCTTCATTCCGCGTCCGACGGGACGGGGTCCGATGAACCCGTGTCTATGTACAATCTCAATTAGGTCCTTTCTGCCACAGATGAATCCGGTTGAATGCGGTGCGTTGAAATACTTGCCACCGAAGCAGACAAGGTCCGCGGATTGCGCGTTTCGGCGGAAGTAATCGATCGGATAGATTTGAGAGGCGGCATCGGCAATAAGCGGCAGGTTATGTGAGTGTGCTATCTCGACTGCTTCCTCCAAGGGGACGGCGTTCCCTTGGTTGGGTTGGATGAGATACGCGACTGCGGCGGTGTTTTCGCCGATAGCATCGTTCAACTTGTCGGCGGTACACCCGTTTTCGTCGCCTACAAAAATGAGTTTACTGCCCGGAATCGTGAACGCGCGATCGTAGGTATAGTGTTGCATCTTCTGAAAAACGATTTCGTCTTTCAGTCCTGTGGTATCTGGGAGTTGTGCGCACTTGTCGGGATCGTTGCCCGTCATGACGGTTGCAGCTGCCAAGACGAGTGCGGTATAACATCCGGCTGTGATGTATGCATCTTCAACTTCTAAGTGTTCAGCTATGAACTGCCCTGACTTTTCGAGCAATTCTTCCATTTCGACGTAACTGTCATCTGCTTGGCGCATTGCGTCTCGGACTGCTGGCGAAGGCGTGGAGCCGCCTCTGACAGTCTGGTTTCCGGTAGCGTTAATGACCGGTCGTGCGCCGAGTTTCTTGTAAACATTTCCCCAACCTATACTCGCCATGGGATTACCTCCTTGGGATGGTTGTCGGTTGTTAGAAGAATAGTTATCAGTTGTCAGTTTTCAGTCGTCGGTAGGGTCCTTTTCCCAATAATAGATGGAAACCTCAGTTTTAGACCTCGTCAGCAAAGAACCTATGTAAACTCTGTCCTGTTTTTGTGGATTAGAGGATCGTTAATTCATCGTCGTCTCCGCTCTCTTCTAATACGGATTCCAATTCGTGTGCGACTGCGCCGAATGCTTCTGACTGTGGAGACTCTGGGTGTCCAGCGACAATTGGGACACCGATGTCGCCTGCTGTGCAGACTTCAGCATCAAGCGGGATCTGTCCAAGGAAGGCGACGCCGAATCGTTCGCTGGTGTTCTTACCGCCATCCTTACGGAAGATCTCGGTCTTCTCGTTGCAGTGTGGGCAGAGGAAGTAACTCATATTTTCGATAATGCCGAGAATAGGCACGCCGAGGCGTTCAAACATGGCAACGCCACGTCGGACATCGGCGAGGGCAACGTCTTGTGGGGTTGTGACAATCAGTGCGCCGGTAAGCGGGATCGCCTGCGTTAAGGAGAGCGCGACATCACCAGTCCCGGGCGGCAGGTCGATGATGAGATAATCGAGTTCACCCCATTCGACATCGCTAAGGAGTTGGCGTATGGAACTGTGGAGCATCGGACCCCGCCAGATCATCGCCTGCTCCTCTGGGACCATAAATCCGATTGACATGAGTTTGATATTATGTCGCACGAGCGGAATAAGTTTACGTGCTGGACTGACCTTCGGCTGCTCTTGAATACCCATCATTGTTGGGATGCTCGGACCGTAGGCATCTGCGTCCATGAGACCGACGGCAGCACCGGCATTCGCTAAAGAGATAGCGAGATTGGTAGCGACAGTCGATTTCCCAACGCCGCCTTTTCCACTGGCGACCGCGATTTTATACTTGATATTGGGGAGTGTGATATTTTGTTGCTGGGGTTGTTGCTGTTGCGGCGGGGGTTGTTGTTGTTGCGGTTGCCGCCCAGAAATCTGTGAACCGCTGATAACCTTCAGGTCCGGATGTCCCTTCTTTTCCGATTCTGATTGCGATTTAGGCTTTTTGTCGTCGCCTTTTTTAAGAAATCTCATATCTCTGCTCCTATGGTTGTTTATGGAATGGTTTCAAGATGTTACGTTGTTTCGAGAAATAGTTTAACACTTTTTTTAATAATTTTGTATAATACTTTGGAGTTTGCTCGATTTTTTGCGTATTACGTGCGTCAGTCGGGGTTGCAAACCCCGCCTGCAGTATTGCTAAAACACAATAGATTCAGAAGGGGGCTTTATGAATATTCTGATGTTACGGCATTCCGCTGGGTTTGAACATAGTTACCTACCCGATGCTGAAGTTACACTGAAAGAGATTGGTGCAGCAAACGGTTGGAACGTTACCACGACGCACCGATGCGATCGGATTAACGCTGACAATCTTGAAAAACAGGATATCGTCGCGTTTGCAACAACAGGGAACCTACCCTTCAATGATGCGCAAAAAGAGGCGTTATTGAGCTTCGTCCGTAACGGTAAAGCGTTCTTTGGCATCCACAACGCGACGGATACGTGTTACGATTGGCCCGAATACGGTGAAATGCTCGGCGGTTACTTCGCTGGACATCCGTGGCACGAAGAGGTGAACGTCATCGTTGAGGATAGCGACCATCCGGCGACCCGTATGTTGGGCAGCAGTTTCAAAGTTGTCGATGAAATTTATACCTTCAAAAGTTGGGATCGCAACAAAACGCGTGTGCTGATGCGTCTGGATAACGATTCGATTGATGTCTCGCGTGGCAACCGTGAGGACAACGACTATGCCCTCGGTTGGTGCCATACTTATGGAAAAGGACGCGTGATGTATACTGCCTTGGGCCACCCAGATGCGCTTTGGGGCGAGAAATGGTTCCGCGAACATATCATAGGATGCATCAAATGGGCAGGCGGATTAGAAGATTAGTCAGCAGTCAGCCATCAGCGATCAGATTTTTAGACATCAACTGTTGGTAATAACACCTGTTGCCCGCAAAAGCGTCTCCTGCACCAACAATTCGTGTGACACTGGACGATCGGGTGGTTGTTCGCCCGCAATGGTCGCTAAAAACGCGTCAAGTTCAAGTTCATACGTGCGTTGACGGCTTTCACCGTCTATCTCTACGATCTGTTCACCTTGCGTATAACCGTCCTTTGTGCTCTCCAAACAGAGCCGAATTTTCAATCCGGGTTCAAAAGGCTCAACGATAATGGCACTGCCTTCGGTGCCGTAGACTTCAAATCTGCGTGCCACGGGTCTCGGTTCCAAAGCGGAGATGGATATAAACGCCATCGCTTTTTCAAATTCATAAACGGTGAGGGTGTTATCTTTGAAAGGTTCGACGGAGCCGCCGTCGTTTCGGAGGAAAGAGGTGACCTTCTCGGGTCGTCCGAGGAGCCAGAGAACTTGGTCGAGGACGTGTCCGCCTAAGTCAAAAAAGATGCCGCCGATGTGTTGGCTGATGCGGGTGCGCGCCTCGTAAGAGATATTGGTAGACATGTGTGCGCGAACGGAAAAAACATCGCCTAAGAACCCGGAGTGCACCCATTCGGCAACCTGCCTGAAGGCGGAGTGGTATCGTAGCATGTACCCCATCTGTACGTGTAGCGATTTCGCTTCTGCGGTATTGATGACGCGCTGCCACTGTACCCAGTTCTCACCGGCGGGTTTGTCGTACCAGACGTGTTTTCCAGCGTTGACAATCTGCTCGGTTTGATCTAAGCTTTCGGCGTTATTGCCTTCCGAAGCAATCGCGACGATGGTACCATCGCTGAGCATCTCCTCGGCATTCGCATACCAGTGGACATCGGTAAAGGTTCCGCCGCCAGCCTGAAGTTTCTCGCGTTGTTGTGCGTCGGGTTCAAACACACCCGCGACTTCCACATCGGGGTTGACGAGCATCGCTTGCATTTTTCCGCGTGCGTGTCCGTGTTTCGTTCCGTATTGTGCCATCCGTATTTTCGCCATATTTATCTCCAAAATCCGAAATTAGTAATGTGGTGTTGTATGGCTATTATACGGACATGAAATTGCATGTCAAGGAAATATTCGGGTGGTCAATATTTGGGTAAGAAATGGCAGCATTTACAGATTGTCGCGTTGGAAGCGGAAGACACCGTTTTGCTGAGTGCCGATGTAGAAGGTCCGACCCTCAACGGCAAACGCGGTTGCAGGGTGCGGTAGTTCTGCGGCGATCTGTTTCCAGGCGTGGGTCTGTTTATCCGCCGCATAGATACCACTATCACAGGCACCGTAAACCGTTGTAAGCCTTGAGAAAAACATCCTGCGTGAGTTCCTCAGCGATATGGAAATCACCGATCTTACGCCAAACGAGGGCGTGCACCGATTTCTGGTATTTATTGACGAGCGTGGTAAACGCGTCTTGATCGCCATCTAAAACGCGTTGAATGAGATCTACATCATTTGCCTTCATTTCTATCTCCTCACAGAAAATATAGGTTTCATAATATAGTGACGCTCGTAAAAGTCGAAATGTTGCATAAAGTGTGTATTATGCAAAGATTCACGAAAAAATGCATACATTGTTAAACGAAATAACTCACGGATGTTCATCGCTAAAGCAGCAAAAATTATTCCGGATTGTCTCCTGCATTCTCTAATATTAAATTAAACAACTCCTCAAGTTCACCTTCAACACATGTCTCTTTCTTACGACTAATAGCAACACCAAAAGGCTCTCCATTATCTACGACTTCTTTAAAAACATTATATCTACACAAGAAATATTCTGTAGGTTGTAAAACATATTGTGCCCTTAAATACTCAACATACTCTTTTTTATTTTCATCTGTAGCGATACGCCATCCACCAAATTTTTCCTTTTTCTGGCCCTCAGCAACGATATGAACCTCTGGTATATCTCCGTGCTGACGCATCAATGTTTCTGTGTAAAGTTTAACAAACAGTTCTGGATCATCTGTTTCACGCCATATTTTTTGCTTTTGGGTATCTTCCAAAACTTTACGATTTGATTCATTGGGCCATAAAAGGTAGTGTGCTTTCGCGCGCAAAATTAAATCTTCAATTGAAGTTTCAGTCGGTTTACCGTCAGCTAACAGCGATAACCTATAAAATATAGCCACTATGTGGACCGCTGGTATATCACCAAATTGCTGTATCAGCACTGCATGATAGTATTTGGCTTTCAATTCTGGGTCTTTTTCCTCATACCAGTCTCCAGGGAAATTAAGATTTAGAAGTTCTTTTACCTGCTCATCCGTAATTTCATAGAGTGATTCGCTTGTGTCGTAATACCTATCCGGTAACTCAACAGATAATATCGGTTCTGTATCTTCTTCTACCTCGCCACACCCTAAAAAATTGAGTCCGATAAGTAAACAGAAAAAGTACGTTAGTATACCTCTCATCTGCTTTATACCTCCAAACTGCTTAATGAACTGAGCCTGATAATATACATAACGTGAGTTTGATAAAAGTTTGATTATGTAGCGTCCACTGTTAATTTTGCGCTGTATAGCCCACAAACTAACAGTTTGTGCTACGATTCACGGTTCTGTGATGCGGAAATAGAACCGGCAACACATCCGAAATGATTAATCAAACTGGCGTTATACATAATACAACTCTGTACCTTTAGTTTTATATCAATCTTTTGGTGGGTACTGTTCACTATTTTCTTCGCTATTTACCGCGTTGTTTTCTGTTAGTGAGGCGAAATCATTATTAGACCGAAAACGCTCGGATTAAGAACCTATCACGGGTTTCAGGTCCCAGAGGAGGATGGTGCTGTCAAAACTGCCACTCGCCAAAAGTGTACCATCTGGTGAAAACGCGAGATCTTGGACATCGGTGGGGTGCCCCCAGAAGGTGGCGATGTTTTCGCCGGTGGCAACTTCCCATAAGCGAATAGGCACCTTTTCTGTTTCTACGCCCCTATGCCACCATGCACCAGAAGCAAGATATTTCCCACAAGGTGAAAACGCCAAGGCACGCGGGTAACAACTGGGGTGTGTATGAGGAAGAGTCAAGAGAGTTCGACAACTATTGATATCCCACAATCGGATTTGGTTTAGCATGCCACACGCGATCTTGTGACCGCAAGGTGAAAACGCGACAGTATAGACAGGGTTGACACGGAACTCCGGATTTTCTTTCCCTGTATCGATGTCCCATAGATTTGCCATCGTGCCAGAAGAACTCGGAACACTTACAAGGTGTTTACCGTCGTGGCTGAATATAAGGCGGCTGATCTTATCATCATCCCAATTCCCTTCTAAGGGGAGAGTGTGTGTGAGTACACAGCGCACGTCACCACTTCTCATATCCCATACATACAGATGCCCTTTGCTATCCGCGCAGGCGATGAGATGTCGTAGCGGGGCGTGTGCAGCGGCAGTCACCACTGCCTCTGGGTCGGGAAGTGTAAATGTCATAGATGTCGTGTTTTCGTCGGTTTCCCCAATTTTAACGGTTATTTTAACACTGTTTTTATCATACGCAAACGCTGTCGAGTGAATTTTCTCTGAAATGAACACAAAAACGGCTTGTGGGTCATCGGATATTTTGAAAAAAGTTGGTGGTTGCATAGGGTTGGCAATATCCCAGAAGAGTGTGCTTCCATACTTTCCGGCTGCCAACTTTTTGCCATCTTGTGAGAACGCTACGGAATTCGGAGTACCATTGACATGTAAATAAGGCAACTTGCGGGGGTTGGTATCCCCGGGCGACCACACTGCCCATTCCTTGGCACCAGCAACGACAAAATGCGAACTGCTTGAAAAAAGTGCTTCATCAATCTCCCATTCCTTTTCAACGTACGTGTAGCGTTTTTCATGACGTTCCACGTCCCACACGACGACAGTGTTTCTTTCCAGATCATTTTCCAGAGTATGAAGAACGCCTTCTTGTGAATAGCAGACACTCATGCGAGCGGTGGCATCATAGTTCTGATAGACTCCCTCTTGTTCCCAAGTCTTCACATTCCATACTTGCACTGTGCCTTTATCGCCGCCGATGGCCAGCGTTTGTCCACAAGGTGAAAAGCAGAGGCTGCGCACAAAGCTCGGTTGTTCGGTAAGACAGGCGATGCACTCACCGGTTACGACATCCCAGACCAAAACAACATCGGGGCCATCCGTTGTCCCGGCGGGAGCCGTACACGCCAGCAGACGACTGTCTGGCGAAAAAGCAACGGGTCGAGGGAGGGAGGGGTAAGAACTGCGTGTTTCTCTTTGGGGGTCATGGAACGTAGCCAGCGGTGTGCCGGTTCTGGGGTTCCAGGTGTAGACAATCTCACAACGGCTACCCGTTGCGGCCAGGTGCTGGTTATCAGGTGAAAAGGCAAGAGACTGAATTGCAGTCGTCCTAGGGACTGGCTCTTTTAACCCTGGCCGCACAATTTTTGTAATGCAGGTGCTCCGCTGGATATCCCACACTTTGATAACACCATCCCAGCTGCCGGTCGCAGCCAATCGCCCATCATGAGAAATCGTAATGGCACCCAGCATCCCCCGTTGTGTTTCCCATAAAGCAACAGGTTGCATTGTCGCGAGGTCATACCACCATAACCCAATTTTGGTTGCAACTGCGAGGTATGTACCATCCGGTGATACTGCCATCGCCATCACAACTCCATGCCCGAACCGAGAAATCGCACCCTCTGGTAAAGCCCAACTCATGGGATGACCTTTGTCATCGACAATGGGTGTGGCCCTGTTTTTTCTGCCATTTATCATGTTCCTCCTAAAAACTATCCGTTCTAATACCATTTCTGAATAAACATGCGTCCAACACTATCTTATATAGACCCGTTTTTTACGCCCTTTGCGTGCGAAAAACGCAGTGTGCTATCATATACACATTCGTGGATGCACTTTGCACGAGGGCATCCATGAAAATTAACGTGAGTTTGATGGGACTTACGGATTTTTTTTACGAGTTCCGACGCGATATAGGATGCGGAGCGGGGTTACAAACCCCGCCTGCATACGGGTTGCGTAAGTCCTGTTAAAAAAAAAGAAATGTCTCAGACCCAGGGCCGGTAGGTTCGGTTTGATGAAGATTAATTTTCCACTACAGAAATTCGTGCTTTAAAGGCGTTGATATGTCCCTTCTCGCCGTACCAATCGCCTGTAGCACCAAATTTAAAAACGCTCCCTCGTGCGAAACGATGTCTGATTTTTCCTGCTTCACCGGGTCCAATTCCCCACGCCGAGTTAAGCGCGATATCGGGATAACCTTCTGTCGGCAGTTCGGTGTCACCATCAAAGAGATCAAACGAACCGAAAATGTCAGCATCCCCGACACGGATATCAATAATTAATGTCCCACTGCCTTCAAACGCTGTCGTATCAATATTGATGACAGTGTAGTCCTGATAACCGGTGCCGGGTGCCCGAAAAGCGTTTAATATTTCCTGTGAGGGCTGTGCCTTGTCAAGTACAAGACGCAACTCACTTAATGGCATTTCTGGGATGTTCTCATCCGATTCAGGATTCTCTTTTTCTTCGGATTCCACTTGTGGATATTCCGCTACAGAAATTTTTGCTTTAAAAGCGTTTATACTTCCTTTCTCACTTCTACCGTAACACCCGGTAGCACCTAATCTAAAAAACGTGCCTCGGTCAAAACGATGTGCAAGTTGCCCTGTCTCATCAGGCTCAATCCATGCAGAAGCAAGTCTCTTATCTTTAGGCACCCGTTCATCCATAGGAAGCTCGCTGTCACCATCAAACAAATAGAAGTGCCCTTCCGCATCCGCTCTACCAGTTTCAATATCAACGGTTAGTGTGCCGCCATTTTCAAACGCCCTTGCGTCAATGACAACAATGGTGTAATCCTGATAGCCAACCGTCGGGGTTCGAAAAAAATCTAAGACATCCTGAGAAGGTTCTTCACTGTTCAGAATGATGTTTCCCAATCCGGGCTGTTTTCCCTCCAAGGACTCCTTGAGAAACATAAGGTAACTCTCCTCGTCTCGGCGTTTAAATTTATTCCAATTGTCGTCGAAGAATTCGTTGACAAGCAGTCTGCCCATCAGTTCAAACTCTGGTGATATGACGAAACAATCCACGGGTGAACCTTTTTTCGGTCCGGTCTTCCATCCCTTTATAATTGCTTGTGCTAACGGGTGGCTTGTGTCAAACGTCTTACCCTCGCGCTCGCGTCTTTTGGCAATCGGTTCCCGCAAACTGTGGATACGCCCTAATTCTGCATCTGCTATCCAAGTGTTGATAAAATTTTCGTTCAGGAATTCAATGTTTTGATCATCAGAGAGAGCACCTGCCCTCAGGCCTTTGCCACTCCCTCAGCAGGATTCGTCTGCAAGCGGTCCACCTGATGAAATGGCGTGAATTGGTTTCTGCAATATAGGTGCTAATTCCAACGCTTTCTCCAGCGATACCCAGTTAATTTGTGCCGACTTGTAAAAACGTAACATCAGTGCTTGCAATGTTTCCTCTTGGATGATCGCTTCTGTGAATTTAGCATCTTGTAAAACGTCTTGTTTTCCTGCGCAGAGTTCCATTTGCGGGCAAAAGCCGATGTCCGCTCCGCAGAGTCCATCTCTAATTCTCCACCGTGCATCAAAGTTCAGTGTGGCTTCTGGAACGTGCATCTTAAAGGCGGCAACTCTCTTTTCGACCCGATCAATCACCAGATGTCCGGCAAACTGTGATGGCGCAAACCAACCTTTTTCTAAGACGAATTCCGCGTGAATACGGAACAGAATCTCAGCAAACGCATCATTGTAGGCGCGTAGACATGCCCACAAACCGAAAGAATCCGCTCCAGCAACGTCTAACTCCAATTGTGGATTTGGACTGAGTTGCCGCAGCAGCGTTAGTGCGCCTTCTTCTTCAATCTGCCAGCATTCACTGACCGAAACCGGTTCCTGTGGCAAAAATGCTTGAAAAACAGAGACAGGATATTGCTTCTCCGGTTCAGCAGCCTTTAGATTCGCCAATTCGTCCCAATCCACGTGATAGTCGCGTTGCGTGTATTCAATCGGGGCGATGAAGCCTTTGACAGACACTTCTGCATCACCGTCAAGGTTAAGTGCAATTTTATTGTTGAAAGTTTTCATTTCTTTTCTAAACTTCCTTTTCAGTATAGGATATTATCATCTATACACAAAATTGGATGCACTTCTACGGGTTATCAAGGCTTCTTTTGTACCATAGGAAACCGTTAGTTTGTGGGTTCGGTTGCAAACCGCACGATATGTGTCAATTTAGCGATTTTCGTTGGCGTTTTAGCAGGGATGATATAAATATGCCACCCTTACAGGGTTGGAGGCTTTCCCCAACGCCTTTCTATAAACATACCGTCGTTACACGACTCAAAAGGTTTTTGAAGCCTTCAAGATTTCCGTGTAAAATCCGGTTCGGTTAGGAAACCGAACCTACCAGGTCTGGGTCTGGGACGGGATTCAAGAGAGTTTTGAAGCCTTCAAGGTTTACGCATAGGATCCGGTTTGATTAGGAAACCGAACCTACCGGGCCTGGCTGTCCAAAATTGGATTAAAAAGCTGAGAATGGAATGGTTCTGGGTCTGGGGTCAGGGTCATTCAATTGTACGATTTCTCATTTTATGAGGTTAACTGCGAGTTTAGGTTCTGAAGCAAAAAGTTGAAGTGCGTCGGTGATTTTTGTATGTCCAGTGAATCGTAAAACAGAGAGTGCTGTGTTTCGCATGGCTGCCATGACTTGAGGGATAACCCCTGTTCGGACGCATGACGCATCTTCTTGAAAGACGGTATCTCGGACCCAGTGGAGTTTATTCTCAATCGTTCAATGCTCTCGCCGGAGTTTGAGCAAGTCAGCTGCTGAGGCCCGTTCGGGTGTCAGACTTGTGATACCATACTGCACGTGGCACTTGATCTGTGCTGTTTTTTTTACACTTTTGGTGTGTGGTGTATTGATAAACTTGCTGGAGTCCGGGCCAGTCGGTGTGTTCCGTCAAGAGTGTGCTTGCGGTGAGGGTGCGTGTGGTCGTCCTACCTTTTGCGTCTTCTGCGTGAAGGTTTTCAAAGCGGCGTTGGTTGACTTCAGGGGGATCTGTTTCATCAAGGGGTTCAAAGAGGTCTCGAATATCTTCAAACAACTGCTTCTGATTCGCTTTCACGGGGAGGCAGTCATCTGCTTGACGGTCAAGGATTTCTTGACAAAACTTGCGTTGCGTCAAAAGTGCGTCCGTGGTGATGACGAGACCTGTGACATCAAACGCCTTCAGGAGTTCAATGGAAATAGGGATTTCATTGGTCTTTTCACTCACGGCACATTCTGCGATAGGGATGCCTAACTCATGAAGAACCGCTGCGAGGAGATGTGTCCTACGGGCATCTTCGGTATGACTGTTGCCTAAGGTCTTGCCATTTATGGCAAGTCCCTTCAAGTCAGCCATGGATATGCTTACGGGACTAATTAGCACAAGTCGTTACTCTACCATATTTCGCCTGAGTAAGCTAAGGATGCGGGTAAAAAAACAGACTACGTTGCTGTCACTAATTAGGACGCGATTTAAAACACAAAAGGTTGCATAGTGAAAAAAAAATGATTTATTGTAGGGGTGATATCCTGAGCGCGTTGGACAACTCATACCACATGCAATTTGCGTTCTCAAAGGCGTTCAGTCGCGATTCGGCGGGTACGTCCCTACGGAAAATGTATTAACTTATTTAACGTGAGTTCCATAAAAAAATAGGAGTTTTTTATGGAGACCCCCTTTGGTATAATGAACTTGGGTTATATTAATGGCCCTTTTCACCTTCTCGCGTATCGCGTAGGACTTCCTGATACCTTTCTTCATTTTCTTGGCTTGGAAATAGGACACTGATCGCTTTCACGTACGCAAGATTTTCCTCAGCAGTCATAATGACTTCATTACCATCTTCCGCATTTTGTGCAGCTCTGAATGGAAAATACTTCAGAAATATATCTATTTCCGGTATATCCCCATGTTTCGCTATTAAAGCCTTCCTGTTTCTTTCAATTAACTCTTCAACTGGTATTTCAGAGAAGTGCGGTTCAGGTTCAGGCGCGGGTTTAGTTGGGTCTAACTTCAGAGAATCACCCAAATCATTATTGGCAGCTTGTCTGGCTTGTTGTTCCTTAGCAGATTTTACAATCTCAGTTTCATTGTGAATTCTCTGTGTGGTCGGCGAGTAATGATCTCCTTCTGAACGGCTTTGTTTTGGGTCTCGTTCGACCTGTGTATGTTGTGTAACAACATGTTCAGGTGATTTTTCTGTTTTTGTCTCTATCCTTTTGGTTTGTTTTATTGGACGGTTAGGTAAGCTTTTTTCAAATTCATTCAATCTATATTCTGTATAGGCATAGAAACCTGCTAATATAACAACCATTGCTATTACGATGTACACTGCATTTCTCACTGTTATTCCTCCTTATAATGTGGTGTTGCCTATTGTTTACTTTTCTCAAAGAAAACAATAGGCGTTAATTTTTAGACTTCTCCACTGGTTGGTGTACAGTCTGTAAGATAATTATAGTAGTAAGTGTTGATATAGATAGTCGTCATTTGGTGTGAGCCGTTTGGATCATGAGGTTCAAGAACAGTAGAATATCCATATATTAACCTGACATCTACTATTTGACCGTAGTGACAAATATCAACTATATACCACCCATAACTTGCAACCGTTTTAGGGTGTGCCTGCACTTCAAGTATAGATGTTTCCATTGCTACTGCGCAACAAGGGCTTCCAGTGCTTTCTCAACGGGATATTTAAGAGGGAAAGCTTCAAACTTTCCCTCCATCTGTGGTTTCTGTATGGGGACATCCTTACTTCGGCGCGGGCTGACGGTTTGGGGTGCCTTTTTCAAGTTGCGTTTCAAGTTGCGCCGCAATATCGGGATCCTCCGCTTTGAGCCTACGCAAGCCTTCTTCGCGACCATATTGCTGCAAAAGTTGTTGGGCACGATTCGCGCGTTCTTGGAAACTCTTCTTCGGTTCTACAACCTCACCCTCAGTAATTTCATTTGGGAGTGGCGTTATTCCAGCGTGTTCATGCATGCCGGCAGCCTCATGTTCCATATCTATTGTGTGAGCGGATGGAATTGGATTCGGTGGCGGCGGTTCTGCTTGAATTGTTGCCATCTCATCGCGCAGTTTTTCCTGGACAGTAGGATAATCACTTTCGTTGAGCATCGCGTTTAAAGTCACTGAGTCGTCGGGTAGAAGTTCAAGTGCCTCAAAGAAGGTATTGTATTTAAAATCTATACGCGTGTCGGTATCTCGGAAATTTTGTTCTGAAAGCGGCGCGTCCCTTGGGTACGCCCCCATTTTCATCTTTTCGTGATAGTATTCCTCAACAATTGCCGATTCATCAGGGGCATTTTCTTTCATCCATGTTCGAAGGTATCTTATCGGTTCAGTCTGACGAGTCACCTCAGAGCCCTCCTGATTCCACCTATTTGCCAGACGGGACCTTTCAAGTCTTGTCTGCTCTTCTTCAGTTAACCCGAAGAGTTCCTCTTTCAGTTCCAGAAACCGTTGCGCCTCCAATGGTGGTAGGACGGTGCTATTTGGTCGGATCTTTACGCCTTCCGGGGGCTGCGGTATCAAGCTATGTCCAATGAGATGATAATATTCGGTCATTTTTGGGTCACCCTCCCCAAGCTCTATTGCGATGGCATGCATTTTCTCAATGGCCAGTTCCGGGGACGTATCTTTTAGTTTCATCGCTGGCGCGAAAGCAGCTAAAATGCCCTTGTCACTCAGCACCGTGGGCGGATCACTCTTTTTACCTTCCGCTTCTATGACGTTTTCTGTTTCCTCAGTCGTTTCACTCTCAGGAGATTGTGTTGTATCCTCTGGTCCGTGACTATGCGGGGTGCCTCCTGGGTGCGTATGAACATTTGGATCTACTTTCGCCGCCTCTTTCTCACAACCCGAGCACCCTAACAAAGTTAGCAGCGGTGTCAAAAGAAGGAAAGAAAAGACAATTCTTACGATATCTTTTTTCACTTTGTAAAACCCTCCTATCTGAATATGTAAATGAACAACTCTTTTTTTCTTATTCACACCCATAAAAAAAAAAGTTCCAATCAAATTAGGACTTACGCAATTTTCTTATAGGTCGCTACGACTACACGCCGCTGGCGAGGAGGCTGCGTAGTAAGTCCTACAAATATTATACCGTTTCTGAATCGTTGGAACCTGATGCCCGGAATCTAAGGCAAAATGTTAGGAACGGCAGAACAGCAAAAACGGAAGAGGCTCATGTAAGTGAGCAAGAACTGTGCCAATTGGTGAAATCGTGATATCCATCCCTTTTATACCTTTGTCCGTCAAGGTAGGACGCGGGATCCAGGCTGTACGCGGTATGATCGGGTTGCTTAAAGTTGTTTTTCGTCGAGTGTTCCAAAATGGAACACATTTGGAAGCCGTGTAGGTTGCGGAGCCTTTGATAGAGCGGGTTTCAGTGTGTTGTGTTCCAATATGGAACAGTGTCCCATATTGGAACAACATTTTTACGGCAGCAGGTTATATTTCTTCATTTTCCGATAAAGTGTGTTTCTACCGATGCCCAACTGCTGTGCGGCATCAGACATATTACCGTCTGTCACTTTGAGGGCGTGGACGACGGCTCTCCGTTCAACTTCGTCGAGTGGAAAAATAAATGTCAGGGGTTTTTCTGTCTGAATCGCGGATTAGGCGGATGACGCAGATGGCGCGGATTTTAAGACATCCTATTGTCAAATCATTGCTTCTATATCGCGGTAAAAATACCTCTTTATGGTGTTTTTTGTTGTCTTTTCACACGCCTATTCAAAGCAAAGGCAACACCCGCCAGAATTATTTCCGCCGACAACATCCATATCCGACACAACAGTGCGACGAGGGTCGCTTGCGGTGCTGGCATGTAGTTTGCTAATAAGAGTCCTAAAAGCCCTTCCCGAATGCCCAATCCACCCGGGGTTAGGAAACTTAAAAACCCGATGACCCACGCAAAAGCAAAGCAGGCGGTGAGAACGCCAGCGTCTGTCCACTGGACAGGTGCGAAACTTTGGACAAAGAGGAAAAAGGCGAACCCTTGGCATATCCACAGCAGGATGTGTCCCGCGATAACGTTCATCCAAAGTCTTGAATGTTGTCCGAGTGATGTGAGTGTTTTGAGGAACTCCCGCGCGTGGGTGGATACCTTTGGAATCAGAAACAGGGTTCCTATGAGAATACCGATGCAAACGAGGCTCAAAAGCGTAGTATGTCCTGATATTTTATCAAGCATGCCTACTGCGGTGTCCCGCATTTTCGGTGAAAAGAGGAGTGATAAACCGATAAGTCCACCGAGTGCGGTTTCAATCCCGACGTGTAAGGTCAGGCTACTGCCGACAGCCGTTTTGCTGATTCCGAACTGATGGCTGAGCGCGAGGAGTCTCACGACACCCCATATCCGTCCGGGGAGGTAGCGTGTGATGTTCGCAAGATGGAAGAGCGTGAAGGCGTTACGAAAAGGGACATGTTTTTCTGTGATACCGCTGAGAAGTGTTGCAAAGGGATTAAGATAAACGCTCCAATAAAAGAGTATCGCACCGAAAGAGCAAACCAACCAACCCCAATGTATTTGAAATGTGGCATCCTTGAGTTCGATGCGCGTCTGTAAAAACGGTTTAATGAGAAAATAGAGGAGTATCCCGGCGATAAGATATCCGAGAGATTGTCGGAGTGTTTTCATTCGTTTCTCAAAGCGATGATCAGTTCGCCTAAAAGCCCGATAGCACTTAGGAGGATACCGGTGAGGATGCCGAGCCCACCGAGGTACCCAATTGCATCCAAACGTACCCAAGTGCAAGTGCAAAACTTGCAAGCACTAACCCAAGAGACAGATTTCTGGCGTGTGGACGGAGTTTTTCTGCAAGCGATGATTTGGTGATTAGGAAGTGTCGGAGGGCTCGAATCCCTAATAGAACAAGTGGTGGCATCAGCACAAAGGCAAATAGGTGCTTTGTGAAACCCTCTCCACTCCGATAGGCAGGCGATGCCAGGTAAAGCGTCGGCACAAAAGTGCCTACCCACAAGGAATATAGTCGCAATCCTTTATCTTCCTCGGAGGTAATAAACCTCCAGAGTTCCATAACGAGGATGACACTAACGAACACGCCGAAGCCTTCCCAACTCATACCCCCGAGGAAAATAGAGAAACCTGAAGCGAGCGTTAAGAACAGTCGCCAGCGAGACGATTGCGTCTGTAGGGACGCAAGATAGGTTGTGACTGCGAAAATTCCTAACATCAGACACCAGCTGTCCCTATCGCTGAAGCCCGCGGCACTGCGTTCAACGATACCGGGGAGCGTTGCTAAAAATATACCAACGATGCTTGAAAAGAGCAAACCAAAGCTCCGGAAAAGGAAAAGGCAAAGCACAGCTAACCCTAACACAAAACAGACAGCAGGCGAAAACAGTGAGACCTGATAGAGAGAGACATTCGGAAAGAGAACTTTGATTGCTTTGTGCGTGTAAGCGACACCGTAAGCGTACGCATTCAGACTTTGTTCATAGTCTCTGCCGAGGGGGAGCCAGCGGCGCATATCGCGCGCGGGCAGCCTGCCCTGTTCAGACACGATTTGCGCTTGCCAATAGTGGACGTACGGATCGTTTCCGGTAAATTGTCCTTCCGGAATGTTCGGAACGCCTTGAATGCGAATATAGAAGGCAACGATCAGAATAGCACCCAAGAGTACCCACGGAAGGAAGGCACGTGCGGGTTTCCAAAGCGGTATTAATTTTTCTAAATACTTCATTATGTTCCTACAAATGGAAAGCGTACTGCCAACCGAGGATGAGTTTCCATGAAGGTCAGTTTGTCATGCGGGGCGAACATGACACCGAACCCATGCATCTGCATTTGCATGGCGGTAGGTGCCATCATAAAGTCTTTTAGCACATCGACAGTTTCAACGGTGGAGGTGCCAGATTGCAGTCCTTGCATGCCCATCGCCATGAAGCGATAGGAAAACATAACTTCACCGGTCTTATGTCCATGGTCACCCATTACGCCGATAGGGGCGTGGCTATCCGGACGGGACTTTGGCGTATCTGCGGATGTCCAAGCAAGTGCGTAAAAAAACAGATAACAGGTTAAAAGTAAATAAGAACTTTTCAAGAACGTCTCCTTAATTATCGGTGTGGAGTGCATCAATAGGTGAAAGCCGCGCCGCTCGTATTGCAGGATAGACTCCAAAAGCAATCCCCATAAAAACAGAAAAGAGAACAGAAATCAGCACCCAATGTCCAGAGAGGACAACGGGCCACTCTTTCACAATGGGCAGGATACGCACGGCAATGCGTGCCATACCGCGTGCCGCAACCCAACCGCCTGCGATCCCAAGAAGGGTGCCACAGAGACAGAGACAGATGGATTCGGTTAGGAATTGGTAAAAAATATCCATACGTCTGGCACCGACGGCTTTACGTAACCCAATCTCGCGCGTTTTCTCGCCGACAGAGACGAGGCAGATATTCATAATACCGATGCCGCCAACAAATAGTGAAAATCCAGCGATGCTACCCAACGCAATCTTTATCACATTTTCAAGGTGTTCCAATCGCTTGACAGTGCTTTTGGGCATCCAATAAAATACAAAGTTATCTATACCCCTATGTCTTTTACGAAGCACCTTCTGTGCGGATTTAATAACATCATAAACATCTGCACCTTTTTGAAAAAATATATTAAGCCTTTCAACATAACGAACACCTGTAATACGTTGTTGGTAGGTTGTTATTGGAACGCATATCATGTCATCTAAACTCCCCCAGGAAACACCGAGATTTCGCCCTTTCGGTACCATGGTACCGACCACGCGCGTTCTAACGGGCGTTTGCCGCCAACCATGCCGAAGTTTTACCTCTTGACTGATGGGGGCTGAATTTCCGAACAATTCTGCCGCAACGTTGGCACCTAAGACGCAAACCTGTGTGGCGTTGTCGATATCGTTCTCGGAGAGAAATCTACCTTCTTGCAGATCGTACCGCATGAGTGGGGCATAGTCTGCTGTTACCCCTACCAGATCAGCACCTCTGAATTCTCTACCTTGGCCGTTGGTGACAAACAATCGAGATCTCCGATTCCAAGGGAGGACCCCTATGACCTCCGGGCATTCGGCTTCAATTGCATAAGCGTCGCCCAAAGTATACCGCTCCGTTGTTGGATATCGCCGGCCGCGTCTCCTAACGAAAGTGCGTGTCCAAAATTGCACTTGGTTGGCTCCGCCGAGTTTTTCGATGTCCGCGGCAATGATCTCTTTCGCCCCATCGCCGATAGCCATCATGCAAAGGACGCTGGCAATCCCGATGAAGATGCCGAGGATGGATAACCCTGCACGCATTCTATTTTGCGCAAGATGCGCTATCCCTGAGACTATCGCATCACGGATGTTCATTTTTATAAGTAAGGCTTCATATCCCAGAGGAGGAGAGTGCCATCATAGCTGCCGCTCACCAAAAGCGTGCCATCCGGTGAAAACGCGAGATCCTGAACGTCCGTAGAATGTCCCCAAAAGGTAGCAATATTCTCACCGGTGGCAACTTCCCATAAACGGATAGACATCTGATCCGTATCTATCCAAGACGCGCCGGAAACGAGATACCGTCCACAAGGTGAAAATGTTAACGCCCCCACCCGTTGACATCCGTGTGGTGGACAGAACACTTTGAGGACTTCGTACGTTGTCGCATCCCATAAGCGAATTTCGCCAAGGAGCCCGCCGGCGATGACAGTCCTACAGGGGGAAAAAATAATTGGACCTACCACCCGTTTAGGGGGACGTTCGACAGTTTTCTCTAACCGACGGAGATAAGCTTGAACGCTACGGGCATCGCCTCTATACTTTGCGGGCTCTATCTCTTTTGCTAAGCATAACTTTACTAACAACTGACCGTTTTCAACATCCCGGAGTTCTGCTTGTTTTCCGTTGAAGTCCGCAACCGCTATCTGTTTTCCTTCCGGAGAGACAGATAGAGAATCTATGCGATTTATTCCGACAGGTAAAGCAGTCCGTTTTTTTTCGCCATCCCATACATACAGATGTCCATTCGCATTTGCACAGACCAGCCCGTCGCCGCTGGGTAAAAATGCGACGTGCCATAGCCCGGCTGCTCTCTTATCTTCTTTATGAGATTCTTTGAACTCAGCGAGGGGCGCGTCGACGTTCTCAATGTCCCATATTCTGATTGCCGCATCGTTTGAGCCAGAAGCAAGGTATTTTCCACAAGGCGAAAAATCAAGAGAGTCCCGGCGGATAGACGCTTTGCTTGCACCGAACGCTTTGAGTCGTTTTAACCGATCAACATCCCAGAGGTGGATGTTACCGTTCCAATGCCCGGCAGCCAAAATCTTTCCATTTGGTGAAAATGTCACAGCCCCACACACCCAGGTATATTCACGAATAGAGAGACTCTGTTTTCGGGGTAAAGTTTCCTTAATATCCCATATCTGAATCTCATCCTTCCCTCCTAGTGCCAGTTGTAAAGTCTGAGGTGAAAAGCATAGAGGATAGGTACACCGTTCACTTCTTAAACTCCGCAACTTGTCCCCACGTTTCGGATCCCAGAGGGTAACCGTGCTCTCATGATTCCCGGCGGCAATGAAGGTGCCATCGGTTAAATACGCGAGTTTCGGAACACCCTTCGCGTACGTCGGCAGCTCTGAGAAGCCAACAGGGGATGCCCTTTCCGCAATTTTGTGAACATCCCATTCATGCAAGATGCCGTTTATGTCCGCAGAAGTTAGGAACTGACCACATGGAGAAAAGATAAGTTCGGCAACAAGAGCGACATGTCCCTTCAGACAAGCGATACGTTCTTTCGCCTCAAGATCCCATATAGAAATCGTATGCTCAGGGGTTGCCCCTGCGAGTAATTTCCCATCGGGCGAAAAGGAGAGCGGAATGAAACCGGGACGAAACCGCGGTTTCAGGGATTCATCAACGGTGAATTCTGCGACCTGTTCTCCGGTTTTGTGATGCCAGACGTAAACGGCATCGTATCGCCCGCCAGAAGAGGCTAAGCGTTGCCCATCTGGAGAGAAGACGAGTCGGTTGACACGATTACATCTCCCAACTCGCTCCATTTTGGAAACGTACCGCTGGGTGTGTCTGTCCCACACTTTGACATCGCCATCTTGATTGCCGATCGCGATCAGAGCATCATTCGGGGAAAATGCGACTTGAGTAATAAAACCGCGTTCTGTAGCCAACACATCAAAAGGGATCAGTGTGGCGGCATCGTACAGCCAGACACCTAAACGACTCCAGGTGGCGACTGTGCTCTCATCCAAAAAGGTTATGCCTGAAAAGATCCCTTGCCCCAGTCGGGCAATCGCGCCCTCGGGGAGTGCCCAAAGGGACACATCTGCAGAGCGTTTTTGATTCTCCATCATATCAACCACCTTTTTTCGCGGAGATAACAAGAGTGGACTGTCCATCTAAAACTTATGATCTATTCGTGGTGTTCTGTCCAATTTCAAATTGATGGAACGTTCATAGTCGTGCGATTCATCGCACGACTACAAACCTATCTACTTATTCAAAATCCGCAATCGTTGTTGCATAATTCTGTCTGATCCGTAGATGCTGCACACACTTCCTGACATGAATCTGGTACATTACCACTTATAGGGTCGGGGTCGGGGTCGGTCGGACACTCACAACTTCCACCACAACTAATAAAGGAACTTAGACAATCGTCACAACCTGCGATATTGCAGCCACAGATGCCACACTCCTCCTCGTCACAACATTCACTGCTTGAGAAAAGAGCAGCGTCTGTTCCACCGCCACAGCAGCTGGAAGCCTCAGTTTCTACGACAAACCCATCAAACGCGCCAGCAAATACGACTCCGCCAGCAAAAAGCAGAACAATTATCAGGCGACCTATGACATTAGGCGTTGAGAGAAAATTTCTAATCATTCTAAAACTCTCCTTTATGTAAAAGAGACATGAATCAGTATAGCACGTCTCTCCAAATTATACACAAACAATTCAAAAAAAACGTATCGCAAGAAACCACGCTTGTTGCAGCAGTCTGCGATGCAATGCCAAAATCCCACGATACCTTGTGTAAGACACAACTAACATCCAAGGATTTGGCTTACACTTCATTACTTAAGCAAGAATCAGCAAGAATCGTGCCAATAGGTGAAATCGTGATATCTATCCCTGTTATAACTTTGTCCGTCAAGCCAGCATGCGGGATACGGGCGGTACGCGGTATGATCGGGTTGCTTAAAGTTGTTTTTCGCCGAGTGTTTCAAAATGAAACACGTTTGGGAGCGATATCCATGGCGGAGCCTTTGATAAAGCGGGTTCCAGCGTGTTGTGTTTCAAAATGAAACAGTGTTTCATTTTGAAACAACATTTTTACAGTAGCAGGTTATATTTCTTCATTTTCCGATAAAGTGTGGCTCTACTGATACCCAACTGCTGTGCGGCATCAGACATATTACCGCCTGTCACTTTGAGGGCATGGACGATGGCTCTCCGTTCAACTTCGTCGAGTGGAAGAATAGTAGTGGTATCCATCGGGGCACTTGTGGTGGATTGCGAACCCTCTTGCGTCTGATGTAAAAGGAGGCTTTGGGGTTGCAGCTGGTCTGTTGTCTCAGACAAAACGGCACTCTCAATGGCGTTTTCCAGTTCGCGCACGTTCCCGGGAAAGTCCTGCTGCATTAACATTTGTAAGGCATCATTAGAAATGTCGCGAATGGGTTTTTCGGCGGCTGCGGCAAATTTTTTTACGAAGTGATCTGCCAAGATAGCGATATCTTCGCGCCGTTCTCTGAGTGGTGGAACCGTGATCGGGAATGCCGCGAGGCGATAGTACAAATCCTCACGGAAATATCCCTCTCTGATAGCATTTTCTAAATCCTGATTCGTAGCAGCCAGGATCCGGATATCAATTGAGATAGTGCTTGTGCCGCCGATCCTCTGAAGTTCTCGTTGTTGTAGGGCACGCAGCAACTTCGCTTGCAAAGTGAGTGGCATATTCCCAATTTCATCAAGAAAAAGTGTACCGGTGTTCGCTTGTTCAAAGTATCCGGTCCGACGCTCGTTTGCCCCTGTGAAAGCCCCGCGTTCATTGCCAAACAACTCACTTTCAAACAATTCGGCTGGTATTGCAGCACAATTGATGGCAAGGAAAGGTCCTGCTTTTCGCTGGCTGTTATCGTGTATTGATTTTGCGACCAATTCTTTGCCGGTCCCGGTTTCGCCTTGAATCAGGACGGTAATATCCGCTGCTGCCACCGTTCGAATCTGGGTGAATAGGTGCTGCATTTTTTCGGTTTTGCCGATGATTTCGCCAAAGGAGTGGTTTATTTTCAGTTCGTTCTGTAATGCCATAATACCCCCTTTTATAAAAATAGGACTTACGCATTTTTGACCGTAGCACGCGCTGTGAGATAAGGATCGTCTAAAAAACAGAGGCGTTGTGTGGCACAGGCTAACAGCCTATGCTACAAAAGAGAACGCTGCGTAAGTCCTGAAAAATTAACGTGAGTTTGATGTAAACGGATCTCGTTCTGTAAAGCCGCAATGGAAAAGTCTCCTATGAAATTTCAAAGCGGCTTCTTCCTTCCTTATTCGCAGGGTGTTCCACTTGCTCGTAGTAACTGATTCATCTGAAATTTATGCCCATCCACCAAAATCGTCGGAGACGCTTTAATCCCTAAATCCGCGGCACGCGCAATATTTTCACGGAAAAGCTGCGCTGCTTCCGAAGTATCAAACAAGGCTTGAATCTTTGCCACGTCGATACCGAGTTTTTCCGCGCACGCCTCCCAACTCTTGTCTAATTTTTTCCCGCGGCACAGGATATAGTCGAGATACCGGTCTGGATATTCCTGTGCGATCAGGAGCTGCCGGATATCCTCTGCAACTTCGGGGTAGCCGTGGAGGCTTATAAACGGCGTTTTTCGAGTTTTGAAAGCACGGTTTCCAAACGATCCCCGATAATCGGACGCGCCTGCTGTTTTACTGCTTGTATCTGTTTAATCCTTTGAGATTCTGCCCATTGTGAATAAAGTGGGGGCAGCGTCACCCCCACCGTCAAAACTATTAGAACTAAAATTGCACGTTTCATAAAAAATAAAATCAAAACCTCTTGATTCGTAATCCTTTCGTGTAATAGTTGTCAGTTTCCAGTTGTCAGTTTCCAGTCGCCAGTTGTCAGTTAAAGAGATGAACCAGATTGCCCTCTTAACTGGCAACCCGTAACTGGAAACTGGAAACTATTCCCTCTGATAACTGACGACTGAATTAAAATAGCTGCATGAGTTTCAGGTAAAACGGTCCTTGGCATAGAATCGTGAGGATTGTGCCGAAAGAGATCACCGGTGCGAAGCGGACAGAGGGTTGAATCCTTAGACGGTGCCGACTGAACCGAGAACCACACACATGCAAAGCCGACAACCACATAATACACCGGTGTTTTCGGAACCGACGACAATAATCGCTGCACCAAAGCAAACGCCGCCAAGGCCAAAAATAGACTCACAAATCGGTCAAGTTGCCATCCGAGCAGCTTCAACAGGGATGTCAGCGCGGTTGCGATACCGATGAAGAAAAGCAGATTAAAGAGTTTCTCAAGAAGTGCTGCCATCTGAAAGTTTGACACCACAAACCCGCGGAGAAGTGCCAACTTGTTCAGCATCAATACAAATTTGAAAAGCAGATACGCCAGTAGGCCTACCGAATATGGAATGACGATATTCAGTGCAAGAATTAACGGCGGAAAACTCAGGCTACCGCTCAAATGCTGAAAAAGTGATAATGGGAAAATCAGACACACCCCCCAAAAGAGTTTAGAATCTCCCGGGGAGAAGATACCGAACCAATAGAACGCGAAGGCGATGAGTCCGCTCCCGACGAAAAGCCCTAAGATATTGAGCGGCGTTGTTGTGCCAAGATACCATGACATTAATTGGCTCAGCATCCCGGCATAAAGGAGCCCTAACGAACAAACGTTGCGGATCTTCTGTGTCTTCAGGTCGGTGTAACTTGCATACCCACAAAAGACAAGGGCTAAAAATAGAAGAAAAGTCTCGTAGTATGACATCGGTATATTCTCAATTGCTTAGGAGCAGTGTATCATCTCCATAAGTAGGCGAGGTTTTTTAATCTCGCGAGCAAGTAATTTAGGGGATTACTTCCATAGACTAAAGTTGATGGAGGGCGATCCTGCTGTGAGGGAACAGGATCGCCGGAAACTACGCGTCAATAATTTGAATCAATTCTTGTATCACCAAGGTTACGATCCAACGCATTTTTTTATCAATGTCCCAGTGCAGGTGCCGTGTTCTACTGTCCCATCACACACAGGTCTACAAGACTCTCCCGGATCGCAGTCAGAATCAAAATAGCACTCATGAGTGCCGGCATAAACGGTTTCCTATGCTACAGAAGATACACAGGCTAACGGTTTCCTATGCTACAGAAGATACACAGGCTAACGGTTTCCTATGCTACAGAAGATACACAGGCTAACGGTTTCCTATGCTACAAAAAACTGTCCAAACTTTAGTTTAGTTAACTGAAAACTGAAACTCATTGATCATGCCGTCGCATTGATTAAGCCACGAACCCTTTTAAGGATCGCTTTGGCATCTACCTCATCGGAAACCAGGGCAGTCAGCAGTGCCTCCGCTTCTCTGACGGTATGATCTTTCAAAATACTCAGTGCCAACCCATCTTCAACACGCATCGGATACAAAGCGTTTCTTATGAGACACCGCTCGTAGCGCGTGTTCATACTCAACAGAACCGACTTGTATTTCAGGATCTCCGCTTCTTCCGATGCCAACGCCTGTGTAGGCGTGAACACATTCAAAAGTCTGTTCGGATTCATAAGCCGCTTTTTCCGATGCAGTTCCTCGAACAGCTCCATAATCCGTCGCGCAGTCTTATCCCAGGTGAACGATACCGCCCGTTCTCTTGCCTTCCGAGCAAGCGTCTCACGCATCTCAGTATCACTGATTAACGCGTTAATCTTTTCGGAAAAATTTATTGGACACGGGTAGCTTACAAGCGTCGCTATGTCTTGGTCGAAATTCTCGGCATCCGCAATCAACCCAGCATCCGCGACAACCGACGGAACGCCATCGAAATTCGGGACGACAGGCGGCACGCCACACGCCATCGCCTCAAGCACCGTCAACCCGAACGTCTCCTCGCCTGACATCGACAGAAAACAGTAGACATCAAACGCGTTGTAGATCACCGGTAGTTTTTCACGTGGATGGAAGCCGACATACACAAGGTTCTCAGGTAGCTGCCGCGACGCGTATCTACCGAGACCTGGTCCCGCAATCAAGAAAAGCAGATGCGGATTCAGTTCCGCCAACTTTAAATAGACGGATGCTCCTTTCTCTGATTGCACGCGTGAGAGATAACCGACAGTCGGCATGGTTTCAATACGCGCATCTCCGACCGCTTCAGCAATTTCCCGCTTCGCTGCTGTTTTGTCCATCGGTTGAAACAACTCCGAATCGACACCGTTAGTCAACGTGTTGAAGAAACTCGGATCCCAGACATAATCCGAATAAAAGTCCCGGACATAATCCGATGGTGCCGTAAAACCGTCACAATCCCGCATCGCCGCGTAATGTCGTAAAAGGGAGTTGATAGCACCGCCACCGTGTCCGCGCGGCGCATGACACTGTACCAGAATCGGAGGGAGTTCGCTCTCTTGGTAAAGCGGGAAAAGCCACCTCTCATGCTCCTGATGTAGCGTGAGAATACCGAAGTATGTTTCACCAATTCTCCGACTCAGACGATTGAAGTCGCGCACATTCATATTGACCTCATACATACACTCGGCTAACTTCCGATTTTGTTTACCAGCAAAATATAGGTCTACGTAGTTGATGAGGTGATGAAACATGTAAGAGAGTGCCATGTTCGTGCCAGCAGATAACGTTTCAATATCAAAAAATGAATCTACAGCGATCCCCGGAATAGCGACAAGTAACTTGCGCTGTTGATGCTCCGTGACGAAAGTCGTCCTGAGACCTTCGCCGCGATTGAAGAGCAGTCCTTGCCCATCAAGTGCCGCGAACCTCTCAAACGCCTCAAAAATGTCATCATCCGGATAAGAATTTTTGAGTGTCTGCTGGATTTCTTGATCGTTCTGCGTCTCCACAAACTTCAACATCTCTGCCATCACAACTGACAGCTCAACAATGCGGGCTTTCTCGAGGTCCGCTGCATAAAGCACCTCGTCCTCTTCAAAGATATGTAGGGGATGCAAGGTTTTTGGAAAAAAATCTTTCACTGTTATTCTCCAAGCTTTCGTCAGGGCCATTTAGTTTTCGGTTTTGATTTTGATTTTCGTTTACATAAGTTGACGTTTTCTTATGAAAGATCGCGAGCACAGCTCGCTCCTACAGAAGAGACTATGCACAGATATAAAGTGAATGTGTAAAACTAAATGGCCCTGAGGCTTTCGTCTCGTTAAGTTGATAAAATTTTCTGCGTACTAACTTTTCACCCTTCATAACCTAAAGACACACTTATTGGCGAAAAAGGTGCATATTGCTAAAAAAATCTTAAATCTGCGTACTAACTTTTCATCCTTCATAACCTAAAGACACACTTATTGGCGAAAAAGGTGCATACTGCTAAAAAAAATCTCAGAGAACAAATGCGTTTTATGCTACAATTACTACTAAAGTTTGGACAATTTGCATGCTGCGGTTTAAAAAAATAAGGAGAATTTGATGGTAGACGACAACGTTCAACTGATTCGTAGAATTTTATCTGGCGATGACGAGGCTTTCAGTATATTAATGCGGAAACACCAAAAAGGTGTTCATGCCCTTATATGGCGGAAAATTGAGGATTTTCACGTTGCAGAGGAAATCACCCAAGACACCTTTATCCAAGTCTACAAAAAACTGGGGACATTAGAGGATCCAAACCGATTTGAAGGATGGCTTTATGTTATTGCGAATCGACGCTGCATTAATTGGATAAAGCGGAATAAAGCTAAAATGAACAAATTGAATATGCAATCCTTAGAAGCTACACGTCCAGAAGAGATTGAAGAAGCCTTCTACGTACATTATATATCGCATCAGCGTGAAGTTGAGAACACTCAGCGGCGACAAAATCTTGCCAAAAGGCTCCTACAGCAGCTACCGGAAAGTGAACGCACCGTTGTGACGCTTCACTATCTCGGTAAAATGACAGCGAAGGAGATCAGCAAATTCTTAGGTGTATCGGTGAATACAATTAAGAGCCGACTTCGCCGTGCCCGCAAGCGTTTACAACAACAAGAAACATTGGTCCGCGAAACGCTTAACGGGGTCCAATTGTCTGACCATCTCATTGAGAATGTCATGCGACACATTGCCGACCTGAATCCGACACCAACACCCCCTGCTAAGAAACCTTTACTCCCTTGGGCAGCTTTCGGTGCAGCAGTGGTATTGGTGATCCTCCTCGGCATGGGCAGTCAATACTTACTCCGGTTTCAGCAGCCATATAGTTTTGACGCACAATCTGAACCTACCGTTGAACTCGTTGATGAACCTATCCTCATTGATAGTGTCGCAAGACCTGATGTGCGAAATCAGATCGGCAGAACAATCATTCCCGGTAAAAACAGTGGGGCTGGTATGCAAACCTCACAGACCTCCCTCACAACAAACGCATGGGACGAAGATGCCGCCAAATTTTCCGCTTTACAGTGGACACAATCAACCGGACCGAAAGGCAGCGTTGTCTATGACATTTTTAAAGCCGCAGATGGAACGATCTACGCTGCCGCAAAAACGGGTCTCTATAGGTTGACCCCTAACGCAACATGGGTGCTTATTAACGCCGATATACCGACCGGACAGTACCGAGTGCCGATAACAGAACACCAAGGCACCCTCTATACTGTTTCCACTGATGAGGTGCTCGCTTCAGAAGATGGCGGTGATACGTGGAACCCGCTTGGACAGCGTCCTGAAGGTGTCGCCAGTGGACTCATCGTCACCGGGGCAAGCGAGAAACACAATCCACAAGCAAACACAGTGCTGTATCTTGCACTTCAAGAGAAGGGGATCTTTCGATCAACCGATGCTGGTCGGCAGTGGATGCTCTTAAACAACGGATTGGCAGGAAAACGGATTTATACAGTTGCTGCAATCGGAAACACGCTATTCGCTGGCACAAACCGCGGACTCTATCGCCTCGGTTCAAATAACTGGCAACAGTTGCTCACTGACCTATCTGGTGCCGTTTACGCCTTGACCATTGATGAAAACAACCTCTATGTCGGAATCGCGCCTGATGTTGTCTACTCGGAGTCCAGTAAATCATTTCCAAACATACCGACCCCTGAAACATCAGAAAAAAAGGTTTTCCACTCAGCAGATCTTGGAGCGTCGTGGACTGAAATAACACCTACAGATGAATCTCAAGTGATAAACCTCGCTTCTGCTATACATATCCTGGCTGCAGGAAAAACGCTCTTCGTTCTCGGCATATCGGACTTTCGATCCTTCGATGGTGGGAAAACTTGGAACCACCTCAGATCTAACATCAATTCATATATGGCCCCCAGATTCCCAGCTATCGCTATTGATGAAAAAACATTTTACAAAGCCGATGCCTTCGGTGTCAGCCGCACAACCGATGCTGGTGCGTCCTGGCATCCGTTTGTAAACGGGATGACGGGTCCGATCACACATGACTCGCTCGCCGTAAATAATAGACTCTATATGCATATTGGTGGAGACCTCGTCCAGTCAACTGATGGCGGTGAAAGTTGGAATAGTGCTCACTTCAATACGCAAGATCAAACACTGCAATTAGATACCGATTTTTATGCGAATATCAAACTGACGATTGCCCATAATACCCTCTATGCCATTTCAATTCACGAGGGCAAACCGAGTATTTTTCGTTCATCCGCTGCGGGCGATAAACTCATCTCCATTCAAGGTATCCCCGCTTTTGAAGCCGAGACAGTATTAGACAATAACACTGTCCCATCGTATATGTTCCGTCTACTTAAAAAGAAAGACACAAGAATTGGAGCCTTCGTTGTCGGTGGTGGGGCATTTTACGCTGAATATAGGCAGCGACTTTTCAAATGGAGACCCGGTGATCCCGAATGGACAGACACAGGATTCGTTGATATTGGCTCGGAATCTACATTGGCTGTTTCAGGTGAAACCGTCTACGCTGGTCAATCGAATGGAAAATTGTTTCAATCTATTGACAGTGGAAACAACTGGAAAGACATTACCTCAACGCTGCCGATCCGCGTTGCGTATTTCAAAGAGATTACCTTCGCAGGTTCAACGATTTGTCTCGCAACGGATAAAGGTGTCTTGATCTCACAAACTGGAGAACACTGGCAGTTCATCACCGATAAAACCGGTATGCCCACTGTTATAGACAGGTTCGCTGTAGATGGCACTACCACCATCTACGGGGTCAGCGATAGCGGTGCCTATCGCTTAGACGCTGATAGCAAGTGGGAACTGCTTTCTTCAGAGGTTCCCAGCAGAATTCAATCCCTCGTTACCGGCAACGGTCGACTTTACGTTGGAACTCGCGATCACGGCATGTTCCACATCTCGCTTGAAGAACAAATGGGTATAGCAAATGCGTTCTAATACCATTTCTCAACAGTGTTGTCGCATTACCGCATGTTATGAAACAGGGTGGCATACCGGAACACAGACTAACAGTCTATGCTACATAAGAGGAAACCAATAAAATCAGAAATGGTATAATTTTCCGAAGATCAGAAATCCAATATCTCACAAAGCAGATAGAATCTTTTGAACGTCGAATCTCCGAACTTGAAGCAACCCTTATTATAGTGGATCCTGTAATTACTTATACACTTGCCTCGTTATGTGAACTTGTGAATGTGTGTCTCATGGAGGCACAGGCTAACGGTCTCCTATGCTACAAGTGTAAACATATTTTCGGATTTTACTATAAAGGCAGTTGAATGCCTCTGGGTCTGGGGTGAGAAAAAATTGACAAAAAAGGGTGAACGTTTTACAATAGTAGGACTTACGTAATTTTGACCGTAATGCTTGGTTTTAGAGGCAGATGCCGAAAAAACACAGGCATTTGGGGACACAGGCTAACAGCCTATGCTACAAAAAAGCACGCTGCGTAAGTCCTGAATAGATGAAAAAATAGAGGTAGGATACAGAATGCGAATTGCGATATGCAACGAGATGTTTGAAGATTGGAAAATTGAAGATGTTTTCACTTACGCCGCTGAACTCGGTTACGATGCGGTTGAGATTGCGCCGTTTACGTTGGCAGACTCGGTTTTAGATATCAGTGAAACCGAACGGTCGCGTATCCGTAAAGCGGCGGAGGATGCTAAGATAGAAATTGCGGGACTGCACTGGCTGCTTGTCTCGCCGCCGGGGTTGTACGTTAATCATCCGGATGCCGAGATTCGCGAGGAGACGCGCGATTATTTTTTGGCACTGGTAAACCTTTGTGCCGATTTGGGCGGTGAGGTGATGGTCATCGGTTCGCCACAGCAACGGAATGTGATGGACCCGCTCAGTTTCGAGGAGGCGTGGGAGTATGCACGTGCAACTTTCTCAGAAAGTGCGGCACTGGCAGGTGAGAGAGATGTGATGCTGTGTATGGAACCGTTGTCGAGTGACCAGACAAACTTCATCACGCACCCGGATAAAGCCGTTGAGATGGTGGAGGCTGTCAATCACCCGAATTTCCAGATAATTTTGGATGTGTGTAGTACCGCGAAAGAAGGGATAGATATGCCGACGCAGATCCGTAAACACGCGCAACACGTCGCACATTTTCACTCGAATGACGACAACGGATACCTACCGGGTTCTGGCAATGTCGATTATCCACCGATTATTGAGGCACTCAAAGAGATTGACTATAAGGGGTATGTCTCGACAGAGGTTTTTGATTTCAAACCGGATCCGAAGACGATCGCAAAACGGAGCATTGAATTTGTGAAATCGCTGTTGTAGGAGAGATTGATGGACAAGACTATCCACAAATGCTATACGGGTTATACGACACTCAGAAACGAGATGGGCAGATGGTTGAAGCAGAGCATGCTGCTGGATCCGCCGGGTCCGAACGATGGCGGCGAGGATGAAGCGAACTACGCCCTTGCATGGTTCCCACACTATCTCATCACGGGTGATGCGGCTGTCCTGAAGCATTTCGATATGCTGAGGGCGGCACTGCTCGGTTGGGTGAAGCGTGATTGTCTTCACGGTTATGAACCGAAGGCGGAGGCGCATCACGGGACGGAACCCTTTCTGCTTTTTCTACCACGCTATATCGGGTTGATGCCTGAAGATGCGGAAGCCACCCACCTGTTGACGGATGCTGCGGAACACATCGGCAATTGGGTGCCTGAGATCCCGCCGTGGTATGATTACGATCGGGACACGTTTATCGGTTACAACATCGGTAGCCGAGACGTGACGAACGATGAGAAGGACAGATATGAGTTGGCGGAGCATTTCCGGTTCATCCACATCGCGCTTGCGGCGTATCGTGTGACGGGTGAGGAACGCTATCTGACGTGGGCATTGCGGTATGGGACGAAGCGTGCGGAACGGCTTATTGCGGCACCGGATCCGATGCCGCTGCTCTGGACACTCGATGGCGAAGGTCTTGATGAAGCTGCGATTGATGCCAAGAATTTACATCGGCTTGTGGCGAGTTCGCATCACATTCCGAATGATCCACTTGCAGGCATTGAAGTGCTATTGGCTTCTGGTGCCATCTATGCGTTGGGTGATCTCTACCTGCTATCTGGGGAAGAGATATTTAAAACGGCGGCGAAACGGATTGTAGCGCCGCTTGTAACATCTCTGAGCGATCCGTTTAACGATCCGGCAGCGGCTGCGTTGAGTTACTATCGCTGGACATTCGAGGATACCTGCTTTGACGCAGCAATCCGATCGGAATTAGCGGGTTTGCCCGATGCGTCGCCTGAGCTGCTGGCGTTGGTTTTTCCGCAAGAGAACCGTCGTCGTGAACCAGGGGTCGGCAAACGTGCGGATATGGCGTACTGGGGTGAATGGTCTGATGATGGGTCGGTGAAACCGATTCGGGAACCGTCAACGGCTACGTTGACGCTTGCGTATCAGGTAACCGGTGAGATGACGTATGCGATGCGTGCGTTACGAAGTGCTGGGACACGTTTGGGTATGGCGCGGCGCGTGCTGCGGGGTGGACGGGAACATGCCGATATGGGCGGCGCGGTCTGCTCAGTCGCGGCAGGCCACGGACGGAATTGGGGACAAGGTGCGGTTACGGCGTGCTACGGTCCGCTGCTGCTGGGGACGCGTGAGGTCCAAGGCGAAGTTACGCAACTTTTAGAGGTCCAACGCGGTAACGGGAACAGTCATCTGCCGCCGAATCTTCTCTCTCTGGTGCGTCCTATTTTTGGAAGTCAAGATGGGCGTGCGGAAGCGGTTTTCTATAATGGGGGTGACGCGTCGCTCACGTTTTCGTGGCGGTTCCGAAGTGGAGACGAGGCATCTGCGTGGCATAAGGAGACGCTTGCGGCATATGAAACGCAGAAGCGGATTTTGTAACATACTCTAATCACCAAAGTTTTGGGCAACGAGTGTGAGATCAAGGATGTTAACGGTGCCGTCGCCGTTCACATCAGCCTCTGCGTTTGTCCCTCCAAAATGTGCGGCGACAAAGGTCAGGTCTAAGATGTTGATGACACCGTCTGCGTTCACGTCATAAGGTTTTTCGGGTGTGACCAGCGTGAAGTTGGTTAATTCAAAGACGATATCTTGACTCGTTTCAAATTTAACGGGTCCGATGTCCGGCGCGAGCCACTGGTAGGCGGTAGAGCGACTTGCCCCTAACGCAGCGGTGGTTTTTGTATTTATCCGAATTTTCAGGCAGTTCTCAAACGTGCCTGCTGGTGTCGCTATATCTTCTATCGCGACGACTTCGTTCACGCTGGAGACTTTGACGTTGCCTACGAGATATATGTCTGCTTCTCCGAGTGTTTCCCATATTTCTCCGAGTTGGAGGATCGGTGGGAAAAAGATGGCAGGCGGCGAGAATTCCATATTCGCTGTGCCGAAAATAGGTCCAAGTTCTGCGGCAAGTTTATGGAGTTTCATTCCCTCCTCATCTATCTCAACAAGGAATGTGTTCGTCTCCATTGAAGTTGTCCCTAACGCTTCCGTTATAATCTTGAGCGTGCGGAAGTTTTTACTACTGCCCTCTTCGTTTGGTGCCTCAAGTGTGTAAGTTGCGCGTTCAGCACCGTCTTGGCTCTCCAGAACCCAAGTATTTCCAATCTCTGCAGGATAGTAGTTCTGTGCGGACGTTGTACTAACGCTAACACAGAGCAGTCCGATGAGCAATATGGTGTTTCTAACCATTTGATTCCTCTTTGTTTAGATGCGACGCTGTTGTTAACCGGTTATAGTTTGCTAAAAAACGCCTTGATGGTTATATCAAGGCGTTTTTTATCGTGTTGGTATTTATGTCTCCTACTTGAGAATAACCATGCGTCGGGTTGCGGCAAAGTCAGCCGTCTGGAGCGTGTAGAAGTAGAGTCCACTCGATACGTGTTCACCAACAGCGTTCTTACCATCCCAATACGCCGCGGTCGCAGGTGTCATGTAGGAACCGACGGGTTGCAAGCCTAAGTCTAACGTCCGAACCAATTGACCTGCGACGTTGTGGATACTGATTGTGACTTCAGCCGGTTTGCTCAGCTGATACGGTATCCATGTTTCCGGGTTGAACGGATTCGGGAAGTTCTGTGCAAGGATTGTATCCTTCGGCTGCACATCGCCAACATTCAGTTGCAGACTTAGGAAAGCGTTGCGGATGTCAGCGGTTGTGACGGTGCGTTGGAAGGGGCCAGAGACGACGTTACCGTGTTCGTCGTAGAGTGCGATTTCGAGTTTATCGCCGGCTTCGACGACGCTTTTACGGTTCAGGTCTGCCCAGACAGCGGCGGAACGTTTCACGTCGCTGGTGATGCTTTCCGTAGCGATGGTGCCGGTGCGGAGGTTTTCAGCGACGAGGGTGTATCCGGTGTCTGCCTGCATGCCACGAACATTGCTGGTGACGACAAACGCCCATGTGTTCTTATGCGTTGAAAGTGTCGGTGCAGCGGGTGCATCCTCAGCCTCGGTTTCGGACTGATTATCCCACGCTGTCCCTGTGAACGTTACCGCCTCTCCAGTGGGTGTATTGACGATATAACCTTTTCCGCCATCAATACCAAAACCATCACCTTCATCAAGGGTGGTGTAAGCGATAAAGTTCTGGGTTACTGTATCTAATCGAATAACAAGGGTTGCGTTTAACATCTCTGCTAACGATTTCGCGGTGTAGGATTCTTCCGGCATCAATGGGATGGAAACCATATTCAGACCGGGTTCAAGTGTGAGATCAAAACTGTAGGTTTTGGGAGCCATCGGTTCTTCAACGACTGGCTCATCCACAGTTGGTTCTTCGACCATCGGTTCTTCCATCATGTCTTCTTCGACGACGGGTTCTTCTTCGGTGACAGACGTTTCCTCAGTCGCAGTTGGTTCTTCGACAGGTGTCTCCTCAACAACAGGCATCTCTTCAACCGGAGGTGGTTCGACTAAGTTGTAACTTGCCAAGTCAAAAACAATTTCGTTTGTATCCTGGAATTTAACGGGCCCCACATCGGGTGCAAGCCATAGGAACTCATTCTCACGTATAACTGTAATCGCTGTGACGGCTTTTCGCTGGGTCTCCACCTTAACACAATCTTTGAATACGCCTATCGGGGTTTCAACGTCCTCGATTGCGACAACCTCTAAACTGCTGGTAGTGGTCGCTGCGCCGACCAGTAGCAGTACTGTTTCCGTCACAATCTCCCAGGTATGTCCGAGGGGTAGCGCGGCGGGGAAATTAGTGACGGGTGGCTCAAAAGTCGCCTCGGCGATGCCAAATGCGCCTCGGTCGAAGGCAACTTGATGTAGTATAATCTCTCCATCTTCAGCAACAGTTACCCAGGACTTGTCAAACGCAACTGTGCCTGTTCCGACTGTCTCCTTAGCGATGTTCAGGAGGATAAATTCCGCACCGTTAATAGTTTCGGGGCCCTCAATGGTATAGGTGCGTTGCTCAGTGCCGTCGGTACTCAAGAGAACCCACGTATTGCCGACGGTTGCTGGAAAATGATTTTGTGCTGTCGCTGTAAGTGCGAAACCACAGATAATACTTAGGACGAAAAACGGTTTGAACCAGGACATAAGTTTGGTAGATTTCATAATTTAGAACTCCTTAAATGAAGTGAAATATAAAGTGTGAACAGTGTTTACTATCCTATCGGAACCCGCGTGCGTACCGGTAAAAACACGAGTGGTTGATCGTGGTGCGGTACCGTAGTATCAGGAGGGACATGCCATCCTTCTGGGGAGAGGTCCTCTTTTTCCGACACGTATTGGTATCCGAACCACATTCCAACTGCCATCGCCGCTGCAGCGACGACAATTACAGCTAATACCACTTTCCAAGTTACCATGTTGACCTCTCTTGGGTTCCGTGTGATAGGTCTTAGGTGCTACAAAATTCACCATTAGAGAATGTAACCGAGCGATTGATTTCAAGGTTACAATTATTTGTTTGCTAAAAACGCTAAAGTAGGTTAATCCGGATAGGATTAACTGCTGAGATTCTGTGCGATGAGAACCAGATCCAAGATGTTAACGATTCCATCACTGTTTACATCTGCTTCGGGGTCCGATTCACCGAAGCGAGACGCGACGAAGGTGAGGTCCAAGATATTTACAACGCCGTCCGCTGTCACGTCATAGGGTAGTGGTTCAGGCGTAGTGTCTTCTTCAGACGGCTCAGTTGGTTCAGAAGGCATTTCGGACGTAGTGTCTTCTTCGGACGGTTCAGACGGTTCGGATATCATGTCTTCCTCTGGCGTATCGGGTTCATCGGGGACAGTTAGCAGGTTGAAATCAACTAATGTAGAGATCAGACCTTCGCTGTTTTGGTATTGGACGGGTCCCACATTGGGTGCTAACCATTGATAGGTTGTCGATTCAACAGTTATGAAGCCTCCGGCAGAGAACACCAACGCCAGCTCAACCTTCGCGCAGTTTTGGAATGTTCCTGCGGATGTTTCAAGTTCTTCAAATGCGACGACTTCTAAATTCGTGGTGCTTTTTCCAGATATGAAAGTCAGAATGCTCAGTTTAACTGCATCGGTATCAATTTGCCATTTATCGCCTAACATTAAAGTTAAGGGGAAAAAAGTGGCAGGTGTTGAAAAGTTAGTCGTCACGGTGCCGAGATCGCCTTCTTCTAAGATAGTTCCGTGGAGTTTGATGTCCTCACTGCCGACAGTTAGGAAATATTTATCAGTATCAATAACGTCGCCAGTGTCGAGTTCTTCTATCTCAATTTTCAAGGTGATGACCTCGGTGCCTTCAAAAGTATCGGGTCCCTCGAGACTATAGGTGCGCCGTTCTTCAGCATCCTCTAAAACCCAAGTATTGCCGACATCCGCAGGGTAATAATTTTGGGCTGTCGCTGTGAAGGCGAAGCCGTAAGCGAGAACCAGGACCAGGACAGATTTAAGCCTGCGTAAAAATATTTCTGTTTTCATAGTTTAATTCCATCCAAACAAAATAGTGATGTGGCTAATAGGGAATAGCGCACTCCGTAGGTTGGGTTGAGCAGGACTTCAAGCCCTACTCCATCCGACTATTGTAAAATAAAATTTCTGTTTTCATCAAACGCGGGAATAGCCCGGGCATCCAATCCAAAAGCGGTATACACGTCTTTCACTAAACCGTAAGCTACATGGTCAGGGATAAAATTGTTGCAAGCCCACTGTTCAGAATGAATGGGAGTTGTACCTTCGTACACACCTCTCTCATCCAAGAATGCACCAAACGTAGGATAGGTAGGTGGTCCCTCTGGCAACGCATACCCTGTGATATTATGGTAGTTCTGTTGTATGAATACATCAGATTCAATACCAGACGCATCGTATATTGAATTCACTAATCGCATGAATGAGACAGGAAACTCAATCACTACATACGGGTACAACCATTTTACAGAATTAGGAATTGCAAATTGTGGGGAACCCCATCCTCTTTGGAACTGGACATTAATAGGACACCGGACTTCAAAATATCCATCCTTTAGCAAGATAATTTGACCTCCAGTTATATTGCGTCCGTTTATGCCCTCTTCCAATTGATACACTTCCTTTTCCCATAGTCCTGTAACACCAAAACCGGCCCAACGCTTATTCGGTGGATTATACAAAATATCGCGTATACGTTGATCTTCGGTAGATACAACGTTCTGATTGGATTCATTCGGTGCCGCGAAGATACGATAATAGGGTTGGTTGGATATAGCCTCAAGAAAAGAAGAATTATATTTTGACAAAAGTGAATTCATTTGTTCCCTCCAATTTCCTTTAAAATATTTGTTGTTTGACTTTCAATTCTGTCCAACTGTCCCCTAATGTCATCCATAGATGACAGCTGATGTCGTGCTAAAAGATCGGGAATGAACTCCTCTATCTGAAACTCTTTTGTAGTATCTCCATACCGCTTCACAAAGTTGAGCGTCCCTCTTGAATTAAAACCATGAGGACGATTTTCACTAAAAGGAATATGAATGATTATAAGGTTGCACTCTTTGTCCGGCAATCTCAGTTTATGTGGTTTTACCTCTAATTTTGCGATTCGTGGAACTATATGTTGGTGGCAAGTGTTATAGATACTCTCAGTTTTTCTTTCTGTATCAGGGATGTCAACAAATCTTTGTGCAATTTTGTTTTCTTCACCAACACCAATAAGGATATATCCTCCCTCAGCATTAACCATCGCGGTAACATCTTTACATATCTCGCGTTTATACTTCTCGCCGTCAGTTCTATATCCTTCGTAGTGCCTCTCCTTGAAATCAATCCATAAATTTTCTTCTTGGTTACCGATTAGATCTATCAGATCCTGGTCCTTAATTTCAGATATCGGTTTATTATCAAATATCATTGCTAATACCTGATCAACCGTATGCATAGAAATCTATCAAGGTCCACAATTGCAAATGACTTTCTTTCTATAAAATCTACCATCTCATCAAATATAGTCATGATAAACCTTCCTACGTTGCCTCTGTTTCCTAACATGAATAGCAAATTCAACACGTAGTGTCAAACCTGTCAAACATGCAATTTTAGCGTGTTGACTTTTTCTAAATTTCGTGTGATAATAAGAATATATTACTACATTTATTGGAATTTTGCAAGACGTAAAAAGATATAATTCCGAATCGCGAGCACAGCTCGCTCCTACAAAAATACTTAAAGGAGAAGTATAGATGCGTTTAGAGGGACAGGTTGCGATTGTTACAGGTGGTGGCGGAGGTATCGGGAGAGCGACATGCCTCGCCTTTGCAAGAGAGGGCGCGGACATTGTTATCCCTGAAGTGAATATCGCGAATGCAGAGGCGGCTTCAGGAGAGATCAAAGACCTCGGTAGAAAGTGCTTGGTTATTGAAACGGATGTGGCAGATGGCGACTCTGTCCGTGAGATGGTTCAGAGGACACTCGAAACGTTTGGACGCATTGATATTTTAGTCAATAACGCCGGTATTTTCAGTTATACGCGTATAGATGCGTGCACCGAAGCGGAATGGGATCGGATGATGGCGGTGAATCTCAAGGGTCCGTTTCTGTGCTCGCAAGCAGTGATGGAGACGATGAAGGCGCAACGGTCCGGACGGATTATCAATCTCGGTTCGTTGGCGGGACAGGTTGGCGGTTTGGTGGCATCTGCGCCGTATTCCGCCTCAAAAGCGGGTGTTATGTGTCTGACGAAATCGTTGGCGCGTGTGCTCGGCGAATATAGTATTACTGTTAACTCTATTGCACCGGGTGTCGCCGCGACGGAGATGGCGAAGAATCACCCGGATATGACGGATCAGATTCCGTTGGGACGCGTTGCCGATGCCTCGGAGATTGCGAGTGCTATCCTTTTTCTTGCTTCAGAAGAGGGACGTTATGTGACGGGTGCGACGCTGGATGTCAATGGTGGGATACGGATGGCGTAGATGGTTGTCAGTAGTTGTCAGTCGTCAGTACGGTTTTCGGCGAAAACCTTTCAGTTGTCGGAAAGAGGAAACCTTAGCACTACCAAAACCTCTTGTGCCTGATAACCGATAACTGAAAACTATTCTTCTGATAGCCGTTAAGGATAAAAAGGGGATTAATATGGAATATAGGACGCTTGGACGTGCCGGTGTTAAAGTTTCACCGCTCTGTCTCGGTACAATGATGTTTGGTGGCCCGACGAATGAGCGGGATTCGATTCGGATTATTCATCGCGCGATGGATGCGGGTATCAATTTTATGGACACTGCGAATGTCTATAACGACGGTGAATCTGAACGGGTTATCGGGAAGGCGGTTCGCGCAAACCGAGAGAAATGGGTTATCGCTACAAAAGTACACGGATCGATGGGTGATGATGTGAACGAAGCAGGGTCGCACCGATTTCACATTATGTCGGCGGTTGAAGCGAGCCTCGGACGGCTCGGCACGGATCATATCGACGTTTATTATTTACATCGCTGGGATGCATCTACGCGGATTGCGGAATCATTACGCGCATTGGACGATTGCGTGCGGCAAGGGAAAGTGCGTTACATCGCGTGTTCTAATTTTCAGGCGTGGCGTATCTGTGAGGCACTCTGGACGAGCGAGAAGCATGGGCTGGAGGAGTTCGTGTGTGTGCAACCGCTTTACAACATCGTGAATCGAGATATCGAAGTGGAGTTGCTGCCGTTTTGTGAGAAGTATGGTGTCGGTGTTGTGCCGTATAGTCCTTTGGCGCGGGGTGTCTTGTCGGGTAAGTATTTGCCCGGTGAGGAACCGCCGGATGGTTCGAGAGCGGCGCGAAAAGATAGACGGATTTTACAGACTGAGCTCCGCGAGGAGAGTTATGAAGTCGCACAGCAACTCATACCGTTAGCGGAGGTGCACGGTAAGACGTTGACGCAGTTTTCATTGGCGTGGGTGTTGGCGAATCCGGTCATTACTTCTGTCATCATCGGTCCCCGCACGATGGATCAATTTGAGGATAATTTAGGGTGCTTAGATTGTAAGTTAACGGAGTCCGATGAAACGGCTATTAACGAGTGGGTACCGCTTGGCGAACACACTGGTAAAGGATATAACGATCCGGCGTATCCTGTATTGGGACGGTTTGGAGCGGAATAGTGTGGTTTACAGAGCGGAGGCATTAGGTCACCTCAGCCACGGTAACATTCTGGAAAAGGCGCGGGAGTGCTCTTTGACGAGGAAAAAATTCCTTTGGGTTGTGTCAGAGAGCCTGTTACATCGCCGGATAGAATGTTTCCTGATTTCATATAATTGATACCCTAAGTCTGTGACGTAATCTTCAATCTCTGCGAAAATGTTGCGGTTTGTTTCACCGACATCTTTGAGTTCTGCCATTAAGAGCGGTGCGTGTGTCCTTAAGCAGTGTTCACCCCCTTGTAGGACTTCTAACTGATAACCTTCTACATCAATTTTGACAAAATCCGGAGCCGATAGTTCGCTAAAAAGGTTGTCAATCGTATCGAGTGTTACGCGTTCGGATGCCGTTCGCTTGTTGGTATACTTTAAGGAAGCCGTACCTTCGGCGAGTCCGGCTTCGGAATAGTGGAGGTGGCGTTGCTCTACTTTATCACCGATCCCTTTATTAATTACAGTGGTATTTGTGAATCGGTTCAGAGAGACGTTTTCATGGAGGTAACCGTAAGTGCGTGATGCGGGTTCAAATGCTACGACTGCGCCGGTCTCTCCGACCTGTGAGGCGAGGAGACAGGTATAGAACCCGATGTTTGCACCGATGTCCCAACAAATATCCCCCGGTTTGATCATCTTCAGGAGTTTGGTGACGATATATCTTTCGTCATGCGTGCCGTAAAAATAGAGGTACTGGTGTTCAGGGTTTGCTAAGTTGGCTTTCAATCGGAACGGGTACTTTGTTTTAAAGGTCGTTATCGGATCTTCTGGGGTAATCCAATCTCTGGTAAGGTTGAGGAGTAGGCTTTTCCCATCAGTGATTGGACACCATCGGAGATAGCCGCGTACAAGCCGATTGAGTTGCCGGTTCATCCCCACGTTTCAAGTCCCAGTATTTTTTTGCCGAGTTCGGTCAGTTCTGCTGTTTCGCTGGATTCGTGTTCCTTTTCGGCGCGTTCGCCGCCGAAGCCTGCCATCCGTTCTTTCCAAGCGTTGATGCGTCGCTGGCGTGCCTCCTGATTGGTTTCGCCTGCTGGGTACATCGTGATGTATTGGGCAACGCGTGGGATGTCAGCGGTATTGATGCCTGCGCTGTGCGGCAATGCGCTGTGCCAAATGACGAGGTCCCCTGCCTTACCGGGCACGGGCACTGCTCCGAGTGCCACTAAATCCTGTTTCTTCGGGTCTGCGTCGTCAGGGAGGCTATTTATCCACGCTTCAATCTTGTTATGGAATCCGGGTACACAGGTGAATGCGCCTTGGTTGGCGGCGGTATCGGTAAGATAGAGAACGCCTTGCACATGGAAACGGAAAGGCAGGTCAATAGAGGTATCCCAATGGAGTCCTAAATTTGTGCGTTCAAATTTGCCGGGGACATTGGGTGGACTCATGCTCGCTCGATCGAAGCTCACCCAGAGTTTCTCGGTGCCCCAAATTTCGGCGAAAGCCTGATGGACGCGCGGGGACTGGCGAGTTGCCCATAGGGCTGGGTGCTGGTAGATTTCGACCATGATACCTCTACGAGGCGGGTCGGGATACCAACTGTCTGGGTCTTCGGCATCCATTTCGATGAAATCCCAAACCGCTTTAGCGGCATCTTGGATTAATTCTGGTGGTGCAGCATCACGGATAACGACGTAGCCGTTCTCTTCCCAAAAAGCGTGGTCTTCGGAACTTAAAACTGCCATCTTTTCCTCCAGATGTTCATTGTCTGAATCAGGATTTTTCAGGATTAGAGACATTTCTTGCGTTAAAGCGAGCATAGGCGGGCAGAAGCCCCGCCCTTTGCTATAGTGAAATGGAAAATTATTTCCGTATTAGCATTTTTCGTGTTGCAGTGAAATCTCCTGCTGTGAGCGTGTAGAAATAGACACCACTCGCCACAGGTTCACCGTGGTGATTTCTACCATCCCAATATGCCGCTCGCCAGCGGTTCTCGTAAACACCGGCGGATTGATAGCCCAACATCAACGCCCGAACCACGCTGCCTCGGACATCGTAGATCGTCAATGTTACATTTGCATCCTTCGCCAAGTGATACGGGAGCCACGTCTCAGGATTGAAAGGGTTCGGATAGTTCGGCAGTAACGCCGTCGTCTCCGGTATCGCACGCATTTCTGCAAGCAGGCGCAGGAGCTCTTCAATCACAGTTTCCACCCCTTTTCCGAGATGTGCATCGTCGGTCGCGAGGTGCTTCACATCCGCAAGTGCAGTGGCAACGTTGTCATAGGCGATATTCAAGGACAGCGCGTGCGTGCTGAAACCCATCGGTGCCCCGGCGGCACCTGCAATCTCAGCCGCCTGCTCCAAGGCGAGTAACAACACTTGTTCTATTGCTTTCATAAGCAAGGCATCCGCTGCATCAATGCCAGCAGCGACAGCAACGAGGTCAGTGACATTGACAACCCCATCCGCATTCACATCCTCAGGCAGGTTGTTCCCGCGCTTGCCGTAAAAGATGGCAACCTGCACAAGGTCCAAAACGTTGACCTGCCCATCGCTATTGACATCCAAGGGGTCAGGTCCAGGGACGGGACCAGGTACATCTTCAGTCACCTCAATGGTGAATGTCAAAGCAGCCGATGCGCCCGTGGTATCCGTAGCGGTGTAAATGGCAGTCGTGGTTCCCGCTGTCGTTGGTGTGCCGCTCAACACTTGTATCGCTGCATCAAAGGCGAGCCCTGCCGGTATCGGCTCCAGGGTGTATGTGTAAGGTGCTGTGCCACCTGTGGCAATCGGCAGATACAGCAGTGTGATGGGGTTATTGACGACGAGGGTTTGATCGGCGACAGCGTTCGGACTAAAGCGAAGTTCGCCGCCGGTAGGCGGTTTATAAACAGCGTTAACGTTCGCATCAATGCCGACGAACATGACCGATCCACCACCACGGTTACTAACTTTCACCAATAAGAGATTATCGCCTTGGACCAAGTTAACCGAAAATGTGTCTTGAAAATTATAAGCAGCGCGGTTGATAGCGTTTCTATGAACGACTTCACCATTGAGCCAAACCTTAATAGAGTCATCACTCCCGACTCGCATCGTCACACCGGACTGCGCTGAGGCGGATTCAAGGGTGATCAGGGCATAAGACGAACGATCCTGTGTAGCACCTGTGCCTAAACCTATCGCAGCGACAGTATCGTCGATGTTACCATCAATAGGGCTGATCTCACCGAGCGTCCATGCTAAGGCACCAACTCTGTCCCCGTCGTTAGCACCGTTTGTTGCGACATCTGCTTCCGTGACAGTACCACTGCTCACTACAGCAAGCGAGTCAACATCCGTAGAAGCAGCACCCCCTTGACCTCTTTCCGTTGGAGCGATCATCCAGAGCCAGGGACCGGTGATTTTGTCCGGAGACAGATTTATAGGTGTGATTTTCCATAGCAGCATCGTGCCGTCGGCACTCCCCGATGCGAGCGTGCGACCATCGGGTGAGAACGCGACGCTTCTGACCCAGGCAGTGTGTCCAACGAGTGTGTTTATGGGTTCTCCGGTTGACACATCCCATAAATGAACCGTGTTGCCATCGTCACTCCCTGATGCAAGCGTGCCGCCATCTGGACTGAACGCTATACTACTACCACCGCCTTGAAGTGTCTTTGTCAAACTGCCGGTTGCAACATCCCATAAACGAATCCTACTATAAGACATTGCTGCGATGGTAGTGCCATCCGGACTGAACGCTACACTATTGCCACCACCTTGAAGTGTATTTATTAGGTTTCCGGTTGCCGCATCCCATAAACGAACTGTGCCGGACTCACTCCCCGATGCGATGGTGGTGCCATCAGGGCTGAACGCTACACTCAAGACACTCTTGGTGTGCCCGATGAGTGTGTTGATCAGGCTTCCGGTTGCGGCATCCCAGAGACGGACGGTATTGTTCTCACTTCCCGCTGCGAGGGTGGTGCCATCGGGTGAAAACGCCACACTACTGCCACCGCCTTGAAGTGTGTGTATCAGACTCCCGGAGGCAATATCCCAGAGACGGACGGTGTTGTCCCCACTTCCTGATGCAAGGGTCATGCCATCGGGTGAAAACGCCACACTTCTGACAGAACCCGTATGTTCAAGTGTATTTGTGATGTTTCCGGTTGCGGCATCCCAGAGACGGACGGTGCTGCCCCCACTTCCCGATGCGAGGGTTATGCCATCTGGACTGAACGCCACACTTCTGACAGAACCCGTGTGTTCAATCGTATTTATCAGACTGCCGGTTGCGACATCCCATAGACGAACTGTGTCGTCCACGTGGTCTCTGCCTCCAGAAACTTCTGAGTAGTCCCCACTTCCTGATGTGAGGGTTATGCCATCGGGTGAAAACGCCACACTATAGACCCATCCGGTGTGTCCTGCAAGTGTATTTATGAGTTCTCCGGTTGACACATCCCAGAGACGGGCTGTGTTGTCCCGACTTCCCGATGCGAGGGTGGTGCCATCGGGACTAAACGCGACGCTTCTCACATACCATGTGTGTCCGTCAAGTGTGTGTATGAGTTCTCCGGTTGCGACATCCCATAAATAAACCGTTATAGAATGCCCCACTGCGAGGGTAGTGCTATCGGGTGAGAACGCTATACTATAATAGCCCCAGGCCGTGTTAAGTGTATTTATCAGACTGCCGGTTGCGGCATCCCATAAACGAACCCCGTCTCTATCCGCTGATGCGAGGGTAGTGCCATCGGGACTGAACGCTACACTATAGACCCGGTACGTGTGTTGAAGTGTATTTATGAGGTTTCCAGTTGCGACATCCCATAAACGAACCCAATAGTCATCGTAGCCATCATTTCCTGATGCGAGGGTAGTGCTATCGGGTGAGAACGCAACACTATTGACCCATCCCGCGTGCCCTCCAAGCGTATTTATCAGACTGCCGGTTGCCACATCCCAGAGAAGCACCTCTTGATAACTTCCCCCTGCGACCATGCGGCCATCGGGACTATATGCTACACTATCGACCGGTTGTGTGTTTCCTGTGAGAAGTGCGACCTCTTGAAGCGTTCCCGTATCGTAGAGCCAAATACCGATACTGCCACCCACTGCAAGCCGACTCCCATCCGGTGAATACGCGATATCACCTATTGTGCCTTTGCCGAGACGGGCTCTGGCACCGTCCGGTAAGTGCCACTGTGGGGAATCTTGGGCGAAAGTGGTGTCGTTGATAAAAAATAGCGTTGTTAAACAGAGGACAGTTAATATGGAAAAGCATGTGGTTTTCATAAATTTTCCTTGTAATATAACACGAGTTGCTATGAACAAGATTTAGGCAGGCAAACCTCGTTTTTTCAGACAACACGGTTGATTATCCGTGGCGTTTCGTACCGTAAATTGTTAGTTGGTATCCGACACAGAAGCACCATAGGTGTCAATTTAGCGATTTTTGATAGTGTTGACTCACTCTAAATATAAACAGGTTTCCGCCCTTACAGGGCTTAGGTTTTTTAGCCACACGCTGCTATAAACATTGCGTCGCTACGCGACTGAAGAGGTTCCTAAAGTCTTCAAGGTTTCCGCGTAGAATCCGGTTCGGTTGGGAAACCGAACCTACCGGGCCTGGGTCCGAGACGGTTGTTGTTTCTAAAATTGACACTTATGGTATCCGACACAGAAGCACAGACTAACAGTCTATGCTACAAGTTGCTTTTTTCAGGGTCCTCTATCCTATTGAGAAAATTTCAAATAGAAGTGGTATAATATCCTATCCCAACCGGCGTAAGTAGGCGGATAAAAAGATAACGATCAATCCGAAGATTACTGTAAGGTTGAGCCACGGCGCGGGTCTCTTTTGATACACACTGAACACCGGATATGGGAATGTTAGGACGATTGCTAACGTAAATATTAGAAAGACGATAAAGAGTTTGATACCTAAGACGAAGATATAGAGCGAGTGGTCTGAAACAACTGGATCCATGGAGGCATCTGCGCGTGCACTGCGAAAAAAGGTGATAAAGTTATATAGACCTGATATGAGGATGGTTAACAACGCTGTCCAGACAATGCCGCTGAAGCGTCGCAAGGCGGACGCGATCAAATTTTCGGAATCAGTGGAACGGTTAGCGATAGGGAGCAGAACAACGCGAAAAAAAAAGAACCCTCCTATCATCAGGACGACAGATCCGACATGTATCCATTGTATCAACGATTTCAGCAACATATTTTGTAGTTTTCAGTACGCAGTTTTCAGTACGCAGTTAAGGAGACGCTTGTAACTGATAACTGAGTACTGAAAACTGTTAACTAATTTAACCGATAACCATTTTCACACCACCGGTTTTCCACCAATAGGATTAAAACAGGCACGAGATTGCTTGCATGCATCGGGTGATACAAACTGATCATCGGGTCCTACGACTTGCATCGTGCAGTTGCACCAATAGTGTGAACCGGGGTTGTTTTCAACGAGGTTCTGCAGATTGCCGCCCGGAATGTAGATCGCCTTCGTCCGTAGATTTTGACAAATTGGACGATTAAAGATTGGAAGTGTCTTTCCTTCTAACATATTGCTGCTCCTTTAGCTTGCTGCCATCATAGCGGCGCGGCTGACGAGGTTCTGTGTTAAAGTCACCTTATAGGCGTTATCGTTCAAGGGTTGTGCGTCCTTGATAGCATCTGCTCCTGCCTGTCTGCTGACTCCATCGTCAATCATCTTACCGTTAAGTGCGGCTTCGGCTTCTTTGGAGCGCCACGGTGCGGGTGCGACGCCACCGAGCACGATGCTCGCGGATGTGCAGGTTTTCGCATCCATTTCAAAGACCGCTGCCACGCTTGCGAGTGCGAAGTCCGGCGCGCCTTTCTCGCGTGCTTTCAGGTAGAAACTCTTCGTATTCGGTTTCGCAGGTGGCACTTGGACTTCGACGACAATTTCGTTGGATTGCAGCACGTTTTCTCGGAACGGATTTGCTGCCGGTAAGGTAAAGAAATCCTCAAGAGACATCGTTTTCTCACCTTCGGGTCCGACGATTTTGACTGCTGCGCCGAGTGCGATAAGTGCGGGTGCGAGGTCGGATGGATGGACGATGTAAACTGGATCGCCGCCGAGAATCGCGTGGTATTTGCTCAAGCCGTCAACGGCGAAACAGATGTCTCCACCTTTTTTGAGGCAGTTGGTGCTCTCATCGCGATAATACCAGCATCGTGGACGTTGACAGAGATTTCCACCGAGCGTGCCGACGTTCCGAATCTGCGGTGTCGCAACAGACGCAGCGGCTTGTGCCAAGACGGTATAATGGTGCTGGATCGTCGGATGTCTGGCAATGTCTGCAACAGTGGCTAATGCGCCGATTTTTAATCCCGATGCGTCTGCTTCGATGGCATCCATTCCGGGCAACGTTTTGAGGTTAACGAGTGTCTTTGGTGTCTCAACATACTCCTTAAGCTCAGCGAGCAGGTCCGTGCCGCCGGCGATAAGCATGACTTCGCCCCACCGGCTGTCGCTCAGGAGCGCGGTGACCTGTTCAAAACTGGTGGCGTTAACGTAACTAAATTTTTCCATCTTTCTAATTTTCCTTGCGGTTCGATTAGGTAAGTTGAATGAATGAAGTGTCTTTCCGTAGATATAAAAAAATACCCGAGCAAAACCCTTCCATTTCATTACCGGCTAAGGTTTCTGATGTTGCGAAAAACGTCTTTTTCCCTTATGCCTTCTTCTCGGCAAGCGCGATGAGAATCTTATCGGGTGTGATGGGTAATTCCCGGATCCGGACACCGATTGCGTTGTGAACGGCGTTTGCGATAGCGCCGAGTGTCGGGATACATGGCGGTTCACCGATTCCAGTAACCTTCCGGTGTGTATCAAAGACGATGGATTTAATCTCCGGTATCTCGAAAGTTCCGGGAACTTTGTAATCCTCAAGGTTCGCGTTGAGCATCCGTCCGGTCTGTGCGTCCATGAAGCGTTCTTCAAGGAGTGCTTGCCCTAAGCCCATGATAACACCGCCGTTAATCTGGCTTTCTGTGGTCAGTCGGTTGATTGCGAGTCCACAATCCTGAACGGCGACAATTTTGATAACTCTGACGGCACCGGTTTCGGTATCGACTTCAACTTCAGCGAATTGTGTTCCCGCAACGCCGCCTTGACGGAGTTCTCTATCCCATTCTCCACCTTCAGTGATGCTTTCCATGCCGAGTTGCCCGGTTGCGAGTTCCCACTTGATTGTCTTGGTTCTATCAGAGACGACGTAGATTGTGTGGTTACCGACGCGTAGGTCTTCGACAGAAGCCTCAAGTTGTGGTGCGACGCGTTCAAACAATTTCTGCTTTGCTGCCGCTGCTGCCGTTTTGATGACGGGTGCGACGGATGCGGTTGTCTGACTACCGCCACTACCGCCGGATGGGAGTCCGGGACCAGAATCGCCAACCTTTACCATAATATCGGTTGGGTTGAGTCCCAATTCTTCGGCGACAATAATAGCGATCGCTGTGCGGATACCGGTTCCGATGTCTTGTGTTCCGGTAACGGCTTCAACGGTGCCGTCGGCATTGATAGTGACACGTGCTTGTGTGCCGTCTCCGCCGCCGCCGCCCCATTGTCCGCTGCCGACACCCATGCCGCGTTTTTTCACGCCTGTGCCGGAACCGGGGACGCTGTTACGCCGGTGCCATCCGATCTCTTGTGCGCCGAGGGTATATTGTGCTTGTCGAACTTCACTTGGATCGTTGATACGTCTGAATTCGAGTGGGTTCATGCCGAGTTTCTCGGCGAGTTCATCCATCAGCGAATCCATGGCGAATGCGCCTTGTGGATGTCCTGGCGCACGCATTGCGCGTTGGTTGCCGACGTTGACAGCGACGTTCCTCCGCTCCGTGCGTCGGTTGGGTACATGATAGACGTAAGGTGCTTGAAAACCTGCGCCGCTTGAAATACCGCCTGTGCCGTAGCCTTTCATATCGTAGGCGATGATCCGTCCGTCGCCGGTTGCACCTGCACGTACGTGTTGTGTCATCGAAGGACGGTTACCCGCGACGAGGTGCTCGGCTTTCCGAGTGAGCATCAGTTTGACGGGTCTACCTGTGGCACGTGCCAGGTTAGCGGCAGTGCGTCCTTCTACACCCGGTCCGAATTTGCTTCCGAAACCGCCACCCATGTGCTCTGTGATGATTCTGACCTGATTGGCTGGCAGATTGAAGTGACCGGCTAAATCGTTTCGGACACCAAAAACGCCTTGTGTAGATGCCCAGACAGTTAGATTCTCGTCGTCTTCCCATTCAGCGACGTTTCCATGTGTCTCTAAGCAGACGTGTGTTTGGACAGGCGTGTGATAGGTCGCCTCTACTTCAACGGCGGCTTGCTCAAATCCTGCGTTAATGTCGCCTTCTTCTCTGACGTTCGGTTCGCTCTGGTTTCCAGCCCAATCGTCTCGGATCTGTGGTGCGTTTTCCCGCATTGCGTCTTCTTCTGTGACGACATGCGGTAGTTCTTCGAGCTCGACACGGATACGCCGGATCGCGTCTTTGGCGATGTCATCTGTCTCTGCTGCGACTGCGGCGATCTCTTGTCCTTGGTAACGGATTTGCCTTCCAACTTCAATGAGTGGTAAAACTGCTTTGACACCGGGCATCGCTTCTGCTTCGCTTAGGTCTAAATCGACGACGTTTGCGCGTGCGACTTCAGAACGTAAGATGCGTCCGTAAAGCAGTCCCGGTCTATTAATATCAAAGGTATACTTCGCTTTTCCTGTAACCTTATCTTTACCTGACAGACGGGGTATCCGTTTGCCGATAAGACGAGATTCGCTTGCTTCTCCCCATGATGCCATACGTTTTCCTCCTATGGACACGCCCTCCGATGGAGCAGTGGATTTTTGTGTCCGGCAAGCCGAGGCTTGCTTTCAATAACAGCGATAGGAATTACATCTTCTTTGATGCAGTCTTGACAGCATCAAAGATGAACGGATAGGTGCCACAGCGACATGTATTTCCGGACAGACCGACTTTGATTTCTTCAAGCGTCGGTTTTGTATTTTCGCTCAACAGTGCTGCGGACGAGACGACGAAACCGGGTGTGCAGAACCCGCACATCAGAGCGTCGTGTTGGACGAATGCGTCTTGGACGGGGTGTAGGTTGTCGCCATCTGCTAAACCTTCAACGGTTGTTATCTGCGTGCCTTCTGCGTCCATAGCGAGCATCATACAGGCGTAGACGGTTTTTCCGTCGACCATGACGGTACAGCCACCGCATTCGCCTCGGTCGCAGATCAGTTTGGCACCGGTTAAGTCAATGTTTGTTCCGCTTGTATCAATTCCGTCGCGTAAGACGGTCAAGAGGGTTGTGCGCGCTTCGACCTCAACTTGATACGGTTTACCGTTGATATTGAGTTGAATTGTTGCGCTGGCAACGGCGTCCCCTGTTTGTGCATCAGCCGCTTTTTCGCTGCCGATCAAGACACTGGGCGCGACGGTTGCTGCAACAGTCCCGGTCCCTACACCTTTCAAGAAGTTCCGGCGGGAGATGTTCGTCCCCTGTTTTTTCTCTTTATCAGGCATACGGTGCCTCCTTACAATCGTGAATTCAGATAATATTTATAGCGTTAACTGGACAATCTTTTATCCTTCAATTCCCGATAATATATCATATTTTATTTTTTTTATCAAGCGAAAAAATTTCGGTCATCTAATTGAGGTATCAAAAATTGATTGGCAATTTTTGATAAAATAGGGTATTATATTACTAAAGAACTTTTTGGAATAAATTTTATTTTTCACAGAGGCGACTTCGCCTATAAGACACTGAACTATAGTAAGGAGTTATCATGGCTGAGAATACGTTTGAAATTAGCGACGATACGTTTGAAGGAATGGTGCTTACATCAGACACACCTGTTGTTGTTGACTTTTGGGCAGAGTGGTGCGGTCCGTGCAAAATGATTGCGCCGATCTTAGAAGAACTTGCTGGGGAAAATACAGAGACCTTCAAAGTTGGGAAAGTCAATGTTGATGACAATCGCCAGACGGCGATGCAGTATAACGTTCGGAGTATACCGACACTGCTGGTGTTCAAAGACGGAAAAGTTGCGGGACAGATTGTCGGTGCGATGCCCAAAGATGCACTGAAAAAGAAAATCTTAGACGTTCTGTAAATCCCTGCCCTTGAAATGGAAGGTTGGAAGTTTCGGGATTGCGGTTCCGTTCTACCCTTCCATTTTTTAATTTTCCTGCCTCTCTACGGTTCACTATGCTTTGGAAATTTGTTTATAACGCCTGCGCTGTGCCAGCGATGTTCATCGGTTTTCACTGCGCCGGGTGCTGCAACCCTAAAATCCGAGAAGGCATCGACGGAAGAAAACGGGTATTTAGGGAACTGGTTGACCAGCTCCAGCGGGCGCGAGATTTAGAAAAAACGGCGTGGTTCCATTTCACCTCTGTCGGTGAGTTCGAGCAGGCGAAACCGCTTATTGAAGCGATTTATGCAGAGACCCGGATTGTTTTAACCTTTTTCTCGCCGTCTGTTGCACCGAATGCGAAATCCTACCCTTATGCCGACGCTGCCGTTTACCTGCCTTTAGACACACCGCGTAACGCTGAGCGTTTAATACATCTCATTGAACCGGCGTTGATCGTTTTTTCTAAATTCGATATTTGGCCCAATCTCGTCTGGAAAGCCTCCAAGCATGAGATTCCGATTATCGTGGTCGCTGGTACGCTGCACGCCGAATCGAAACGGTTGTCCGGCTTTGCGAAACCGTTTTTTCGGAGTGTACACCGATATATCCGTGTACATTGTGCGATCTCGGAAACAGATGCGGGGCGTTTTCAACAGCTCTGCTCATCGGGACACGAGATTGTTGTCACGGGGGATACACGCTATGAACAGGTTTATCGACGGGCAATCTCTGTTGAACCTGATGCGGAATTTTTTCCGGGACAGGGCAGCCTCAAACGTCCTATTCTCATCGCTGGTAGCACCTACACTGAGGATGAGAGGGTGCTGTTGCCTGCGTATCAGTTGCTGCGGGAAGACGGGCGAGATGATCATCCGCATCTAATTCTGGTTCCGCATGAACCGACACCTGAACGGATAAAGGAGATTCGTGGACATCTAACACGCGAGCGATTGGCGCATCTCTGTTTTTCTGAGCTCACATCTGATGTGGATTTGTCGGCGGTGGATGTGCTTATCGTTGATGCCGTGGGACTTCTTGCGAAGTTGTATCGGTTGGCGGATATAGCGTTTGTGGGTGGAAGTTTTCGGGGAAGCGTTCACAATGTAATGGAGCCTGCTGCGATGGCGAAACCTGTTATTTTCGGTCCGACGATCCAGAATGCCCACGAGGCATCTCTACTTGTAGATCGCGGTGGTGCGAAATTGGTTCGGACTGCGCAAGAATTGGCAGATGCTATCACGGTGTGGTTAGACGATGCGGATGCGCGGACGATAGCGGGCGATGTTGGCAGGCAGTTGATTGAGGAAAATTTGGGTGCGGTGGCGCGGACTTTGGGACATTTGCGGAGGTATGTGTGATCTGAACTGTGATTTATTTGATTTGTGTGATTTCCGTGATTAGGTTGTTTTCAGTTTTCGGTTGTTGGTTAGGGCGCGGTTTTCAACCCTGCTTGCAAAGAGGGTTGCGTAAGTCCTGAGTAAGTTGTGTAGGTTCTGTTCATTTTTCACGTTGAAAGTGCTCGGACTTTTCCTGTCGTCCCACATTTCGGTCGAATTCTCAAGGGCAGTGGATGCTCATAGGTATATCAATTGCTATTTTCTGTTAGCGTCCGTGCGAAGTCGTCGAGCGTCTCTGCAAGGATCGCGGCGCGATGCAATTGTGCGAGTCTATCTAAGTCCTCAATTGTCTCAAGTGTGGGTTTGAAGACAGTCGCTGCATACGGCTTTAATCGGAGCTCAAGCACTTCAAGGATGTCTTTCAGGGCACGTTCTCTGGCACCTTGTTCGATGCCTTGTTCGATGCCTTGTTCAAGACCTTGTTCGATGCCTTGTTCGATGCCTTGTTCAAGACCTTGTTGTAGTGCTTCTGCCGCGAAGTGTTCAGCAATAGAAGGGCGTTCCATGGTTTCCTCCGAGATAATATTCAAAATCGTTTCTGGTTCATAGACTAAGCTGCCTAAAACCGCTAACGTCCCAAGATAAGCGGTTTTGTTCTCTACATTCACGCTATCTGCCGTTTGTACGCAACGCCGCAACCATGCTTCTGCACTTATGTCCTTAGGACGTTTCATCAAGGGTGTAAAGGGCAGAAGCCCCATAGGCTTTGCTTCTAAGATGCTTTGTCCGTCTATCTCAATCAGACGAAAAACTTTGTATTGAGTCAAAACCTCATGTCCGGCTATATTTTGTACAAACTGTCCGGGGTCCCTGCGGCCTGCATCCGGACGAAGATAGATAACGTTGGAATAAACCTCTAATCCATAAGTTTCGATAAGACGAACAATATAACCCGCCATCCGGAGTGACATATCGATTTCGGAGCTGTCGGTGGTTTGAAATTCAAAGTGTACGATGACTTGTTTTCCATTGATTTCTGTCTTAATGACGATATCTGCTTGGCGCATATCGACCGTGGGTTGTTCCGGTTGGATGAGTTCGATGTCGGTAATATCGATTGTCTCAAAACCGAAGCAGAGGTCGACGAAATCTTTAGGAGATATTTCAGCGGTTTTCTTAGAGGCCGTATCAAAATTTGCCACTTAAAGCCTTTCGTTGGTTCAGCACATTTCTTGTAAAATAAATTATAACATATATAAGCAATTTATGTCCACTTTTATTCCCCGAGCCCATGGCTATTTAGTTGTACAAGTTCGCTTTATATGTGTGTATGTTTTCCTCTGTAGGAGCGAGCTGGGCTCGCGATATTTGAGAAAAACGTCAACATCTATAAACGAAAATCAAAAGCGAAAGCTAAATCGTCCTGCCCCGAGCCCAGGGACATTTAGGTTTAGATAAATTAACTGGACCCTAATGCACAGGAAAATAACCGCATCTGCTAATAACGGCAGTCCCAACAGGTAAACCGTATGTGTATAGAAACGCGTACCAACCTATTCTAAGCCCGGCGGGACGGTATATGTATACGAGCCACTAAATGGATGTCAAATATGTTTCTATGGAATCCAAGTACTTCCTCAAAAACTATTAAAATTATCCAAAGTTAGTAGCTCGTACAAAGCTGACTTTTATTGACATCCTGCCAAGTTATCGGATATTGCTTCAGGTTTTCGATCAACCACTGACGTTCGTACATTTCCACGTGCTGCGAATGGCTGTACCGACGCGCAGGTTTGTTAAACTCACGGTTTGTGATAACAGCCAATTGGAAGGTCGCTCCATATTTTTCTTCATAAAACGGTTTTGCTGCTAAAATCTCGTCTACAGCATGATGTCCTGATTTTCCACCTGCTTGTCGATGTTTAGCCTGTATCAGAAGTCCACCAGTATCATTCCCACGCTGACGAGCAACGACATCCGCACCTTTGTCTCCCGAATACGGGGTTAACACGACATAACATCCTTGTTTATTAAAAAGTGCAGCAACGAAAGCTTCAAAGAACCTCGGTTCAAGTTTATCAACATCCTCTATTGTTAGCGGCGAACTTTTCTCATCAGTGACATCTATTGGCTGCAAACTCTCAAGAAATTCTTTAGGCGTTACTTCGGCTTGCTCGGTTGGGAACAACGTGCCTTGTGAAAGTTGGCGTTTTCGCTCAAGGAGCTCGTGTAAAATAACATCAAAAGTTTGAAATTCAGGGTGCGTTGCCATTGGCAAATAGATATGTACGGGTCGCTCTTGTCCAATGCGGTAAACTCTATCACTTGCCTGATCTTCTTTGGCCGGATTCCACCACCGACTGTAGTGGATAACGTGGTTTGCTTCAGTGATATTGAGACCTACACCAGCCGAGAGTGGTGACATGATAATGGCGTTGAAACCGGAAGCGTTTTGAAAACGGTCTACGCTTTGTTGACGACTCATTTTCATTGAATTTGCTCGTTGTGTGCTTCCCGGGGTATCGCCATTTACGATAAAGATATCCTTCAAACCAAAATACTCGCGAACGACATCTGCTAATAGGTGTTGTGTCTTTCGGCGTTCAGCAAACAGAATTACTTTCTCGTTGGCGGTGCGTATTTTTTCGAGCAATTGGACTGTCACCATTAGTTTTGCCGATTGTTTGATTAATTCGGGGACAGGGATTTGTTCCCATTGAGAATCCGCTAATAGTGGATGATCTGATATATCCCGTAACTGGTGCAAAACTTGCAAAATTTGATTACGTTGCTGTGGTCCGTCTGATTCACTATCTTTCGTAGATTGGAAGGCAGCTTGATATCGTTCCGCTTGTATTGGCGGCATGTCTTGTTGGCAATCTGCATCGTGAATGCGTTTTTTCGGCAGATCGTCAAGAATATCGGTCTTTAGTCGTCTTTTCAGGTAAACGCCGATGCGCTTACGAATCTGATCACCGAGGGCGCGAATATCGGTTTCTGGGTTTTTAAGCGGACGACAAAATTCACTGTTGAAATCTTTCGCGCTGTCAAGATGACCCGGTGCTACAAAATCTGTGATGCACCATAAGTCCATCAAGGAGTTTTCAACTGGCGTTCCTGTCATAGCGAGGCGAAAATCGGTCTTGAGTGCTTTCAATGCATTTGTGACAAGTGCTCCGGGGGTTTTGATGCGTTGCGCTTCATCAATAATCACCGTTGCCCACGGAATTAAGCCTAAATCCAATTGGAAGTCTCGAACGGTTTCATAGGTCGTTAGCACAACATCGGCGTTTCGGAGACGTTTAACATTGAGGGCACCACGGCGTTTGCGTAATTCCAGAAGTCGTTCTGCTCCCTCAATTTCTGGTATTTGAAAATTGGCTGCTTCAGATGGATCACACTTGAAGTTTTGTAATGCTTTCCCGTACAATGTAATGAATTCCAGTGAACCTTTGCTAAAAAATTTGGGATATTCTGCCGCCCAATTCTCTAAAAGTGCAATTGGTGCAACGATGAGGTACGGTCTCTGTTGTGATTCTTGTAGGCGATGTTTTTTGTGATGCCATTCGAGAAAACAGAGCACTTGTAAGGTTTTACCAAGCCCCATGTCATCGGCAAGTAAACCTCCGAGATAGTTGTTTTCCCAAAGTTGCTGTGCCCACGCAAGGCCTTCCTCTTGATGTGATAAGAGTTTAACCCCTTGTTTCAGATTTGGTGTAGGTTCCAGAAGGTGTCGAAACGGTTCTTCAACTTTTGAAGTGGACGTTTTTTCAATATAATCAGTGTCTTCAATGTTTTCATCAATGATTAAGACTGTAGTTTCAGGTTTCTCCCCGGGAACGCGCGAGGGCTTTTTGCGATGTTTGAGTTGTTTTTCGATAAATGGAAGATGTTTTTCAACATCTGGAACGGAAAATTCTTGTCCTTTCCACTTAATCTGATTTTGCCCTGTCCGCTTCGCTTCATGAATTGTTTGTTTTAAGTCTACGAGTTCTTCCTCGGTTTTAATTTTAAACTTTTTCTGTGTTCCTGACTGGTCTTCAACTAAAATACCCGGGATCCACTCACTTTTGTAGGGCGAAACGAACGGATAAACTCTTGGTTTGTAGATGCCGATTTCACGGACGCGTTCACTGAAAGATAGCGTCTCATCTGTCGGATCCAGTTCAATAACTTCGGGATCAAAGTACAACTGTGGTTGTTCCGCAATTTCCGCGAGTTCTTCACGAGGGACACGTCGATACTGCTTAAGGGTTTGCAAAGCCTCTTTCTGTTTTTCTTCAAAAAGAACACGGGTTCGTCCACCATCGGTTTGGGAAAGATTGTACGTCGTCTGAGAGGTTGGAAATTTATCAAATATTGCCTCAAATTGTTCACTGTTAATATCAGCGACATTTGGAATTATTTCAACGCTATTGCCGGATTCACGTAGACGCAAACGAACTGTTTTGGGGGCAACGACTTCTTCTTGGTTTAGATATTGATCCAATGCACTTCCTGTCTCTTTGGCGAGCCCCTTAATTTTCGCGAACTCGATCAAATTTGCCTCAAAACTTTTATCTGTCGTATCTCGCGTGTTGAACGCGTCTAATTTTTCTAAGAGTGTGAACTGTTCGTGCGTTAGGAGGTACGCCCATTCCTCAGTCAAGCGCAGAATACAACCGGTTCGTGTTGGATACAAAGGTTTCCAATCGGGTTTCAAGAATCGGTAATTGTAGCGGAATTCTGGCTGGTTGAAAGTGCCATCTGATCGGATTTCGATTTCAAATGGATAGGGTTCAGGTAAACCGAGGAGTTCCTGCTCAACAGACTCAAGGCGACATACCTCCTCAAATGGAATATGAATACTTGTGTCTGATGCTTCTGCTTGGCCGTTATCAAGCAATTCCTTTAGCAGCAGCCATTGTGCCTGTGTTTGATAGGCATCTGGTGGCAGGTTAGCAGTGTATTCAGTCAGAGTGACGTTATCCGATGGGATGGTAAACCGAATACCACTTGGTGTCTCATCCCAGTTGAATTGGGATGTTTTAGTTTCGGACTTTCGGAATAAGTTTAACATCCGTGTTCCTTTCGTTTAGGACTCAAAGTAGTGCTCAAAGGCGGTCAGGCAGTTAGAGCATCTAATTCTTCTTATAATACCCTTCCTTGTAGTGATCGTTAGCCTTTGCCTGCAACTCTTGTTAGGACATCTTATGATAACAGAATCAGATTTTATAGGGACAGAATTAGATTTTCGTTCCAGTCGATAACTTCGCACAGGCTCAATACCAATCTCACGCTCTAACCACGAGGCGAATCCATCTTGCCAAGAATACTTCTCTGAGCCATTGTGAATTACCCGATGTTCAGCCCATGACAGGGAACGTAACTCGTCCATCCGGTATTCTGAGTCTCCCACTTCAAATGGAAGATCAGAGTTTTGGTAAACATAACATGCCCCTGCTGTGCTAAACTCAACAAATGTGTACTCACCCATTTGAATAATAAAAGCGTGTTGATCGCTTGTACCGCCTTTTAAAGTTGCGGGTTGACGATCTCGGTAGTATTGCAGAGCTTGTGGATCGTGACGAAAAAGGTATTCGGCGTTTTTTCGCAACACTGGTCGACAAAAGGTGATTTCTTCAAAATACGCCAGCCAGAAGGCTTTGCGATAGGCAAACTTCTGATCATTACAAGCCTTTGCGACAACGTCGAAAAAGAAACGGATGTCTTCTTCTGTAACCCATTTCGTGAAGATTTGACGGGCTTTATCAGATACATCGCGCCAACGGACATCTGCGCCAGCGATACGCGGGTCTTGCCATTTTTGAAGAACGTAAGATTGAACAAGTTGGCGCAGATCCGCAGTTGCTTCAGACCCAAGTTTTTCAATGAGTTTAGATAGAACGATCCGGCTTGTTTTGTCATTGTTGTGCTTTTTCACAAACGCGATGACATCTTTAACGTATTCAATATCTATCTGATTATTGAATGTTGTGTATGATGTAGCGACCGCGCCAAAGTATGTATAACTATGCATATAGTCTGGCAATTCGAGAAATGTCCAGACATTTGACAACTTGTTGGGTGAGCGTATCAAGTACATTGCAAGATTTGTCGAACTGTTTTCCTCACAGTACCACGCTATGTTCGCTTTTAATTTCTGCACGAATTTTCGAGAACCGGTGTAGTCAGTCAGGTGTTTTTTGAGAAATGCTCGGAGTAAGGCTGCATTTGGGGTATCCCAGGCTTGTAGCAATGCGTTAAAAATACCGAGAAGCATACTGGTACGGAATTGGTTTTCGATTAATTGGAGTGCGTTTTGAAGGCTCGGAGTATCTACAATTCGGGGCAATTCATTTTCGGAGTAGGTCAAAGTCCAAGCGAGTTGCCGGATACGTCTGAGAGAGTCAAATTCTGAGGAAAGTTTACCGGTGGGTGTTGTTATAAATTGGCGGTAAACTTGCCGCAAATTTTCTCTATTTGGCAAATCAGAATTAGGACCATCATGTGTTTTGATAATTTTTTCCAAAGTTTCAAGTTGTTCTTTGGGGATTATGTCAGGACGTGGAGCGCGTGCAGCAAAACTGGTTGCGTCGAAATTGAACTGCAGCAGTATTTTAGCGGAATTCATTGTCTCCTCCAATCATATCCTCAAGTTCCTTGATTTTCTCAAGTTGCTTTTCTGCGTTTGTCCGTACGCGGAACTCTACACGTCTTGATTCTTCACTGTTTTCAGTACTATTTGAATGCATTATCAACTTACTTGAAGACAAACCGTTAGCAGTCAATTGCTGCTGTAGCCAATTTTTACTTTCGCGAATTTCAGGTATCTGAAGTACATATTGTAGGACACTTCTCGTTCTGTCTTGCGATAATTCCATATTGAAAATATAGGCCTCTTCAGGGGTGACATCTTCTGACCACTCACTTGAGGTATGCCCTTCAATCCGAATTTCTGCGATAGCCTTAACATATTCCGGTCGTTTTAAAATCCGAACATAGCGTGGAAAAAAGTCATCCAACATCTTTTTAAAGTCGGATTTAACATCTGCTTTGCCTTGATCAAATAAAACTTCAGGTTCTCTGAAACGAACTGACAGGGTTTCATGATCCAAGAGGGCATTCCATTGCCGAAGATCTTTCTCAAATTCTGTTTCAAGAGCGAGGTACAAGTTTTGCCGTAACGCGGCATAATCTGTAAAAATTTTCAGTAGGACCTGCTGAATTTCGTCATCACGCTTCTCTTTTTCCATCAAGTCCAACATAAGGAAAGAGAGGACGAGTATGAAGATAAGCAGAAGACCTGCCATCAAGTCGCCTAATGAGAGACTAAAAGGATTTTCATCTACAAGAGTTTTGGAGGTAGACGGTGTTCTTGACATTACCTATAACCTCCGTTGGTTTGTTTGCTTTTCTATCATATCTGTCAATTCGTGAACGTTTTCTTCGAGAGCCTCAACGCCACCTGCAAGTGCTGCTGACGCATCTGTCAGGTGTTTGGAGAAGTCGCTGAGATAGGTATTGATTGAGTCCCGGGCGGTTGTGGAATAATTTGTTAAACCTCCTTCAATTTCTTCAAAGATGCCTGTCAATCCAGTATTGATTGTTTGGAAACGTTGCGCGAAATCGTTGAGTAGCTGTCGTGATTGCCCAAGAGTGTTCTGGAGTTGTTGAGTCGTCTCTCGATTAGCTGTAAGATATTTGGCGTTTTCTTCAGTAAATGTTTCACTTACTTCTATTAGTTGCTCGCTTGCATCTTCAAGCCTATCGCCGCTTGTAAGCAATAAGTCAGATAAGGTTTGCGTATTTTCAAGGAGGGCTTGGACTTTGGTTACGCTTGTATCCATCTGTTGCAACATATTACTACTCTTTTCAAGTGTTTCCTGCGAATTGGCTATCTGTGCGTTGACTTCTTTGATTTGGTTTTCCTGTTGTTCCAAGAGTGAACTGACACTCAATTCTCCAGATGCGAAAATACTATCAAGGCGGGTAGTGCTCTGTTCTACAAGTTGATGCATCCGCGTTATCATCGCTTCCGATTTTTCTGTTGTTTGTGACGCGATAGATGTCATTGATTTTTGTAATTCCGCAATTAAGGTTTGTAGTGTTTGAGTGGTCTGAGCAGAGGTCTGCTCTATATCCGTTATGCGTTGTGCCAATTGTTCATCAGTACGCTTTGCTGCCGATTCCAATAGATCTCGTATCTGGTTGGCGATTTGCTCCATTTCTTGATTCATGCTATCAGTCGTGGCGGTCAATCCCGCCTTATGTGTATCAATCGCGTTTTGAAATGCGCTTGACCCGCTCTCCATCATATTTTTAACCTGTTCTGTTTGATTTTGGGATGTTTCCGATAGCAATTTTCGCGTTTGGTTAACCTGATCCTGTATGCCGAGCATCATGCTTGCTAACTGTTCTGGCAGCGTTATCAAACTTTGGCTTGCTTTGTTAACAGTTTCAGCAAGTGCTTCCATTTGCGCTGTTGCTGACCCTGAAAGAGATTGTTGGAATTCTACAACGAGTTGCTGGATAGCGTCAGCTGAGGATTCTTCCTTGTGTTTCTGTAATGCCTCAACGGCGGAATTCAGGTTGTTGAAACTGGGCGCGAACTTTTTCTCTAATGCACTACCGAAGGCATCTGGAGCGTTACGAAGTTCTCGAAGAATCTCTTGATTTCCTTCGATTATAGTCTGCTTAATCTCGCTAACAACGTTATTTAGGTTATCAAGGTTGGGGGATAACTGCTTTTCGATTGTTGTGCTCAGGACTTGGTGGGTATTAGACAGCTGCTGAAGGATTTGTTGGTTTCCATTTTCCATTGTACTTTTGAGAGTTGTTGTGGAATCTGTAACTGCACTATTCAGGTGATTTAGGCTGGGTGTCAGCTGCTCACCAATAGCGTTGCTGAAGGTCTCAGGGGCATTGCGAAATTCCGAGATAATTTCTTGCCGTCCTTGTGCCATAGCACTTTTAATCTCGTTTGCGAGGTCTGTAGAGAAGGCTTTGAGTGCCTGTGTCTGTTGTGCAAGTTCATCCTCTTGCCGAAACGCTATCTCTTCTTGTGTGGTCAATGTAAATAGTCGATCCAGCGTGCGTTGCAACACTGCAATTTTGCTACTTACCCAGCCGATGCAGGATTTCTCTATCCAATTGAATAAAAGCGACAATAGCATACCCCAAACGGAGGTTACGAATGCTGTGGATACTCCAGATAGGAGAGATTGAATTGCACTGCGAATGTTCTCTGTTTGTTGAAAGTCAATATTTGAAAAGGGCAGTAGTCCCCAAACCAGTCCAACAAAGGTTCCCAAAATACCCAATCCTACGAGCAGGGCTGGCACACTATTCCAAAATCGAAGGTTCATGTATTGTCCGAGCAGTCGCTCTTCGCCGAAAAAGAGGGATGCCTCGTCTGTTTTATAGACTATTTTCCCTTGGTTTTTTTCGGGTTCTCGGGTAATCAGTGAATTCTGAAACTCATGCCAAACCTCAGCAAGTTCACTGTTGCAATCAAACTCCGTTTCGAGATGTGGTAAGATCTCCGGTTTAGCAGGTTTTAGGTGTTGACTGACTTTGTTAGTTAAATTGTTAATCAGGCCGGATCGGCGGATGGTTTTCCATAGGAAGATTCCCAAACAAATAAAAAAAGATGAAAGGATACCGTAAACAAAAATGTCTGTAATCGGATTGAAACCACGTGCTGGCCATGGGAGAAGTAGTTTTAAAAATTCGTTCATATAATTTGCTCTATGAGTTGTCTTTTAGTCCCTTTCATTTTTGATCTGCTGTTGTCTCGTAGCGGATTGTTAGGAGTGGACGGAGGGTTGCGTCGGTTGCTTCTTTTGAGGTGAATACGATGGGGACATTGCCATCTTTTAAGGCGAAGAGGTAACCGTAGTTGTAGTCGGGGTTTGCGACCCAAAAACGGACGGCATCGGTGAGGTGCTCGCTTTTGAATTCATAACGTTTGTCTGCGCCTTGAATTTCGCTCGTGCCGTCAATGCGGTGGGCGACATCCTCGGAACCGTTGTAGTCGCTCTCGTTGTCGCCGTTTATGCCTGAGAGCATGGCTTGTGCTGGCGGTCTGTTCCACGGGAGTTCGCGATGCAACGCGCTGTTATAAGTGAGTTCGTTGTCTTCTGCACGCGTTGATGTGCCTCTACCTTCTTTCCACGGGAGCAGGACACGCCGGTAGAGAACGGTTTGCACAGCGTCGGTTTCACACTGCTGAACATGTAGACTTATCGTTGCTTCTAAGACCTGTGCGGGTTCACGAATCCCTATATCTTCAAATGCGTCAAATAGATCAAAGGCGACGAAGAAGACACTCCCTGTCGGATCACATAAAAGCGTCGGTTCGGCACCGGCATTGTTGTTTCGTGTCTTTCGATCTTTATAGACAAGCAGCGTGGTGTCCTGCAAACCGCCGGAGAAAGTAACGGCATCGCTTGCGCCGAAGGTTATTTCGTTTACGGGTGGGAGTGTAACCACGATTCCGGTTTGTGAATTTGGAAGCGTGAGACGGTAGGTTTTTTTTCCCTCTAACGGTGTCGTCATCAATAAGACGCGGTTGCGTCGTTGGTCGAGTAACGCGTATTCGATTTCGGCATCCGGTGCGATTTGGTAATTATTGAGGTCTTCGGCTGTCTCTGCTTGCAGTTCTCCGTTGAATTGTAATTGAATAGCGGTTTGGGAGAGCGGGGTTGCCGCCACGAGTTCTGGTATGTCGGCAGCGTCGGCGGCTGAGATATGGCAAAATAGGAGTGATAGAAATATGAGAACCGTGTACGCTACGTTAAAATAGGTTTTCAAAATGCGTCTCCAAAATTATTAATCGCGAGCGCAGCTCGCTCCTACAGAGGCGTTTATCGCGAGCGCAGCTCGCTCCTACAGAGGCGTTTATCGCGAGCGCAGCTCGCTCCTACAGAGGCGTTTATCGCGAGCGCAGCTCGCTCCTACAGAAGAGCCGAGATCTACGGCGCATCAGCTGTGATAAAGACGGCGTTTAGGACATCTCGTTCCTGTTGACCGGAGGGTTTATTGACGACGGTATCGTTGACGATGAAGGTGCTGGAGGAGCCGCCGTCGAGGTTAATCGCTTCCGTTGCGCCGAGTTCTATGAAGATACTGGCGAGTTCATAGAGCGTTAGACCGGTACTATACTTCGGTTGCCGTCCGTCTGCGACGACGAGAAAGAGTTTATCTGCGTTGTAACCGAGTGCTGTTCGGGGTTCGTGGCTCAGGTTTAGCAGAGGTGCACGTTTGCCTGGGGTGTGCCGTTTTTCGGCGTTGTGCATCTCCGCGATGGTTTGATTAATCTCTCCATTTTTGAGGAGTCGAAGTCGTCCACCGATGGCGTGTTGGACCTTGTTCCATTCGGGTGGCGAGAGCGAGAGTGTGATCGTGCCGCTCGCGCCGGTGCTGAACTCAGGAACCGCTGGGTCTCTCAGGCGTGCGTTAAACCAGAGGATTGCACCGTCTCTCGGAATTAGGCTGTTTCCGTCGCTCAGGACATCTTCGACGCGGTAAGTGTGCGTGTAGTTAGGTGTCAATGGGAGTGAGAGTCCACTGATGATGACCTCTTTGCCGCGACGCCGGTTGGTGCGTGTCGATTCGCCGAGGCGCGGTGTATAAAGCGTTACTTGACACCCGTCAAGCCGGCGCTGATTAACACATCCGAGTGGCAGTGTCCGCTCGCCGATTTGGATGTTGGCTTCCATGTGTACAGCCGAACTCAAAAACTCACCCGTCTCGGTTACGCCGAAACATGTCTCTGTGTCGGTCGGTTGCGTGATGAGTTCACCGTCTTGGATGTGTAAGTTTTCTAACACGCCGCCGTAGCCTCGCATATCCCCGAGTACGCCGAACCCGCCGTTGACAGCGACAATGACGCGTCGGTCGCCGCGTTGGTTACGGCGGTTCGCCATAGAACGGACGGTCTCTTTTCCTAAGACTTGTGCGTTTGCGAGTGCAACCTCAAAGTGGAGTGCTGGTTCACTGCGCGACATCTCGGCGACGTAAAGTACACATGTTTCGACATCCCAGTTGTAACGGTAGATATGGATGCCCGGTGTCAGGTCCGGAAACAGAGCCTCTTTTTCGCCAGCGGCTTGCGCGATGACGGTTGTTGTTAAAAGGAGATAGATGATCGTGCAGAATCTATGCATTTCGGAAAATTTCAACGGCGAAATAGTCAATGGGTTGTTCTATCGGTGGTCGCAGTTTCTTGACGATGAGATGCACCGCATCGACTGCGAATTGTTCTAAAATTGTGGTAGCCATCTTTTCGGCGAGTGCTTCAATGAGCTGGAACGACTGTTGTGTCCCGATCTCAACGATGCGTGAAACGACCTCGGCGTAATCGACTGTGTCTGTGAGTGCATCGGTATTGCCCGGATTGATAAGTTGACAGTGTAAAGTTGCATCGACTTCATAATGGCCACCAACCTGTCGCTCCGCTTCGGGAACACCGTGGTGGCCATGGAATTGAATGCCTTTGAGAATGAGTTTGTCCATTTTTCGCGAATTTGCTGTTATAGTAAAAGCTACAATTAAGGAGATGTCTATAAAAGGCGGGGTTACAAACCCTGAAGAAACACCCGAGCAAAAACCCTGCAATGGGACTTTGCAAGCGAAAACGTGCTGTTAACTCTATTCTTCGGCAATCTCTCCAAAAGTATAGGCAGGCTCATTGAGGTCTTTAACCTGTTTTCCGTTATTTCCGCCGGTGTAATCAATCGCGCGGATTTTCCAGTCACTCCCATCTTTTTCGAGTGCGGAAATCAGATCGCCCTGTTGATTGCCCCATTTATATGTCCCTCGTAAGACGGCTTCTTTTCCTCTGCTGTCAATAGCGATGTAGGTGATGTCAACTGTCACTGCGCCTTGACGGAGCCGGAAGATGCCCTCCCATGCCGACGTTACTGCCTTCCATCCGTTGTTCCTTTCAAAAGTGCCAGCCCAGAAGGTCCAGGCGGTAAAAACGTCGTCTGATTCGCTTTTGAACCAAACGTCTCCGAGGGTATCAACATCTTTGTCGCCGTGAGCGGTAGCGTATCTGTCGTAGAGTTCGCGGATGGCTTCCTCTTCAACGGGGAAGTCTATGTTTCTTTCAAGAGTTACTGTCGGTTCCGTGGGTTGCGAAGGTGTCGTGGTTGAGGTTTCTGGCTCGGTCGGTTCGGAGTCGTCATCGTCTGCACCACAGGCAATCATACCGGTGATGAGTAGCATGATGATTAGATAACAGATCGCTTTCGGTCTCATAATTTCCCTCCTGCCTTATCTCCAAAATAGGGGACTCACATTGATACAATTTCCCTTATTCTATCAGAATCGTTAATAATAAGCAACTTAATTTTAGTTTTTAGTTATCGGTTATCGGTTTTCGGTTTTCAGAATAACGGTTTTTGTGTTATACTTTTTGTGCAGTTTAGATACCGTTAACCGTTAAAAATTTTGTTGAAAGGGAATCCTTATGAACGTCACAGTTAAATATTTTGCCGTATGCCACGAGATGTTAGATAGGTCCGAGGAAGAGATGGAGCTCCCAGAAGGTGCCACCGTGAACACGATCCTAAAGAGGCTTGAAGAAGAGTGGCCCGAGATTGCTGAGTTTTATGAAGTGATGCAGATGTCTGTCAATTGGGAATACGCCACGGAGAACACTGAGCTCGTAGAGGGGGACGAGGTGGCTCTGATTCCGCCGGTAACAGGGGGTTGCGATGTTTAAAATCACGACCGAGGTTATTACAGGCGAGGAGGTGCGCGAAGCCGTGGAGGGCCCGGATGCTGGCGCAGTGGTGCTGTTCTTCGGTACTGTCCGTAATAATACGGGTGGCAGACCTGTCAAATGTCTTGAATATGAGGCGTACCCACCGATGGCGGAAAAGAAGATGGCAGAAATTGCGCAGGAGATTGCGGATAAATGGGGAATTCATCGCGTGGCTATGGTCCACCGCGTCGGAAAATTAGAGATCGGTGAGGTAAGCGTAGCGGTCGGAGTCGCATCGCCGCATCGCAAGGACGGTTTTGAAGCGTGTAAATATGCGATGGACCGCCTCAAGCAGATTGTCCCGATCTGGAAGCGCGAGGTATGGGCAGACGGCGAAACGGAATGGGTGAAACCGGATGCTGTCTATTTCGATGCGCTTAAGCCGCGCAAAACCGATCCACAAACTGACTAAAGATTGAGACTCCCTGTGGAAACTGATCCAACGCCATCCACTCATCTACGGTATGTGCCTGTAGAATGCTCCCCGGTCCGATGATAACGGTCTCCATGTGCTGTGCAAAGACAGCGGCATCGGTGCCATAGGCGACGGTTTGAGGTTCAGTTTCGCCGGTTATTTCAAGTGCTGCTTGGATAATCTCCGCATCGGGTGGCGTGCGTACCGGAGGTGCATCAATATACAAATCGAATATTAACCCATGCTTTTCAGCTGCGTCCCGCGCGCGGTCTATCCACACCTTTGCATCATCCCCCGGCATTGGCCGGTAGTTGATACAACACACGCTTAACGGCGAAGTAATATTCCCTGGACACTCGCCATCACTGATAGTAATGTTCCAATCCGTAAAAGCTGGCGTGAATTCATCGTTGAAATACTGGGTATCGGTTGTCAATTCGTGATAAATGTCCCGCATCTCTGCGAGAAACGGAATTAACTTTAGATTCGCGTTGTCGCCTTCGCCTGTACTGCTATGCGCTGCACGCCCGTGGGCTGTGGCAGTAAAGCGGACAGTCCCTTTGTGGGCATATACTGCATGGAGTTCTGTCGGTTCACCGACGACCCCGTACTTCGGAAAGCCGTGCTTTTTGAACATCTTCGACTTTTCGGCAACTGCAATTGCTCCGAGGTAGCCGACCTCTTCATCAGCGGTGATGACGACATAGAGTGGTGCCGCCAACTTTGACGCTGCATAGCGCGAAGCGACCTCAATCATACAAGCGACGCTGCTCTTCATATCACAACTGCCTCTACCGTACATCTTTCCATCAGCAATCCGTGCCTCAAAGGGATCCATTGACCAGCCGATAGCCGGGACAGTATCTATGTGTCCGAGGAGTGCCAACCCACGTTCACCGTTCACGGGTCCTTTACGTCCGATGAGGTTTACCTTTAGCACACCTGCGGGGTCCCTGTATTCAACGCGTTCGACTTCACAATCGACAGCTTCGAGTGTTTCCGTCAGAAAATCCATAACCTCAACGTTGCTGAGTGGACTGACTGTATTGTATCCAATAAGTGTTTTGGTGAGTTCTTTTGCATCCATAGTTCGGAATTTTACAAAAAGCGTGGAAGTTTGTCAACAAGTTTTTTTGGTGATCAACCGTCAGCAAAGAGGTTCGTGTGAACTATGTAATTCATGTTGCGATGCGCCACGAGCAGGAAATCCATTTTACAGTTGATATTCGTAGGTGATGGCAGCGACTGCGACGATGGCGGCGGTTTCTGTACGTAAGATGTTTGTACCGAGTGTTACGGGGGTGCATCCTTTTTCAATCGCGATGGTGGCTTCCGTATCAGAAAAACCGCCTTCTGGACCGACAAAAAGTGCGATGGTAGTTGCTTGTGGTGTCTTTCTTAAGACCTCTCTGATGTGTTGCGTATGCGATGCCTGATTGGAAGCCGGGTTCAGGAGTAGTCGGAGTGAAAAATGATCAAGTTGTGTGAGAGATGCTTGAAAGGTCTGCGGGTCGCATAACTCAGGTAGCCAGGCGCGTTGACACTGCTTTGTCGCGGAGATGACAACACGGTGCCATCGTTGATACCGGTTTTGGCTCGGTTTTTGTAAGGCGTATTCCGTGTGTAGTGGCACGATCTGTGTGACACCGATTTCGGTTGTCTTTTGAAGGATTAACGCCATCTTATCGTTTTTCGGCAGTCCTTGGAAGAGCGTCATCGAAGGTGGTACCCTTGGGTGAAATTCATGGCTGAGCATCCGGACTTCACTTGAAGCGTTTTTTGTGCCTGTATCGCACACTTCTCCGGTATAAACATTGCCTTGTCCATCAATAATTCGGACAGTCTCACCGGGTGTTATACGGCGGACATTGCGGAGATGGTGGTGCTCTGCGTCGGTGATGACGGCGATATTAGCACTGATATGAGACGGTGGAACGTAAAAGGTGTGCATCAGGCGGTACCCGTGCGGAGTTTTTCAATGACTGCCTCTGGTTGTTGGCTGCGGAAGATAGCGGTGCCAGCGACGAGAATTGTCACGCCTTCACAGATAGCACGCGGTGCGATTTCTGTGGTTACACCGCCGTCGATAGAGATTTCGGGCGGTTGCTCCAAGTTTTGGTTGATTTGATGCAACGCCGCTATTTTCTCGAATGTGCTGGGTTGGAAGGCTTGCCCGCCGAGTCCGGGTTCAACACTCATCGGTAGGACCAAGTCAATGTCTGAAAGGTAGGGAATAACTGCGGTGGTAGGTGTTTTCGGTGAAAATGCTAAGCCGGGTTTAAGACCGTGTGCCTTAATCGCTGAGATAACTTCGTTAGGTTCATCACTGCTTTCGATGTGAAATGTGATGAAATCTGCGCCTGCTTCGGCGAGTGCGTTGGTATAGCGGAGCGGATGCGTCACCATGATATGGACATCGAATGGGACTTCGGTTATTTGGCGAACGGCAGCAATAAGCGGCGGACTGATAGCGAAGTTTGGCACAAATTCGCCGTCCATGACATCAAAGTGGAGCATATCCGCGCCGGCATCGACCATCCGTTTTACTTCATCTCCAAAACGGCTGAAGTCTGCGGCGAGGAGTGAGGGTACGATTTTAGGGTTCGGAATTTGGAGTCTCCTTCGGGCCTGCCTTATTTATAGAGTTTTTCGAGTAATTTTTCGCCATTTTCAAGGACGATTACTTGTGTTTGCCCAAAGACGTGTACACCTTTGCGTTCGAGGTCAATCACTGCGCCGGGTGCGTACAATTGATCGATTACGGTGCGTTCACCTGAATCATCGGTAATCATAATTTTGACGTGGCGTGAGAGGTTTCGATTTTCGGCTTCTGTGACGTGGTACTGGAATGGGAGCAGTCTACCGACATTTTCGAGTGATTCTTGCCCGCTAATTTCGAGAAGGATGAGGCTTCCGGTTTTTACGAGTACGCCGCCTGCAGGTTTGTGCGCGATAACCGCACCTTCAGGGATCCTCGGGTGTGAACTATATACGGTTTCAACATTGAGTCCGGCTGCTTCTAAGGCGACAAGTACTTCCGTAGCGGGTTGTTCTTGGAAATTTGGGAGTTGTATAGATTTTGGTGTCGGACCTTGGCTGACCAAAAGATTGACAGGGGTTCCACGTCGCTGGCCACCCCCTTCTGGTGGGGTTTGCGCGATGACGGTCCCTTGTAGATAGGTTTCGGAATGGACGCTGGCGACCTGATTTGGTTGAAAACCGGCAGTTCTGAGCGTCTGAATAGCGGCATCCTGATATTTTCCAATAACGGAGGGAACCGGAGCCAATTCCACGCCTATGCTGACGGTGATGGTGACGGGTTGGTAGTATTTGATTCTAAAGTTCGGCTCTGGGTCTTGTGCGATGATTTCGCCTTTTGGTGTTCCGCTACTCGCCTCGTGAATCTCTTTCGCGGGTCGAAGTCCGGCTTTATTGAGGATTGGGACAGCTTCATAGTAGGTCTTACCGATAATGTTGGGTACAAGGACCTCTTCTGTCCGAACCCATCTTGGGACGACCACGAAGATGATTAGCACGCCGACTATACCGGACAGAATTAAGAAGTAGAGTAAAACCTTGACGACAGCAAATAGGGTATTATTAATTTGATTCATAATGATGCCGTTAAAAGTTGTTCACCGGTCTGGACTTGGTATCCGTTAATAAAGTCGCCTGCTTCCATAGCCTTCTTGGTTGCGGGTTGGATTTTCAACAGTTGGAGTGCACCATCAGATGTTGCAACGAGTAGTTTCCGTTTTTCGACGATTTCGAGTGTCCCCGGTGGGGCATCGGGTGTCTGTGGAAGCGGTTGACAGTTGATAACCTTGAGTCTTAGATTGTCTCGGAAGAAGGTATACGCGCCGGGCCAGATTGCGGTGCCTCTGACGAGATTGTAAATTGTTGTTGCGGGTTGATGCCAGTTAATGTCTCCAATCTCTTTTGTCAGGCGTGGTGCGTGTGTTGCCTCGGCGTTGTTCTGTGGTGTTGATGGCGGTGGTGTGTCTCCGCGCATTTCGGACAGGCATTTGATGAGTTGATTGGCACCGAGTTGTGCCAATTGTTCTGTTAATGTGAAAGCGGTATCCTCATCTCGGATCGGGATATGGGTAGCAGAGATAATATCGCCTGTATCCTCGCCTGCGTCGAGTAGCATGAGTGTCACACCTGTTTCGGTTTCGCCGTTGATCAATGCCCATTGGATGGGTGCTGCGCCTCTGTATTTCGGTAGTAGAGACGGGTGCAGATTGATGGTTCCACAGGGCGGGATGTCTAAAACGGTTTGTGGTAAAAGTTGACCGAATGCAGCGACGACAGTTGTATCGGGTGCAAGGCGTTCAAGGGTGCGCACGACATCCGGTTTCCTCACTTTCTCAGGTTGGTAAACCGGTAAATTGTGCTCTGTTGCGACGATTTTAACAGGCGGCGGGTTGAGACGTTTTCCGCGTCCACTTGGCCGGTCGGGTTGTGTGACAACGCCAATGATTTCAAACTTGTGGGTGATCAGTTCCGTGAGTGCTGGCAGAGCGAACTCACTGGTTCCCATAAAGAGAATACGCATTTTTGATTATTAAATTCAGAAGCGGATTTGAAGGAGCGGTATTGCTAAACCGATAGCGGGTTCGTTTGCCCATCTGTTGAGTCTGTTGTTTAGGGTGGCTTCTCGTGACATCTCTCTGTACCTTGCTATGTATGGGTCTGTTTTGGACAAGCGGGCAATGGTTCCTTCAGGGTCTTGTTCTTCAGTTGGCGGTTCTTTGGGTTCTGGCACGCGTGGTGCGGATCGGTCAACATTACGTGTCTGTAGCCAATCCCATACGCCGATGAATAGCGACAACGAAACGGCACCGATCCCAACGATGCGATAGTCCTGTGGTGTCAATTCGGGTGCAAACAAATTTTCACGATACATCTTTATCCCTCTGACAGCGATGTAACTGTGAATAGCGGTGAAGGGTAGCGAACTTAGCGTAATAATCTCAAATCGCCGTAATGCGCTTTCGCTGTAGTCGGCAGGGTCTTCTTGTGCTGGTGGTTCTGCCTGAAATTGCGCTGTTGCTTGGGAGGTTACCCAAAAAAGGGAAACTAAGCTCATCAAGAGCAATCGGGTGCTAAATTTATACACGGGTCTTCTCCATAAATGCAGAATAGTATTCGATGTCTACTGTATGTATTGTATCCGATTCAGTGAATATGTACTGTAGATGATGTCTCAGGTTTCTTGGTGTTGGTTGCGATTTTGGAAGAGGTAGACAATAAGCATGCCTGCTCCGATACAGACAGAAACATCAGCGACGTTAAAAGTGGGCCAAAAGAGTCCTTTATTGACAATACCGAACTGAAGGAAATCAATCACTTCGCCTAAAAAGATTCTGTCAATGAAGTTCCCGACAGCACCACCGAGTAGAAACCCGAGGGAGACCTGCATCCATCGGCTCTCTCGGAATCGGAGATAATAGGAAAAGATGAAGATCAGTGCGACAACGGTAATGATAATGAGCAAGAACCGATGTCCTGCGAGTACACCGAAAGCTGCCCCGGTGTTTCTATCGTGTCGGAGGTTGAAGAAACCGGGAATAATCGGGATGATCTCAGTTACCTGTGTGATATGCGTCTGTACGAGCCGTTTGGTTCCCCAATCGAGTATTAAGACAGGAAAGGCCACACAAATCAAGGGGATAACATTTTGCCATGTGTTTGTTTTAGGTGGTTGGGTCGTATTCATTCTTCCGTGCTTCCCATTCCGCTTTTGCGTTGTCATTCTTTATGTTGGAAGGCATCGAACTATTTTCGGTGAGATGCGAGAGATCGTGCCAGTTTTTTTGAAAAATACTATGGTTTCCATTTACACCGTCTATAGAAGTGCGTCGATAAAACTGTTCGGCTAAAAACGGTGTTAAGGGTGCCAGCCGTTGTAGGAGTGTGGTTGTTATCTGTGAAAGCGTCATCTGTGCTGCGCGCAGCGTTTTCGTTGGACGGGATTCCAAGGTCCGTACATAAAAGTGCAGATCGTCTTGACAGAAGTTGGTTAACATTTTCCACATTTCATGAAAATTCCCTGCTTGATATGCGTGCTGTATCTCTTGCAAAAGCTGCTCGGTAACGGTTATTGCCAGTGCATCGATGTTCTGTTGTGTTCCTGATGTCTGAATATCCGTATGCGTTGGTGCGCTTGCGAAACCTGTTTCACTCTCTTGTTCATCAATGTCGGTGGGATGTTGTGCTTCTTTATCGGCTTCGGGGTGAGAATCGAGTAAGAGTGGATAGAGATAACTGCTGATCTCATCGAAGAGGGCGTGCAGCTGCTGGTATTGTATGCGTCGGTTTTTGGCAAGTTCTTCGAGTTGTTCGGCTTTCATCTGTTTTGTGCTATTGTTGGGTGTTATAGCGACGAGACGGACCACATCAGCTGGATATTTGTTAAGAAACGCATCTTCAATTTCGATATCGCTATTAATTTTGGGTAATGTTTTAAGTTTTAGTTGCTTAAAGGGTTGACTTTCTTTAATCGGGCGACTTCTGCTAAGTGCGGCGGAGATGACACTGATCTCAGCGAGCCATTTTGTCCATTCATAATCGTCAATGCTCGTTTGTGGGACAAACATGATACTGGTGTGTCCGCCGAGTGGTTTCTTGAAATCGGAGTTGTCAATGATTTGAAGCAGATTGGCGAAATGGCTGTCGATAAGTGTTGCCTCTTTGCGGAAGTCGGATGAATTACAGATTGCGCATCGCGTATCGGCAGGCAAGAGTTCTTCGATGCTTAATCCGAACCAGAATTCAAAGCTGCGTTGGATGGAATTACGGATTGCTGTGAGTGTATTTTTATCCGTGAGAGGTTCATCACACTGGTCGCAGAGTAGGATTGGGAGTGGCATTCCCCATTGGCGTTGTGTTGAGACTTGCAGGTCTCTGAAATTATGTACGACATTTCGGACATCACCGATCCGTTTATGTTCAGTTTCGCCGTAATTATCCCAATATTCTCCTGCTTTGAGAGCATTGGCGGTGTCTCGGTTTTCTGAAATAGAGAACACCCATTTAGAGCATGGGCGAAAAACGGCGAGTTCCTTACAGCGCGGACAGTGGGATCCATGGGTTTCATCGTTGTTCGTTTTTAGGATGTATCCGTATTTTTCGAGTTGCGGGACAATAAACTTTTCGGCATCAAAGAGATAGAGCCCGCACAATTGCCCGGCTTCTTCGGTGAATTTTCCTGTCTCATCGAAGATAGGTATGGCATTTATATCTAACGCTTGTGCGATATCGTAGCTGAGTTGATGGTGTGCTGGATTTAGCGGGATAACGCCGGATTTTAGGAAGTGTGTTAATTCGTCAGTGGTTTTTTCGACAACGGATTCGGGTATGAGCGTAATGCTTAATTCTTTTGACGGGAAGATCGGATGTGCTACGACGTATTGTGCGAGTTCGGTCGCATCAATCTCTTTAACGAGTTCGGGTTGCGTGCTTTCCTTCGTGAGATTTTTACAATAGTGTTCAAATTGTGGTGCTGCGAAAAGTAGATATTCCTTGTCGTTTTTGGTGAGCAGATAGGTTGTGTCGCTGGTAATTCCGAGTTCAATGGTGCCGGCTATCTCCCAGAGATGTTGTATCTGGATGCAAAAAGAGACATCGACCCCAAATTCTTCCAATCCTAAGCTAAATGGGAACTTGATATAGCCGTTCAAGACGTGTGTCGGCATCCGTAAGAGGTTCGTTTCGTTCAGTGGTGCTGCGCACTTCGGGCACCATGGACTCAATTGGGGTAGGTCGTGTAGGTAGTCAGAATCACGGAGTCTGCTTATGAGTGCGATGAGTCTTGCTTCTTGGCGCGATTCGAGGGTTTTTTGCGAGGCTGCCCAATCGGCAAAAATACCGAGTTGATGGAGTTTCTGTTTCTGGATTCCTAATTCCTGCTTGTGCCGTGCGCGACATCGTTTACGAAGGACAGAGGGTTTGAGTGGCGTTTTAGATTTCGCGTCTGAGATAACCGCTTCTTCAATCCAGAAGGGGTAGGTTTCCCATGCGGGTACGTGTGCGACTTGATGCCCCTGCATTAGAGACGCTTTGAGGAAGATGTCTTGAGAGATTTTTCTACAGAGTGTATCGTGGGTGAGTGTATCAACAGAAGTCGGGATTTCACGGAGGACGTAAGTTTCCGGTTGAGAGGCGTGGTGCTGCGAATTTGGTTTCAACGCGGTGCGGTCTGTAGAATTCGTTTTCTTGCTGGCGAGCGGGAAAACAGTGGCGTTTTCCCAAGTTTCCAGAACGGCGTTTTCCGATGTCCGATCCATCAATTCGGGATTCTCTTCCGTTTTCTTGGTTTTACCACGTTTACGCGTCGTATTTTTTGCGGGAGCGTCTTGTTTTCTCATATTTTATACGGTTGCTTGTAAACCGCCTGTTAATTAGAGGTGGTTATATTTTTCTCTGAGTCGTTTCTCTGCTTATTCGGTGTATTCGTCCATTTATGACCTAAGCATCCGAGCCAGAATATGTAAAAGAATAATTAGTATGAAAGGTGAAATGTCGATACCGAAGTTGCGAGATACTGGTCCGAGTGCTTTACGAATCGGGCTTAGAACAGGATCGACGAGGCGACTTGTGAACCGATAGATTTGTCTGATGCTTGAATTTTTGGTGCCGAAAACGAACCAAGAAAGTAGTGCATTTCCGAAAACAACGAATGCATAAAGGTCAAGCAATCGGGCGATGAACCAAGCGAAGTTATGTATAGGCATAGTTTCTGTTGTTATCTGGTCGAATTATGTGTTGCCGAGTTCTTCCGCTCGTTTTGTCGCCGCCAGAACGGCTTCGGTGAGCGTTGCACGCAAACCTCCATATTCCAAAGCGTGAAGTCCGGCGGCGGTTGTCCCACCGGGTGTTGTAACACGATTTTTGAGAACTGCTGGATGTTCTTGGGTTTCAGCTAACATCTTTGCTGCGCCTAAAACTGTATGGATTGCGAGTTGTTGTGCATCTGTTCGCGGTAGCCCGACATGGACACCGCCATCGGCGAGTGCTTCGATGATGAGTGCGACATAAGCGGGTCCGCTACCACTTAATCCGGTGACAGCATCAAGATGCCGTTCCTCCATGACTAAAGAGGTACCACAGGCGTTGAAGATTTGCTGCGCTATTTTAAGGTGTTCGGTATTCACTTGCGTGCCTGCTGTTAGTACGGATATCGCAGCACCTACTGATGCGGCGATATTTGGCATCACCCGTACGATCGGTGGTGTCGTGTCAAAATAAGATTCGAGTGTTGAGGTCGTGACACCTGCTGCGATGCTGATGATCCATTGTGGTGCTGATAAGTGGTGTGCGACTTGCGGTAGAATGCTTGGAACAGCTGCGGGTGGCACTGCACAAAAGATAACGTCTGCCTTTTCTACTAAGCCTGCGATGTTGCCTGCGTCGTTGGTGCCTTTTTCATCACAGAGCTGCTCTACGAGGACGTTGTCTAAGTCAGTGACCCAGATCTGCCCTGCGGGGAATACCACATCAGCGATACTCCGGACGACGATGCCTCCCATTTTTCCGACACCTATTACACCTAAATGAAGGTCTTTTACCACTTTTCTCTCCCGACAGTACCGATGTTGGATGCCTCTACAGCGGGGTTAGAAACCCCGCCTGCAGGGGCGGTTGCGTAAGTTTCGACCTAATGATCACTTACAAGCGGGGTTGCAAACCGCGCCTGCATTGACGGTTGCGTAAGTCTCGATCTAATGCCTCCTACAAACACGGTTACAAACCGCGCCTGCATTGACGGTTGTGTAAGTGCTGTTACGGTGAAGGCTCAAAGATTGCGCGACCGATTCTAACGAGATTGGCGCCTTCTTCTATTGCGATCTCAAAATCGTTTGTCATTCCCATAGAGAGATAGCGCATGGTAACGCTGGGGAATTTTTCGGTTTCTATCTTTTCGGATAGTGATCTGAGTAACGCGAAAGCGGGACGATTTGCCTCTGGTGAAGGACTTAACTGCCCCATTGTCATTAGACCGATGATATTCACAGTCGGAGATGCTTGTGCATCTGCCATGAAGGTGAGTAGCTCGTCGGCATTTAAGCCGTATTTACTTGCTTCACCGGTTGTATTCACCTGGATGAGGACATCTACCGGTTGTGTACGTTCTTCGGAACGGCGTGCGATTTCTGTTAAGAGCCGTAAGCTATCGACCGAATGAATCAGCGAGAACATCTCAAGGGCGGCTTTCACCTTATTGCGTTGTAGGTGTCCGATAAGATGCCAGCGACAGGTTTTAGGGTCCGCTATAGCATCTGTGGTGTATTTTTGCTGCGCCTCTTGTACTCGGTTTTCACCGATATTTTTGACACCTGCTTCGAGAATTGTCTGTATTTCTGATATTGAACGTCCTTTTGTAACAGCGACGAGTTCTATTGAATCCGGTGTGCGATTGCTTCGTTCCGCTGCGCGGGTGATACGTTCGTTGAGAGTGTGGAGATTATTGACAATCGGATTCAATTGTACACCTCTCGCCTTGTCTTGTGAATGTCTTCTCTTTTTTTGATTCTAATATTAGTGCGATTATAGGTTTTGTGGGGTATCCAGATGATCTGCTGATTGTGTATCTTCGGATTTTAAAGGTTGATTAATATGAAAGAGTATCCCAATGACGGCGACCAGTGCGGCGATACTAATAATCCCGATACCGACTGTTATCGTATATGTTGCCTCCATGTAAACCTGTGTTACTTGGACTGCGGTGCTGCTTTCTTCCAGAGTTCTCTGATACCTGTTAGGATGGACACCTCCGAGTACGATAAAAACAGCCCCAACAATACCGATAGTAATTGATAATGTTGCAAATAGCGTGCGCATTTACGATTCCTTCGGTATCTACCAAATTGTCGCCTAAAAAATATTGGATCTAACAAGCTGGAACATACAGGGAAAATAACGCTACAAATTGCAGTAAAGTTACGGCTGCGGGTGGTGCTGCAACTGAATTGCTCAATTCGTTATATTTGTATGCTTAATGATACCATATTTTTCTGTGAAATGCAAATTTTTCGGTTGTCAGGGAAATGGTTATCATCCATCGGTAATTGGTTGTCAGCAGTTAGTTTTTAGTGTGTTGAAGTGCCAACGCTTATTGACAGTTTGCTGACTGAGAGAATCATCCGCTTCTTTATTTGTTGGTCGGGTTGTGATGAACTCTGCGTATTCAGGAGATTCGAGGACCTCAAGAAAACGTTTCGTTTCAGACGAAGCAGAGAACGGAGGTTTTCAGTTTTTTTTACATTATGCACCCTTTCTGCTCTAAGATTGTGTCTTTAATGATAAAGTCAAGTGATGGTTTTAACCGTTATTATTTTTTCCAGCGGAAATCATACTGCCATGGACACATCTTGGATATTTTCACCGGTTGTCTCTTGGTGTTTTAGGGGTTCCATAACAAGAATAGCACCCAAGCAAACAGCAAGAATCCGTCCTCAAAGCTTACCGCCTCTCTTAAGGAAGTGATTGACACGCTGCCCTCAATAAGTGAAGCCGAGAAACAAGAAACCATGCGTTTTTTTGAAATACTTTCGTCTCAAGAATATCAAGCATTTTTAAACGCTCAAATGCAAGAATGGGAGACGAGTTACAAAGAGACGGGGATTATAGATTTTTCGTTTCAAGATTTCTTTGACTTTTTTGAAAGCGAAGGTCTACCAATGGGTGATTTTACACAGAGTGCTTCAAAAAAATTTAGAGAATACTTTCTGACCGGAGAACCCGAAGACTATGAAGCAGAAATGGCTGCTCGGTTCCAGGAGGCTTATTGGGCTACACCGGGTACTCGTACGGAAGCCCAAACCGCGGCTTTTCTGACGCTATCTGAAGAGCCTGATTTTTCCGCATGGATGTTCGGTCGCTTTGAAGGAGAACTTGGGCATCAATTGCAATGGCTTGATGAACAAACAGCCATAGCGACAGTGTTGGAAATCCTACCCACTCCTAATGTAGAGGGGCAAGCAGTCATGCCATTTGCTCCCAATAGCGACCCACTAATACCTACCTCATCTACCGAGATGGTTCACACCCCTATCAACGAAAGTCCACAACCTAATGCTGAGACGCAGAAGCCTATGGATGTTCCTACCTCTTTATCTACAGAACGAATTTCTTCTATAAGGGAGGTTTTACAGCAATATGGAACTGATGAAGGTTTGCTGTATCTGATCGAGAGTGATCCTGATAGTGCAGGCTGGCTTTTAGAAAATTTTGACTCATCTGATGAAATTAATGCATGGATGTCTAAGAAGACAACACGAACACCGCCGCGGACGACACAAAAGACGCAGACATCCATTCCTCCAATTCCGACAATACAAGAGTTAGCCCCATGGAACGAAATACCCGAATAATTGAGAAGCAACGTCGACATATTTCTGTTATGTGTCTGATTTTCTGTTTTTTGGCAGTGTTTTTTAGCTTACTCGTATCTGCCCCAGTGATTTCTGAAGAACGACCCCTCCAGAAATTCATTGAAGAAGAGCGCAATTTTGGGAAGACACTTGAAGTCTGGGAAAAGGAACGAAAAGAGGCACTCCAAAGAAGAGTCGCTACACCGTTAGACCTTGTTGGACAAAAACTTTTGACAGAACTTCTTGCCAAGGAAGGAACCTTAGACGAAGTGTTGTCAAGCGAGCCGTACCTGACTTATCTAAAGGAGCGAGTTGGTAAAACTTATGAGGATTACGCCGCATATTTTACTGCGATGCCTACTCCGAGGTTGAAAACAAATTCTCTGTTCGCTTTCAAAGATGCACTCCCACCGAAGCAAACGACTGAAGAACTGCAGGCGTGGATTCGTTACTATTTTCAAATACGTAAGTTCTACGCCATACCAGACATCTTGAATGATAAAACCAGATATATGGCACATTTAAACAAACCTTATCTTGAGTTGTCTATGGTGTTAGTGAAACCACCAACTACAAAATCTGAAGAAAAGAGAGCGCGGGCTAAACTTGGCGAAGTCCTGCGTATCCGCAGGGTGCCCCACACCATGGCACGGGTGGAGACACAAGTGTATCATAAGGCTTGGCGAAAGCTATTGGAGACCCACGGTTCACGCGACGGATTGCTACGGTGTGCTATTACAACACCGGATGATTTCGCACTGACTCGTTCATTTTTTCAAAATACTGAAGCTTTGGAGAAATGGATTTTGGAACCGCTAAAGTCTTCTAAGCCGAAAAAGAAAGGGAGATAACGGTTGTTGGAAGCTCACTGATATTACACAGCTTATTACTGTCGGCGATGGCTCTGGAGTAGATCTCGCAGCGAAATACCTGAGGAAAAAACAAATGCGCGTCAATTGCGAGTAGCCGTTTCTCCCTTGGGTACAATTTTTTTTTCAACGCTATTTCACAGGGTTTGCCTAATCTCCTCTCATTTCATAATTTTCTTTTTTTGTGTCTACTGTTGTTCTGCGAGGGATACGTAAAATATTCCTTTCCCTGCGCTGGCACTATAAAGCCTACCGTTAGCAACAGCGATAGAAACGACCCTATCTGGGACTTCTGTAGAAAACTGCTCCCATTGTCCACGATCACCCAAGCGATAAACACCTGTATCACCCGTGCCATAAACCTCGGTGCCATCGACAGTGAGTTTGTTTATGACGGGACGCGCATCTGCCGTATCGGTTATCACGCGCCAGTGTTCGCCTGTTTCTGAAACTAATACGCCTTCGTTGGTCGCGACATAGACGGTTGAATCCAAAGAAACTATCTCATTGAAGCGGGTAAAGCGAAGTGGCAGATTTGGTGTAACATCTCTCCAATTGACTCCTCCATCAAGGGATTGAAACAGCCTCCCATCTCGTTTGCCGACGTAGACGTTCTCTCCCGAAACCGCTACTCTGAAGCCCTTGTGAGAATCCTCATCAAACTGTTCTCCGGTGTCTACTAATCCTGTGTTTGTCCACTCTGACTCCCCAATTCGCCACTTGAAAAGCCTTCGTTTATATTCTACGTAGAACACATTGTGGCTGACTGCGAGCGTCTTGGCTTTCGCATGTGTTGCGAGTGGATCTGACGCAGCGTTAGATAAATCAAGTGCTCTTGTTTCCTTGCTGTTCGTTGACACCTCAGGCGGCAATGGTTTATCATCAAAAGTAGGTACACCTTGAACCGGAATGAGCATATTGCTATCTGTAGACAAACGGGAAATTCGCAAAATGTTTCTTATAGATGAGACAAAATAAAGCGTATTGCCAGAAATTACCAACTTTGAACTAAAATTGGTATCGATACGGGAAAACGTCTGTTCTGCCGATTGCGGTGTCTGCGCCTCAGCATTAATCGAAACTTTTTTCCAAGATACGCCGGCGTTAGTTGACTGGAAGACTTCATTACCGGTATGCGCGTACAATCGGTTGTTGAATGCGATTAAATCGTTTATCCTTGTGCCCATTACGCCATTCATAAATAGATGCCAGGACTTACCGCCATCCGTCGTGCGGTGAATCCCAAATGCCCCAGCTTTGTAAAATGTTCTTTCGTCCACTGCTGCAGCTGGAATGCTATTGAGCAGAAGTGATTTTAGGTCCATTCCGAGGTTTGTCCAGGTTTCTCCGCCATCCATTGAACGGAATTGAGTCGCACCCAATGCTAAAAGTGCTTCGTCAGCAGCTAAAACCGTTATACCGGCAGGGAATTTCACCAATGGAGATTTACTTTTAGGCGTTATTTCGGTCCAGGATGCTCCGAAGTCGCTTGATCGAAAAATTCTACTATGACTCGCTTTTCGGCTCTGTCCTATTAATTTTGCATCTGCTGGCCTTAATCCAAACAGGTCGGGCCCCGCTCCAACATAGAGATTCTTTTTAAGCACAGTCATGGAGTAAATGGTTTCTGATGTACCGACCGGTAATCTTTTCCAAAAATCTGGATCAAGACGGTAGAGCCCGCGGTTTGTGCCAACAAACACTGTTTTTCCAATAGCCGCGACTGCCGAAATTCTTTCGTCTATCAATCCGTTTTTAAGAGATTCCCATTGCGTTCCACCGTTGGTTGATCGGAAGATCCCTTCATCTCTAAGGGCGAGATACAGTGTTATGTCTGCTTGTGGACTCTGCTCGGGTGCTTTATCCCTGACGATAAGTCCAACAGGGTATCCCTTCGGTCGGGGGCAAAAGACATTCCACGTTTCACCGTTATCCGTTGATGCAAATATCTCATCGACTGACACAATATAAAGAATGCCTCGGTTTTCTACCATCGGCATCAGGGATTTGCTCGTCGGGATATTGGTGTTGACGCGCGTCCATTGGGTAACATCTGCTGGCAATCTGTACATTCCAGTTGATGAAACAGCATAGACGGTGCCATCAGGTGCAGCAAAGATATCACGTACATGTCCTCCTGGCGGTGCGGTTGACTGCCGCCACTGTGCTGTGGAGAACCTGAGGCGATCTTCTTGGGCATTGGATCTTAAAGTCACTTCAGAAATCTGTGTGCCAGCACCGATGCTTTTGCCGGGCGCTGCAGATTGTCCCAATTGCCTTCGGACCTCTGGCTTTGATAGAATATCAATAACGATAGGTGCGTCAACGATTTCAACCGTGGGTTCAGATCGTGCTTCGAAACTATAGGGCTGCTGAAAGCGTGCGAGATACTGATAACTTCCGCCTAACATCAACAGCACCAAAACTGTAGCTGCACCCAAAGCTGCCCAGGGTAACAATGGCTTTCCAGCCGGAGGCACTATCGGATTAATATCGGCGACTTGTCGCATAATGCGTTCTGTTAGATCGGCGGGTACTTGTACCCTGCCGAGTACTTCAGAGACTAAGGATTCTGCCTCTTGTAAACGCTCCCGTCCGCGGCGCAGCCGACTCTTAATTGTGTTTACGGATACACCTAAGAAGTTGCCAATCTCTTTCGCTGTCATCTCACCGAGATAATAGAGCGTTACCACCGTTCGCTCACTCTCTGGCAGTTTTTTAAGAAGATTCTTGACGTTTTCAGAAAGTTGCTCAGCGGCTCCTGTCTCGCGTTGATTAAGCATATAATGTTTATAAGCGGATTCCTCAACCTCTTGGACTGGCGTGTCCTCTATCGATTGCATCGTAGGTTTGTGCCTTCGGAGCCAATTAATGGAAATCCGATTGGCGATGACATAAAGCCACCCGGAAAAATGGTTGGGATCCTTCAATGTCCCGAGTTTTTTGTATGCTTGGAGGAAAGTATCTTGGGTAAGTTCTTCAGCATGGTGAAAATCCCCAATTTTCCGCCAGATAAGCGCGTGAACGCCCTTTTGGTGCTTCTGTACTAAGGTGCTAAATGCGGATTCGTCACCTGATAAAGTTCTGCGAATCAATTGGACATCATCTTGTAACATAAGATACCTCCGTGATGGAGAAATAACTATTTTTGCTTCCTCGTGCTTCACAAAGCGGATACGAAATTGCACAGAAATGGAAGTTCCCTAACTTGAGACATTATTTTATAACATTTCTTTATATTATGTGACACATTTTTAGATTGGAAAGGGTGCATAATCTAAAAAAATGGTGTAAGGTTTTTGGAAAATTAAATATTGCACCCTTTTCAAATCAAAATTGTGTCTTTAAATATACAGCGTATAAGACTTACACAAAATTTATAGTAAAACCTACAATTAACGAGACACCCATAAAAGGCGGGGTTCCAAACCCTGAAGGAAACACCCCAGCAAAAACCCTGCAATGGGTAGACTTGTTGTTTTCTAAAGTGTTGATTTATTTTTCGATTTTACTATAAGTTATACCATTTCTAAACGATGTTATCACATTATCGATTTTCGTAAAATGTGTAACACTGCGCAACAAACTAACAGTTTGTTCTACGTAAAGAGAGATTTATTAACAGAAATGGTATGAGTACCTTAACACCAGTGCCAAAACTCAACAGGAGGCAATGAGATGAAAATAAGACTTGTTTATGCCCTTGGTACTCTCTTTATCCTCGTCATACTCGGTGTTTTTCTTTGGGGTATGCTCCAGCCGAAAGACAAGCTACCGATAGTGATATACAAAACCGTCACACCTGAACCAGATGCTACTGAAACAGCGCAAGAATCCGTATCACTACAGGCGGAGAATCCCCTTACTGTGGAAGAAAAGGTGGAACAGAGCAAGGTATTACTCAATGTTCTCCAAGATGATAGTAATCCTTATACCCAAAAACTTCAAAAAGCTCTGAACTCCCCCGAATACCTTGAATATCTCAAAAGTCAGGAGGGGACATTTGGTGTGAATCTTACAGCTTGGTGGGACTTCTTAGAATCACAGGGTCTCAGTTCTGGTAGAAGTCTCCAGGAAAAAGAATTCCGCAAACGGTTTTTAGTGGGGGATGCTGCCGATTATGAACCCGAAATGCGTAAAAAGGTTGCGGAACTTGCCCTTGCGCATCCTGAACTTGATACCGTGGGACTTCTCCAAGCGTTTTGGCGGCAGGAGGAGGACAGATCGAATTATATCTGGTCTCGTCAACAATTCAATGGTCATGTCGGAGACTTTGATTGGGCTGAAAATATCCGTCAGAACGCTGCCAGTATCCTTTCAGAATCCACACGAACAGAGGCAGATATAGGCACCGTAGCACTTCCGACGCCATCCACCTTCACGCCAGAATTCGGTCCCATCGATGGCATCGAAGAAAGCACTGACACTGCCTCTGCACCCCGCGCGGATACCGGACCCCCGACTGATATAGAACCGATACCGCAATCCTCTGAAGCACTTGAGGTAGAACTCACGAAGAGCATCTTCGCAGATATACCCGACCTCTCCACAAACGCGGATTTTGAAAAAACACTCCGTGAACGTTTTTCACCGGAGCGATTCACCACTGCGATGCAAACCTTGACGCAATACGGACCCAAAGATGGACTCCAGAGGCTTAAGGAATCTGACCCGGAGGTAGCAACACACATCGAACGCTTCCTTCAACCGAGCAAGGAAACAGACGAAAATGAAAGATAATCACATTTTCTACATTGTCTGCAGCTTCGTTGTCCTTAAAACGGCTGCCCAAAGCACCGAGAATATCTCCTCAAAATAAGGAATCTTACAGTTATGAAACGCTTTTTATTTCTTTCCCTCTTATTTTCCTGCATTTACACTTTTCCAGGATACACAAAGACTTATGAACACGAACACCGCGAGTTCACGTCTCTTGAAAAGGAAACTTTTGATACCCTTAAGGAAGATTTTTCCAATGAACTCCTCGATGCAGAGTTGAAAACGCTGAATGAACTCGCCAGAAGTAACACGTACAAAAACTTCCTCATCAAAGCGCATCAAGATGCGTCTCTGCCGCCCGAATTCCCAAAAATTGTGGATGCAGATGGACAGATCGTGGACGATACGCTCTACAAAATACTACCGCCTAAGGAACGCTATCTCACATACTATACCGAGCAATTTGGGGTACAAACGCTCGATGAGGTAAAGACTCTTGAACATTTCATCGTTCACTATGAAGAAACGGGAAAATGGATCTTTAAGGCAGTAAAACGAGGTGGTGATACACCGGAATATCTACGCACCGAAGGGCAGCAACGCGGTGGACCACTCGGTAGGGTGCCGGCATTCCAAGCTATGATGAAACATCGTTTCGGTATTGAAATAAATGAGAGACCTGACATGTCAAATATCCCCCAAATAATGTCAGTCTTTGATTTTCCGCTTACCGGATTGACATCTGAGTTGATAGATGCCGATGTCAGATGGATACAATCCTTGTTTGAAAAACACGGAAAATCTGAAGGTATCCTCTGGGTCGCCCTCCAAAATCCAAGGATCTTCCATAGAATCCTCTACGCGTTTACTACGGACAAAACGTTCCTAAAGTTTATTTATGACCCCAGTGAGTAGGAGCTGCAATGAACATCCGAACGCTCTGTACGGTCACTCTTCTTACGCTTATCCTATTCATGTAGGTATACAGTAGTTTGGACAATTTATGTCGCATTTCAATTGCGTTCTCGGAGGTTGAAAGGATTTTCTTTGGTGTTTCATCTGCCACAGAACTCGCTGAAAAATAACGGTAACTGCGAATTTGCCACAGGAGACCAACGGTTTCCTATGCTACAGAAGAAACACAGGCTAACAGCCTATGCTACAAGATACACAGGCTAACAGCCTATGCTACAAGATACACAGGCTAACGGTTTCCTATGCTACAAGATACACAGGCTAACAGCCTATGCTACAGAAGAAACACAGGCTAACAGCCTATGCTACAGAAGAAACACAGGCTAACAGCCTATGCTACAAGATACACAGGCTAACGGTCTATGCTACAGAAGATACATAGGCTAATGTCTCCTATGCTACAAGATACACAGGCTAACAGCCTATGCTACAGAAGAAACACAGGCTAACAGCCTATGCTACAAAAAATTGTCCAAACTATAGTAGGTATATCGAAGGGTTAGTTTTTAGCATTGCGTCTGATGAATGAGAGCATTCTGCCTGTCTGTCCATTTTCGGCGCGGTGTGAATAAAATAGGTCGGTGCGACAGGCGGTGCAGAATTCGGATATGGAGATGGAAGTTATCGGTACACCTATTTCGATGAGTTGGTTAACGTTAGCGGTTTGTAGACTGAGGTTTCTGCCGTTGGCTACAGTGCTGCCGAATTGTTCTGTGAATTGCGTGAGTAGTTCTGGGCTGACGGTATAACAGCATTTTTGGATGGAGGGTCCTAAATGAATTTGGCAGTTTTTTGGGCGTGTCCCGAAAGATGCCTCCATTTGTGTGATGGCGTTTACGGCTATTCGTGCGAATGTCCCGCGCCACCCTGCATGGATAATGCCGATCGCGGGTGTTTTGACATCTAAGACAAAAATTGGGATACAATCGGCAGTGAAGATACCCAATGTTATGGTGTGTTGTGCGGTGACAAGTGCATCTGCTTCGGGGATATGTTCCGCGAGGGGTTGCGCTTCATCGTTGATATGAACGACAGAAGCACTGTGAATTTGACGACAGTAACGCAGGTTTGTCAAGCCGGTTTCTTGGAAGAGGATCTTCCTATTCATCTCGACTGCGTTTGGATCGTCGTTGACATGATCGCCAAGGTTCAGGGAGGCGTACGGGGCGCGACTGACACCACCGTGGCGTAGACTGATCCCGGCGGTGACGATACCGGATGCCTGAAGTTCCTGAATAGGGTGATAGATGTTCACTGTTTGTAATCTTCTCTCGGTGGACTAAAGATGTCAAGTGCGACGGCGGGTTCATCAAAGGCTTTCGCGCTGTGCTGGACGTTGGACGGAATGAGGTAAGCGTCCCCCTTTTTCAGGGTTCGTGAATCTCCATCGATGGTGAGTTCAAATGTTCCTTCGAGAACCATTCCCATCTGTTCGTGGGGATGACTATGTTCAGCGACGATGCTATGCGGTTTCAGGTTGACGAAAGACATCATCAGTTTTTCGCCGTGAAGGGTACGGATGCTGGCACCGTCGAAGATATCTTTTTTTTCTTGTTCGTCAATAACAAAAAATGGCATCGGTTATGGGTGTCTCCTGTTGTTTACTGCTCGGAGGTGACAACCTCGTCAGTGAATACGTAGTTTTGTTACGGAAACGGGATATCGGGTGTCGGTGGCTCGACGTAAAGGAGACGTTTACAACTTGAGCAGTAAACGAGTTTCTCATATTTTTGTGCCTCCTTGAGGGTCTGTGGTTGGATAGCCATGCGGCAGCTGCTGCAGGTGCCTTTTTTGCCGAGTGCGATGAATCCTGCTTTCGCTCGTGCTGCCCCGGATTCGCTTGCCATTTGTGCCTTCATCCACCGGTGGTACTCGTCTCTACGGACTTTATCAATTTTCGGTAGAAACGCTTTTCGTGCTTTCATCTTTTCGTCGCGTTCTGCTTCCAATGTCTGCAGTTCCTGTCGGAGTTGTTCGGTATCGGTATCGGCTTTCTCTTTTTCTTGGGTTACTTTGGCTTGAAGTTCTGTCAATTCAGCTTTCAAGCGATCGTGGTCTTCCATGAGGTTGAGGAGAACGTCTTCAGCGTCTGCGTCTTTTTCGTCTAAGAATTCGATCTGTCGTTCCAAAGCGGTATAAGCCTCGTTGGATGTAACGGATCGTTGTTCGTTTTTATATTTTTCGCGTTGTTCTGCATTCATTTCGAGTTCAGCATTTTTGGCGCGTTGCCCTTTTTCGACTTCTGCGACTTCTGCTGATTTGGCTGCGGTCTCTTCTTCGGACTCGGTAACCCCCGCCTCTAATTGCGCAATCTGACGTGGGATGTCTTGAAGTTTTTGATGGATTGCCAACAGTTCCGAGTCGCGTTGCTGCAGTTGGTAGAGTAATGCGAGCTGCTGTCTTAAAGATTCGTTAGACATACGCTTCTGGCTCCTTTTCGACGAGGTAGGCAAAGAAAATGCCGAGTTGATACAAAAGGAAGAGCGGTATCGCCATCAGTAACATTGATGTCGGATCCGCAGGAGTCAATAGTGCCGACATAACACAGATGCCCAATAGAGCGTAACTCTGTTTTTCTCGGAAGCCGCGTGCGTTAATGATTCCGATACGAGATAAAAACGCCATCACGATCGGTAACTCGAAAGCGAGCCCAAACCCTAAGATTAACTGTGTTATGAAGTTGATATAAAGTTGTAAATCCCATCTGTTCGGCATATCGGGAAACAGTTCTGCGGAGAACTGTAGTACGACGGGTGTGACAATAAAGTAGGCGAAGGCAGCACCGAGGACGAAGAATGTGATGATAATCAGGAAGAGCGGGACAGCGAATCGGCGTTCCTGACGGTTCAACGCTGGGAAGACGAATGCCCAGACCTGATAAATGACTATTGGGAGTGCCAGCAAGATGCCGGTGGTAATCCCTAATTTCAAGAACGCCATGATAGCCTCCACGGGTCCAACTTTCATGAGTTCGGCGTTGACGTTGGAGGTTCCGGCGCGCATGGTAATTGCGAAAAACCCCCATATTGATCCCTCGGAACCGATAGTAGCGTCAATAGCGTTTGCGATCAACGTGTTCATAGAGGTTCCGAGTGGGAACATAATTACCTTCTCAATGGGTTTACTAAAGGATAAACTCAAGACCGTAAACACACCGATTGTGATAGCAGAGATGATAATCCGCCGCCGGAGTTCTTCGAGATGTTCCCAAAAGGTCATTGCGATATCGGTTGATTCCGTCGCTTGATTAGATTCCATCATAGTGCGGGTTGTTCGTCCGTTTAGTGATTAAGAGGTTTTCGGTGGCTTGATGTTCGGCTCTGTGTCCCTATCGATTTCATCTGCTGCCTTTGTGAGTTCATCTTGGAGTTCGGTGCCGACACTCTTAAATTCCCGGATAGCTTTTCCGAGCGAACGCCCCATTTCCGGTAATTTTTTAGGTCCGAAAATGACGAGCGCAACCACAAGGATTAAAAAAATTTCCATTCCGCCTGGACCCATGTTCTTTGTTCCTCCTTTAATGATATGTGGCAGTCTATGGCCATTTATAGTATATCACGGAATGTTTCTATTTTGCAATTATTTTTTTTGTTATTAGGGAATGGTTGTCAGTTATCGGTACGCAGTGCTCAGTTAAGCGGTATTTTGGTACATCACATTCTGTTTCACGAAGAACTGTTAACGGCGGAAGGATGTGGGTATGAAATTTCACAGTTTTCACAGTAAATCGGAGAAATACTTGTGTGGAAAACTTGAGAGAACCGGGGTGGGACGTGTGTTTTAGCGTTTCTTTGAAAATGCTACTGTGAATCAAGGTATTTTATTCATTTCGGAGGTTTTGCCGCAAAAATTGTTAAACGTAATTCCTCGTCAAAGACTTCATATACGGGCATTTTCCCGCTCAGGGTCTCGCTTTCGTTCAGGATAATGCCGACACCTTCGCCTCTGCGTTCTAAAAAGTGTTTCCGCTTCACCTGTCTTTCCATATCGTCGTCCAATCTAATTTCTGAAAGCAGTCGTGCGAGGAGTTCGTTCCGCGTGGCTTGGCTGTAACGTAAGTTGTCCACTGTCACGGTATTTGCCAATGCCCCCGGGGAATAGAGTTCCAACCGGTCGTCGAACATAAATAGGCGAATTTTTGAGACTGTTTTTGAATAATCTCTATGCACAACAGCGTTAACGATCGCCTCAAATACGGCGCGCATACTGTATTCTGGGTAGTCTATCCTGCCGATGGCTTTGCGGGCGGCGACTGCGTTGTATTTTTGAACAAATTTGAAAGCGTCAATGATTTGCTGATCCAACGGTCCCTTAAAATCCTTGGCATCAAGTTGATAGTTCGCATCCATTTCCGTACTGAGATAATAGACGGCTTGAATGAAACTATTATAGAGGTAATCATCAGGTGTGTTATGACACATCAACACACCGGCTACAGAAGCACGAATTTTCTGACCTTCTTGAACGAGTAAAGTTCTTTTCAAGAGTAGGTCTTCTATCATATCTTCAGCGGTATTTTCTGTGATGAATCGTTTATAGAGCGGTTCTCTTAATGTTCTTCTATACGTGTTTGGAACGGATAATGTGTCAAAATGAGTTTTGCGCGGCTGTGAACGGGTTTGAAACAGTCGGGCTAATTGTTGTGTTGACATCTCTTTATTACATGTTTCTTTACGGGTGAAATAACCATTAGACGTTTTATGAATAAAAAGACTTCTCTCTACCTCTATTCTGAGTATGTTTTTATCATCAAGCCGTAATTTTTCTGTGAAGATTGGAACAGTGGGTTCAATCCAGTCATTGCATATTTCAACAACCGTTTTTTCTACATTATCTAATTTCTGCGGTTCAATTCCAATGATTTCTTTGTTGTCGTCAACACCGATGAGTATCATCCCGCCTTGGGTGTTCGCAAAAGCAGCGATCTCGTCTGCCATGTTGTCTCTGTGAGGCATCTCCGTTTTGAATTCAATCGTTGCGTCTTCACCGAGGTATATTTTTTCGAGGAGTTCGGTTAAACTGTCAAACATTGCTAAATTTTTAATGCCAAAGTATTCATGAACGCCTCAAGCGTTACGCAAAGCGTGTCAGGTCATGAAAATGCGTTTTATTTTCAAAAAGTTGCTTGGTTTTTGGTGCCTAAGTCAAGGAAAGAGTAGATCCGGTTCCTTTTTTTCTAAAGTCCCTTATCCTTTAAAAGTAAAATAACATGCACTGCCTGGATTGTCAAAGCAAAAATGGCTATCGCGCGCGGACAAGCCGGAGCAGTTAGTTAAGATTTTTCGGTTTCTCGTCTACTGACGGCGGCATCAATGTCAGCTTTTCCGCTGCGGTTTCGGCATGGCAACGGTCTAAATATTCGGTCTGAACTGTGATTTATGGGATTTATGTGATTGCCATGATAAGAGATTTCTGTCCGGTAGGTGCGGTTTCCTAACCATCCATTATGTGTCAATTTTAGAAAAAATAACCGTTGTAGTCCCGAGGCCGGTAGGTTCGGTTTGATGAAAATTGATTTATTAATTCGGTAATATTGGAACGTGCGATGAATCGCACTACTACGAGCCTGTCTGTTTGTAGTAGGGCAATTCATTGCCCGTGAATTACCGATTTATTTTCTTAAACTTCATCAACCGAACCGGATACTAAGCGGAAACCTTGAAGACGTTGGTTATGCCTTGCTAACCCAGTTGTGACGTGGGTTTTTCGGCACTTTAAGTTTGGGTCGGTTCGGATGGGGGACTGTGAAATTTTTATGCTCGATGTGCCCGCTCGCCTCAATAATCTGTCGCCCTGAACAATCGGGCTGCAACTCCGTAACGAGTCGTCATTTTTTAGATCGGTTCGAGGCAATCCAGTCGAGTGCCTTTTTTTGGATGTCCACTGCCTGCGTCAACCTGCCAGCGAGTTGCTCAAGTTCCGCAATGCGTTCCGTAGAGGCATCGGACGGCTTACGATTGGATTCAAAGAGGGTCGCTGCATTTTCAAGGAGTTGGCGTTTCCACTGTGAGAGTTGTTCTTCGGTGATGTTATGTCGTCGACAGAGTTCTGCTTCGGAACTTTGGTTGCTGAGTGCTTCAATAACAATTTCCGCTTTAAATTCGGGGGTGAATTCTTCTCGTTTGGTTCCCATCGGATGCTCCTTTCTATGAGGTTGGTATTGTAGCGCGATCTTGGTTTGGCGTGTGGTCTAAATTTTCGATGGCATTACAGTTCCGGCGATTTCCTCAGCGATTTTCAGTGCTGTGAAGGTTTTGCCGGTCCCGCAAGCCATAATGAGTTTGCCGCGGTCAGATGCTTTGAAGCCGTTGATAACATCGTCAAACGCCTCTTGCTGATGGTCTTTTAGGCGGAATTTTCGCTGTTTATAGGTGAGTTGTTCAGGAGCTTGTATGCTCAGGTCGGGCCATTCAAAATGGCTGTTTTCGAGATCGCGGAAGCGGATGATTCGGAATTTGTCGCCTAACGGCTCTATAGTTCTCAGCGCGTTTTCGCCTAATTCACCGCCTGTATTTACGAGGATTCGGGTGTTATCGGCAAAAGGGGGTAGGGAGGCTGTAGCAAGGAATGAATTCAGATCATCTCTTGAGATTCGGGTATCTGGGGCATAGCATTTGCACTGGATGGCACAAAATCCGCCATCGTGTTTTTTGGCGACGAGATCAATGCCTATATCGCGACCGTCGAAATCTGTTCGGAGTTGTGCCCACTCTTTCCAGAGGTAGACTTCAGAAAACTGGTCTTTGTAGTCGGGGTCTTCGGTGAAATATTTCTGCATCAACCGCTCGAAATAATCGCCTTTTTGACGTTCTGATCGGGCGTTTTCGCGGATGTAATTGAGGACGCTTTGGAAGCCGAGATTGACTTTTGCGGTTTCGTTATCGATGCCTAAATAGCCTTGTGTTGTTTCTGACATACAGGTTCCTTTTCTGTCCTTTTTCAATGGTGTGAAATTGATTCTTCTGATGTTGTATTTAGTAAATCACATCTGTTCCAGCGTGTCAATAAAAAAATGTTGGTGTGTGTTAATTTCACCGGCAGCTGAAACCTGAATCTTTCTGTATAATAGATTTGAAAAAATCGTGAATAGAATTTTGTTGTTTGCTAAGTTGGTAAAGCGCGAGCACGAGTAGTGTGATATATGAGATAAAAATCCTAAACTCAACAGTCCGCCTTTCTTCCATTCTCTTTACGCCAAACTCCGCAAGGGATAATATTTTTTGAAAACCATCTACAGAGTCGCTCTTGTTGGAATTGGCTTTATTATTCATATTAGAAACCTCCTTATCAGGTGTTGGTGTTTCCACCGGATGAACCAACGCCTCCCGTTCATTCACAGGAGGACGGTGGAACCAGTAGTATATCGGACAGAAGAGGCACAGGCTAACAGCCTATGCTACAAAAGAGCAGCATGCGTAAGTCCTACTTCCTAATATTATTGAGATTTTAATATCATTTAGTTTCGTAATTTGGGCAGCCGTGAGTTCTGGGTTTTGCTCTTTGAGTTGTGCTAATAATTTTGGGGACGATTTTTGGATGGCAGATTTAAACTCGGCATGCCCCTGTTGAAGTTCTTTTTTAAACTCCTCAATCGGAAATTTTGGAAATTCAGGTGTTGAAGATAAATTATTCATTATAGCCTCCTGTTATAGTTCAATATCTTTATGTGACGTTATCGTTTTTTGGATGTGTTTCTATAAATATGCTGTCGCTACGCGACTAAAGAGGTTTTTGAAGTCTTCAAGGTTTCCGCGTAGTATCCGGTTCGGTTAGGAAACCGAACCTACCGGACCTGGGACCGAGGCAGGCTTGAAGAGGTTTTTGAAGTCTTCAAGGTTTCTGTGTAGAATCCGGTTCGGTTGGGAAACCGAACCTACCGGACCTGGGGCTGAGAAGGTTATTTTTTCTAAAATTGACACTTATGGGACGCTGCAAAATCGAACCTACCGGGGCTGTGGCCGATGCTTGGAAAATAGCGTTTCTGGTGAAATTTTATATCTACATGTATGATAACATATTTTTTATGAAAAATCAAGGTTTTTTCGGAGTGTATAAATAGATATCTACGCTCAACTCAACCTACGGCACTCAGATATATTGATCGTAATAGGGGTTTTAGGAATAGAAGGGTGGCGGGATTTCAAACCCCGCCTGCAGTGATTCTAACGGAAAACGTTTGAATTCTTTCACCGAATGTGCTATGATTTTAGCGACGTGGGAAGAAGGTATCAATCCCGGCTTCGATGTCTTCAATCGGGTGTCCGTACTGCTTCTCGTAGCTTTCGTGGGTGCCGCGTTCCGTCTGGGTTAGTTCGGTTAGCGGGAAGGTGATGGTTTCACGGCTGCGGTTGCCGGACTCGCTCATGGCGATGTTCATCTCTTGGTCCTGCCTGCCGCGCGCTGCGCCGTATTCGGGTTCTGTATCGTTAAGTATAGCGGTGGCGATACTGAGAAGTTCGTCTGCTACCGCGATCTGCCCTTCGGAGAGCGGATAGTTCTTGAGCGGGTTCTCCCAAGTAATTGTCTGTTCCGGGAGTTCCAACGAGATTTTCTCAACGACTTTCGCACCATCTACGTCGATTGTTGTGCGTTCGGGACGATAAGCGATACCTCTCGCACCAGATTCCAATTGATCTGACGGTGTTACGTAGATGTCTTCGCCGACGATGGTGCCTTTGCTGCCGTCGATCTGCGAGATTCCGGTCTGTCCGCGTCCCAAGGATCGGGCATGGATGACGTTGGAGTAGACCATGAGGGCAGTTGCGTTGTTGTCGAATTCGATAAAGCCGAGGCTCCATCTCTCACTGGTGTGATGCCGCTTCATCCGATCAATGATCGGGATGACTGGGGTCGTTTGCGTGATACCGAGTGCGGACTTCGGTTCGCCGCCTGCCCGGAGCCGGAGCATACTCATGCCGTGGTAGCCACCTTCATAGAAGATGCGGTAAATTCGTGCGACCTCACCGATAACATCTGATGCGATGACCTTGGACAGAAACCGCTCGCGTGGTGCGCGGTAGTAGTTTTCGGCGATCTCAAGTTTGATGTTATTCGCTTTCGCACGTTCAATCATCAGGTCGCTTGTGGGAAGTGTGACGGCGATCGGGGTTTCGCAGAGGATGTGAATGCCGGCATCTGCCATAAAACATGCGATTGCGTGGTGTGCAACACCCGGCACGGTAATATCAACGACATCGAGTTCCTCTTGTGCGACGAGGTCGCGGACGTTGGTGTAAGGGGTCGCGCCGTACGCTTTCGCGTATCGGGTGGCGGTCTCCTCGTCTATATCGCAAATTGCGACGAGATTGTAAACGTCTTTGAGTTTGGCGATAACGGGTAGGTGTGCGCCGCCGCCGCGTCGTCCTGCGCCGACTAAGGCTATATTGAGTTTGGACATGGAAATCTCCTTAACTATCGAAGGCATTCAGTTTTCAGTTGCCAGTTTGTACTGAAAATATCACTTTTAGGAAAATGTGTCAATGAAAAATGCCGGAGGCGTTCAGTTGTTGATGCTTCATTGGGTTTTAATTTTCGGTTAGATTTGTAGCTGCGCGATTTATGGTAGCTGGGAACGGGCAATAATGCAGATCGCATTTGGGCGAGTACGCCACAGAATTGCCCTACTACGAACCGCGTTTACCTATTGAAAATATATGTTCGCTATTATTCTTAAAGAACTTCGCTGTTATACGAATAGTGCCAAATATAGGCGTATCCAGATGTTGGTTCTCTGTGGATTTGCGCTGCTGCTGTTAATAGGAACGGTTGAATTCTATGCGCGTCGCAGGATTGACGTTGGACAGCAGACTTATAAACTCTGTATGATTTTCCTTTTTGTTGTTCAACTTTGGGTGGTTAGACATGCTGTTGAGGTATGGCATGCAGAACAGCAATCATCGGGTAGTGGAATAAATGGGGTCCTGCTTGCGTTAACGCCGTTGGCAAATTGGAAAATCTTGGCGGGTAAGTTGAGTGCTGTTGTGCTTTGGGCGGTGTGGGGTATTTGGTTAACGGTTCCGCTGTTCGCACTTTCGAGTTACACCGGCGGTTTGGCGGTTTCGCAATTGATGAAATGTGGTGCGGTGTTGTCGGTGAGTTGCATCTTTTTCGCGCTTATCGGCATCGGTTGTGCGTTCCGTAATCCAACTGATCAGGCGAAAAGTATCGGTTATGGGATTATCTTGCTGCTGACCTTCCTGCCATTGATGCCGGTTCCGCCATTTGACACGATTCCGTTGTTGGATGCGATAAGTCCGTTATGTACGTTGTTGTCAATCTTCCGTGCGGATTCAACGCATCTGTGGTTGTGGAACATTGGACTGTTGGGTGTGCTATCTGTTGTGATGTTTCAGATTTTGACGAGCGTTTTGTCACGACTGAGATTGTGGTTGGAAAGATAAAATATGGCGAAGACACAAAAATATTCTGCAAATCTTCAAGAGACATCGCAGTCTGGCCCCCCGGGTGTTACTTTTCGCGCGATTCTGCTTGGCATCATCCTCATCCCGCCGAATACCTATTTTATTATGGCAAACCATCTGCGTTACCGGAGTACACTGCCGACAACGATGTCGCTAATTTACAACGTAGTGGTGACGCTGGTGGTGCTGACCTGCCTAAATTTTCTGGTCAAACGGCTGCTGCCGCGCTTCGCGCTCCGACAGGGAGAATTGCTCACCGTCTACGTCATTCTCTCAATCTCTTCGGCGATCGCGGGACACGATATGATGCAGACGCTTGTGCCTGTGATTCCAAACGGCTTCTGGTTTGCCACCCCTGAAAACGAATGGCAACAACTCTTCTGGCGCTATCTGCCAAGCTGGATGACACTCAGCGATTTGTCTGTCTTACAAGATTTTTACAACGGGGAAGCCTCTTTTTACTCAACGCGGTATCTGGCGGCTTGGTGGGAACCGGTTTTATGGTGGACAATCTTTCTGTCCGTGCTGATATGGGTGATGATATGCATCGATCTATTGCTTCGGAAGCAGTGGATCGAACGGGAACGGCTCACCTATCCAATCGTCCGGTTGCCAATAGAGATGACGCACTCAGACGGACGGCTCTTTAAAAACAAGATGCTGTGGGCAGGCTTCGCTATTGCAGCGAGCATTGAACTGATTAACGGCATCCACGCGTTTTTTCCAACCTTCCCAGAGATACCGGTCCGAAAGGTAGACCTTGGTATCTATTTCACTGAAAAGCCGTGGAGCGCAATCGGTTGGACCCCCGTTTATATCCTGTCATTCGGTGTAGGACTTGCCTTTTTAATGCCGTTAGAAATGTCCTTTTCGCTTTGGTTCTTTTACTTCTTCTGGAAAGGTGAGCGCATCTTGGGAAGTGCGATGGGGTTACAGGCTTTGCCGGAATTTCCGTACGATGGACCGCAAGGGGTAGGCGCGTATCTGGGGATCGCCTGTTTTGGACTCTACGGCGGACGTAAGCATTTCTATGCGATGTTTAGAAATGTGACTGGAAAGAGAGGTGCGTATCTTCCACCTGAAATGCGAGATACTACGGATTATCGGTGGCCGCTGGCAGGGTTGATAGGTGGTGTCCTTTTTCTTTTTATTTTTTCAAACCGTGCGGGGATGGCAATTTGGCTGATAGCGTTGTACTTTATTATCTATTATCTCCTCGCGTTAGGCATTACACGGGTCCGTGCGGAGGTTGGTCCCCCGACACACGAGATGTTTTCGGCAAACCCGCGTCAATTTATTCTGGATTCGCTCGGTTCACGTATGATTCCACCACAGAGTTTAACGGTGCTGTCGCTGTATTTCGCGTTCAATCGTGGCTATCGCGCACATCCGATGCCACATACGTTGGAAGCGTTTAAACTTGTGGAAGTGGCGCATATGCGTGCGAGGCGGATGGTCATCGCGCTGATGTGCGGTGTCTTTTTCGGCATCCTTGCCTCATTCTGGGCGTATCTGGCGGTTTCCTACAAGACGGGTGCGAATCCGTGGGTGGTAAAGGGGGGTTATAACATGCTCCGATCATGGCTCTATTACCCGACAGAAACAAACATCCCGGCGGTAACATTTATGGGTATCGGGTTTTTGTTTACAGGGTTGCTATGGTGGCTACGCACGCGTTTTCCGATGTTTCCATTTCATCCGACTGGCTATGCGGTCGCAAGTAGTACGTTGACCTTCGGTTGGCTCTGGTTCTCCGTTTTTATGAGTTGGGGAATCAAACACCTCATCTTGCGGTTCGGTGGTATCCGTCTCTACCATCGAGTGTTACCGCTCTTTTTGGGATTAATTCTCGGGCAATTCGTAGTCGGTGGCACGTGGGTGCTGATCCGACTTATCTGGGGTGTGTCGGTTTATTCTTTTTATCGTTAACTCGCGAATCTGTGTGCTGCCGAAAGGCGATGAACGCATAGCGAGTACGCGCTAAAAATGGTTGAAAGCGGTGCAAACTTAGGTTTTACTCAATATAATACCATTTCTAATTGATGATTCCTCTTAAAAGTGCCACCATTTTTGGATTATGTCCGGTTCGGTTAGAAACCGAACCTACCGGGCCTGGGTGGACGGTGTGTGGTTAATGCAATATAAACTTTTAGAAATGGTATAACTTCAAAAACATGGTAAACGCATCAAAATATCCCTCAAATCCTCAAGAAACACCGCAGCCTGGGCATCCGGGCGTTACTTTCCGCGCGATTCTGCTCGGCATCATCCTCATCCCGCCGAATACTTACTTTATTATGGCGAACCATCTGCGTTACTGGAGTACGCTGCCGACGACGATGTCGCTGATTTACAATGTCGTGGTGACGCTGATGGTGTTGACGTGCCTGAATTTCTTGCTGAAGTTGCTGTTGCCGCGCTTCGCGCTCCGACAAGCGGAACTCCTCACGATCTATGTTATCCTCTCACTCTCTTCGGCGATCGCTGGACACGACATGATGCAGACGGTTGTGCCTGTTATTCCAAACGGTTTCTGGTTTGCGACACCAGAAAACGAATGGCAGCAACTCTTTTGGCGGTATCTACCGAGTTGGATGACGCTTGATGATTTGTCGGTGTTGCAAGATTTCTACGACGGTGATACGACTTTTTATACGCCGCGGTATTTGGCGGCGTGGTGGGAACCGATCTTATGGTGGACGATTTTCTTGTCCGTCCTTATGTGGGTGATGATCTGCATCGATCTGCTTCTGCGAAAGCAGTGGATCGAACGGGAGCGGCTCACCTATCCGATCGTCCGTTTGCCGATAGAGATGACGTATTCGGATGGACGGCTCTTTAAGAACAAAATGTTGTGGGCAGGCTTCGCGATTGCTGGCGGCATTGACCTGATTAACGGTATCCACGCCTTTTTTCCGGCGTTCCCAGAGATACCCGTCCGTAAAGCGGACCTCGGTATCTATTTCACTGAGAAACCGTGGAACGCAATCGGCTGGACTCCTGTGTATATCCTTTCGTTTGGGGTCGGACTGGCATTTTTAATGCCGTTGGAGATGTCATTTTCGCTCTGGTTTTTCTATCTATTCTGGAAAGGCGAACGGGTGTTGGGCAGTGCGATGGGGTTACAAGTATTGCCGGGTTTCCCGTACGATGGACCGCAAGGCGTGGGTGCGTATTTGGCTATCGCCTGTTTCGGACTCTACGGCGGACGTAAGCATTTTTATGCGATGTTTAGAAACCTATTTGGGAAGCGAGACGCAAATCTGCCGCCTGAGATGCAGGACACAACAGATTACCGGTGGCCACTGGCGGGTTTAATCGGTGGCGTGCTTTTCCTGTTTATTTTTTCGCATCGTGGTGGGATGGCGGTTTGGATGATTGCGCTGTACTTCGCCATCTATTATCTTCTTGCTTTGGGGATCACGCGGGTCCGCGCGGAGGTCGGCCCCCCGACACACGAGATGTTTGTGGCGAACCCGCGTCAGTTTATTCTGGATTCGCTCGGTTCACGTCCGATTCCGCCGCCGAGTTTAACGATGATGTCACTGTATTATGCGTTCAATCGGGGATACCGTGCCCACCCGATGCCACACACTCTGGAAGGATTTAAACTTGTTGAGGTGACGAATATGCGGGCAAGACGCATGGTCATCGCGATGATGTGCGGCGTGTTTTTCGGTATCCTTGCCTCGTTCTGGGCATATCTGGTTGTATCCTATGACATTGGTGCGAATCCGGGTTTAGGAAATGGTGGTTATCACAGACTCCGCACTTGGCTCTATTATCCGTCGGAAACGAACATCCCTGCGGTGACATTTATGGGCGTCGGGTTTCTGTTCACAGGATTGCTGTGGTGGTTGCGTACCCGTTTCCCGATGTTCCCGTTTCATCCGACGGGTTATGCTGTCGCAAGTAGTATGTGGACCTTCGGATGGTTATGGTTCTCTGTGTTGATTAGTTGGGGGATCAAAAACCTCATCTTGCGGTTCGGTGGTATCCGTCTCTATCATCGGGTGTTGCCACTCTTTTTAGGACTAATTCTTGGGCAATTTATTGTCGGCGGCACGTGGGTGCTGATTCGGCTGATTTGGGGGGTCTCTGTTTATTCGTTTTATCGTTAATAGAAAAAAATAGGTTGAGATGTGACGCGCATATATGATAAAATATCACAGAGGATTTAAGACATAATACACAACTACTATCTAGAAATCGACTCGCTGTTTATCAGTTTGCCCGAGCAGCCGAGCGTAGAAAACCAAGAAGTTTCAGTCAAAAATGGATGGGGTATGTTATGATACAAACAGATACCTTTCAAAAAATACTGGGAGTAGATCCAACCCAACTGCAAGCGTTCAGACCAGATGAAATTCAAGTTCTGAACAAAAGAATCTCTACCCGAAAGGTGAACGGCAAGACTGGTTTATTCATCGCTTGTCCGATTCGGAATAAGGAAGTTCAGTTGGAACATGAGGAGTATATTCGGCAACTTTACGGAAGAAGGCTTCTTGAAGAGTATAAATACCCAAAAGATCGATTAAAATTTGAATATTCCATCAGTCTTGGGCAGGAAATCCGGCGTGCCGACATTGTTGTTCTTGACAAAGACCAACAAAATACCCCTTACATTATCGTTGAAGTGAAAAAACCGTGGCTGTTGGAAGGTAAAGCTCAACTTCGTTCCTACTGTGATGCGGCGGGTGCGCCCATTGGAGTATGGACGAATGGTCAGCAAGCTTCCTACTATTATCGTAAACATCCCAATTATTTTCAGGAAATTACGGATATACCTAACTCAGAGCAGACTCTGAACGATATTCTCAGCGAACCTTTTACTCTCAAAAGCCTGATTCTCAAGGATAAACTTGTCACAGAACAGAAATCTCTGAAAGACATCATCGTGGAATTAGAGGATGAAGTGTTGGCTAATGCCGGCGTTAATGTCTTTGAGGAAGTTTTTAAGCTCATTTTTATCAAACTTTATGATGAGTTCAAGAGCCAAAAAGACAAAGAGAATATCGACCGTTTCCTCCATCAGCACCTCTCACCCTCCGGCGAAAGACATACCCGGGATTATAAGAGCGTAGTGGCAGAGGTTCGAGATGACAGTTTTCGGCGGATGAAGTTTAGAAATACTGGACAAACCGATGCTGAGTTGCGTGCGGTTCTTCAAAGGCTTTTTGACGGTGCACGAAGTCAGTGGACCGGGGTTTTTCCAGAAATTTCAACGTTTAAACTTTCGGACAAGCATTTGTCTATCTGTGTCTCAAGTTTGCAAAATGTCAAGTTATTTAATGCCGATTTACAAGATGTTGAGGACGCGTTTGACCACCTTTTGGGTGGACGTGGAAGCGGACGGTCTTTTACACCACGGCATGTCGTTGATATGTGTGTGAAAATGCTTAATCCTAAGCGCGGTGAATCCATGATTGATCCCGCTGCTGGTACTTGTCGTTTTCCAATTCATACGGTTTTCAAGATTACCGGAACTTCATTTATTAATGCTAAAATTCCAATTGAGGAAAAGGAATATGTCCGTAAGGTGTTTGGTATTGATTTCAGCGAAACAGCGGTCCGGGTCGCCAGGGTTCTGAATCTGATAGCCGAGAATGAGGTAACTAATGTATTGCCCCTTAATGCACTAGACTATGAACGTTGGGATGACATGGCTGAAAACTATAGCGTATGGCACAGGGTCTACGGTGAAGGATTTGATAGGCTCAAAACACTCAGGACAGAGAAAGATGGAAATAGACTATTTAACTTCGACATTTTGATGGTACACCCCCCCTTTGGCATTCCGATTAAAGATAGGTGCATTCTTAATCAATACAGACTCGGCAGCCAGGAGGATCATGAACGTCCGCGAATCCGAGTGAGACACGAGACCCTTTTTATTGAGCGGAGTATAGATTTGCTGAAACCGGGAGGACGGATGGCGATTATTCTTCCACAAAGTTTCTTCAATAACACTGCTGATAAATCTGTCCGAGATTTCATAGCTACGCACACACGTATACTGGCTGTTGTTGGGTTACATGCCAATACTTTTGAGCCCGGTACTGCTATCAAGACCAGCGTTTTATTTCTACAAAAATGGAACAGCGATCCACAAAAGGGACCTCTCTGTTCCAAGGTTGATGACTACCCAGTTTTTTTGGCAACGAGTGAACAAAGTGGTAAGGATAATGCTGGCAATTACATTTACCTAACAAATAACGACGGTTCTCCCATCATTGAGCACGACTTGCACAATCACGATGGCGAGTTGCCTGATGGCATTGCCGAAGCCTTTATTGAGTGGGCAAAGCGTGAAGAATTAAGTTTCTGGAGTTAGAATGGCTCAATCCGATAACAAAAATATCCGTGTTTGGAAGGAAAGAGCTGCAATTGATTATGTGCCTCCATTTATGAATTTGTGGCTCTGCTTGAACGCGTGGATGAACAACGAGTCCAAAGAAGGGTTAGTCGAACGCGACAAATTAAATAAACTTAAGAAGGATCCGAGTCAACTCCTTGATCGATTTCAGGGGCTCATGCGTGCTGAGGACATCCAGGCAACGCTTTTCAGAAGTTACTTTGCAGAATTGCATCGTGCCTTGATAAATACTCATATCCCTTACCATAAATTTCCTGGTAAAATTGTTCGTTTTGACTGTTGCCTTATTGATCAGACTAACCCTCACTTCGAGTCTATCTTAGTGCCACAAGAAGAAATTACGGGGGACTTGCCTTTTGAAAACAGTGAAATTGAACAAGAAGTGATAAAATTGGATGATGACGTGTGGGTTGAAGGGAACACAGAGCATTTGTTCAAGGCTTATATAGAGATTGTCTATCAGGTAAGATGTAACCTCTTTCACGGGGATTTAGTACCGGACATTGAAAACCATAGGGTAATCCGCCTTCTCTACTTGACACTCTTTATGATTATGGAGGACATTGGTTGATGCAATATTCAATAGTCAATTTCTCAGAATTTAAAGCGGATGATTTCAGAATTGATGCCGAATATTGGCACCCTGACTTCATTGAGAACGCCCATCTCGTTTCACCACATCAGAAGATGAGAGATTTTGTGTCTTCAGACATCCTCAACATCAAATCGACTCCCATAAATCGAGACTTTGAGTACCTTGGAAGTTCCCAAATTTCGCTGAAGAGTTTTGAATATAAAACAACAAGAGTGCAATTGGGCGAGGAACCGGAACGGGCGTATCACCTTTTAGAAAAAGGCGATGTTGTTGTTTCTACAGTGATGCCTGATCAGAATGCCGTTGCCCTTATTGAAACTGATGGTGTTGTTGGTAGCAGCGATCTAGCTGTTCTAAGATCCAACGGCATACAACCAGAGTATCTCTTGGCTTTTTGCAAAACAACCTATTTTGTAAACTGTTTAATACGAGCAAATAAGGGGAGTCTATATCCTGCCGTATCAATTAGGGACGTTTTGGATACAGCCTTGTTTGTTCCATCTGATTCCTTTGAGGCGTTGATTGTTAAAGCCGTTAAAACTTCTATTTTTGATATTGATAGATCTAAACAGATTTATGCCCAAGCGGAAAGCCTTCTTCTTTCCGAACTGGGTTTGGCAAACTGGCGGCCGAAATCGCAGTTAACCTTCGTCAAAAACTTCTCCGATATGCAACGCGCAGGACGTATTGACTCGGATTACTTCCAACCGAGGTACGAAGAGGTTGTCAATGCTATTCGGAATTACCCTGGCGATTCGGATACATTGGGAAATTTGGTTACGCTTAAACAATGCATTGAGGTGGAGAGATTGGAAGACCTTGAAGAGGGTATCCCGTTTGTGTGCGCCAGCGATCTCAACCCATTTGAAATCACCACGGAAAAATACATTTCCGAAGAACTATATGCCGAAATGCAAGAACACCAACCGCAAAAAGGTGAAATCCTTTTGAGTAAAGATGGAACTCCCGGCATCGCTTATTATTTTCGCAAAAGACCGAAAAGAATGATTCCGAGTAGTGGGATACTCCGATTAAAAAGCGATACCGATAAAGTCGGGCGTGAATATCTAACGCTGGTCCTTAATTCGATTTTGACACAAGAACAGGTTCAACGAGATGTTGCCGGAAGTTCATTAATCCCTCGTTGGAGATTGGATCAGGTAGCGGCAACGCTGATTCCGTTTCTATTGAAAGAAAAGCAGATTGAAATTGAACAAAGCATATCCGAATCTTTCAGGCTGCGTAACGGTTCCAAAAAACTTTTAGAACATGTGAAGAAAACTGTCGAAATCGCAATAGAACAAGGTGAACGAGCTGCTAGCAACTGGTTAGAATCCATACGTCGGAATCGTAATAGACAGGATGGAATGAAAACCAGAAATGGAACATACTACGCGAATTGAATTCACCAATCTAATACGCCGAATTCACGAATAGTACTATTTTGTGTGTTTGAAGGCTTTCGACTTCAATCAGTATAGATACGCTGTAAATTGATTTCGGACGCGAATTTTATCTGCGTCGTTACCGAAGCCGAGACTGAACCAACCCTCATAACCACAACTATTTAATTGCGCAAATAGATCCACAAAATCAATCGTGCCTTCACCGGGGACGAGATGGATTTCATATTCGCCGGTGTTGTCGTTGAGACGGACCTGACCAATGTTCCCCACGCCGAAAGCGTCCAAGAACCCTTTCCATCCCTCCGGCACGAGATGCCCGTGTGCGACGTTGAATGCCCACTTGAAGTAGGGAGACTGAATGGCATCGAAGAACCAGCATGTCTCGGCGACGTTATGCGGGATGTAGTGGATTTCGGCGTGTTCTGGTTCCTTGTTATGGTTCTCGAAGAAGATGACGATCTCCGCCTGCTCTGCTCGGTCTACCAATTGCTGGATGCGTGCGACAGCGGCATCACGGCGTTGCGCGATGTCCCCGAAATGATAACCGCCGTGCCCGATGAGCCAACCGCATCCGAGTCGTTGTGCCAGTTCTAAGTTCGCATAGAGATAGTTATCAACGGCTTCAGCCATGATTGGTACGTACTCGGCGTTATTGATTGCGGAAGATGGGTGGATACCGATGGCGATGTCGTGTGTTTCACAGAGGTTGCGTACTGTGCGGACACGCGCAGCGTCAAATGAAGCGATGTCATTCGGTGGTACATCGGCTTGGAAGTCGATATATCTGAAGCCATTTTCTGTTGCCCAACGGATTGATTCTTCGATGGGTTTATGTTTTGGTGCGTCAAATCCGAATCGTTCTTTTTCGTTATCCGGTGAAATCTCTGCCATCTTGTTGTTCGGTCTCCCATTTTCGGTGCGTTGTGAAGAGCTTGACTTCAAAACCGCGCAACCGTGTTATAAATGCACCGTCAGACACGGTAGTTTTCTCATCGCCGTAAAGTTCCATAAACTCGGTACCGTTTAGCGCGTCCAATCCAATGACTTCAACCCCCATGTGCGGGTCGGGGTCCTCGTTGACGAGAATAATAAGCCACTCTCTACCGGTTCTGCGAGCCGTTACGCTTACGCCACGCTTTGAGATAGGTGTGGGGACATCGGTGCGTCCGTCATCAATTGATTGGACTGTAACATAGCCTTCATTGGGTGCTGTGAGAAAGGGTTGCAGCGCGGAGAGTTCGCTCGTTAGGGCGTAAATCGACTTCCGAAAGGCTTCGTGTCCTTTGGATTTCAGGTAGTGCGATCCCCAATACAAGATGCCTCTTGCACCGTGCGTGATGCAGACGTACGCCATGAGGCGTGATTCGTCGAAGGTCGGGAACGCGGCGATGTCGCCGTGTTCATCGTCCAAATCGTTCCAGGAAAACGCTTGAAGCACCATCCAGACGGGTCTGCCATTACCGACCTGTTTCCATCGGTCAGTAGAGTCGGCAAGACGGATAGTTGGTCGTTCATCAGCATGAACGGGGTAATCGTCGCATCCGGTGATGTCTACGAAGTCGATGTATTGTCGAACAAATTTCAGGTCGCTATCACGCGCCTCATTTATCCAGACTTGTCGATTGTGTGGATCGACGCTGCGGATGAATTCGACCGCCTCGCGCATATTCGGCATAATCTCTGCGGCGCGTTCTTCAGAGTATTGGATAGCGAGCGGTGTTTGCATCCACCATTCGCCTTTATTCGGGAACACTGCGAGCCGATCCTGTCGCCAGAGTCCACTATATGCGGTGAAGTTCCAGACGATCTCATCAGGACCTTCCCAGATTGCGAGTGCGGGATGTGTTGCGAGGTTACGGATATGTTCCTGAAATTCCGGTGTCGCGCCGGATTGAAGCGATAACGGCACCCATCCCATCATTCCGTGTGCTTGTACGCGGTCGAGTGCCTCGGTATTGCCGCACCGAACAAGGTTAACGCCTGCTTCTGCCATATCTCTGAGTGCGTCATCTTCAGCAGGATGTTCATAAAACCCGATGGGGAAGAGGCGACGACCGTCTTGTGTCAGAAATCCATCGCCGTGTCCATAGATTATATCGCCCATTAAGTACCTCCGTTTCGCCGAGGGTTCGTATTTTTTACGTCAATAGATGATTTTCCCACCATGCGACGTAGTCTGCATCGCTGATATCGGGTGAGAGTCCACGTTTTTCCATACTGTTTTTGAAACTTTCCGCCATATTTTCGTCCCAATACGTCATGATCTCGGAGGATTCAGGGGTTTCACCCATATCACCCGTTTCTGTCATCCATGCATCGAGTTGCGCAGCGAGTTCGTTTCGCACGGTGTCATAACGTGAATCTGTAGCGAGATTGTTGGTTTCGTAGGGGTCTGCTTCTAAATCATACAACTCCTCGGACGGACGCGTCTGTTTGGTGAAATGCTGTTGTGCGGGGGACAACTCACCACGTTCTGCTAACAGCGGTGCCAGACTCCAGAGCGGATACTGCTGTTTCTTATAGCCGTTGAATTGCATGTACGGACGTTCTGGATGATAATTGCGGATTAACTTATAGCGGTGTGTTCGGATACATCGGATTCTGTCATCCGTTCCGTCGCATCGATCCCTCGCTGCGAAGATAGCGTCGCGTTGTATCGCGTCTGAACCGAGGAAGATTTGCCCTTGCATAAAATCGGGAATATCGACACCGGTGAGTGAAAGCGTTGTCGGTGCGAAATCGACCCCACTGACGAGCGCGTCGCTAACGGCATCGGCATCAACCTGTCCGGGCCATCGGACGATGAGTGGGATATGGATACCGCCATCGTAGAGGAATTGCTTGCAGCGGATATGTGCGCGTCCGTGATCGCTCATGAAAAAGACGATGGTGTTGTCGGTGAGTCCTTCATCATCGAGTCGTTTGAGAATTTGCCCGACTTTTTTATCTAAAATCTGAATGCTTTCGAGGTAGAGTGCCCAATCTTTTCGAGTGAGCGGATGGTCGGGGTAGTAAGGTGGTAATTCGACATCCTCTGGGGAGATTGGACGTTCAGGGTCGGGTTTAAAGACGCGGTGCGTGTCTGGGATGTTAATTTGCGCGTAAAACGGTTGCCCTTCAGGACATTCACGCCAATCAACGCCGTCAAAAGGCTTTTCACGTTGAAAGTTAAAATCCGTTTTTCCGGGTCGATTGTACGGGGGTCCTGGACTATTGCAGGTAAAATAGCCTGCCTCGCGGAAGCAGTCGGTGATGAGTTTCATATCTTCGCGTAAGGGTTTGTCACGATTGCTGCGATGGTTGTGTGCGTCAAAATGCGTCTGGTAGGTCCCCGTGATGAGCGCGGATCGGCTCGGTGAGCAGACGGGACATGTGACGAAGGCGTTGCTAAAGCGAGTGCCTTCGGATGCAAGGCGGTCGATGTTGGGTGTCTCCACGGCAGGTGTGCCGTAGCAGGCGAGATCCGGGGAAAGGTCTTCTCCATAAATCCAGAGAACATTTGGTTGTGTTGTAGACATAATTGCTCCATTTCAGAAATTTCCGCCAAAAAGTACGCGTCAGAATATTTTTAAAACTGCCATGAGAACGCCTATAGCGGCTAAGCCGACACCAATTGCCCACTTGATTGCTCCAACCCCGCTTTCAATTCGGTCAAGGCGGCTTTCGACGTTACCGAGACGATTTTCGACGCTACCGAGACGATTTTCGACGCTATCAAAGCGTTGTTCAACAGCCTTGAGATCAGCCTTATCAGTTTTCTCATCAACCTTGGCTTCTAAGCGATCCAAGCGGATGTGGATCTGTTTTAGGGTATGGATGAGTAGTTCGTTAAAGTTGTTATTATCAGGCATCGGTTTTTTCCTCTGAGTTACTGTGGTGTGCCGTTAGCGTTGTCCACAACATATCGCTCTCGGAAGAGTGTCTGCCGGAGCGGTGGCATTTCAGCGAGCAGTTTCGGATGCGGTTTGTAAACTTTGGCGAAACCGCTGTCAATAGGACTATAGAGGTTAAAAACGGCGATTCTGTCATTTTCAGTATTTGTCCACGGGTTCGCACTGTGGGTGAGTGCTTCCGTGAAAAAGAGCAGTGAACCGGGAGGACATCCGTAAGTCGTCCAAATATCTGACTTAGGGTCTTGAATATCCGGTGGTGCTGTGTAAACTGCCTTGTGGCTTCCGGTTACTAAGAGTGTGCCACCTTGTCCTTTTTTTACTTCGTTGAGTTCCCAGACGACGCGGGTGTGCGGACTGTAGCCTTTACCGGGGAAAGCGTTGTAGTAGTGGACATCGCCGGGAAAACGGAGCAGTCCGTTGCCGTTATGCGGTCCGAATCCTCCCATACCGGGTTCACGATAAAAGAGGCTTGTGCTTTCAACAGAGAAGCCGTAGTGTTCGGGACTCGTTACAGCGGGATGTGCTGTGAACTCGTTGAGCAACGAAACAACGAGCGGATGATCAATCAGTTTTTGGAGGGGGCCGCCGACCGGACTCCGTTCATGCTCTGGAATCGATTCAGGGTCGTGGTGCAGGCGGTATCCGAAATCGCGCATCTCTTCGAGTTCTGACCCAGTAAAAACTTCCGGTATTAGAAACCAACCGTGCGTATCGAAAGCGTACCGTTGTTCAGGGGTTAACTCTGGGACAGGCAGTCCATCAGCGTTTTGGGTTGGCAATTCATAAGTGTCTGGTGGTAACAGTGCGCCGATCCAAGGGTGTTGTTCTCTGTTCGTCTGTTTTTCCATTGTGAATATCTCCTCGTCCAATTATACCTCCGCAATATAGGCGGATGTGCGCTGTCCAAAGTCTCCGTTGACGACGTTTCCGCCCGCATAAGTCTCTCGAAAGAGCGTCTGACGTTTGGGTGGCATCGCTTCGAGGAGCTGCGGATGGGGTAGCCAGTTCGACCAACGACTTGCTACTGTGTTGTACAAATTCGAGATAGAGACCCGCTCGACACCTTCCGGTTGCACTTGCATCTGTGTCAGAGACTCAGTGAGAAGAAAAAGCGATCCGGGTGGGCATTGATATGTTTCCCAGAGCGGTGAATTCGGCTTCTGCGCCGCTTCCGGTATCGGATATGCTGCTTTATGGCTTCCGGTGATGAAACGTAGACTGTTTGTGTCGTGTGTAACTTCGGTTAGTTCCCAGGTTGCGCGTGTTAACCCGCTCCAGCCGCGTCCTGGCACGCACCGATAGAGGTGAGAATCGCCGGGTAGACGGAACAATCCGTTCCCTTTGTGAAGGACGGATTGTGTTTGCGGTGGTGTGTCTGTGAAAGACGGAGTTGTTTCTTCGAGTCGGAATCCGTAGCAATCCTCGCTTGCGGCGGGTGGGTAAGCCAAAAATTCGTTTAGGAAGCCGACGACGACGGGGTGATCGGCGAGTTTTTGGAGCGGACCGCCGAGTGTGCACCGTTCGGGTTCGGGGATCCGTTCCGGTGTTTCGTGTAGCTGTTGACAAAATTCGCGCATCTCCGCGATGTCATCGTCCGACAGAACGCTTGGAATCAGGAGCCAACCGTTTCGGTCGAAATCGTATTTCTGTTTCTGCGTTGGGACAATCACAGGTATACCGTCAGCGTTGGTTGTTGTCAATTCCTCAGGTTCAACTTCAACGGCACTGCCCAAGTTTTTATTGACGATAAAAGGTTTTCTCGTTGCAAGTTTTTTGTAAGCCATGAGGTACTCTCTTACTAAAGTTTGGACGATTTTTTTCGGGATAGACCTATCGCCTTAGAAATGGTATTCGTTTTACCGTTGGTTCTGGGTTTCTAACACGTGAAGCATGTGGTGTGCATAGCTGACTGTTGAGATACTGACAAATACCAGTGCCAGACAGAGCGTATAAAATTCGGTGTTTTCCGGTAAGCGCGGTGCTATCGGACGGAGCAGGTAAAACGTTATCGCGACTGATAAAAAGAAGCTGGTGCATTTCCCCCACAAATTGGAACGTGTAATCATTTTTGCCTTATGTGCCAAGATGGCGTTGCCGAGGACGATGAGAACATCTCTGGTGGCAATGATAAGGAATGCCCACAGCGGAAATGTAGATTTTGATAGAACGAGTGCGAAAATACCAGCGGAGATCGCGAGTTTGTCTGCGACAGGGTCTAATATTAAGCCGAGTTCGCTGTGTTGCTTTAAGCGTCGAGCGAAGAACCCGTCTAACACGTCGGTTATAATTGCGGCACCACCCCAAACGATTGCCAATATCCACTGTTCCCGATAGATGGTTAAAAAAATGAACGGTACCGTAACGAGTCGGGCAGCCGACAGCATGTTGCTGACATAGAAGAAATCGCGACGCGTAATCCGGATTGACTGTGTTTCAGTGAATTGATGAACTGGAGCCTTAAGTGCCATTGTTTTATCGCGTTGCAGATAGGTTCTGTAGTATATGAAACGATCACATCACTATGAAAACCTATAATTTTTTGTGATATGATCGCGACGATCTCAATTGTTTCGCGCTGTTAATTGGAAAGCGATACGCCGATTTTGATCCATCAATATCTCGATTTCGCGTGTGAGGAGTTGATCTAACGGGATTGTCTCCAACAATGTCTGTTTTTCCTTGAGCGAGATACGTAAGCGGATACCGATCTGATAGGCGAGTTCCCTTGGATCGTCTGGGTGTTCTTCAGGTGGATTCCATGCGAAAATGAGGCGACTGGATAACGCTTCGTACGCCTTATACAATTCTTCGGTTTGTGTGGTGAGTTCCTCTGAGACGGATTCAAATTCTGTTTCGGGATCATCTAACATGCGGATGTGACCGGTGAGATAGGAGAGATGATCTTGGATTTCAAGGATTTGGAACCGATATTCACCCGCGGAGATAATATTCATGCGACCATCGTCGAGATGTTCAACGTGAAGGATTCGGGCGGCAGTACCGATGTCGTAAGGCGTAGCGGTGTCGCCGACTTCTTCTCCTTCTTTGATGAGTACAACCCCGAATTCAGCCTCATGTTCCAAACAGAACTTGATCATGGTCCGGTAGCGGGGCTCGAAAATATGTAGTGGTAAAAATCCGCCAGGGAACAAGACTGTCTGTAATGGGAAAAGCGGAATCTGTCGTTCGTAAGATGTCTGACTGTTCGATAAGGTTTGGTCGTCCCGCATGTCGAAACTCCTCTTTGTACGTTAATTGATGTACAAACTGGACGCATTCTGATCGTGGAAGGCGTAGTTTTTAGTGCACAGATTTTGATATTCTGACGGCCTCTAAAAATGTTTGCTTCCAGTCACAAAGTTGTATATATTTTTGCACAAAATCTGTGATTCGTCAAGTTTTTTTATTACAGGAAACTGAATGGTTCCGTGAGACATCTGACAATTCTTGACAATATAGCCTGTTTTCAGTATAATACATCTAATACGGATGTTCAGGTACGAGATAAGAATACTTAACCGAAACGGAAATCTGTGTATGTTTTTTGCATACTACGGATATCAAACGATTGGAGACGCATGTGAATTCAGAAAAGTTAGGGAACGCTTTAGCGAAATCCAAAGACATCGCTATCAGTCTTTTGGGGAATATATTGTCCCGTACACGGGTAGAACCGATTCGCGATGCGGAGGGTCTCAAGGGTCTAAAGGCGCGTTGGGTCGGCGATGCAGGGCGGAACGTGATTGCGATCAATACGCCGTCTGGGAACGCCGATGTTAAAGTAGATAGTGAGACAGCACCGACCCTTGAGTATGTGCAAGAAGGTGAAAGACGGACAGTCGCTGTTAAGCATATCAACAATCTCTCATGTGAACTGAGCCGTGAGACGATGGATCGGATTGCGACACCGAGAGGTGCTGGGATCGCGATGTGCGTCGGTGCGGGTATCGGACTGTTTGGATGGTTTTTAATTTCGGCGGCGCGCGCCCTATCGGCTCCAAAGGTTCAGCAGATCGTAACCTCAACGCCGCTCCTTGTTTCGAGTGAAGATGGCGAACAATCGGAAGGAACTGCACCCGGCAGAGATGAAGATCGTAGCAGTTGATCCGTTCTACTTACGGATGCCCGACATCACGACAGCAGCGGACGGTACGCAAGATACACTCTTGGTCCGAGTCCGCACGGATACTGGACTTGAAGGGTGGGGTGAATGCGATGCCTCGCCGTTGGTAAGTCTTGCTGTCTATTGCAGTCCGATGTCGCACGGCAATATTATCAACATCCGTACGTCTCTAATGGGTGAGACACTTGATGCGCCTGACGATGTGCTTCGACTCAGCGAAAAGGTATTACGGAACGGGTTGGATATTCAACAGATCCAGCATGCCTATAGCGGTGCAGAAATTGCGTTGTGGGATCTTGTTGGACAGCAGTTAGATAAGCCTGTGTACCGTCTTCTTGCTGAGATGTCGGGGGCCTCTGATGTTGCACACTCTAAGCTGCCTTATGCGTCCGTCCTTTTTGGTGATACACCGGAGGCGACGCACCGTATTGCGGTGGGATTGCGTGAACAGGGGTATCGTGCGGCGAAGTTCGGTTGGGGTCCGATGGGTAAATTCGGTGAGGCAAACGACATCGCCCTCGTGGAAGCGGCGCGAGCGGGGATGGGATCAGAGGCGCAGATTATGATTGATGCTGGCGTTGTCTGGGGGAGTGACCATGAGACAGCCTACCGTCGCGCCGAGGCGTTTGCACAATTTTCGCCGACGTGGTTAGAGGAGCCGCTTGCGCCTGATGCGATTGATGCTTACGGTTCGCTAACGAAAAAGAATCCGCGTGTTCCGATCGCCGCAGGCGAGGGATCGGATACTTACCGAACGGCAGAGGATCTTATTGTTCACGGTGGTGTCGAGTTCGTTCAGATTGACGCTGGACGTATCGGTGGGATTATGCCTTCTTTTCAGGTGCGTCAGTTGGCGGAACAGCACGGTATTCAGTATGTTAACCATACGTTTAAGAGCCATCTGAGCCTTGCAGCGGCACTTCACGTCTTCGCAACGAACCCCGATTTCGATTTATTAGAGTATCCGGCAGCGGGATCGGCGTTGTCGCAGTGTCTGGTAACGGAACCGTTCGCCGTTGAATCCGATGGCATGGTTCGGGTGAGAGAACTTCCGGGACTCGGTGTGCGTGTGGATACGGAAGCCGTTCGTCCGTATCTGGCTCCTGTCAGGATTGAGGTGGGTGCGGATACGGTTTTTGAACAGGGAAGTCTGTAGACGATTTTGAGAATTTATTCTTTTCAAGGACGTTCCTGTACTACAGGAATGATGTAACTCCGAATCGTTAATCCGTCTATTGCCTCTGTCTCTGTGCGTTTCTCCGGCTGCTCGCGATGATCGAACACCACGTAGTACCCATCCGTTACACCTTCCGTAGCGAGATACGTGGCGAGTTGCTTTTTGCCTTGAGTATAGTGCCGTTCGCTTCTCCAAATCTTCGTTTCAACGATGTGTTTTTGCTGATTGTGAAGAACGATCAGGTCCATCCTGCCGCGTCCTGTTGGGACTTCCATATACATTGCTGCGTTCACACTGGTAACGAATTGATCAAGGTAGGCAAAGAGGAGATGCTGTCCGATGAATTCTTGGGGTGTATCGGGTACTTGCAGGATCCTGAACCCTGCACGGGCAATAAAATCTTGGAAGTTATCTAAGAGCAGTTCCATCTGAATTTGTCCGGTGTCGTTAAGGTACTGAAATCCGTCGGTGTTTTCAGGGAAGTAGTCGCGCTCCAATCCGTTGATTATCGGTTTGAATGCTTGTATGATTCGGTACAGGTAAATCGGATTGACAATCTCACATTTTCTGTCGGTTCCTCTGGTGATGACACCATACGTAGCGAGTTCGTTGATAATATCATTATCAAGGTTGAATCGCATGCTGTCTTCATAAGAGACGATTTGCATGAGTATGGTTTCAAAACGTCGGTCTTTACGGATATTAGTCAGGAGATGCTCAATGTTAGTGTTCCGTTCCTCCAAAAGTTGTCCGCGCGCTTCTGAAAAGTGTGTGATTGTAAGTATTTCGGTTTTGGGAATGTCCATCTCCTCTGTAAGTATCTGCGCGAATCGGTTGACGAGGAAGGGTTGTCCACCTGTCTGTTTGTGGATGGATTCAATGACTGCTGGGTCGAAAGCTTGTCCGACCTCAGTGGTGTATTGTCCGAGCAGCTCTTGCACTTGGGCAAGCGTGAAGTTGGGCAGCGCGAAATCGTCCTGGATATTGAAGGGAGAGACGGAGCGATCATAGTCAAGTTGTGTGATGTTCTTGACTCCGACAATTCCGAGGCTGTGCGGACATTGGCGTGTAGTATCTGCGATATAAGTATGTCGAAAGGCGTGCAGAAACCCCTTCAGGGCAGATGTTGGGATGCCATCAAACTCGTCGATGATGAGGATAACTTTCTGCCAATTTTCCCCATCTTTCAGGAAACGCTGAATTTGTTCAAAGAATTCCATCATTGACAAATGGTTGGTTATCTGAGCATTGTCGAGAAAATGCTTTAATGCTTCGTTGGGTGTCTCCCCGCGTCTTTGGTAAACGCGTTCAATTTCCTTGCAAATCTGTTTAGTGAGGAACTCGTAAAATTCGGAACGACTGCAGTCTACATATATCTCAAAATTGAGTTGAATGGGAAAATAGGTTAGGTCTTCGGACGTAAGTGCTGCGGCGGCGCGTTGGAAAAAGGTCGTTTTGCCGGTTTGTCGGGGGGCAAAAATGACGATATAACGTCCCTCTTCGACGCGCTTAATGAACTCAGTGAGTTCTGCTGTGCGAGGGACAATATAGTGTTGTTCGGGGTTGACGGGTCCCTGTGTGCCAAATCTTCTCATTTGCTATCCCACTCCATTAGTCGTTGTCCATTGCTGTGTTTACTGGCATTGGAAAAACCGATAAACATCTCCGTAACCTATCCTTAAAATAATACGACATTTGGAAAGGAGAATCAAGAGGAAAGTATGCCCAAAATAGGGTGCCGTTGAATCAGACGGGATGGTTCGGGTGAAAGAGCTTCCGGGACTCGGTGTGCGCGTGGATACGGAAGCCGTTCGTCCGTATCTGGCTCCGGTTCGGATTGAGATTGGAGTGGAAACGGTTTTTGAACAAACGCCGCTTTAGGAAAAGTAATCTCCATTCCGCTATATCTTCGCTTTCACGGCTTCATCAACCAGTTTTCTTAACTCTATGCCTCTGGCTTTATATGAGATTACTTTACCTTCCCTGTCAATAAGCCACAACGATGGTATACCACGAATTTGGAACAGTTTTTTAAGAGGTCCATCCTGACCATCACAAATCTGTCGCCACGGTAGCTCACATTCTTTGAGAAAATCGCGTACTTCAGACGCATCGTTGTAAAGATTTATCCCAATTACAACAAATCCCATATCTTTATGGGTATCATATATCTTTTTCACGTTCGGCATTTCCGCGATACAAGGTCCACACCAAGTTGCCCAAAAGTCAAGCAGCACTACCTTTCCTCGATAATCCTTGAGCGCAATCGGATTACCATTACTATCTGTTAATGAGAAGTCAGGCGCGGGTTTTCCAATCATCTCTAACTTTGAATCTGCTTTGAGAAAATACGCTTTTGATAGTTCAGTGTTCCCTGTGTCTTCATGAATCATAGCGATTTCTCTGAAGATACTTCGGATAAACGGGTTTTCCTTTTCAGTCTTTTCAAGGTGTTGTAGAAGTTGAAGTGCCTCCTCATGCTTACTGACGATCTTAAGCATTTCAACAAGCGTCCAAAGTTCCTCCATTATGTGATGTTTAGGTTGAAATAGTTAAAAGTGATTGGACGAAAATAAACCACTCTCGACAAACTTACATTTTCGTTATTACACATCAATGGATGCACTTCTGGGCACAAAAATAGGGAAAGGCTGTTAAGCCTTTCCCTGAAAAAATTTAATGCTTAAAGCAGGTTACTTGCGTATTAACATTTTGCGCGTGGCAGTGAAATTGCCTGCGGTGAGTGTGTAGAAGTAGATGCCACTCGCAACAGATTCACCAAGATCATTTCTGCCGTCCCAATATGCTGCGCGGCTACGATTCTGATACGTACCCGCCGGTTGATGCCCTAATGCCAAGGTTCGGACGACTGCTCCGTTCGCTGCATAGATCGTCAATGCTACCTCTGCAGGTGCTGCTAACTGATAGGGTATCCATGTTTCAGGATTGAACGGATTCGGGTAGTTGGCGAGCAGTGCGGTTGTTTGCGGTGTCAGCGATTCCAAAATCTGTTCCAGTACCTGAATGCCGCGCTGATATGAAATCATATCGGATGCTGTAGTTTGGATACTTTGTGATGCGCCTCGTTTTGCGAGACTTAACCACTGCTCCACTTGCACGGCTGACAATGAATGGACAGAAGGTGCGCCTGTAGCGTTCCCGATGGCATTCGCAGCCATGAGAATATCCTGAATGTTGACCTCGCCATCTCCGTTCAGGTCAGCACCGTTCTCACCAGCTTCGCCGAAACTCGCTGCAATCAGCACTATATCTTGGATATTGACCATACCGTCACCATTGATGTCGCCCACGACTTCGGTGGCAACCATCAGGTCGGGAAATGCCCATAAGAGGACCGTGCCATCGAAACTTCCACTGGCGATCGTGCTGCCATCAGGGCTGACGGCGACACTCGTGATGGAATAGGTATGTCCGTCAAGCGTTCTGAGCTGTTCGCCGGTGTCAATGTTCCACAAACGGATGGTTCTGTCGTAACTTCCACTAACAAGCACTTTAGCATCAGGACTAAAAACAATACTGGTAGCATTTGCGGGAAGGTCTGTAGGTACCTCGCCTGTCAATTCTTCTGGTGCATCTACCGGTACTTCGCGCTCAATAGGTCTACGAAATGTTTGTAGAAATTCTGCCGTGGCAACATCCCATAAGGAGACCGTGTCGCCGCCGCCACTGGCAAGCCTGGTGCCATCAGGACTGAACGCAACTGCCCAAACATCATCTTCGTGTTCGCTGATGGTGTGTATGGCATCGCGTGTTTCGAGGTCCCACAAGATAATTTTATCGTCGCGACTGCCGCTGGCCAGCATTGTGCCATCGGGGCTAAACGCGAGCGTCTCAACGCCAGCCTCATGCTCCCACAACCCTCCGATGTACTGACCTTCGGCAACATCCCATAAACGGATGCTGTCGTCCTCACTGCCACTGGCGAGAATACTTCCATCTGGACTGAAGGCAAGACTTATCAGATAGGAGTAGTGTCCTCTGAGTGTCTTTATGTGTTCGCCCGTAATAGCATCCCATAAACGGACAGTGTTGTCTTGACTGCCACTTGCGAGCGTTCTGCCATCAGGCGCGAAGACAACAACGTCAACATCATCTTGGTGTCCAATGAGGGTATGGCGAAGTTTGCCGGTGTCAGCGTCCCAAAGGCGGATGGTTTTGTCCCAACTCCGCGTGGCAAGGATACTTCCATCAGCATTAAATGTAACACTCAGGACAGCATCCGTGTGTCCCGTGATGGTTTTCAAATGTCTGCCCGTGCCAGGTTCCCAGAAACGAATAGACGCATCCCAGGCACCAGTAGCGAGGGTATTTCCATCCGGTGTGAAAGCAACACTATAGACATCAGCGGTGTGTGCATTGATTGTGTGTAGGAGGTCGCCTGTGTCGGCATCCCACAATCGGACGGTATCGTCTTCACCGGCACTGACGAGAATACTACCGTCAGGACTATACTTCATATCGTAGATATAGGATGTATGTCGAGTGAGCGTCTGCTTAACCGTCCATGTGGCGGTATCCCATAGATAGATAACGGCATTCAAATCACCGCTTGCGAGGGTCGCACCATCAGGGCTGAGTGCAACACTGGCGACGTTATCTCGATGTTCTTCAAGGGTTTGCTGTAGTGCCCCCGTGGTAACATCCCATATACCGATGGTATCGTCTCGACTTGCGCTGATGAGCGTGTTACCATCACCGCTGAAAACGAGGCTACTGACGCCTTCGGTGTGGCCCTCAAGCGTTTTCAAGAGTTCTCCGGTTTCGGGATTCCATAGACGTATCGTATCATCTCTGCTGCCACTGGCGAGGATGGACCCATCAGGACTGAAAACGAGGCTGCGGACACTCCTTCTGTGTTCAGCGAGGGTGTGCAAGACTTCACCGGTTTCAGGGTTCCACAAGTGGATAGAGCCGTTCGCGCTTCCACCGGCGAGTATATTTCCATCAGGGGAATACGCCAGTGCTGAAACGCCATATCCGTTGGCGGTAAAGAGGGCAATTTCTTCGTCGGTAACGGTATCGTAAATCCAAACGCCGAGTGCACCTGCGGCGGCAAGCCGTGTGCCATCAGGGGAATACTGAATTTCATATAACCAGCCTTTACCGAGTCGCGCGGTGGCACCTTCGGGCAGATGCCATTGTGGTGAATCTTGGGCAAAACTATTGTAAGAAAAAAATAGAGCCGTTAAACAGAAAACAGTTAGTATGGACGAAAATATAGTTTTCATAAATTCTCCTATTTCTACAAATGGGGTTGCCGACTTTCGGCAACTCTAATGTAGGTATGATTGGAACATAGCGATCCGCATGCCAGAAGCGCAATGAATTGCGCGACGACGAACCGGAATTTGTTCTTGAGGAACGGTTTTTCAGAAATGTTATTAGAATTCGCCAGCGACAGAGATGCGTTGTGAACCGCCAAGGGTGTGGGTATTGAAAGCGTAGTTGATGAAGAACGCCATGGCATTTACCTTAACGCGGAGTCCCGCCCCTGCAGACAGTCCCTGTCCATTCCATCCCCCGCGGAGTGCGACGGTGTCAAAGAGCCAGTATTCTGCGCCTACACGTGATATAATCCCGCCACTATCGCTGCCTTCTTCGAGATCTGCCTGATCGGTTTCAAAATCTACCCCGATCGCCCCTTTACCGAGGCGTGGCACTCTGAAGTGGTAGGCAGTACCGAATCGGAATCGTCGAGTGCGGGTGAATGTTGGTGTTTCAGGCGTATCCCATCGGATCTGTGTGCCTGTGGCATCGATTAACATTACACCGACTCGGAGTCCGTCGTAAGGTTCTGCGATTACCGCGATGTCGATACCGAAACCGGTGCCACTGTTTTCAAAGATGGCTTGGTTGAGGAGTTTGAGGTTCCCACCAACGGCTACCATCGAATGAACCTGTCGCGCGTAAGAGACAAGCAAGGCGTTGTCGGTGTTACTGAAGTATTCTGCGATTTCGGGTTTATCGATATAGAGTTCACCGTCATCTTTAACACCGTTGCCGTTTTTGTCTTGAAAATCACCAAGGATACCGTTGTTGTTGATGTCTATGAAGGTCGTGCGCGGTATATCGTCAACACCGAGGCGTATCCAACTGACACCGATGCTGCCGATATCCTCAATTTGATAGACGTAGTTGAGGAAATTGTATGAGACCAACCCTCTGCTGAGCCAACTGCCGTCTCCGGTGCTAAAGGTATCGGAATACATGGCTGAGAAGCTATGTTTCTTGACTTTGGTAAGTCCTGCTGGGTTCCAATAGGTAGCGGTAGCGTCGTCAGCAATAGCGACGAACGCGCTTCCCATTCCGAGTGCGCGTGCGCCTACACCGTGGCTAAGAAATTCGGCGGCGTGTGCGCCTTCGTCTGCTGCTTTGACGGCTGTGGGTAAAATGAGGCTCGCTATTAGAACAGAAAAATAAAAGAGTCGTGTTTTCATGATAATACCTTATTGGCTTTCAAATGCGTGTGCTTATAGCGTGCGGTGCTGTATGGAAAAAGGTTCGGTTTTTAACCGGGTGCGAAGTCGTAGATCGGTGCACGGATGATGACGCTCAAGACGCTCCAGAACGCGCCTACGCAGTATTCACCGAGGATGACACCGAAGAAGAAGAAAACCATTGTTCGATACGTGCTGGGTCCTCCGAATCGGAGTGCGAACCATTTGAGGATACTGCTAATAACGAGGCAACTCCAGAAATAACCGACCCCGAACGTCATGGAGATCGGGTATCCTGCTGGGTGGAGGGGCCACCAGATGAAGCGCATCCGCATGAACATCAGGAGGAAGGTGAATCCCATGCCGCCTGCCATAAATCCCATTGCAGGGATATCCGGGTCGCGCGGGAAAGCGAACAGACCCGCGAGCCAACCGAATTGACCGATATGTCCGACTGAGGGGCCGACACCACCGCCTGCACCTGTGACTGCGCCCCCGAGACGGTACAGTTCACTCAGCGTCGCCCAGAACGAAGCGAGAGAACCGAGAACGAGAGCGATAACCATTGCCAGAACGAGCCGTTTTGTGTTCATATTTGCGCGTTCTGCCATCTTGAAGGCTTCAAGTTGATGGGGCATGATGTGTTCGCGGTAGCCGCGTCCGCTGAAGAACCAGAAGTATGGAAAGACCGTCAGATTGTTCGGTCCGATGCGTCGCGTCCCAAGGATATTGACTAAGAACTGCTGCGCATTACACATCCCTGCCATTTCATGTGCGGGTGGCCCGAGTTCCGCTCGGACACGCGTAATGGCTATTGAGATGGCATAGAAGAACGCGAAGAAGGGGAGAATAATCGGGAGTGTCATACCGGCGTGCAGGCAAAACCAGATAATATAGAGGGTGGAGAGAACAATAAGCAGGAGTGATGTCCTGTAACGGATAGGCTCCTGTGAGTCGTCAATACCGCCGGACATGCCGAAGATCGTACGGACAACATTGACGAGATGTCTGCGGGTCACGAGCAAGGCGATGACAAAGATCGCCATCCAACCGCCGATGGATTGTTCACTGCCGTAAGGGAAGGGTGCCGGGATCCCGACTGCGCTGCCGAAGACGCGCTGTGCCTTCTCAAAGAGGTAGAAGAACCAGAGCGAGAAAGAGAGGTCCAAGGGTAATAGGAACCCCAAACCGATGACAAACGGGTAAAGTGGGACAGGGATATTGCCGACTGCATTCCACGGTTTTTCCGTGAAGAAAGTGCCCCAATTACGGGCATTGTGTCGGACACTGAAGTCCGGTAGTACAGGGAAGAAATGCGCTAAGCCGTGCCAGATATTCAGGAGTGCTGCAGCGATGAACCCGTACCAGAGGATCCGATTTCGGAACAGTTGTGCTGTACCGCCGCCTTCCGTAATTGCCATTGGGAGTTGGATGATCGGATATGCGAGTTTCTCGTGTTCTGTCCACTGTTTCCGAATTAAGACATTCAAGCAAATCATGATAGTGCCGAGCGCGAGAATAAAGGATGTCCACCACAATGTCGGTCCTATCCATGCGCCGCCGATTTTAGCGTTGTAAAACGGCGTGTTGCCTTCATAAAATCCACGGATAATCTCTCTATCTGCGACGACAAGGTGCTGCGGGATGTAGCTGTGGAACATGTCTGCCCAGTCGTTTTCAAGCGTTGCGAACCAGAATGCGTGAGGGAGTGCGGGGATCGTCAAGGCCAAGGTATCGTGTCCTGCCAAGCCTGAGGCGATAGAGAGCATGGCATAAATGGTAATCATCTCGCCTTGTGTCAACGCTGCACGCGGGATGGTCCGCTTCAGGAAAAGGTTGATCAAGATGAGGAAAAAGATATTGAGAACGACATTCCAGAAGAGGGAAATAGTCGTTGGGTGTCCGGAGTGCCAGACGCACTCTACCTCAATGACCCAAAAGACATTAGGTGGGATTAGGAGGATACCGATAAGTATGGCACGCCATGTGACACCGGATGCTCGGTGTTGGTCTTGCTCGTTTGGATTTTGCACAATCTATTTTTCTCTTAGTTATCAGTTATCAGTTATTAGTTACAAGGAACTTGTGTTACTGAACATCTTCTTGACTGTTTGTGTCCGAATAGCGGAACGGGAGTTACCAACAGATAGAGGGTTACCAGAAACCAGACCGATAACTGAAAGCGAAGCGAACTGATAACTGATAACCATTTAGAAATGTGTTGGCGGTTCGCTGTGTTTCAGTTCCCATAAAATGTGTCCGAATTCAGATGCCCCGGCTGCGTTACCTCTGATGAGTTCAGCATCAATACCCCAAGCGAGTTTGTAGGCGGCGAGGACTTGCGTCAGCGAATTTTCGATGCTACCGTAACAGAGCAATGCGACGGTACCGCCGCCCCCGCCCCCGGTAATCTTGGCGCCGTAGATACCACCTTGTTCTCCAATTTTTTCAGCGATGCTGACGAGTCCATCAACTTCGGGTGAACCGAGTCCTGCGAGGTCTCGGTAACTTGCGTTGGATTCATACATAAGTTTCCCTGCTTCCCTGAGATAGGCTTGGATATGTTCTCGGTCGCTGTTAGCGTTTTTTATCATGGTGATAAATTGCTTGGTGCGTGCGTTTTCATAAATCATGTGTTCGACTCGGCTTCTCACGGGATATAATTTTCCCGGTTCCACCTGCGTCGCTGTATCAACAGTTTCGCCGTACTTTCCGAGAAATTCTTCGCCAAGGATTTCTTCAGGTAATAGATGTTCGCACTGCTCACGAAATTCGTGTACAGAAATATTGCACAAGTAGTTATCTGCCAATGCGTCCGAGATATTGTGAGTATCGTTGTTTTTATCAGCATCCGATTCAAAAGCGTCCTTCAAGATCGTCAATCCCATGAAAGCCCCGATGCGTGTGTCAATATAAGCAGTGCTTGATGTGCTTCTTCGGACTTTCGTATAGATACCGATGAAACTGACGTTTGAGGGAGACGCAACAGATTCGAGAATCTTGTCTGGTTGACAAAGGATCGAGAGAATTTTTGTTGAAGTGCCAACGGCAGCGGTTACCTGGTCCATGATTCCGCAGGGTGCGCCGGCGACCCGATTTTCGACGATTTGTGCGAGGCGCGCTATCTCGAGTGCGCCGAGTTCTAAGTTATAGAGTTGATTAAGAGCCATCAACGTTGCGACTTCAACAGCGGCAGACGAGGCGATACCGCCGCCTATTGGAATATCGCTTTTGATAATTAGAGTGGCACCGTGAGGCAACTGGTCAATCTTTTCTTCCTTGAGGAGTACATAAAATGCGCCGAGTATGTAGCTTGCCCATGCTGCGCTCGGTTCTTGGTTGAAGTGTTCCTGCATCTCTGTATAGGTTTTGAGGGTGCCGTTGGTATAGAAGTTATCAAACGAAAGATGAAAGTTTGATTTAAATTGGCTTCCTGCGCGGAGTGTAATCGCGCAAAGGTTTCTGTCCGCTCTGGCTTGGCACGCAGCGATTGCGGTGCGGTCAAGCGTCATCTCAAAGACATTCGCGCCACAGTAATCCGCAACGCCCCCCATAATATCAAGTCTTGCTGGTGCGTGCGTCACAATGACCTGTCCACCTTTTTGTAAACCGAAGGTTGAGAAGAGTTCTGGTGAATCTTCCTGTAAAAGATATTCTAACTCAAGGACCTGAAAGGATTTTACTTTAGGACCGTGGAGTTGTTCAACTTTCATTTCTCTTTCCAACTAAGACTTTCTTACACTGTTGTTTTTGACTACCCCTTTCTCAAATTCTGGCGTGTCTGGTCTGGATACACCGGTTCTTCCACAAAATCCACGCCTCGGATAGCTGCTTATCCTCAATGTTACACGAATTCTGTGAATTTAGCAAGTCTTTTTTGTTGCGGTTCGTTGTTGAAAACAGGCGAGGTTATGGATTGACGACCCTAACACTTTCACCATCTTTCAGGGAATGTTGTCCGGCTATGACGATGGCTTCGCCTTCATTAATTCCGCTGAGTACCTCCGCTTCGCCGCCACGTAAGAGTCCGACTTCTACAGGACGGCGTTGACTTACGCCATTCTCAACGACAAAAACATTTTGGGACTTCGCGTCCGTATCACCGATGAGTGAGGTGCGCGAGATGATGATTGCATCCGTGTGGACCTTGACAGGCACGGTGACTTTCGCGAACATCCCCGGTTTAATGGTTCCTTGGGGGTTGTCAATAAGGATTTCAACGTTTGCGGTGCGCCGCATGACTTCTAAGGTCGGACTGATGAAAACGATGCGACCGGACATCGGTGTCTCTATCCCATCAATTTCTATTGTAGCCTGCTGATTGAGTTGTAATTCGCTCAATTGTGCCTCAATGACATCAACGGAGGCTTTCACTGTATCAATATTGACGATCTCGAAGAGCGGTGCTGTCGGTACTGCCATTCCACCTAAATCTAAGTGGCGTTTGGAGACGATCCCTGAAATTGGGGCGTTGATTGTAGCATCCTTCAAGCGTTTTTGTGCCAATCTGAGCGCGACTTCTGCTTGTGTGCGTGCCGTTTTCGCTGATGTGATTTCTGCTTCCCAACTCTTTGCATTCTCCAAGGCTTCGACGGACATTAGCCCTGCGCGTGCGGTTTCGACCTGTGAACGGGCAAGTTCGATGTCTTTCTCCCAGGTTTTCGTAGTCGCTTGTGTCTTTGCCAACCGTAAAGAGGCTTCCGCTTGTTGCACCTGGCCTTCCATTGCCTGAATATCTTCGGGGCGTGCGCCGTTATCAATCAGTAAAAGTTGTTCGAGAGCGATCTTATGCTGTGCGCCAGCGATGTCCAACTGTGTCTTCGCGCCCTCAAGGGATTGTTGGCTGATGGCACCGTTTTCAAAGAGTTGGAGCATCCGGGTGTGGTTGCTTCTGGCATTGGCGAGGTTTGCCTCGGCTTGACTCAACCCGGCTTCTGCCTGCCGTCTGTCCTCATCTCGTGCCCCACTTTTAATTTTTTCAAGGTTCGCGACAAGCGATCCCAAGGCGGCTTGTGCCTGATCAATCTGTGTGACCGTCCGGATTTCGGAGAGGTCCACGACTTGCTGAAGTGCGATTTCAGCGGCTCGGTGTTGTGCCTTCGCCTGTGTGACTTGTGCGCGGACACGGACCTCCGCGAGCTTCTGTGCTTGTGAGTGAGCGGTCTCTGCGGCTTCAAGCGTTGCCTCGGCTTGCTGGACCGCGAGTTCTAATTCTTCACGTTCTATAGTCGCAAGCGGTTCATTTTTCTGGACAGTGTCGCCTTCGTCAACGTTTAGTTCAATAATACGGCCAGCGATCTTAGGGAAAACGTTAACCTGTGATTCTGCTTGAATCGTCCCCGACAATCCGAGTTCGGAACGGATTTCGCCGCGTTTTGCTTTCGCAATTTCGACAGGTTTAAGTACGGCTACAGATTCTATCTGTTCGGTTTCTGGGTTCGGCGATTTCAGGAACCGTGGTAAGACAAGGATCGCTGCGATCGCTAATACTATGAGGATGATAATCAGTACGTTCTTCAATTTATTTCTCCTTTTTTCCCGATAACCGACATTTTAGGTTAGGACGGACGCATTTTTTATCAGTTAGGGATCGCGAGTTCATCTCGCTCCTACTATATTAGGTAAGTGTCTGTTATTGTAGGGTTTGTCCGATTGCTTTTTCTAATCTTGCCAAGCCGACGACGTAATCGTGGTATGCCTGGAGACGATTGACTTCTGCTTGTGCCAATGCAAGTTGCGTGTCTGTTAAAGCGACAGTGGTAATGATCCCATTTTGGAATTGAAGATTCGCAATACGTACGCTCTCTTGTGCTTGGGTGACTGCTTCGCGTTGGACTTCAATCCGTGTCTGTGCGCCAATTAGGTTGAGATAGGCATTGCGTACTTCAAACTCAACACCCGTTTTGACTTGTGCACCACCGAGTTGGAGTTGTTTCAAAACGGATTCGGATTGTTGGATAGCTGCGCTGGTTGCGAACCCATCAAAAATGGGGATATTGATTTGGACACCGAGGCTCCAAATCCGGTTCATCTGTGTGAGTCTTTCATTCTGTGAGATTTGATAGTTTGTGAAGAAGCCGAGGTCAGGAAGTCGCCGAGTTTTGGCAACATCGACCTGTTTGCGTGCTGCATGTTCACCGAATTGCGTGCGGTGTACCTCTGGACGGTTTTTAAGTGCCTGCTCTATAAGTGTATCAAGATTTAGGGGTGGCATCTGCTGTTTTTCTTGGATTTCAAGTGTGCCTTTAACAGATACATTTTCGGCGAGGGGTATGTTAAGGACTGTTTTATATGCGTCTTTGGCAGTTACCGCGGCGTTCTCGACACGCACGAGTTGGGACTGAGCGTTTGCGAGTTGGACCTTTGCTCGAAGCACATCAAAATCGGTTGCGGCACCCGCCTGAAGTGAGGTTTCAGCGATTCCGAGTTGCTTTTCAACAAGGGTAACACTTTGCTGTGCGACCCGTACAAACTCTCGCGCGATCAATGCGCCATAGAACGCTTCGGATACATCTAAACGGAGTTGATTGTATGCGGCATTAACATCCTGCTGGACTGCCTGATAGTTGAGTTTTGCGGCTTGGTAACCGAAATAATAACGTCCCCAAGCGAAGACCGGTTGTGTGAGATTGAGCGTGCCTTGTAGATTATGGTGTGCGCCAAATTCAAGTTCAATGAGATCGGCTTCGTTATCGGTGCTGGGTTGTGGCATTTCGTCTGTTTCTCCACCGGGCGTGGGGAAACCGAAACCGCCTTCGGCTTGAATTACGGACTTTTGTACATCTTTAAAATAGGTATAGTTTCCGTTTGCTGTAATTCTGGGCAAGAGCCCGGCGCGTGCGGTACGGACTTGCGCCTCGGCGGCTTTTAGGTTTTGCTCAGCAGTTTGAACGGTAAGATTGTTCTCTTTGGCAATCTCAATGCTCTCTTCTAACGTCAGACTCCGTGTTTCTTGTGCCGCAGCAGATAGATTTATTAGGAATATTAGAAAGGCTCCAATACATAAAAAGTAGCGGAACCGTAGTGGATTCATTGCGGTTGTATCCTCCAATGTTAGGTGAAAGTGGGTTCTTACGACGGTCCATCAGGCGGGGTTCCAAACTCGGCCTGCAAGAGCGGATGCCTATTTAAATTTCTACATATTATCTTCGTCAGGCGGGGTTCTAAACCCCGCCTGCAAGGGGAGGTGCCTAAGTCGTATCTAATACCGAATGATAGTTGTAGCGTCGCCGATTGCCCAGAGTTGACCACTCGGTGTTTGAACGAGGTCACGAAGATTGTTTGAGGTAGGCGACTGCTGGATTAGCCATGTAACACCGCCATCGGTTGTATAAAGGATAACACCATTTTCGCCGACTGCCCAACCTTCTTTGGCATCGCGGAAAAGAATCGCATTGAGGTTCACGTCGGTTGGCACATTCTGATCGATCCATGTGTTCCCGCCGTCCGTGGTTACCATAATGGAACCAAGTTCACCGGTGACCCAAGCGTTCTGTGCGTCTACGGCGTGGATGTCGTTCCAGCGTGGACCTTGCAGTATGGGTGTCCAGCTAAGTCCGCCGTCCGCCGTTTTTGCGATGGTTCCGGCATCTCCGACGACCCAACCGACTTTATCGTTTATGAAGTGAACGCCGTAGAGGTTGTTAAAGCCTGCGCCTGTCATCATGGGGTCGCAATCTTGCCCGATCCATGTTTCGCCGGCATCAGTGGTATGCATGATTCTGCCGGTTTCTCCGACTGCCCATGCGTGTGTTGCGGTGCCGAAACTCATGGCGTAGGACCCCATAGCACTCTTCCAACTCGTCATCGGGTCATTGAATTGGATCCGTTCGGCTGTGCCGTGGCCTTCATCGCGTGCGTCACTGACACCGGTCCAAGTCATGCCGCCGTCTTTTGTTTCAGCCAATGCGGCGTTACTTCCGACGATATAGCCTTTGTTTGCATCAACGAATCCGACCCCGAAGAGTTCAAAAACGTTTCCACTATTTTGTGGTTTCCATGTTTCACCGCCGTCATTTGTGTGTAAGACGCTCCCTGCAAGGCCGACTGCCCAACCGAGCCTGTCATCATGGAAATGGGCGGCACGAAGTTCGCTTGTGCTTGAGATAACATCCCACGTTTCGCCGCCATCTGTAGTGTGGAGGATAGTTGCCTTATCACCGACGATCCATGCTTCCGTTGTGCTGAGCATGTGAACGCCTTGGAGTCGAGCGGCAACAGGGCGAGGTTCAACGGGTGCCCAAGATATTCCGCCATCGGTTGTGCGGAGAATCACGCCGAATTCTGCGGCGGCGATCCCGATATTTTCATCAGCAAAGTGAACGTCCCAGATCGGTTCGGGCATTCCGTTAGAGTTCGGGACTCTGCTCTCTTGAACGGCCCATTCCTTACCGTCAACGGTTGCGACGACAGCGCCGCCAGCACCGACGGACCATCCGACTTTGTTGTTTAGCATGGAAATGGCATCAAGTGTATTGACGGTTGCACTGGTCTGGAATTCCCACGTCTGTCCACCGTTGCTGGTATGAAGGATGGTTCCACCACCCCCTGCTGCCCAACCGATTTCAGGACTGACAAAGTCGATACCTTCAATTGTGTTGTTGGTATCAATGGTTTGTTGTACCCAAGTGGTGCCACCGTTTTTTGTGTTGATGATGAGTCCGCCATCTCCGCTTGCCCATCCGTGGTCTTTATCGGCAAAGGTGACAGCCAAAAGTGCGGTCCTGGTGCCTGTATTCTTTTTCATCCATGTCTGCCCGCCGTCTGTTGTCTTCAGTACTGTGCCGTTATCGCCGACTGCCCAACCGACTTTTGGGTCAATAAAACGGATCTTTTTTAATTCGACTTCAAGCGGTAGCGGTTGCTGATTCCATGTTGCGCCGCCGTCCTTGGTATGTAGAATTGTTGCGCTGCTCCCGACGATCCACCCGTGTTGGGCATCAACAAAAAAGACATCGGAAAAGCTTGCCTGCCACTTAGATTCGCTGACCGTCTCCCACGCTTTTTCTGCGAGTGCGAAAGGCGCGATAGAAAGCAGCAGCAAGACTCCGAAAATAGATAGTATTCGCTTTCTCTGTTTCATCAAATTTCACAGCGTCAAAACCTACCACTCTGGTATAGCATCAACGCTAACCTCCTTACTTCGTTGAGCGGGCTTGCGAGTAACGCCCTCCGTTTTAGGTATACATAATACGCTTTGATAGAACCGTGAACTGAAGTGTATATAAACACTCCATTCTGTGTTATATGATACCACGTCTTATCAATTTATGTCAAACGAAAAGTATCAGTTGTTAATTAGCACGCCACACGGATTTTGGTATTACGGAATTGCAGTTGTGAGATGCCCTGAAGTCCTGAGAAAATTGATTGACACAAACCCGGGTTTCTGGCATAATAATTAGACGTATAGTTTCAAATAGGTCTCGCAAACTTGCTGCATCTGGTTTGCGGAAATATGGAAATTTTAATAGATAGGAGATTCCGATGGGTAGTACGGCTGGCTTGCCCGCCGTTTTCCCTAAAATCGAACGAACACAAGGAGATAAATTACATGTTCCTAAGAATATCAATGCTATTTTTGTTTATTGTGTGCCTCTTTATCACTATTCCTTTCGTGGATGCACAACTTCCGTTAGACGGTGTTGTGAGTTATTGGCCTTTTGATGATGGTACGGGTGCAGACGTTTTAGGTGATAACGATGGCGAGCTGATGGGGAATCCGAAATCTGTCGCGGGCAAAGTCGGGAAAGCACTTGAATTTGATGGCACGAATTCCGTTCATATCCCCGGTACGGATTCTTTAGACTTCGCTGGTGAAAAAGAGATGAGTGTTACTGTTTGGTTGAATGCCGACAATGATAGTCCTGTGGAAGGTGTCGTGGCTGGCTGCTGTGGCACGATTGTCGCGCAGCGAGATATGAGCGGTTGGGCATTACGGTTTGATGGTAGGAATGCCGGTCAAGAGATGGAATTCATTGTTCAACCCGGTTGGCAAGGAGATGGCGGTTTTGGAGTGCCTACCTTTGACGCAGGGTCGTGGCATCATCTCGCTGGCGTTGTCGCGGACAAAGAGATGTTCATCTATGTTGATGGTAAATTAGAAAAAGAGATGGGTTACAACGGTCCGATGTCTACCACTGGAACGGAAACGGAGATCGGACACGCCGTTGACGGCGGTTTCATTGGTATTATTGATGAGGTTATGATTTACAATAAAGCACTCTCAGCGGATGAAGTCGAGCAAATTTTTGAGGCGGAAGGTCTTCCTGTACAACCGCAGGGGAAACTCGCGACGCGTTGGGGAGACATTAAAACTTCGTTCTAAGGCTACGTCAGGTCAAAGTCGCAGGTTATAGAAAGCGCGAGCACAGCTCGCTCCTACAAGGATATGAAAGTTGTGAAAGGATCATTTTATTATTATGGAACCCGTAAAAGTTGGTGTGATTGGGTGCGGTGTTATTGGCAGTCGACATCTGAGTATCGCGTCGGAGGCATCACATATTGAATTAGTTGCAGCGGCAGATTTAATCGAGAGCAATAGAGTCAGGGCTGCTGAACGTTTCGACCCCCCGGAAATGTATGACAACGACATCGATCTGCTCGACGATGATGATGTTGAAGCAGTGGTACTCGCGTTTCCGACGCAGTATCGGACTGAGGTTGCCTTGCGTGCTTTTGAAAGAGGCAAGCATGTCCTGATTGAGAAACCGATTGCGATGAACGCTGCTGAAGTTGAACAGCTCATCGCTGCGCGTGGCGACTTAATTTCAGGATGTTGTTCCTCGCGTAACCGTTTCAGACCCGCTGCCGAGCTTGCAACGCAACTCATTACGTCAGGTGGTTTAGGTGAACTTCGGAGTGTCCACTGCCGCGCGCTTAGAGGCGCGGGAAAAGAGCCGGAGACACCACGTCCGGCTTGGCGATTGACGAAATCCCTCAACGGGGGTGGTATCCTCGTTAACTGGGGATGCTATGATCTCGATTATCTGCTCGGTATTACAGGTTGGCAACTCAAACCGCAGACCGTATTTGCGCAGACGTGGACGATACCGCCGGTATTTGAATCGCATATTGCTGCGGGTTCGGATGCGGAAACGCACTATACTGCGCTCATCCGATGTGAAGGTGGCATTGTGTTCAGTGTAGAACGCGGTGAGTTTATGACGATGCACAGACACGAAGGTTGGGAAATTATCGGCACGGAAGGTTCGCTCAAGTTGACGATGGGTGATGGGAAACCGGAGAACGTCATCTATGATCGTACAACCACAGAAGGTGGTGTTGAATCGACAACTCTCTCGGAAGTAGGTGAGGCACCGGAACCGGAACACAGCACGCCGCTGTCCGATTTTGCTGCGGGTATACGCGAAAACCGGCAACCGTTGACGAGTCTGGAAAACGCGCTTGTTATGCAAAAAATAACCGATGCTATCTACGCCTCTTCAGAAACAGGAAAGGCTGTGGAGATAGCGGGATAGAGTTCTGCGGTTTTCGATAGGTTGGAATCGTTTTTTGTGGTGGCGAGGTTGAGGCCTCGCCAGCGGTTATGTGGGCTGCCTCTATACGAAGATTTTTTTCGCAACTACGTTAACGAAATTCTTACCCATGACTCGGTAGCCTTCTGCATCGGGGTGTAGGTCGTCTGGGAGTAAATGGACAAAGTCTGCCCCGAAGACGCTTAAGCCATCAACATAATGAATTTGTGTATCGCCGTGTGCTTGAAGTGCCTCGGCAGCGGCTTGTACTTCTTCACGCATCCTTTTGAGATGGAATCCTACAGTATTTGGGTTATCCTCCCTCGGTGGGCAGCAGATAGGGGACATCAGCGCGATCGGTATATCTGGATGCTTTTCACGTATAATCTGGACGGCGCCGATAATTGCTGGACGGAATGCGCGGGGTCCCAAACTGGATGCGCCTTGGATGTTGATACCGAGACACATTGAGATATAGTCGGCGGGTAAATCACGAATCATCCGCGCCACCATTGCATCGAGGTGGCACTGTCCCCCGTAGCCGAGACAGGTCAGATTTAGCCCGTGCGTCTGTGCGACGACTGCTGGCCACGTCTGTGTTGGCGATGCTGCGGCGCGACACTGCGTGATAGAACTTCCGTAGGTGATCCAGCGTGGTCGTGTATCGGTGAATGTCTCCAAGGTTGCGCCGTCGTCTATTTCCAAACTGCGGAGTTGAAACCGTCCGAATTGCGGCAGCCACAATTCAATCAATTTCTCGCCATCTGCTAAGCCTGTGAAAGCGAAGTTCTCCTTCTGTTTCAGGTCGATTGAGTCTATCTGTTCTCCATCACAACAGAGGTCAAGTATCCCGTTTTCGTTTTGTGGTACGATATTCCCCGACACCTGTGTTGTATTACTCCGAAAACTGATACGAACGCCTGCCGGCATCGCTGAACGTTCAAGTAAGGGTTCTGGGAACAGCACATGCTCTGGATGGGGTGTGCGCCACGGCATGACCCAATCCTCGGTTTTTTGCAGGGAGACCGCGCCTTGCCACGTCAATTGTGGTGCATCTGGTTTCAGTTGCATAGTAACTGTTCTTAAAAACCTATGCTTTTCTATATTTTTCGATTGAAAAGAATAGATTTTTAAAGGGATCCTACCCCCTGTTACGATACTCGTCAGTATCTAAGCCTGAATACCACCAGGGTCGTCTGATACGTCGTCAGAAATGAGACTCGGCTTGCATACCTCAAGGTTACGCGAGGTATGGACGAACCGTCAAAGCACGGGCGACAGTCTTAATGAATATCCCCCGTGCGCC
>ASZN01000009.1 GCA_000406005.1 Candidatus Poribacteria bacterium WGA-3G
CACCGGCGATAGACTCACTAAGAAATCGCACACCCCGGTTAATCCGCTTTCCTCATCAACACTGAATTCAATACCTGAGAAAAAACTGATGCGGTGATTGAATTGCTCGCGGAGTTCAAAGAGAATATCGGAAACAATCAGTTCTGACTTTGCCTTCTCTGTACCTATGGCGATAGCCAACTGCACCTTTTTCGTCAATACCTCTGTGAGATAGGAGCTTGGAACTACCGCTTCTATTTCAGCAAAGAGTGCCACGGATTCAACGATTTCAAGTTGAAACGTTGACACTACCGATTCTAAAGTCCAATCGCTATAAGCCATATCTGTTCCCTCTTGAAATAAACAACTAACATTACCTCATATAATCATAACACAGTTTGTGCCGAACTTCAAATTGTTTTTGCACACCTATATCCGAAATCTAAAGGGTTGAGTTTTGGTGTGAAGATTATACCATTTCTAAATAATGTTGTCGCATTACCACATGTTATGAAATACGGTGGCATACCGGAACACAGACTAACAGTCTATGCTACATAAGAGGAAACCAATAAAATCAGAAATGGTATTAGATAAAATTTCACAGTAAACGCCAAAATAGGCTTTCAGCAAAATCGACGCAGAAGCCAGTCATAATCAATGTTTCCCACCTTTTTTTAGATGCGTCAATTTCACAGTACTGTGAAAACTATGAAATTAGCACTCTCCGATCCATCCCGAATTAAAAGGTTCTCAGAGACGCTGCGCTTCTCCTTGACTTTCCCACTAAAATCAGGTATCCTATTATAGATTCATGCTTCTGGGATGTCTTGATAAACCGAGATTTTATCCCTTATCAACTCATATAGGCTTCAGAAATCTTCATCGTCGCGTCCGATAAACGCGCCATATTATTATTTCAGCGTTGACACATGGAAACTTTTGATTGCGAGCTGAACCAACAGATCATCCACGGCGACAACAGTATCGAACGACTCGGTGAGTTGACGCGCACACTCGGTGGCAGTCGGGTTCTTATCACAACGGACCCCGGCATCGAAAAGGCTGGTATTCTCGCGAGAGCCGTCTCAGCCTTGCAAGGTGAACGGATCGCCGCTTACGTTTTTGCGGATGTCAAATCGAACCCGACCACAGAGGATGTCGATGCCGCCGTTGCCGTCGCAAAGACCAACGCACCGATAGACCTTATCATCGGACTCGGCGGCGGCAGCTCGATGGATTGCGCGAAAGGCGTAAACTTCCTGCTCACAAACGGTGGCAAAATGGAGGATTACTGGGGGACCAACAAAGCAAGCGAACCGATGCTGCCCGCCATCGGTATTCCCACAACGATCGGCACCGGCAGCGAGGCACAGTCCTACGCACTCATCTCGCAGCCCGATACGCATATCAAAATGGCGTGTGGCGATAAAAAGGCACGATTCGGTACCGTAATTTTGGACGCAACGCTTACCAAGTCTTTGCCGAGAACAATCGCAGCGATCACCGCTATGGATGCCATCGCACATGCCGTTGAGAGCTACGTCTCAAATAGAAGCAATCCCATGTCACGCATGTTTGCACGGCACGCATGGGAGTTACTGGATGCACATTTCGAGGTATCTCTTGAGGATAAAACGACCAAAGTACGAAGCAAAATGCTGTTCGGCGCATACCTCGCCGGACTTGCAATCGAAAATTCGATGCTCGGTGCCGCACACGCTTGCGCTAACCCACTTACCGCAAGATACGATGTCATCCACGGCGTTGCCGTCGCATTGATGTTACCGCACGTCATACGATTCAATAGCACTATTGCGGGTGATGCCTATCATGAACTGTACCCGGACGGAGATTTAGCAGACAGGATTACCAAACTAAAACAGGTCGGAAATCTACCGAACAGACTCCGGGATTACCCTGTCCAATGCACTATAGGAACAACCGAATTGCTAACAGTCGCAGAGGAGGCGGCAACGCAATGGACAGCGCAATTCAATCCGCGTCCTTTGAGTATTAGCGATTTCATCAAACTTTATGAACAAGTCTACTGATATACCCGCATTCAACAGCACGTTTCAGATGGAAACTCGACAACGGCATGCCTATCTGCCCAGCAGCACAAAAGGCTTTTTTATACTCATACTACTGCTCTGTGCAACACACGCAACTTTCGGGAACTGGACAAGTTTCCGTGGGAACCCACAACTTACCGGTGTCGCAGATACCGAGTTACCGGATAACCCGCAACTGCTCTGGACCTTTCAGGCGGGCGACATAATTGAATCCACCGCTGCAGTCGTTGATGGCACCGTCTATGTCGGCGCATTGGACGGAGTCCTTTACGCGATTAACGCACAAACCGGTGAAAAGCAGTGGACCTATCAGGCGAACACACATATTAAAGCGTCACCTGCTATCCACAACGGTGTTGTCTATTTCGGTGATGGCGATGGTGTCTTTCATGCAGTAGACATCAGCACACACCAGATGACATGGCAGTTTCCTACAGAGGGCGAGATCATATCGTCAGCAAATATCGTTGGCGATCGCGTCCTGTTCGGCTCCTACGACGGATTCCTCTACTGCCTCAATCGTGAGGACGGAGAACTCCGCTGGAAACTTGAGACCGAAGGATATGTTCACGGCACCCCCGGTGTCTGGGCACAAACCGTAGGTGAATCGGGTGACACCGAGAACTATGTTATCCTTACCGGATGCGACAGTTATCTTCGCATCATCAACATAGACGACGGCACACAGACGCAGCAGGTGGACCTCGGTGCCTATGTCGGTGCGAGTCCGGCGATTTCCCAAAATCGGGTCTACTGCGGGACGTACGGTACCGAAATATTGGCGGTCGCGTTAGACACCGGAGAAATATCGTGGCGGTATCGGCATCCGAAACGGCAGTTCCCGTTTTTCGCCTCCGCTGCGATCACCGAAAACAGCGTCATCATCGGCGGCCGCGATAAAATGGTTCACGCACTCTCACTCGATACCGGTGAACCTGTGTGGACTTACACCGCTAAATCCAGCATTGAGTCTTCGGCTGTAATCGTTGGCACCGGTGTTTTTGTCGGTACAACGCGCGGGGTACTCATCGCATTGGACCTGACAACAGGAGAATCGGTATGGGAATTCCCTACAGGTTCCTCTATCGTCGCTTCACCGAGCGTCTCCGATGGTAAAATCTACATCGGGACTGAGGACGGGATCCTGTACTGCTTTGGACAAAAGTAGAAAAAAATAAGGTTGAAACTTGCCTACTGAAATCGAACGGAAAATCCATTTCCATGGTAAAAAAAACATATTTTATTAATCAAGCATATCTATCGGAGTACGCTAATATGCCTGCTTATCGTTGTGAATTGCGAGACAAACATGGCATTCATCTGAGTGGGTTTGAGTGGACTGTCTATTCACATATGTGGTGGTGCAGCACAATGCCTCACGGCGAAGGCATAAAGGAAGACAAACTCGCTTACATTTTCGATGGGAATCCATATCATCCAAGTCTCCTTGGAGGCATCTTCGTTGTTAACCATCTCGCAAATAACCTTGATGTTACTCCCGAGCAGGTAGAAAAGGCAATCGTATCCCTTGAAGAGGTAGGGCTTGTTGCTTCAGAAACACGGGTTTCGCTAACGAAAGAAGAAATTTTGGAATGGCAAAGGCAAAAACAACGGGGCTTCCCAATTTATCCACTATCCTACCCCAGAGATGAACCTATATTTCTTGAGAGAGATGAAACTCCCTCTACATCTACTACGAAAAAACCAAAGCAAATCTACTTCATACAAGGACAAGAAACAAAGCGGATAAAAATAGGAATATCAGTAGATCCAAAGGCAAGACTCTCGGGTTTATCGGCATCTGAGCCTTTAACACTATTGAAGGCAATCCCTGGTAATGCCAAGGAAGAAAAGGAATTACACAAGCGTTTTGAGCCTTTTCGTATACACGGTGAGTGGTTTGAACCCGATGAAGAGTTAATTCGCTTCATCGAATCACTATAGACGCAAAGTTTGTACTGTACAGACAAGGAAAAAATAATGTTAAAAACGAAACCAGAACCTGCGACAGCAGGCATAGATTCAAAGGACACAACCGTAGGGAGCGTTTTCGTCTCCAACTACCCCCCGTATTCGACATGGGGTGAATCCGATGTACCAAATGTCCATCAAGCACTCGACGCACCGCCGCGTCCAGATGCCACGCTCGGACTTTACCTTCACATCCCGTTCTGTCGTAAGCGGTGTAAATTCTGCTATTTCCGCGTCTATACCGATAAAAACAGCTCGGAAATTGATACCTATCTCAACGCACTCGCCAAAGAGGTAGAACTTTACAGTGCAAAACCCGCAATCGCAGGTCGTCCGCTAAAGTTCGTCTATTTCGGTGGCGGAACGCCTTCCTATATCAGCGTCAAACACTTGACCACGCTCGTGGATAGGGTGAAGCAGGTAATGCCGTGGGATACCGCTGAAGAGGTCGCTTTTGAATGTGAACCCGGCACCTTGACAGAAAAGAAACTTGATGCCATCAAAGCGATCGGTGTAACCCGCTTGAGTCTCGGCGTTGAAAACCTGAACGACGACATCCTCGCTGAAAACGGTAGGGCACACCTTTCTAAAGAGGTCTATCGTATTCACCCGTGGATTAAAAGGTTGGCGTTTGATCAGGTGAATATCGACCTCATTTCTGGCATGATAGGTGAAACATGGGAGAGTTGGCGCGAGACCGTCAGAAAGACGATTGAACTCGATCCGGACAGCGTCACTGTCTATCAGCTGGAGCTGCCCTTCAATACCGTCTACTCCAAGGATATCCTCGGTGGTGATGCGTTGCCGGTGGCAGACTGGAAACTGAAGCGCGAATGGCATCAATACGCTTTTGAACAGTTCGCACAAGCCGGTTATACGCAATCCAGTGCGTACACCGTCCTAAAGAGAGACAAAAATTGTCAATTTGTCTATCGCGACGCAGTCTGGCAAGGCAGCGATATGATCGGCACAGGGGTCGCCTCTTTCTCGCATCTCAGCGGAATCCACTTTCAGAATGCACCGTCGTGGGGCGATTACCTCGGTGGTCTTGAAAAAGACAGACTCCCGATTTACCGAGCACTGAAACCGACGGAATCGGAACGGTTGACGCGGGAGATGATACTACAACTTAAACTCGGCAAAATTAGACCGTCCTATTTCAAAGCGAAGTTCAACGCGGACATCCTTGAGATTTTCGCTGAACCTTATGAAAAACTACAAAACGACGGTATGCTGCACGTCAATGCCGAATCAGATGAGATCCAACTCACACAGCGCGGACTTCTACAGGTCGATAGTCTGCTACCAGCGTTCTATGCACCTAAATACCAGAACACCCGATACACCTAATACATGGATACAAACACACAATTACACCGCTTTCGTAAGATGCTCACTCCGATATTAGAGACAAACGCCTTCTATCACCAAAAGTTCACTGAATCAGGAATCACACACGCAAACGACGTGCAGACGTTGACAGATTACCAGCAGCTGCCCTTCACCAGAAAAGAGGAACTCAGTGCAGATCAGGTGTCGCAGCCGCCTTACGGCACAAACCTCACCTTTCCGTTGGCGCAATACACCTGTCTCCACCGGACCTCCGGCACAACGGGTTCACCCTTACGATGGTTAGACACAGCAGAATCGTGGGATTGGTGGGGTAAATGTTGGGGAGAAGTCTATCGCGGGGCGGGTGTGACCTCCGCAGATCGGTTGATGATCGCTTTCTCGTTCGGTCCATTTATCGGTTTCTGGAGTGCCTATCACGGCGCGCAACAACTCAGCGCACTCATAATCCCGAATGGTGGCATGACCTCCGAGCAGCGGATACGCACAATTCTCAGCAACGACATAACAGTTCTTATCGCCACACCGACGTATGCTTTAAGGCTCGTTGAAGTCGCAGAACAAGACGGCATCAATCTGAGCGAAGCCTCTTCCGTTCGGGTAACCATCCATGCAGGCGAACCCGGTGCCAGTGTACCCGCAACGAAACAGCGGATTGAAGCCGGTTGGGGTGCCCGTGCCTACGATCACACTGGCGCAACGGAAGTCGGTGCTTGGGGATTCATGTGTGAGTTGCAGGCAGGTATCCATCTCAACGAAGACGAGTTTATCTGTGAAATACTCGACCCAGAGACCGATACCCCTGCAAACGAAGGCGAGTTAGTGATTACCAACCTCGGACGCGTCGGCATGCCGGTAATCCGCTATCGGACAGGCGATTTTGTTAGGTGCAAATCGGGAACGTGTGAATGTGGTCGAGAGAGTCGTGTCCTCGATGGCGGCGTTATCGGACGGTTAGACGATGCACTCATCGTCCGCGGACTGAATGTCTATCCTGCGACCCTTGAAAACATCATCCTCAAGTTCCCGGATGTCCAAGAGTTCGCCGGTCGCGCATACAGAACAGAAACGCTTGACGAACTCGAAATCCAAATTGAATCCACAAACCCGAATCCGGATGCGACTGCCACAGCGGTCGCATCGGCCATCCGAGATGATTTAGGTTTGCGTGTCACGGTAAAACCAGTACCCCTCGGCACGCTACCGCGGTATGAACTCAAATCAAGACGCTTCACCGATGAACGGGTTTCGTGAAAAATATACTCCGGTTCGTAGTAGCGCAATTCATTGCGCGTGGGACGCAGCACATTGAAATCACGCACCACCGTTTGTTCATCAATTAGGACTTACGGATTCCTTTGAATTGTGTTATAATGAAAGAGAATATCATGAGGCTTTCAAAAACACGGCTTTCTGAAATTGAGAACCTGCCCGATGACACGATTGATACATCGGATATTCCCGAACTTGATGACGATTTTTGGGAAAACGCTCAGCGGATTGTCCCAGAAAATTACCTTCAGAACGATCGCGAATTGTCCTTTCCAGAGGAAGCGATCCGATTGCTGAAATGTTAGGAGAATTACGATGCCATATTCCGATAATACATCTGAAATTATTGCTGCCCGCGGCGAAGCACTTTATCAGCAAAACATACGTGACAAAGTTGAATCCATGCATAAAGGAAAGTTCTTGGCAATTGACATCAAAACAGGTGACTATGCGATTGCTGATGAAGATTTGGTAGCCACAGACAGCCTTCTCGCTAAGCACCCTGATGCAACCGTTTACGGCTTACGAATCGGATTTCCGGCTGCTTATCGGATCGGCTTTAAGATTTCGGCTCCAACGCAATGATTATTGGAAAAATTACAGATAATCAAGAAGCCATTATTGAATTGGAAATTGTTGGATTAAGTCGGCGGGAGAATATTGAAGTCGTCATTGATACAGGCTTTGATGGTTATTTGACCCTGCCGATTGATTTAATCAACCACCTTAGACTCCGACGGGCAGGTCGCCGACATGCCATTCTTGGTGATGGGAATATAGTAGCTCTCGAACTATACCGGACGAAGGTATTATGGCATGGTGAAGAACGCGAAGTGCCTGTTCTACGGACGGACGGTGGACCATTGGTCGGGATGGCATTACTAAAGGGAAATCGTGTGATTTTAGACGTTGTGACAGATGGCGATGTCAAGATTGATATTTTGTCCTAATAGGAGGCAAAACTAAATGGCTAACTATGAACTTGATGAAATTCGCAGAATTCGGCGGGAAATTTCAGCGCGGTTTGACCACGATGCCGAAAAATTAGGGGCTTACTACCGAGCATTGGATGAAGAATTCCGTAAGGCAGGGTACAAATTTGCAGAGTTACCCCCAGAGAAACCCGAAACTCCGAAACGGTCAGACAAAGAAGCTGCAGATTGAGTAGCTGCGAATTTTTCCATTTCCGAAACAAATCCAAGCGAAACTAAGATGTCAAAACTTTTAGAAGGGCTGAACGCTTCACAACAAAAAGCTGTAACGCATACAGATGGCCCCCTTTTAATCCTTGCCGGCCCTGGCTCAGGCAAAACGCGAACGGTGGCTCGTTCCATCGCTTACGCTATAGAAAAGCGTGGAATAGCACCAAGTCGAATTGCTGCATTTACCTTTATGAACAAAGCCAAAGATGATTTGAAAAAGCGAATCAGTGATAATATTGTAAGACAGGATCTAGTGGGTTGTCCACACTAAAATTATAGATAGATTAGTTCGTAGTAGTGCGATTTATCGCACGTCCGTAGGTCAGAACGGGCAATGAATTGCCCTACTACGAACAGGGTTACTTGCAATTTTAGACTGGACAGCCCACTAGCTCTTGAATTCATGTTAGTTGTGATTACGCCGTTGGCTTCTGCACTGTTTGGGATGCCAAGGATTACGGACTTATTCTTTGTGGATCCGTATCCGGGTAACATTAATAGTGAATAAAAAGGCGAGGAATTCATGAAGTATTTTATGATTTTTATTTTCGCGATACTGTGTCTGTGGGGTTGTGGCGAGGAAACCCTTGAAACGACATTACACGATATAGGCGCAGCACCGCTTGCACAGATTGAGATTACGGGTGTCCCGTCAGAGATACAGGATCAATTATGGGGGAATCGCGACGATCTGCTTACAGAACTCTTGGGTGTGGTACGCCGCATTAAAGGTGATGAAGTTGCAGAAGGTGATGAAGCTGCAATGAATGTACTCCTTGATAAGATTTGCTTGATAGACGCACAACAGGCATATTACAAGAAGTATATTGATGCGGGTGGTATTGCGATTATCGGGAATGAGATCGTCCCGAATGAAGCCTTTTTGATGGCGCGCATGATTGTATTAGAGATGACATCAAAGCACCCTGAGATTCAGGAGATGCTCGCCCCTTCAACCGGACATTATCAGGTACTTGTTGATGCACAGTACGGTCACTTGCGTGAAACACCTGAACCGGCACACTATGAACCCAACATCCCGTATGCGTTATCACATTGTGGTGTATATTGTATTTCAAAGGTGGATACCCGGCTCAAAGGTAGAGTGATGTGGACATTTGTTCATGAGTTTGCGCATGCAATGCACACCGCTATAGAGGTTTTAGATACAGGATTTAATGATAGGCTGAAACGAGCTTATGCCAACGCTGTGGAATTAGGCATCTGGTCGGGGATGTATGCCGAGACGCACTATCGAGAGTATTGGGCAGAAGGTGTGCGGATGTGGTTTTATCATGTAACAGACTTACCACGTCCACCAACACAAGGATGGGTAACATTTAAGACGTATGAAGAATTTGCTGCGCGTGACCCGATGTTAGTAGAACTGATCCGGGAATGGTTTGACGAGGGGACATTTTTCGGACGTTACTGATATAATATTATGGCAAATTTTACAGATAGTTTTATCCTTGAGGTTTTAGCAATCACGAAGCTCGGTTCATTGCGTATTGGAGGCAGTCGTTATCAAACTGCAATCGTCATAAAAGTGACTCAAAAATGATTCTAATTTCATATAGTGAATCTCAAATTGGGCTTCGCATGGACAAATCGCCTGTTACCAATGCACAATATAAGAAATTCCTTGATGAAAACCAACAGTGGAGCAAAGACAGTATTGATAAAAAATATCACGATGGAACCTACTTGAAACATTGGAATGGAAATGTCTATCCAACTGGAAAAGGTAACCATCCAGTTGTTTATGTGAGTTGGTATGCAGCGATGGCGTACGCACAGTGGGCAGGAAAACGGCTCCCGACAGAAACAGAGTGGAAAAAAGTTGCTCGCGGCGGTCATGATTTGCCTAATATGTGTAGAGGCATTTGGGAGTGGGTTAATCCATCTGAAAGTTCTACATTAGAATTCATGGATGTTACAGATTCTTGCGTGTTGTGTGGAGACTCTGATCAACGCCGCCTTAAAGGGCAACCTCCTGACCATAGCAAACGTCCTCCGAAATTCACAAGCAATTTCCTTGGTTTCCGTTGCGCGAAACCTGTAATCGCTTAACTTTTGCCCCATCAAGATTTTAACACTTAACCAGAATAGATTTGAAAATAACCAGATGAACACACACCAAAACTACGACACCATCGTTATCGGAGGCGGGCCCGGTGGAAGCACCGTCGCAACACTTGTCGCTGAACAAGGATACCGCGTGCTGCTCCTTGAACGGGAAGCCGAACCACAATTCAAAATCGGCGAATCCCTTATCCCCGCGACATACTGGACCTTCAAACGGCTCGGTATGCTCGAAAAACTACGCACAAGCCACTTCCCACAGAAGTATAGCGTACAGTTCTATTCACGTTCCGGCAAAGGCTCCACGCCGTTCTACTTCTTTCAAACGAATCCGCATGAGAGTGCCATCACATGGCAGGTCCTACGGAGCGAGTTCGATCAGATGCTTTTGGACAACGCCAAAGAGAAAGGCGTAGCGGTACGCCGTGGGGTCGGCGTGCGAGAAGTCCTCTTCGATGACGACACGGCAACCGGTGTCCTGATACAGAACACAGATGGCACCCGCGAAACGCTCAACGCAACCGTTATCGTCGATTCCACCGGACAACGGTCGCTCATCGGGAGACAACTGAATCTGAACACGATAGAACCGAACCTCAAGATGGCATCGCTCTTTACGCACTACGAAGGCGGACACAGAGACGAAGGCATCGACGAGGGTGCCACGCTCATCCTACACACCGAAGAAAAAGAGTCTTGGTTCTGGTCGATCCCGCTCCCCTACAACCGCACGAGTATCGGTGTTGTCGGCGAATTGGATTACCTCCTCCAAAACCGAAGAGATGCCGACGGCAAACTCGACACACAAAAAATTTTCAACGAAGAATTGATGAAGTGTGCACCCCTGAAGCAGAGGCTCGAAGGCGCAAAGCAGCTGTTCCCGATCCAAACCACGAAAGATTTTTCCTATCGTGCCAGCCGTATCGCAGGCAACAACTGGGTCCTCGTAGGCGATGCCTTCGGATTCTTGGACCCCGTTTACTCAACAGGACTGTTTCTCGCACTCAAATCGGGTGAGATGGCGGCGGATGCCATCGTTGAAGCCTTCCAAAAAGGTGACTTCTCGGAAGGGCAACTCGGAAGTTTCGGACCGGCGTTTGTAAACGGAATGGAGGCGTTCAGGAAACTCGTTTACGCTTTTTACACAAAAGAATTTAGTTTTGCACGGTTTCTATCAGAATATCCAGAGCATCAAGGCGGTATCGTTGATATTCTAAGTGGCGATGTCTTCAGAAAAGACGTAACGCACATTTTCCCCGATATGGCGGAGATGTGTCCGTTCCCACCTGAGATGCCGCTCGACTGATACCGAACCCGTGCCACATCATAGAAAATAGGAGAATGTTATGCGATCAATCTTATGCTATTTAACGATCATCTGTATTATTTTTACCTTTGCGTGCGACAACACCGCCAAGCGCGATACCACCCAAGGTGAAAAAAAAGACACTTCTACCGAGTTAGTAAACGATACTTCAACAAAACGCCAGTACATCAGTGTCGGCACGGCTCCCGCTGGTGGTGCTTTTTTCGTTGTCGGTTCCGCTATCGCCGAAGTCGTCGGTGGTAACGCGCCCTCAGCAGGTTGGGAAGTCACTGCCGAAGCCACCAAAGGCACGCAGGAGAACATCCGCCGTATCGTGAACAATGAATTGGAGTTTGCCCTCGCTAACGCCGCCATCTCCTATTTCGCAGTGCGCGGTGAAGGCGATTGGGGAACCGAACACGCCATCCGTAGCGTCATGACGCTCGCTCCCAACGTCGGATTGTTTATTGCACCGCAGTCTTCAGGTATCCGTAAAATCCAAGATTTTGCAGGAAAACGCGTCGTTGTCGGCCCCGCAGGTGCGGGGTTCGAGTACTTCCTGAAACCGATATTAGCCGCACACGGTGTCGCTTACGAAGATTTTTCACCGCTCAATAGTACCTACATCGGATCGGTAGATCTGTTAGCAGACGGCTCCGCTGCCGCTGCATTCATCGGTGGTGCGATCCCGACACCAGCCGTCACGCAAGCCAGCACGTCACAGGACATCTTCTTCATCCCGTTCGACGAAACGGCAAAACAGTCCCTCTTTGAAGAATACCCCTTCTTTAACGCCATGACTATCCCCGCTGACACCTACAAAGGGCAGACAGAACCGTTCGCCAGCATGAACGTCGGCGCGATGCATCTGATAACCGCCGAAAACACAGCTGAAAACATAGTCTATGAATTCACGAAGACCTTGTACACAAACCGTGCGGAAGTGGTCAAACGTCATGGTGCTGGAAAAGCGATTAATCCGAAAAATGTGGTCAAAGATACAGGCACACCTTTCCATCCCGGTGCCATCCGTTTCTATCGTGAAATCGGCATCTGGAACAAATAAAACCTCCATCGTTTTTATGATTTTTACACGCATAAATCAGACAGTGAGAATCCCATACAAAATTTTCACTGTCTTTTTTTGCGTTAGAGGTCTCTATATAAACAGCGTATATAACCGGTTCTCCGAAAATACGTAGATATTTACCGGTAAGCACGCTTTGTAAACTCATTCGATCAATGATGTATCATTGATTATGGGTTTTACTATATATCTGGACAACTTCGGTCTGCAGGCAATTGTCTTTCTCTCAGACCGAAACCACTTTGCATTTCCAAAATACAAAAACTTGGAGCTCAAGATGAATTCAAAAGGACGTATTGATCGCAACGCATCCCCACAAGACACCACGGATTCCCAGTATCCGCCCGTTAACCTTTCCCCAGGACAACATCTTCACGGTTTTGAGGTAAAAGCCGTCACGCCGATTGACGAGTTGCGTGCAGTCGCAATAGAACTCTTGCACCCACATAGCGGCGCACGGTTGCTACATCTCTATACAGACGACACCAGAAACTGGTTCTCAATCAGTCCAATAACGCCAACATTAGATGATACAGGATTACAACATATCCTTGAGCATTCAGTGATGGCAGGGTCCCGCAACTATCCGGTAAAAGAGGTGTTCTTCGAGATCATGAAGATGAGCCTCGCAACCTTTGACAGTACGAATGCCATGAACTACATTGATCATGCCTTTTACTACACCTCAAACACTGTCAAAAAAGACCTATTTAATGTTGCAGAAGTCCATTTTGATTCCGTTTTTCATCCACTACTGACAGAGGAAACTTTCAAACGCGAAGGACACCACCTTGAACCTGTGGATCCGGATCATCCTACAGGAGATTTAAAAATAAATGGAATCGTCTACAATGAAGTGAAAAACAGTCTGTCTGCCCCAGAAGCGTGCTTGTTTTTCGACGTGGGGCGTGGACTTCTGCCCGACACTTGCTATGCCCGTAATAGTGGTGGGAACGCACTGGTTATGCCTGACTTAACCTACGAACAATTCAAAACCTATCACCAAACCTACTACCATCCGAGTAACGCCTACTTCTTCTTCTACGGCAATATACCAACCAGCGATTACCTCGAATTTCTCGCTGATAAATTGGCCGCTATTCCGAAGACTAAAACAAAAGAATTTCTACATCCACTCCGACCAGAAATCACACATCCGTCGAAATGGGAATCTCCACGAACGCTAAGAAGTTGTTATCCAATTGGTGCAGATGAACCACTCACCGAAAAGACATACTTGATGCTCAGTTGGATCATCGGAGATACAACTGAACCCGAAGATGTCATCCTGTGTCATATTTTAGACCTAATCCTACTTGGCAATGAGGGAGCACCGCTTCGCAAGGCAATCGTTGATTCAAAACTCGGCACTGATATGCTCAATAATTCCTTAGGCGATATGACAGGACCGAACAGGACTCTCTGTGTAGGTCTGGTTGGAAGCGAAGCAGATCGCGTTGACGCTTTCACGGAATTGGTTATCCGTACCCTCACGCAAATTGCAGACGCAGAAATTGACAAGGAGAAGGTGGAAACCGCATTCCAACAAATCACTTACGACTATCAGGAAGTCACACCGAACTTCCCTTTTCAAATGATGAAGCGTGTCATAAATACATGGATATATGAAAAAGAACCGACGCTCTTTTTAAAGATGGGGACGCATCTATCTACTATCCGTCAACGTTGGGAGCAAAATCCGTATGTTTTCAACGAATTGATTCGTGAGCGGCTTCTTGACAACCCACATCGGTTGACAACCATTCTCTCCCCTGATCCGGGTATGCAGGCGCGTCTGGATGCGAATGAGGATGCACGCCTGAAAGCGATCCGATCACAACTTACCGATGAACAGATGAGAGAAATTGCTGCCGATGCCACTGAACTCGAACGTCTGAATGGACAACCCAACTCACCAGAGGATTTGACGAAGTTACCGCAACTGCACGTCTCTGACCTGCCCGCGAAACCGTTACACATTCCTACAATTGTTGAAACAGTTAGCGGACGCCCCTTGCTTCGGAACGAGATGTTTTCTAACGGTGTGAACTACCTCGTTTTAAATTTTGACTTGCAAGGGTTACCACAACATCTTTGGCAGTATCTACCGAGATACACCGATGCCATCGACAAACTCGGCGCGGGTAAGATGAATTACGAACAGATGGCACAGCGCAGCGCAGCTGCCACAGGCGGCATCGGATGCTCGCTAAACTTTAGCACCCACGCGCTTGATCCAAATCGTCCTGTGTGGAACATGCAATTTCATCTCAAAGCACTTGACGGGAAAATAGAGGATGCTTTGGACGTTTTACACGATTTGGTTTTTGCTGTGAACCCACGTGACAAAGAACGTCTCTACGAGGTGCTCAGTCAAGCAGTCGTAGGGTATCAGAATATGGTACACGGTTATAGCGGTCCAAGTATCGCAAACCATCATGCTGCTCGCGGACTTTCACCACAAGCGTATCTCAAAGAAACCGTCTTCGGGGTGCCACAATTCCGAACGAGCGAAATGTTGCTCAAACATTTTGACAAATCTTGTGAAGAACTCACCGACTCTATTGAACAGATTCGCGAGTTTCTATTAGTCCAAGCACGTGTAACCGCCAGTTTTACTGGCTCTGATGTAGCCTTTGACCTGCTTCAAGGACAGTTCGCCGAGTGGATCAGTGACATGCGCGATGAATCGATACGTCCAGAGCCAGTCGGCTTTAGACCTTTTGACACATACCCATGTGAAGGATTGGCGGCTCCGATTCAAGTCGCGCACTGCACACAGGCGATGCCAGCACCGCACGACTCGCACCCGGATTCAGTCCTCTTGACCATCGGTTCACATATTCTAACGTTTGATCACATGTTACCCGAAATCCGATTCAAAGGCAATGCCTACGGTGCTTATTTCACATATAACCCATTTGACGCTCTGCTCTATCAAGAATCACAGTTTGATCCGCACGTCGCACGCTCGCTGAATGTTTTCGCACAGACCATTGACTATATTAGACAAGTAGAGTGGACGCAGACAGACATTGATAGAGCAATTATTGCAACAGCGTCGGATTACCAAAAAACAGTCCGACCCAGTCGAGCCTCAACCGATGCGCTTACACATCATCTGGCGGGGCAGACACGTGAAATAATCGAAGAAAGATACGCACAACTCCGACGCGCAACACCCAAGGCGATAAAACGAGCACTGTTACAAACTTTGGAGGAAAACGGAGATAAAGCCTCTATTTGTGTCATCGCAAGTCGTAAAAAATTAGAAACCGAAAATCAGAAGATGGCTCGAACTCTCAACATCGAAACACTCTAAATAGAGCTTACGCAAACCCCGCTTGCAGTGCTTGTTCTGTAGGACTTCATAGAAAATATGCTTGACTTTAAAGTGCCTTTTCTGGTAAAATTATAGAAACGCCTCTTAAAAGGAGAACCGGAAATGGAACTAACTTTTGAAAAAGATGCTCTCTTGCATGCCCTGCAAGTCCTACAAGGCGTGGCGAGCGGACGGAATACCTTACCAATACTTTCAAATGTCCTCATACAAGCTGCCGATGGTAAGATTGAGTGCGTCGCTACGGATTTGGAAGTCGGAATTAAGATCGCCGTCGAAGGGGGCATTCAAGAGGAAGGTGCAATCACTGTCTCCGCGAAAAAATTGTCTGATATCGTCAAAGAACTTCCCGAAGATCAGACGATACACCTTCTAACGACCGCGAATGATCGTGTCGAAATTACGTGCGGCGACGGCGTTTACAAGATTATTGGACTCCCCGACGAAGAGTTCCCGCAGCTGCCGTCTATTGACGGACATTCATTGACCATCGACGGAGAGACTTTGCGCGCCGTTCTCCGGAGAACCGAATTCGCCGCAGCGACAGAAGATGTCCGCTATTTCCTGAATGGACTCTATTTTAGTTTCCTTGACGATAAAACGGAAATTGTCGCTACGGACGCTATTTGGCTTGCACTCGCGCATTGCGAACCGCTCAGCGCACCAGAGAACATCCAAGGAATCATTGTCCCACTCAAAGCCGTCAAAGAGATTGAACGCACTTTCGCTGAATCCGATGAAGTACAGGTCTCAATCCTGGAAAACCAGATACTCCTTGCCGACGAACGAGCGACCCTAACAACAAGACTGATAGATGGCGATTATCCGAAATACGAGAAACTCATCCCGGAGTCTACTGGCAGAGCCGTCGTCGATAAGGACCAACTTCTGCACGCAACGCGACGTGTCGCACTCCTATCGAATCCGAGAAATTATTGTATCTGTCTCGAAATTGATACAGAGCAGATCCAAGTTTCAGCGATGAGTCCGGAATTAGGCGAAGCACACGAGACGCTGTCTGTGGAATCCGGTACCGGACGTGTGCGAATTGGAATTGATGCACGTTTACTGACAGAGACCCTCATGCACATCGAAACAGACTCGGTCGCCGTCGAATTTACGGGCGAAGTAACCCCGGTATCCTTCAAACCGATCGGGACAGAGGGACACGTGTGCGTGGTAACACCGATGCGTTTGGCATCTTAAAGGCAGTCCGAGTTTCTGCTGCACCTGTATCGAACGAAATTACAGTGTAGGTAACGACATACTTGGACCGATATTGTCCATAAAACCTGCCTATTCCAGGCGGGTTTTGTAACCCTGATGTGAAAAAAGGACTTGACGCGAACCCTCCTTTCTGATAGAATTATAGATATACTTAGTAGAATTATAGAAATACTTAAATAGGGAAACTGAAAATGGAACTAACATTTGAAAAAGATGATCTCTTGCATGCCCTGCAAATATTACAAGGCGTAGCAAGTGGACGGACAACCTTACCGATCCTTTCAAACGTGCTCATCGAAGCCGCAGACGGAAAAATCGAATGCGTCGCTACCGATCTTGAAGTCGGGATTAAGATTATCGTGGAGGGTGTCATTCAAGAAGACGGCAAAATTACTGTCTCCGCGAAAAAACTGACTGACATCGTCAAAGAACTCCCCGAAGATCAGACGATACATTTCGCAACGACCGCAAACGATCGCGTTGAAATCAAGTGCGGCGACGGTGTGTACAAAATTATTGGACTCTCCGATGAAGAGTTCCCGCAACTGCCCTCTATTGATGGGCATTCGTTGACTATTGACGGTGATACCTTGCGCGATGTACTCCGCAGAACTGAGTTCGCCGCAGCGACAGACGATGTTCGCTACTTCATGAACGGACTCTATTTTAGTTTCCTTGACGATAGGACGGAAGTCGTCGCCACCGATATGGTGAAACTTGCACTTGCCCGCTGCGAAGCGTTCAGTGCACCAGAAAACGTAGACGGAATTATCGTCCCACTCAAAGCCGTTAAAGAGATTGAACGCACTTTTGATGGCTCCGATAAAGTCCAAGTCTCAATTCGTGAGAACCAGATTCTCTTTTCCGATGATACATCTACGCTGACCACGCGGCTCGTAGATGGCGATTATCCGAAATACCGAGAAGTCATTCCAGAATCGGCAGAAGGCAGTGCCGTCGTCTCTAAAGAACTCTTCCTGCACGCAGCGAAACGCGTCGCACTCCTATCGAATCCGAAAAACCACTGCGTCTGCGTGGAAATTGATACTGAACGCATCCATGTTTCAGTGAGTACCCCGGAAGTCGGGGAAGCACACGAGACGCTACCTGTAGAATCCAGCACCGGCAGTCTACGCTTCGGGATCGACGCGCGTTGGCTAATTGAGACCCTCACGCACATCGAATCTGAATCCGTTGTCGTCGAATTTGTGAGTGAAGTGAAGCCGATAGCCTTTAAACCGGTTAATAGGGACGATCATGTATGTCTCGTCGTACCGATGCGCTTGGAATCGTAAAGGCTGACTTCGTTTGAGGTGTACGTACGGAGTTCCTCCAGCAACACCAGCAGTGAACTGAGGTGCTCCGTACACGCGTCGCTATCCAATGGCAGCACTGTTTCAGTGCTTGCGGAGATACCTCCGATTTTTAGCAAAAAAACTTGACAACCGCTCACGCTTTATGGTATTATTATATAGTCTGGTGCCGAGATAGCTCAGTCGGTAGAGCAGTAGACTGAAAATCTATGTGTCGGCAGTTCGATTCTGCCTCTCGGCATTCCCTTCCAATTTGTAATGCTTTGCTAAGCCGGTGTAGCTCAGGGGAAGAGCAACTGATTCGTAATCAGTAGGTCGGAGGTTCAAATCCTCTCATCGGCTTTCGTTTTTCCCCAATATTAACAAGTTGACAACACTGGATTCGTTTCTTACGCTTAACCTATTCGTCTGAAAATTGTGGGTCATGCCGATGATTAATACCGCATCACTAGAGAAAGCATTAAAGGTTATATTCTCTCATTTACCGAAGGGGGTTCAAAGATTGATGCCTCCACTATTAGACGCATTAGAGTTTATACTCCCTCGTTTACCGAAGAGGGTTCAAAGATTGATACCTGGATTCTTAAAATTTCTGCCTCTGGCACTCGAAATCGCTAAACTCCTGTACAAACATCGCCAAAAAATCAAAGATATTATTGAGAATCTAACCGAGCGCACCTCAGCGCAAACTAAACAGGTGAGTGATAGCATCGCAATGACTGTTTCGCGTTTGCCAAAGAAGGTAGGTCGAAAGTTAAGTCGTCTATTGAAATATCTACCGTTTGCCCTTGAGATTGCCAAAGCATCTTACAAAAAGAATGATAAAAAAGTTCAGCGTTTAACAGCTTCCCTTCCGAAGAAGACTAAGCGGAAAATCAATAGGTTATTAAAACGACACCAGCCTTCCGAAGAAGACTAAGCGGAAAATCAATAGGTTATTAAAACGACACCATAGGTATCGGCGTTTGAATTTTCTCCACGGATTTCGGAACCATCTCTGTAGATACCAACCCTCAAAATATTGGATTCTTTTCCGTTTTTCGTTACTCTTCCGATTCCGATTCCGCAGCAATATCCTCTTCAAGGGATTTGACATTCGCTAAAACTGTCGGATGCGGCTCAATCTCGTATACCTTTTGATACATTTCGAGTGCCATCGTTTTGTCACCAAGGAAACTCGCATAGATTTCAGCCATCCGTTCCCACGCCCGTACCTCTTGCGGATCGAGTTCCGAAATGCGTTTGTAAACTTGAAGCGCATCCCCGTACCCGCGCGTTTCGATATCTTCGCGTTCAAGCGCAGACGCACGCGCAAAGAGCAGGCGAACAAGATCCGCCACAACTTCATCCATCTCAGGACGCTGCTCCAATGCCTGTTCCAATAAAAGGATCGACACCGATTCGAGACGCGTAACCTCAGCCAAGTCTTCATCCGTGAACTCGCGATCTAAGAATTGATAGTTCTGCAGCATTTTCGCGTACGTTCTTGATAACTGTAGGCGAGCAAGGATACCGATAGGTGATTTTTCGGAGGCAACATCTCGAAACTCAGGATCACTCTCAATCGCCTTTATATAGTGCACAGCTGCCTCTTCAAGCTGCCTGTTTCCGTGATAGAGGACACCGAGCCGATAGTGTGCCTCAGCGTTGTTCGGATCGCTTTCAATCACGGCAAGGAATTCTTCTGTCGCTTGTGCTAACAACGCGTCATCTAAGGCATCCTCGCTAAGGAGCCTCCCCCGTAAGAGGCGAACATCAGCGTGATCCGGCTGAATACGGGCGGCATGCTCCAGACGCGCCCGCGCATCTTTTGACCAATTGCTCTGTGAATAAATTTCCGAGATACGGAGATTCGCATGTAAACTGATCGCACCCGCTGTCTGTGACACACCGCCTACAGAGATAACTTGCTCCTTTTCAACCGCGTCTAATGCCTGTAACGCTTGCCAGTAATAGAGCGCAGCGTCAACAAGATCCTGTTCTGCAAAGCGTGTGTCCGCCTGCACAATGAAGTTACCGACCTCTGAGAGCGGCGGCGGTTCGGATTCAGCACTGCCTCGACGGGTATAGAACGAGGCAAGCATAATAAAACCGATGACCGCCAAGACCTCTGCATAAATGAGCCAATTACGTAAGGAAAATAGGGATTTTGCGTTGAATGACATGCTGTCTCCTTTCTGTGAATCCGAAATATAATGCATCGAAACCTACTGCCTGCCGCTCTCAATTTCATCAAGGATACCGAGCATCTTCTCCGCATCGACAAATCCGGTGAATCGTTTGAGAACAGTCTCATCAGCATCTAAGAAAATGACGACGGGTAACCCCGGAATTTGGTACTTCTCGGTCAACGCCTTCGTCGTTTCAGAGGTACGCGTGAAGTCGAGTTTGACGTTAACATAATCGTCTAACCTCGCAGCGACAGCAGGATCTGAGTATGTCTGGTGATCAAGTTCATTACACGCAGCGCACCAAGATGCATAAAAATCGAGCATGACGAGTTTATCTTCCCGCTGAGCGATTTCAAATCCTTCGGCTTCATCGTAAACCCAATCCAAATGTGGTCCAGCAGGCTGCTGGATGCCGCCAACAAACATATAAGCACCGATGACTGCCAGCAGGAGACCACACGCTTTTTGGAACTGCAGCCGCGCAGAGATACCACTGAAACGTTGTGTTAGTTTACCGAGATAGAGTCCAACAAGCACTAAACCGCCAGCGATGGCAAAGAACGGCAACGAGTTTTGCAGGAAGTCCTGTAATGGCGTGAATACATCTTTGAGAAAGTAGAGTGCCATAGTAATAATCGCGATACCGAAAATATTCTCCAAAATATACATCCAGCCACCCGAGCGCGGTAGGGCAGAGAGCAACCCGGAGAAGGTGCCGATAGCGATGAAAAGTAACCCCATCCCGAGCGCGTAAGTGAACATGAGCCAGAAGCCGAGGAACAGGCTCCCCGTTGTCGCGATGTAAGTTAACACCACTGCTAACGCTGGTCCTGTGCAAGGCGCAGCGATCACGCCAGCGACGGTTCCCATAGCGAACGCACCCGCGAACCCGGTACCACCGACGGTGTTCAGACGGTTCTGCACCGAGTGTGGCAACCGAATCTCAAACACGCCGAACATCGACAGTCCAAGGGCCAGGAGGATTAAAGCGATGAAACCGACGACCCACGGATTCGCCATGATCTGACCGAAAACTGCACCTGTTGAGGCGACTGCGACCCCTAAAATCGAATACGTGACAACGATTCCGATGACATATACAACGGAGAGCAGGAAAGATTTGAAAAAGCCAGCAGACTCGTTAGCACCGAAGATCGAAACCGTGATCGGTATAAGCGGATAAACGCACGGCGTTAAACTCGTCAGGATCCCGCCAGCAAACACAAGGAGGAACGCAAGCCAAACCCGTCCGCCGGAGAGCGCACGTGCAAGGGTGCCTTCCTCACCCGTAGAACTTGACGAGTCACCGAAGTCTATATTGGCGAAAACCGATTCGTTCATCCGTTGAATCGGCTGCTCGATACCGACGACCTCAAGGGGGATCGAGAAATTAAGAACCTCAGGTAACAGACACTGCTCATCATTACACGCCTGATATTGGAGTTGGAAATCCAACATATCAGACCTAATCGGGACAGACTGGCTTAAGTCGGCTTCGATACCGATGGTGATCGTGTCGTGATAAACAGGGGCCTCTCCGATGGATCCGAGCTGCAGTATATCACCTTTCGGGTATACGATCTCTCCGAAAGTGAGATGCGACACATCGGGCAAGGTGATTTCAGTCGCGATAAGTCCCTCTTTCGCCGGGTTCGCATTGACATGCCACCCTTCAACGATCTCTACGACGACAGCGATCTGGAATTGACTCCCCGGTTGGACTTTGTCAACAGAGAGGTAGCCTTGCGCAGAGAGTTTCTCAACTTCGGGTTGCGCCCCGAGTCCGAAATCTGACAACTGTGCCTGTACCTGTATCGGGAAACACAACGCCATGACTGTTAGCAGGCTGCAGAACAGGTATTTATGAAGTTCAAAGGTTTTCGACATACGATTCTCCTCAACTACCGCGGCTCAAGTACAACGCACGGCAAGATCATCTCTTCAAGTGAAACACCACCGTGTTGGAAACTGCCTTGGAATATCTCCTTATAGACATTGAACTGTCTGTCATAAACGAAGTAGTAGTCCTCTTTCGCGAGAACGTAGTTCTTACGCGCCGCTTCGCCAGGTAAGCGATACGCCTCCGGATTATCTATAATCCATCCGGCATCAGGGGCACACGAAATGTTTCTACCCTCTTTGAACCGAAGCCCAGTTGTGAGTTCCGCTTGGCTTGAAACCTTCGCTGCATTCTGGCAGAGCAGTGAACCGTGGTCAGACGTTAAAATAATGGTGATACCGCGCTCCGCAGCGATTCTGAATATTTCATAGAGGCGCGAATGCCCGAACCATGCATGCACGAGCGATCGGAACGCCGCTTCGTCCGGGATAAGCTGCCGAAGTAAATCTACTTCATATCGTGAATGTGTCAGCATATCAAGGAAATCGACGACGAGTGCTGTCAAACTCACCCTATCGGTAATGTTCAACCAGTGTAAATATTGCATCTCGCCTCGCACATCAAAAATTTTGAAGTAATGCAAGGGCGGTTTCAGCGGTATGCCGTGCCTCTCAAATTGCAAGCGCAGGAGTTGTTTCTCATGGCGGTTAATGCTCGTGTGCGTGTTATCTGGTTCGGCGTATAGGTCTGGATACCTCTCAGCAAGTTCGAGCGGGAACAATCCACTAAAAATAGCGTTGCGGGCGTAACGCGTCGCTGTCGGCAAAATTGAGTAGTAATAATCACGCTTTATATCAAATAGTGGATAGAGCAACGGCTCAATTTTCAGCCAGTGGTCAAGCCGCATGCAATCCATAACCACAAACAAAACCTGTTTTCCCGCTTGGATTTCCGGGATGACATATCTGTAGACAACATCTACAGAGAGTGTCGGCGATGTTTTACCGACAAGCCAGTGTCTGTAGTTGTTCTGAACATAGTCGGCGAATCCAGTGTTTGCCTCCTGTCTCTCGGTTTCGTGGACAGTTTTAAGATCGTCAACGTTGTAGAGTGAATCCAGCTGCAGATCCCACTCAATGAGGCGAACATAAGTATCAATCCAATCCTGCCAATCACTATTGGAATCGCTCCGTTGCGTTTCCGAATCCGAAATGTTCACCTGATTGAAGTTTTGGACATACGCTTGCGGTGTATACACCTCCCGAACGGTCTGTTTTTTCAGCAAAAAAGCGAGTGATGCTGCCAACTGTCTCGAAGAAATTTCGATCTGTGCCTTTGCCGACATAATGAAGATATAGCCGACATCATAAAGACTTGCCTGTTGCATGACCTCATGTTCATCCTTGTCCGTTAGCAGGATGATCGGAATGTGTGTATCCACTTTCCGAACACGCGCAAGTAGATTATTCTCTGGCATCGCCGCCTCATAATGCAGTACGACAGCATCATAGGTCTCGTCTTTGAGTAAAGTAATGCCTTCAGGAACCGTCCCCGCTAATGATACATCATAACCTTCAAACTCCAAGAAGCGGACATAGGGTTTCGGCGTGATATACTCTTCTCTTTCACGGGACGAATCTTCAGATTGTCCAATAGATTGTTCTATATTAGTTATCTGATTATCAATCCACAGAATCCTCCATCTTCTTTCTTCCATGTTAAACCCCCTGTTTGTGACATAGGTTTACAAACCCATATCTTGATAAAACGGACAATTTGTCCATTGCCCGACGTTTTCGGGGTGAACTACGATAAATTTCTGAAAAAAAACGTACGTAAAAACTAAATGCTTAAAATATACCTCCCTGGATTCAACAAACCACTTGGATCGAATCTGACTTTAACCTGCTTCATTAAACCGGTCGCGTCTCCGAAAGAACCCCAGACATCAATATGCTGTTTGAGTTCAGGGGGTGCATTCTCTACGATAAGGTTGCCACGCGCCGCTGTTACAGATTGACGCAACTCCGTTAAGTGTTTCGCAAACACTTGGAAATCCGTGTCAGATGCTACAGGAATGGCGAGATACAACACGCCACTTCCGAGGAGTGCCATCACCTGCACACCACGATCCGAACCTTCCGCCACAACCTGCGCAGCAAATTCTGCGACATCCGTGCGTTTCAGGTTCAACTTAGCAATTACCCTTTCGGCATGCGCAGCAAATTCCTGAACAGCTACGTGAAGATGCTGTCGCGGTTTGTCTTCTATAATTGTGACACCCCTCGCGCCATTTTGTTCCATCGTTTCTTGGCAGCGTTCCAATTGCCACGCCACGGTTTCCGGATCGCCACCGAACCCAACAATCAATGTCGGTCTTTTCGCAGGTATTGCGCCACCGGCTTCAAAATTGATAAGTAGGTTTACAAACATCGGTAGCATCTGCGAACCTACAACGTTTAAACCGGTTTTAACAGCGTCCTGTACGTTATCGAAACCTGCAGTCAGTATGGCTTCCCGCACCGGAATCGGGGACAACTTCAGCGTCACTTCGGTAACGATGCCGAGCGTTCCAAGAGCACCGATATAGAGTTTGTTCAGATCATACCCCGCAACATTCTTTACCACTTTACCGCCACTCTTGACGGTAGTACCATTGGCGTGAACGACCTGCAAACCCAAAACCTGATTCCGAGCAGTCCCATGCCGTAGACGCAGAGGGCCGCTTGCGTTTGCCGAAACAATGCCACCAATGGTACACCGATCCGAATAGGATGGATCCAACGGAAGAAATTGGCGATGCTGTGCCAACTCGGCTTGCAAGTCGGCTAAACGGATACCGGCTTCCACAGTGACGGTCAGATCTGCCGGTTCATATTCTACGACACGATTTAGACGGGTTGTCGCCAACACAATGTCCACTTTTTGCGGCAAATTCCCGATGCCGAGTTTCGTACCGGCGCCAGCAGGGATCACCGATAACGCCTTCTTCGACGCAAATCGAAGGACATCTTGTATCTCTTGAACGGATGCAGGCAAAACAACTGCCTTCGGAACAAATCCATCAAACGTGTAGTCGGAAACCTGTGCTTCGGGCAGGATACCGATTTCGCCAACAATCTGCTCAAGTTCATTGTGCAATGCACGTAAATTTTCCATGTACGTCTCTTCCTTTAAAAGTGCCTCCCAGCATCGGGTTTTAAACCTAATTTTGCATACGATTCAGCCGTCGGAAAAATCTTTCCAGGATTGCAGAGACCCGTCGGATTAAAAATGTCCTTAACCGTCGTCATCACCTGCAAATCGGCAGGACTGAAGATCAGCGGCATATAATCCATCTTCTCAACACCGACACCGTGTTCTCCCGTAATTGTGCCACCAACCTCGGCACAGACGGTGAGAATCTCCTTGTTAACATGCTCCACGCGCTCACACTGGTCGGCATCACGTTCGTTAAAGAGGACAATCGGATGGATATTCCCGTCTCCCGCGTGGAAGACATTCGCAATCGGAATCTGATATTTTTCGGAGATTTCAGAGATCCGCCGTAGTACCTTCGGCAGTGTTGTCCGCGGCACAACACCGTCTTGGGTGATATAGTTCGGTGCAAGCCGTCCGAATGAACCGAATGCACTCTTCCGCGCTTTCCATAGCTCCTGCCGCTCCGCTTCATCTTTGGCATAGTCCACCTGCCGTGCGTTGTGCTGTTTAAAAATTGCCAAAATCTGATCCGTCTGGTTCTGCATTCCCGCCTTAATCCCATCAAGTTCCATAATCAAGATGGCTTCGGCATCGAGGGGAAAACCGAACGCGAACGCCTCTTCCAAAGCACGAATGACAAGGCTATCCATCATTTCGAGTGCCGCAGGAATAATGCCTTCACCGATAATCGTCGAAACGGCGTTTGAGGCATCGTCCATCGTTTCAAAGATAGCGAGTGCCGTCTGATAGGCTTCTGGATTGCGCGTGAGACGGACAACCGCCTTCGTCACGATCCCGAACGTGCCTTCCGAACCGATCATCACACCACGGAGGTCGTAACCCGGAGTCTCCTCAACAGTCCCGCCCAATTCAATGATCTCGCCGTCTGGTAGAACTACCTCCAACCCAAGCACATGGTCAGACGTAACGCCATATTTCAAGGTATGCGGTCCACCAGAATTTTCGGCGATGTTTCCGCCTATTGTGCATGCTTTCTGGCTTGACGGATCCGGGGCGTAGTGGTAGCCTCGACTTTGCACAGCCTGTGTCAATAAAAGATTGACGACTCCCGGTTCAACCACTGCCCGTTCGTTTTCGAGGTCTATCTCTAAGATGCGGTTCATCCGATTCAGGGCGATGATGATCCCGCCTTGGGTAGAGAGCATACCACCGCTTAAACCTGTTCCGCCGCCGCGGGCAATAAATGGTGCCTCATACTTGTTCGCTAACTTTACGATATCCGAAACCTGCTGAGCTGTATCCGCAAAGACAACCACATCCGGCATCGCCTTAAAAGAGGGTGCAGCGTCGCATTCATAAACGGACAGCGCAGTCGCGTCTGTCAATACATTTTTAGGTCCGAGAAGTGCAGAAAGATCCGCAATAAGTTGTTCTTTTTCGCGCATAGTCTATTCCTTTGGATGCATAACTGATAATTTACGACTTTATATAACATTACCATATTTTTAATTCAATGTCCAGTCAGAAATGTTATATGAGCAGAGTCATTCAATTGTCCGATAACTCCGATTTTTTGCCACAAATCCGTTTCTATGAGACAACTTTCTGTAATTTCCTTTGTAGAATAGTAGATTAGATGTTATAATTAATTTATTCACTGCATTAAGATAACGCAGTGAAACCGTTAAATTCTTAACGTTCTGATACGTACCCTCGGGTTCGTAAAGTGAAGGAGATAAAGATGCGAAAGTTGATATTGATTTTAGTGCTTGCCTGTGTATTCGCTTGGGTGCTACCGCATATCGGGAACGCCGAAGTCGACCCTGAAACAGCAGTCGGCGTTTGGCTGTTTGATGAGGGTGGTGGCAACACGACCAAGGATGCCTCTGGACACGACCACGACGGCACAATCAACGGTGCGAAATGGAAAGATGGCAAATTCGGCAAAGCACTTGAGTTTGATGGTGGACAGTGGGTCTCAATTGAGTCAACGCCAGAATTACAGGCTGGCGAAGAACTTACCATGATGGCATGGTTTTATGCAACGGATATTGGGGATTGGCGGCAACTCATTGCGAAAAGCGACGAGTATCTGCTACGGATTGATCCACCCCAGGAAGGCAATAAAATGTCTGCATTTGTCAAACCTGGCGGTAGCTGGGAACCGAGAGCCTCTGCTAATGTCCCGGATGAAGACACATGGATCCACTTCGCAGCAACGTACGATACCAACGAAAAAAATGAGCAGCTCGTTGTGTATGTGAACGGCGAACGTGCTGGCGCGAGCACACGTCCCGGAGATATTGCGGTGACCGGAAACGCTGTTGAAATCGGTAGATGGGGTGGCGGTTCATTCTTCGTCGGTATTATTGATGAAGCCGCTATTTTCAACGTCGTCCTCAGTGAAGACGATCTGAAAACCATCATGGAGCACGGGTTATCAGATACACTCGGTGGATTAGCAACTGTCGCACCGACAAACAAATTGACGACCAGATGGGCAACCCTTAAAGCAGATCGATAATTCTAATTTCCTCAAGCCCGGTAGGTTCGGTTTGCAACCGAACCGGATCCTACGCTGAAACCTTGAAGACTTCAGAAACCTCTTGAGTCGTGTAGCGATGGAAACCTGTTTATAGCAGAGTGGGAAGGGCACCGGTTGAAACGTAAAGTTAATTGTATAATCTACTCACTGAACAATAGTGTTTCTGGTTGTAAGGGTAAATAAATTGAAGGCACGTTCTAAGAAACCCACTGCTTTAGCTGTGGGCGTATGTCATGGAGGATTAGCTATGAAGACGGTTATGGTTCTAATCTGCGCAGCCTTAATGTTTGGATTTATCGCAGTCGTGTCTGCTGACGTATGGACCGACCCTTTCGATGGTAACGAACTCGTTGAAGGGTGGGAATTCCGCGACTATCGCGATGAAGTTACGGAGCTTGAAGTCAAAGACGGTTTCCTTCAGATGACCAATCCGAATGGCGGATGGGGGCATACCACGCCTGACAAACCGATGGTTGAACGAGAAGTCCCCAAAAGTGCCGCTGAAAATATAACGGTGAGTGGGGTCTTTTCCACCGAACCTGATAAACCGGGAAGTTACTGGGTCGGTATCTTTCTCTATAGTGATGAAGATCTGAATTACGCCTGCTTGTTGTTTGGTGGCTCCGCAAATGATCCGCAAAAAACGCTCATTGGGAGTATGGTCAACGCCAATTGGCAAGACAAGGGACACTTCGACACCGGTTTTGATGTCCCGGTCCACCTTAAGATTGTCAAAGAGGGTGATCTTTTCTCTGGCTACTACCGCGAGAACGAAAAGGATGAGTGGACCCTCTCTGGTGACAAAACGTGGAACCACAAATTCGACGTAGAACGCGTCGGTATCGGTTTTATGAACAATTGGGGCGGGAAAACCGTTACTTTCTTTGTCGATACGCTCTCTATTGAAGGCGAAGGGATTAAACCGCTTGCTGTCGCGCCAGAAAATAAATTAGCGACAATCTGGGGGAACCTCAAAACGAACTAACTGATAACCTAAATCGGATGAATATCTTCTTTATCTCCATGTCTTCTAAGCAAGAGAAGATCCTATTTCATCCGACACGCCAGCATACTTAAAACGGGGTGGTTCAATGACCACCCCTAAATCCTGTATCTACAAAACACATCCGCTTATAGACGAGAGAAAAAACAAGGAGAAACGCTACCACCATGTCTATTCCCAAAATGTCCGTAAACAACCCAGTCTTGGCGAACATGTTAATGATTATTATTATCGCCTTCGGGATTTACGCATGGGTAAACCTACCACGGGAACTCACACCTGAAATCGCGTTACAGACAGCGACGGTAACAACGCTATATCCGGGTGCCTCTCCAGAAGAGGTCGAGAAACTCGTTTCCGCGCCTATTGAAGATGCTATTGAAGAGAACGTCAGTAAAATCAACTTGCTGCTTTCTAATTCTTCGGAAGGTAGATCTATCATCACTATCGATTTTGAAGAGATGAGTGATCGGGAATTTGACAAAGAACTTGAAAACTTACGGACTGCCGTAGAACAGGTGAATGAACTCCCAGAAGAAATTTTAGAGGATCCGCAAGTCATAGAACTTGATGTCTCGTCCGGTTTTCCGATGCTAACGATTGTTGTAGGCGGCGACATTTCCGAATCCCAAATGCGTGATATTGCCGAAAATTTAAAAGATGAAGTCTTAGACATCAAAAATATAGCGTCCGTCCAAATAGCAGGACTCCGGGATCGGGAAATTTGGATTGAGGTGGACCCCAACCGGTTAAAGGCATATCAACTCCCGATTGCGGCAGTGATCAACGCACTCGGTACAAGTAACCTGAATCTTCCCGCTGGCACTATGGAACTTGGGAACACAGAATTCATGGTCCGAACGATGGGTGAATTCGCGAACCCAGACATTATCGGCGACACTATCATCGCCGTTCAACCGACAGGGACACCCCTCCGCCTCCGCGATGTCGCAACTGTTTCAGATACTTATGAAGAAGCGCGTACCCTTGCACGTATCGACGGTAAGCCCTCTATTAGCCTGAGTGTCCAGAAGAAAACGGAGGGAAACACAATCGCTTTAGTAGCACAACTCCGGGAATTGGTCGCAAAACGGCAAGCCGATCTTCCCGATGGTGCTGAATTGACCCCTGTTAACGACTATTCCGTCATCTTAAAGGAACGTCTCGGCATCTTGGAGACGAACGCCGTTTTCGGATTGGTCCTTGTTGTGTTCATGCTCCTCTTGTTTATCGGTTGGCGGAACGCACTTTTCGCTGCGCTCGGCATACCTGTCGCTTTCATGGCAACGTTCTGGTTTATGTCCATAGCAGGTTACTCACTCAGTGGTGTCTCTCTTTTTGGACTCATCTTAGTCGTCGGAATTGTCGTTGACGATGCGATTGTCGTCATAGAGAACATCTATCGGCACATTGAGGCAGGCGCGCCGCCGAAGGTTGCCGCCATTCGCGGGGCGCAAGAGGTCGGATGGCCTGTCGTTGCCGCAAGTTTAACGACAATCTGTGCATTTGGCCCCTTGATGTTCATGTCTGGAACTGCCGGTCAGTTCATGCGGATTGTCCCGATCATGGCAATTCTGGTGCTGATCGCTTCACTCTTTGAAGTCTTCGTCATTTTACCGGCGCACGTTTCCGAGTGGGGAAAACCCAGAACCCCGCGAACAGGACGCAGTAGGTTGGATAATCTCCGAACCCGGTCCCAAAATACTTTTAGCCTAATTGTTCTCATCACCGGCTTTTTCAGTTGGTTCATCACGTTTTTCGACCTCATCAGGAGCCGATATGTTAAAATCCTGAAAATAACGATCCGGCACCGTTATGCCTTTGTCGGGAGTGTCCTCTGGATTGGCCTTTTCGCGTGCGTCGGCGCATTTTTTGTTCTCGATAAGGAGCTCTTTCCTGGCGAAGATTTTCCACAATTTTATGTTAAAGCCGAGATGCCGCCTTCTTACGGTATGCAAGAGACAACTGCAGTCATGGCGCAAATTGAAGAAGCCGCGAAGACCCTACCATCCAGTGAAGTCGCTGCGATTGTCAGCAATATCGGCATCCATACGCCGACTTCAGGAATGACGGAAGGGGTTACCTATGGCTCAAACTTCGGCGAGGTTATCATTGAGCTCACACCCAAACAGAAACGGAACCGAGGTCTCGATGAAATCATCGCAGACATGCGGAAAAAAACCTTAACGGTTAGTGGTGTTGAGGAACTCAATTACATCACACAGGCAGGGGGACCCCCGCAAGGGGCAGATGTGGAAGTTAAGGTAAAAGGTGACCAATTTGATAAACTGACTGAACTTGCCGGTGTCCTTAAGACTGAATTAGTGCAGTTGGATGGCGTTTATGATATTCGAGATGACTTCCGAATAGGGAAATCGGAGTTACGCATCCACTTGAAACCGGAGAAGGCACATCAATACGGGTTAACGACGTTCCAAATCGCACAGACTGTTCGGACAGCAATTGAGGGCGCAAAAGCGACAACCTATCGTGAAGCAGACGAGGCAATTGATGTCATCGTCAAATACGAGCAGGATAGCCTCAAAAACATTTCAGAACTCAACAATCTGTTGATTGCCACCCCTACGGGTACGATTGTCCCGCTCAAAGATGTTGCAGACATCACAGAGGAGAAAGGATATTCTGACATCCGTCGATTCGATGGAGAACGCGCAATTACGGTTTATGCGTCCGTAGATAGGCAGAAAACAACACCTTTTGCGGTCAATCAGGTGTTAATGGGGGCATTTGCCAATGTCGAAGCCTTGTATCCGGGATACCAACTCGATTTTCGAGGGGTCTTTGATGAGATTCGAGAATCCTTCACAGACTTGTGGAAATTGTTCATCGTCGGATTGTTGTTGATCTATGTGGTATTAGGTGCACAATTCAAATCATTTATACAACCGATCGTCATTATGTTTGCCGTTCCGTTCGGTATGATTGGCGCCATGTTTGGATTACTGCTTTCTAATGCGACACTGAGTATGGTCGCGATGTTTGGTATCGTTGCACTCTCAGGGATTGTTGTCAACGATTCGATTGTGCTCATCGACTTCATCAACAAGTACCGAGAACGCGGCTACAACAAGTGGTACGCCATCCTGAAAGGCGGAAGCATCCGGCTACGTCCGATTATTCTCACCTCACTGACAACGATTTTCGGACTTATTCCGATGGCGATAGGTCTTGGTGGTAAGTCGCCTATATGGATGCCGATGGCGTATACGATCATTTTCGGGCTCGCGTTCGCGACCACGATGACCCTGTTCGTAATGCCTGCGCTTTACGCGATTACAACAGACTTACGAGGTCTCGTTCTGAGAAATCCGGAAGAACGTTTCCGAACCGTCTCAGACGAAGAACTGTTAGGGGACGCAGTCCCAGCGGATGATTAAGTAGAATGACAAGGCGAGGTTTCCTGACCTCGCCTTATATACTTTTCGCACCTCGTAAACGGAATACCGGCCGGTCAACACTAAGTCCAAAATTCCACACAGCGGAATCCGATTACCATGTCTATCCCTAAGCTATCCGTAAACAATCCTGTCTTAGCGAACATGTTGATGATAATAATCATCGTTTTTGGGGTATACGCATGGATGAACCTACCGCGGGAACTCACCCCAGAAGTCTCAGTACAGAGCGCAGTTGTGACAACGCTATATCCGGGAGCATCCCCAGAAGAAGTTGAAAAACTTGTCACTGCGCCTGTTGAAGATGCGATTGAGGAAAACGTTAACAAAGTGGACCTATTGTTTTCTACCTCTTCAGAGGGGCGTTCTGTTATCTTTGTCGATTTTGAGGAGATAAGCGACCGGGATTTTGACAAGGAACTCGAAAACCTACGCACCGCTGTTGAGCAGGTAAATGCGTTGCCAGAGGAGATTTTAGATGATCCGAGGGTCCAAGAATTTGATATCTCATTTGGTTTTCCTATTTTGACGGTTGTTGTAGGCGGAAATATTGCGGAGACGCAGATGCGCGCTATTGCTGAAAGTCTCAAAGATGAGATATCGGACATCAAAAACATTGCCTCTGTCCGAATGGCAGGTCTCCGTGAGAGGGAAATATGGATCGAGGTGAACCCGGATCGGTTAAAGGCATATCGACTCCCAATTTCAGCGGTCATTACCGCGCTCGGAACAAACAACTTGAATCTCCCCGCCGGCACAATGGAGCTCGGAGGCACAGAATTCATGATCCGAACGATGGGAGAATTCACCGATTTGGACACTATTGGTGAAACTCTCATCACTGTTCAGCCGATAGGTACGCTTCTCCGTCTGAAAGATGTTGCAACGATCTCTGACACCTACGAGCGCGTGCGAACGCTATCGCGAATTGATGGACAACCTTCGATTAGCCTGAGTGTGCAAAAGAAGACTGACGGAAACACAATTGCATTAGTTACTAAACTTCGAGAATTAGTCGTCAATCGGAGAACGGATCTCCCTGAAGGTGCTGAGTTGACGGTTGTTAATGACTATTCCGTTGTTCTGAAAGAACGATTGGGAATTCTTGAAACAAATGCGTTTTTCGGTTTGGTGCTTGTTGTGCTAATGCTTCTTCTTTTTATTGGATGGCGGAATGCCCTATTTGCGGCGCTCGGCATACCGGTTGCCTTCATGGCAACATTTTGGTTTATGTCCATTGCGGGTTATACGCTAAATGGCGTTGCCCTGTTTGGGCTGATTTTAGTCGTAGGGATTGTCGTTGATGACGCTATTGTTGTCATAGAAAATACCTATCGGCATATTGAGTCTGGCGTATCTCCAAAAGTTGCTGCTATCCGCGGCGCAGAAGAGGTCGGTTGGCCCGTTGTAGCGGCAAGCTTGACGACAATCTGTGCTTTTGGACCGTTGATGTTTATGTCTGGTGTTACTGGGCAGTTTATGCGGATCGTGCCGATTATGGCGATTCTGGTGTTGATAGCATCTCTTTTTGAAGTTTTCGTCATTTTACCGGCACATGTTGCTGAATGGGGAAGGACCAAAATTCGTACAGGACGCAGTCGGCTTGATAACCTGCGAACCCGATCTGCATCTACCTTCAGCTTAATCGTCCTCATTACCGGCTTCTTTACCTGGTTCATCACGTTTTTCGATTTCATCCGGAGCCGATATGTTAGAATCCTGAAAATAACCATCCGACACCGATATGCGTTTGTAGGGGGTGTCCTCTTCTTCGGATTGGTTGCGTGCATCGGGGCATTTTTTGTTCTTGACAAGGAACTCTTCCCTGGTGAAGAGTTCCCACAATTTTATGTCAAAGCCGAGATGCCACCTTCCTACGGAATACAGGAAACAACAGAAGTAATTGTCGAAATTGAAGAGTTGGCTAAAAGACTTCCATCAACCGAAGTTGATGCGGTCGTCAGCAATGTCGGTTTACACACATTCATGTCAGGTTTGGTCCGAAGAAGTGTTACCTACGGCTCAAATTTAGGAGAGGTAATCGTCGAGCTCACACCAAAGCAAGAACGCACCCGAGGTGTGGATGAGATCATCGCAGAACTACGGACGAAAACCGCCACGATTAGTGGAATTGAGCGGCTGGGTTTTGTCACACAGGACGGGGGTGCACCACAAGTAGCAGATGTAGAAGTCAAAGTAAAAGGACCGAGATTTGAGAATCTGACTGAACTCGTTGGCGTTCTTAAGACAACCCTATCTCAGATAGAGGGCGTTTACGATATCCGAGATGACTTCAGCATCGGAAAATCTGAACTGCGCATCTACTTGAATCAGGAGAAAGCATATCAGTATGGATTAACGACGTTTCAGGTTGCACAAACCGTTCGGACAGCGATTGACGGCGCTAAAGTTACAACCTATCGTGAAGCAGACGAGGCGATTAATGTCATCGTCAAATATGAGGAAGACGCACTTACAAATCTTGCTGAACTTAATAATCTCTTGATTGCAACCCCCACCGGTGCTATTGTTCCACTCAAGGATGTTGCGGACATCGTGGTGGAAAAGGGATACGCAGATATCCATAGATTCGATGGTGAACGCGCAATTACGGTTTATGCATCCGTAGATAGACAGAAAACAACGCCTTTTGCAGTGAATCAGGCGTTAATGCGTGCTTTTGCCGATGTGAAAACCTTGTACTCAGGATACCAACTCGATTTTCGAGGCGTTTTTGATGAAATTACAGAATCCTTTTCCGAGTTGTGGAAGTTGTTCATTGTTGGGCTGTTGCTCATCTATGTGGTATTGGGTGCACAATTCAGGTCGTTTATACAACCAATTATCATTATGTTTGCTGTTCCGTTCGGTATGATCGGTGCGATGGTTGGACTCCTACTTTCCCATGCGACACTTAGCGTCGTCGCGATGTTTGGTATCGTTGCCCTCTCAGGGATTGTCGTCAATGATTCGATTGTGCTCATCGACTTCATCAACAAATACCGGGAACGCGGCTACAACAAGTGGTACGCCATCCTGAAAGGCGGTAGCATCCGACTACGTCCCATTATTCTCACCTCACTGACAACAATTTTCGGACTCATTCCGATGGCGATAGGTCTCGGTGGTAAATCACCTATATGGATGCCGATGGCGTATACGATCATTTTCGGGCTCGCGTTCGCGACCACGATGACCCTGTTCGTAATGCCTGCACTTTACGCCATTACATCAGACTTAAGAGGTCTCGTTCTGAGAAATCCAGAAGAACGCTTCCGAACCGTTTCGGATGAAAATCTGTTAAGCGACGCAGTGCCAGCGGATGATTAGAACCAGAAAAAGTGAAACCTAACATCTAAAATGCCAGTTGTGGCACAAGATGTTGGATTTCACTTGTTTTTTGATTTTTTATTTTCCCTATATTTGCAAATTTTCTAACTCGGTGGGAAATCCGTAATATCTGTTAATTCTGATTCTGCTATCAAGAGTGGCATACCTCGCAGTACACCACGGTTCGGCGTACATACAAGATAGGTCATAGACTCAAGTATCGCAACCACAAGTTCTTTGTTACGTGGATCCGGTTTCCCTACTTCTACATAATAGTCTTTGCCGCGTTTCTGATAGGCAATACTGAAAATACGTCGATCTGAGACGTCCCAGTCGAGTGTCTCTTCCGCGAATTTCTTAACGGATTCCCAGACTTGCTCTGCTTGGGCATCATCTTTGGCTTTAGGAATAAAAAATTTTGTTTCCGTCGTCATCTTGATTCCTCTTTCAGGCAGCTACTCTTTCGGAAAAATAGCGATCTAACAACTCTTCCAAATCAAACAGAGAACCATTTAAACGGACAGGATCAATTGTTAATTCTCTTGCCTCAAGGGCAAGATCATCTAACAATTCTGATGTAATAACGGTATTTTCTATATCAAACAGATAGGGATTCAACTGCACAAGATCTGCGTTTATTTTCTCTGCAAATGTGGCTACTCTTCGGTTCACTGTGTTAATGCGATCTTCAATTTGTGATGCAAGCAACCGCTTTCGCGTAGATTCCACTACTTCCTCAAAGATACCCTCCTCTTTGAGAAAATCATCAAAGTTACCACCGCTATACTTATTCATTCACAATCCTCCTACTTTGCCATAAATTTCTTCGATCACGTGCCAAATTCAAATCTGTTTGTGCTATTCTCTGAGATTTTTTGATAAAGCCGTGCAGCAGTACCATCTCGTTACCTCTGACAGTGAATAACGATTAGAAAGGCAGCGGAGGCGTTATGAGGCGGAGGCCGGACGCGTGTGTACGGAACGAAACCGCGTGGTCAAGCGACGGTAGTCTGCCTGGCTTTGCTGGTGTGGAGAGGGGATCAGGGACTTATGGGGGTGTGGTATCTGTTGATCGGTGTTTTGCCGCGGATGTGTGAGGTGTAGTCGGTGCCGTCACGATAGAGAGGAACCTGCGGAACGGTAGCGTGACAAACCGACAGAGATGAACACTCCGGCAAATGAAACCGCCGCAGCGCAGATACCTGTCTACCGTTGGCCCGGTGCAGAATGCCAACTTTGCCGTAGCAGATTACCCAAAACCGTCCGTAAGGTGGAGTGACTAGAACAACAACGCTGGACACCTGTAGTAAGCCTACCGTAGCAGTGAGAGTGCTGTTAACCTTTACATGAGCGCAGATTTATTTTATTGGGCATGCCAGCCATTTCCCTGCATCGCCTTTAGGCTATTGTATGTCTTTATATTTGATTCCGTGGGCCACAACACACTCATTGCCCTAATGAGTTCCACACCTTCTTCACCTCGAAATTTTATAGATGTCCCCCGTGGCAAAACTTTTGAATGGAAGTGTTTAATGATCATTCTGACTTCTGGCGTATCCCCAAAATCTTCAATCAGTTTTTGCTGCCGTCGTTTTAACTCTTTTTCCTGCTCATCTGGAGACATCGCATAAATTCGATCCGGTATACCACTGGGCGTATGGTAAAAATATTCCTCCTGCCCTTTCTTTTTTTTCCCGTGTGATTCGGGTTCCTCTATGTAGAATTCATCAATACTGTCAATTTCCTGTTCAGTGTCGTTGTGATCTATGTCAAATTTCACTTCATCAATAAGGTCTTGGCTCTGTTCCACAGCACCTGACTGAGTGCCAGTGGTAGATTGTGAAAGGGCTTGCTCAGTTTGCTCAACGGGTGCTGATTTTAGATCATTGACCCCTATTTTAGAGAGTCCATTTTTTCCCTTTTTAACGGACTCAGACGCGATAGTAGATGGCTCCGGTAGGCTTGCCTCAAACTGTTTTTCGTCAAACTTCAGGTAAACGATGAATAGGGCAAACACACTTATCGTAATAGTAGCTATAATCATTAATGTTCTCATCTACTTTCCTCTCTAGTAAAGTGCCAAATATCTCCAAAGAGAAACATGGGTCTATTTGGAGATATTCAGGGTTGAAATTATCCTACGTCAAAACATTGCTGGCATTCATGAGCGTCATATTCAAAATCTACACTCGGTGATTCGTGCTGATGACTTCCTTGAAAGGAATGGTGTCCATAATTTTTATCAACAGAACTGATAAAAGTAGTTGTTGATCCGTCATCATGCACAATCGTCGTGACATACACAGTAACGTGTGTCAAATAAGAGTTAGCTTGAGATGTATTTAGCGGTATAATCGTTATCAGAACAACACTAAAAATACATAAAATTGCCAACATCTGAAGCGATTGATTTTTCATAAATATTCCTTTTTTGTAATTGAACCGTTACTAAGTACAATGAGAACAACCATTGCCGGGACAATTTTCAGGTTCAGAAGATATATCAACAATTGGTGACTCGTGCTGATGACTGCCTATTTCATGATGTGTACCATAAGCCTCAACGATTCTAGTAGTATAACCGGTTATGGTGCCATCATCATGGTGGATATATACTACCTCTACACCAACATATGTTAAATAGTCGTTAGCTTCTACGGTTATCACAAATGCTATACACAATACGGATATAAGGCAAATAAATCGACGCAAATATTGTTTCATAGGGTTCCTCCTTCTAAGGTTAGTGCTGTCGTTGTAAGAGACCACGCTTGTTGCAGCAGTTTCCAATACAACGCCAAAATCCCTCAATACCTTGTGTAAGACACAGTTAATATCCAAGGATTTGGCTTACACTTCATAACTTAAGCAAGAACCGTGCCAATTGGTGAAATTGTGATACCCATCCTTGTTATAACCTTGTCTGTCAAGGCAATACGGGGAATCCAGGTTATACGCCGTGTGATCAGATCGCTTAAGGTTGTTTTTTGTCGAATGTCGCACAATGCGACAAGTTTAGAAGCAGTTTGCGTTGTGGAGCCTTTGATAAACAGGTTCCAGCGTATTGTGTCGCAAAATACAACAGTGTCGCAAAATGCAACAGTCCTTTTACTATAGCAGGCTATATTTCTTCAATTTCCGATAAAGCGTGGATCTATCAATGCCCAAAGCCCGTGCTGTATCGGGGATATTATTGTCTGTCACTTTGAGGGCGTGGACGATGGTTTTCCGTTCAACCTCGTCAAGTGAAAGAATAGTAGTGGCATCTGTCGGTCTGCTTGTAGGGGGTTGTGAATCCTCTCGTGTTAGATACAAAGAGAGGCTTTGGGGTTGCAGTAGGTCTGTTGTCTCATACAGAACGGCACTTGCAATGATATTTTCCAGTTCGCGCACGTTGCCGGGGAAGTCGTACTGCCTCAGCACTTGTAGGGCATCAGCAGAAATAGCGCGAATGGATTTTTCGGCGGCTGCGGCATATTTCTCTATGAAGTGATCTGCCAAGATAGGAATATCTTCGCGCCGTTCTCTGAGTGCGGGAACCGTGATACGGAATGCCGAGAATCGATAGTACAAATCCTTACGGAAATATCCCTCGCTGATAGCATTTTCTAAATCCTGATTTGTAGCAGCCAGGATCCGGATGTCAATGGCGATGGTACTTGTGCCCCCGATCCTCTGAAGTTCTCGTTCTTGGAGGATACGCAGCAACTTCGCTTGCAAAATGAGTGGCATATCCCCAATTTCATCGAGAAAAAATGTACCGGTGTTCGCTTGTTCAAACTGTCCGATCCGCCGCTCGTTTGCCCCTGTGAAAGCCCCGCGCTCATTGCCAAATAACTGACTTTCAATCAATTCGGCTGGTATTGCAGCACAATTGATGGCAACGAAAGGGGCTGCTTTTCGCGGGCTATGATCGTGTATTGATTTTGCGATCAGTTCTTTGCCGGTCCCGGTTTCGCCTTGAATCAGGACGCTAATATCTCCTGCCGCCGCTGTTTGAATCTGGGTAAATACGTGCTGCATTTTCTTGCTTTTGCCGATGATTTTGCTAAAGGAATGGTTTTTTTCAAGTTCGTTCTTTAATGCCATAATACCTACTTTCATAAAAATTAACGTGAGTTTGATAGGACTGACGGATTTTTTCACGAGTTCTTATGGGATACACGATGCGGAGCGGGGTTACAAACCCCGCCTGCATACGGATTTGCGTAAGTCCTGAATTGAAGTGCATACGCTTATTTAGGCCACAATTTCGCAAAGTTAAGACAAGTTTTGTCGTTGAAATTCGAGAGGTGTCAAATATCCTAACGCCGAATGTGGGCGTTTCTGATGATACACCTGTTCGATAAAATGTCCGATGCGATCTCTCGCCTCGGTGATGCTTTGATAGTCATTGATGTGAACTTCTTCCTCTTTGAGCGTGCGGATGAGTCTTTCAGCATATCCGTTCTCCCAAGGCCGTCCGCGGTGTGCAACGGAAATCTCAACACCATGTTCTTTGAGCGTGGTAATATAGGTTTCCTTTGAAAGATACTGCACGCCTTGATCGGAGTGATGAATCTCAGGGAGGCTTTGGCACAACGCCGCTTCAAGTGGTGTCAATGTCAGAGTTTGCGTCAAGTGTTGACTCAGGTGCCACCCTCTTATCATTCGGGTGAAGATATCCATGAGAAGCGCGAGATAGACGAAGCGTCCCTCGAGACGCACATAAGTCATATCAGCCACCCAGACCTGATCCTGACGAGAGACCTCAAGGGTTTCGAGACGGTTGGTCCAGGGCTTATTCCCCTGAAGCGATTTTGTCGTTTGACACGCACGCTTGACAGAGACCAAGAGATTCTTCTCTTTCATCAACCGAGCGACACGTCGGGTTCCAACGGTGTATCCCTGACGCTGTAGCAACTGCGTGATACGCCTATACCCGTATCTCGGATACCGTCCCGCAAGTTTCTCTATTTCCGAGCGTAGCACCGCTTCGGACGGATCCTCTTGGGGGTGATAATAGAAACTGCCCCGGTTGACACCGAGGATGCCACAAATATCTCGCACGGAATGCTCCTGCTGCAATGCCGAAATGAAGCATCGCTTTTCAGCTAACGTGAGTCCAACCAAGTCAATAGTTTTTTTTGGATGTCTAACGCTACNGCCATTCTCCCAATGAGATGCTCAAGGTGAGCGATACGCTTCTCCGCATCACTCGACGGTTTATCAGTAGAGTCAAACAGCGAGGGNNCTTTTTCAAGAAACTGCTGCTTCCATTTCGAGAGTTGGTCCTCATTAAGATTATGACGCCGACACACTTCTGCTTGCGAAGTCGCACCGCTAAGAACCTCCAGCACAAGCTCCGTCTTAAACTCGGAGGTGAATTTCCTTCGTTTGGCCATTAGATAACTCCTTTCAGTGAGATTGTATTATAGCACAATCTTGTTTTAGGGAGTGGCCTAAAAAACCGTAGGCAGTACACGGTATCATCAAACTCAATATCGTTTCTCACTGAACGCCAGAGTTCACGAGCAGGGATGCGTTCGGTATTCAAGAGACGGTTGAGTTAATCATGACTCCACTTGTCGCTATGAGCCGCAAAGTGCGTCTGTGTGAAGTTTTGAAAACCGGCTAACAAAAACTGGCAATAATCCGAGAACAGCGGTTGTCTCTTTTCAGAAAAATTCATGCTTGTCATAATTACAAAGTATAACACATTTTAATTTATTGCGTAAGTCCTAAAAAGTTTAAATTCATTTACCCCCATTTTTTCGTGAGCATAGACGATAGTTGTTATAGGTTCTCGTGTGTGTGAGGAAGTCAATAGGTTGCTAAGCATGTATCGCCCCTGCATCGGCAGTCATCAAGAGATGTCAGAAGTGCTTGAGAAGTCCAAGTCTCCATCAAGGTGTCCTTAATCAAGGTAATAACGGAAACCTGAAGTTTACGTCGCGTATTGCGATGTTCTGCCACAGGTTGTATGGCTTTTTCGTAACACAGAAAGGTCAGACCATAAATAATACCCTTAACTTTTCTGTCTGCCTTATTAAGACTCTTGAGCCATTGCTGAACAGGTAAACGTCCGGCATCCGTACGAAAAAAGGTAACACTAAGAACAGGTTGATCATTCATAGAAATGAACCGAGTCTTGAAACAATCTATCCCCGAAACGTGCTTACGTTGATAAACCTTCAGCCGCAGTAAAGAAATCTGCATTCGACGCGCTAAAGCCGTACTGCTGCTCTACTTCCCGAATGGCGATCTCTGTCGTGAACAGGTTATCGTAGGTATCAGGAAACTCCACACCCGTTGTAGCGTCACGGAGTAACACGATGTTATAACCGTACCGCGCCATGGATCGGATCCCGTAATCCCTGCCCAATACACACCAATTCGTTGCGAAACCGGCAAAGATTAGATGTAGGATACGCCGTTCTTCGAGCAGTTCATGCAACTGCTGACCCGTAGCGATAACGAAGTCATCATCTTGTACATCAATTGCAGGGGAGACAGCGAGTTGCGACGCGAGCTTATCCCAATGGATACCAATCCCCGGCGGTTGGCTACGAGGGCCGCGATAAACGGCGTAGTCACCCTCACGACTTCGGAAATCGGAGGGCGGCCACGCTGAAGGTGCGGAAGGTTCAGGCGGTTTGTGCCGATTGAGTTGCGGATACTGTGCCGCTACCGGCGGCGATGGCGCATGCACAATCGTCATCCCTGCTTGCCGCGCAGCACCTATCACAGGCACAACACACTCGGTCGTTATACGGGCGGCGCGTTCTATCCAGCTCTCGATGAAATGCACGTTCCACAAATCGACGAGGACTAAAGCCGTCTCATCAACCGGCAACGGCATCTCAAACTCACGCCGGATGAACGCCGTTTCACGACACGGCACATCTGCCGGTGTACTATCCTGAAAGTAGCGGACACGTAAATTTAGTGATTTCACTCTGGCTCCTGAAATAGCGATTCCTCAAGTTCAGCGTTCAATGTGACACTCGTTACCCTGTTCTCGCTATAGAGCTGACCTTCCACATTCTGCACAATATGATACGGCACTTTAACGCCATCAACGTCGCGGTAATCCTTCATATAGGTCTCTCTCGTAACAGCAGGACCTTGGGCGGTTTCGCGATAAGATAGTTTCACGACATAATGTGTATCGTCACTGACAAAGAGTCTCAGCATCTCGCCAGACGGCTGCGTGACCAGCAAAATTGAGGCAGGTTTACCGTCTACCTCTTCTGTGCCAACATACTGGACCGGGATGTCGTTTTGTGACAAATTCGGTAATAACCATAACGTTTCACGGAAAACCGCATCTTTGAAGGTGGCAGCTATCTGTGGTGGTATAGGTTGATTCCCGATTGGTGTTATCGCAAAACCAGATGTGCCATCAAAGACATAAGCCATTTCGCCTTGAGGCAGTTTCAAATTCTGCCTAAATTTGTCAGGGTAAAGGTAGTACGATGTACCCTCTATTTGCATCGGTCCTTGCGGTGTATTACCCGTTGCCTGTGCCTCAATAACCAAATTCTTCACTGCTTGCAACTTCTCAAGTCCACCGTGTGCCTCAACTGCTGCAGCGAGGATTTCTTTGGCTTTCGCCATGTCTGCTTCATTCGCTTCAGGCATCGGTTCCGCAGGCGGCGGTTCCGGTTGCTTTATCTCAATCTCGTTGACCTCGCCGAACTCATCAAGCGGACGGTCGAAGTTCTCTTTATTCCCGACGGTAACAATCGTCAAAGCCTCCGGATGGAGATACCTCTGCGCTACTGTTTGTACATCTTCCGCGGTTACCTTAGCAATGTTATCAGTAAACGTTTCAAGAAAATCAGGATTAAAACCGCGATAGGCGAGCATCATCTGTTGGAATGCGATTTGCGCGCTGCTCTCAAAACCAAAAACGAACGAATTAATAAGCGAGTCTTTGGTACGCTGTAACTCATCCTTCGGCACAGGTGTATCTCGAAGCCCTTTGACGACATCAATAATTAGCGAGATTGCTTCTGCTGTCTTATCGGTACGCGTTTGAGAATAGGCGAACCACTCTCCAGGGTTGGTGTAGTAACTCGTCTGCATGAGACTACCAACCATATAGGCAAGTCCATGTTTTTCACGGACTTCCCTCATGAGTCGAGAAGTGAACCCACCTTCACCGAGAATATCGTTCATCACGCGAAGCGCGAAATAGTCTGGAAAATCGGGGGTACGTTTGATACCGAAATGCCCGATTAACATTGTCGTCTGATTGAGGTCCTTGAAGATATAATTAACAGACGGTTTCGGTGCCGGATCGATTGTTGGTACGTCTGGGAACGTAATCTCTGCAGATTCCCAACCTTCAAATACTTTTTCAAGCTGCGAGATCAGAGTTTCGGTGTTGAAATCCCCCGTAATCGCGAGCATTATATTATTCGGATGATAGTATTTCGCGTGAAACGCTTTAAGATCATCAACCGTAATGCTTTCGATGCCTTCAATCTCGGAATACCAACCGAAGGGATGGTCTGTTCCGTATAGCAGTGCTGAGAAATTGCGCCATGCGAGTTGAATCGGGTTGTCGTTTCGTCGGCGGATACCTTCGGCCGCTTGTTGTTTGCGGAGTTCCAATTTGTCCTCACGAAAGGCTGGGGTCCTGAGTACATCGGCAAAAATTTCCAAACCCTTTTCGATGTCTTCCGCGAGCGTTGAGAGGTTAATCGTTCCGTATTCGGCAGACATACCGACTTCGACGGCAGCCGCCATGGATTCCAATTCCTCATTTAATGCGTCCGGTTCACGCGACACCGTGCCACCGGTTCGCATAACACTCGAAAAAATTGCTGCCAACCCGACTTTATCCGCAGGATCATAGATATCACCCGTTTTAATTAAGCCGTTGATATTGAAGAGTGGTAGTTCATGGTCTTCAATCAGATAAAGCGTCATTCCATTTGAGAGCATCCGCTTTTCTGGAACCGGCGGTTTAAACGCAATAGGTTCAAAGGTGAGTTCTTCGTGCGGTTTCGCAAATGTAGATGGAATGCCCCAAACGATGAGGCAAACGATCAGTGTCGTAATGGCAAGTCCTATAGAAATTCGTCTGTTCATTGTTCATTGCCCTCCGCTTCATCACCGGTGGAGGCTGTATCCTCTTTCTTAATGAGTGTGCCGACGGTGCGGTTGCTTTTTGTGAAATAGGTTTTCGCGACTCTCATGATGTCTTCTGGCGTAATCTTATACATGTTCTCGCGCCAGCCAAGTACATAGCGCCAATCACCAGCGATCCCTTCAAAGAAAGCCAATTGCTGTGCCATCCCGGCGTTGGAACTCAGGTTCCGAATGAAATCGGCATCAATCTGTTTAAGGATACGCTTAAATTCTTTTTCTGCAACAGGTTCAGTTTTGAGACGTTCGAGCTCGGCGTAGATTGCTTCCTCAACGTCAACCGTTGTGTGTGGTGAGCGCGGTGTACCGCTTATAAAAAATAGATTGTTGTAGCGTGCTCCCGGATACCCGTTGACTGAATTAGCAGAGACGGCTATCCCTTCCTCAACGATGTTCTTGTAGAACCGAGAGGTGCGTCCGTCAGAGAGGATTGCGCTAATCATATCGAGGATGTAATCATCAAAATGTGGGATCGTCGGTTTGTGATAGCCGATCATCAGTTGCGGTTCGGCATCAAATTCGACTTCAATGCGACGTTCGCCTTCCTGCTGTGGTTCGACAGTTGTCACTTCACTCGGAAGTGGTTGCGACGGTATATCACCGAAGTATTTCTCTACCAGCGCAATCGTCCCTTCGATGTCAATATTGCCGACAATCACCATGACGGAGTTATTCGGTGCATAATGGCGCTTGAAAAATTCTTCCGCTTTGCGACGGTTGAGCATCGCGATATCCGAGGGCCACCCAATAATTGGCATACCGTACGGGTGTGTCGTAAAAGCTGCTGCGATAAACTGCTCATAGAGTTTACCACCCGGTTGCGTGTCAACCCGCATCCGGCGTTCCTCTTTCACTGCGTCGCGTTCTACATAAAATTCGCGCAGAACAGCATTCTTGAGCCGATCCGACTCAAGCATCGCCCACAACTCTAATTTGTTCGACGGCAATTCCACTGTATAAATCGTGTAGTCAACAGAGGTTCCAGCGTTAAAACCGGTACTGCCATGCTGTGTATAGATTTCGGTATACTCTCCCTGAACAATCCACGCTTTCGCGAGTTCTTGTTGTTCCTTGAGTGCCGCTTCCAATTCAGCTATTTTATCAGCATCTGCTCTCGAACCTTTCGCACGTTCCATGTCGAGTGCATCGCCTATCCGGTCAATTTCCGCAAGGATAACCTCTTCTTTTTCGTAGTCTTTTGTGCCAATCGTTTTGGTGCCTTTAAACAGCATGTGTTCTAACATGTGAGCGATACCGCGCGTATCGTCTGATTCGTCTACCGAACCGGCTTTAAAGAGGAGATACGGAGCGACAGTCGGCGATGTGTCGCGCGCGATCATCAACAATTTTAGACCGTTCGGAAAGGTATGTTCTACCACCCGATCAGCGAGGTCTTGTGCTGATGCCATTCCGTGCAAGGTAACGAGGAACAGGATCAGCAAATAACGTATCTGTTTCATTTATTCTATCACGGCAGTTTTTAATTCAGAAAACGCCGCTTCCTTTCTATTGACGGTAGATTAAAGACGCGATTATGGTCTTTTTAAGTATAAACCGCAATCGAAGTATTAAGACCACAATATACATACGAAAGAAGCCTCGATTGAAGGATCGAGGCTCCCACGTTCTATTCCTTCGCGACGTCACCAAGTAACCCGACGAGGGCAAATCTGATATGCGAGGAGAGTGCAGAATTCTCTGCGCGGAGGTCTGCGCCTTCTTCGTCCGGGTACATAACGTGTGCTGCAACAGCACGCTTAACCCATCGTTCCGCTCTATCATCGTAAGGAATATATTTTTCTTTCGGTGCCGTGCAGGCTGGGCACTCTTCTGGTGGGTTATCTGCTTCCTTCCACAAATAACCGCAAGCTAAACAAACAAACATTGCAATGTCCTTTCTCTATTCCTCTGGAAGATTAGCATTTTAATATCGAATTACCAAAATTATTAATCCTCCGAGAATCGAAGTTATAAGTTTTTGAAATTATGAACGATTTATTGCATTTTAGCAGATTACGCCGTGAAATGCAAGCATTAAATTAGGTGTGGGTTCATGGTCCTTTTGCTGATTGCTCCTTCAGTTCAGCAATACGGTCGCGAAGCGCAGCGGCTTCTTCGTAATCGAGTTCGAGTGCCGCTTTCCGCATCTGTCGCGTTAAGTCTGTGATGAGTGCTTCGATATCTTGGGGCTCCATATCTTCAATAACGACCGGTGGCTGTTCAGATTGCTGGGCTTCATACGTCGTCTCGGATTCAGCGATCAATTCCTGAATCGCCTTTTCAATTGTCACAGGTGTAATGTTGTGGTCGGTATTATATTGTAGTTGAATATCGCGTCGGCGTTGTGTTTCGCTAATTGCCTCATCCATTGCCTCTGTAACGTTGTCGCCATACAAAATAACTTCGCCATCAACATTCCGAGCGGCACGTCCAGCTGTCTGGACGAGTGACCTAACTGACCGCAGAAAACCGGGGCGATCAGCGTCGAGAATCGCAACCAGAGAGACCTCCGGTAGGTCAAGTCCCTCTCGAAGCAAATTGATACCTACCAATACATCAAAGACCCCTTCTCGGAGTTGGCGTAGGATGCGCGCCCTGTCGAACACATCGATCTCGGAATGCATATAATCCGCACGGATACCGGCTTCGGTAAAATACTCCGTTAAGTCTTCTGCCATTCGCTTCGTGAGTGTTGTAACAAGGACACGCTGTTTACGTTTGACACGCTCTTTAATCTGACCGATAAGGTGGTCTATCTGTCCGCGCACTGGATGGACAATGATTTGCGGGTCAATCAAGCCTGTTGGACGGATGATCTGCTCGACGATTTGTGAACTGTTTTCCATCTCATAAGGTCCCGGTGTTGCAGAGACAAAGACGACTTGGTTGACGATTGTTTCTACCTCGTCGAAACGCAGGGGCCGATTGTCAAGTGCTGACGGTAGACGGAATCCATACTTCACAAGCGTCTCTTTTCGGGAACGGTCACCGCGATACATACCGCGCAACTGCGGAATCGTAACGTGGGATTCGTCGATAAAGAGCAGAAAATCTTCAGAAAAATAATGCATGAGGCAATAGGGTGGGTCCCCGGGTTGCAATCCTGAGAGGTGCCGTGAATAGTTTTCAATACCGGAGCAGTAGCCTACCTCCCGCAACATCTCCAGATCAAAGCGGGTGCGTTGCTCAATCCGTTGTGCCTCTAACAATTTGTTCTCTTTTTCAAAAGTTAGAATCCTGTCTTGGAGTTCAAGTTCAATATTAATCAGTGCCTGATCGAAAATTTCCGCGTCTGTCATGAAGTGCTTAGCTGGGTAGATCTCAAGTGTGTCTCTTTGTCCGAATATCTCGCCGGTGGTTGTATCAATTTCGCTGATGCGATCAATTTCATCACCGAACAACTCAATGCGGTAGGCGTTTTCGCTATAGGCAGGGAACACTTCAACAACATCGCCTCGCACACGAAACACACCTTGCGAGAACTCAATATCGTTACGCGAGTATTGAATATCAACCAAAGCGCGAAGGAGGGTGTCGCGTCGGATGATCTGCCCGACTTCTATCTGAACGCGCTGCTTTTCAAATTCATCCGGTGAGCCGAGACCGTAGAGACAGGAGACACTCGCAACGACGATAACATCGCGACGGGCTATTAAAGACGCAGTTGAGGCGAGTCGCATCCGTGTAATCTCTTCATTAATGCGGACATCTTTCTCAATGAAAGTGTCCGTAGACGGAATGTATGCCTCCGGCTGATAGTACTCGTAATCGCTGACGAAATAGTGAACGGTGTTATTGGGAAAAAAAGTGCGGAATTCGTTATAAAGCTGCGCAGCGAGGGTCTTATTCGGCGAGATGACTAATGTCGGCGACTGGACGTTCTGAATCAGGTTCGCCATCGTGTAGGTTTTGCCTGAACCCGTCACACCGAGGAGGGTCTGTGCCTTATCGCCGCGTCGAAGACCTTTTGTCAGTTGATCAATCGCTTGCGGTTGGTCGCCTTGCGGTGAGAAATCTGAAATCAACTCAAATTGACGGTCACTCAATTCGTGGAGATCATCTATATCGTCTTCTGTTGCATCAATCTTTGTTAGTAATTCTGAGTTCTCTCGCATTTCGGATCCTTGCTCCTTTATCGTTATCTATGGATCGTACAGAGTTTGTTCGGCTCCTGACCTTGAATAAAAGGTTCATTACTGATATTCTCTTCTGGGCATTTACCGACTCTCTTGAGGAGGCCGCTTTTTTTGTCAATCTCCCGAAACACAATGCCATCAGGAACGGGAAACTCTTTTTTAGGACCGCGCGCTGCATTGACCATGAAATCCGCCCAGATCGGCAACGCTGCCTCGGACCCTGTTCTATTGTAGATGTAACGATTCTGACGGTAGCTATCAAATCCGACCCAGACCCCGACCACAAGGTCAGGCGTATAACCGACAAACCACGCGTCTACTTTAGAGTTCGTCGTCCCTGTTTTCCCGGCTGCAGGTCGCGTAAATGCGGGGCGGTCAGATTCTGCTCTGCGTGCGCGCCTGGCTGTTCCGTTATCAAGCACATTTTCCAAACACGAGGTAATCTGGTATGCCACCCTCTCATCTAACACACGATCGTTTTCAATCGCAGCGTTATCGGGCGAAGGATAGATAGTTCTACCGTCTGCGTCGAGGATGTATAAGATGTGTTTCGGCTTCGTCCGGATCCCACCGTTGGCAAAAATAGCATACGCTGAGGTTAATTCAAGTACAGTTACGCCGGATGAACCTAAGGAGAGTGCGGGTTTCGGGTCAAGTTGACTTTCAATGCCCATCCTTTTCGCCAAATTGACTGTCCGGTTTATCCCTTCCTTTACGTCGTTTGTTCCGAGAGGTGTCTCCCACACGGCTCTTGCTGTCGGGACGTTAATGGAGTGGGTGAGAATCTCTCGTACATTTACGGGTCCCCTGAATCTGCCAGCGATATAATTACTCGGTGCCCACCACTGTCCCGGAAAAGGAACGATTCCCCACGCCTCATCCCTAATAACTGTGGCGGGTGTTACAATTGCAGGTGCTTCTAACAGTGCCGCAAAGACAATTGGCTTAAAAGCGGAACCGGGCTGTCGTATTGCGTCAGGGTCAACAGCGCGATTATAGAAGTTGAAACGTCCGCCGCCGATATAATAATCTCTACCGCCTACCATCGCTTTGATGTGTCCTGTTTTCGGTTCAAAAGCGATGAGTCCGCCTTGCAAATAATCTCTAATTGGGTCAACACCACTGTTGGGATTCTCTTTAATCGTATCGTAATCCGGTAGACGGTTCCGGGCGTAGGTCTTATCCATATAACGTAAATGATCGGCCATCGCTTTTTCGGCAACAGCCTGCATGGACATGTCTATTGTTGTGTAAACCTTCAACCCGCCACTGTACAATTTTCCCTTAATTTCAGGCAGGTCATTGAGTTCTTCGCGAAGGTATTGTAAAAAATGCCCGGCTTCCTTCTGCTGCGCTTCCATCCCACTTCCGTGCAGATTTTTCGGAAGGAGTACTGCATTCACACTTGCGATCCATTCGGATTCATCAATATAAGACTCCTCTAACATTTTAGTAAGGACGAGGTCACGCCGGCGCTGTGATGCTTCCGGATTGAAGAACGGAGAATAATCGCTAGGACCCTTAGGGAGTGTCGCGAGGAGCGCACACTCGTGAATGCTCAGGGCGGACACCTCCTTATCAAAATAACCGAGTGCCGCTTGCTGAACACCGTAGAGCGTCTTCCCGCCAAACCTTGATCGCCCTAAGTTAACATGATTCAGATAACGTTCTAAAATCTCATCTTTAGAAAAAGCCTTCTCAATTCTTACCGCGAGGAGTATCTCCCTTGCTTTCCTGACATAATCTCTTTTTGACCGCTGGTCAAACATGTAAATATTTCGTGCTAACTGCTGTGTCAACGTACTCGTTCCAGCCAAGCGGCTGCCATGCAATAATCTGTTTTTGAACGCCCCGGTGAGACGTATAATATCAACGCCCCAATGACTATAGAAGCGTCGATCTTCAATAGCAATAAACGCCGCCATTAACTTGCGAGGCATTTGGAGTAAAGGAACCAAACGCCGCGTTGTGCCCTCTTCTTTATCCGCAATTTCGTCTATTTTCTCCGCGTCAAGATAAAAGTTCTGACGCACAGAATTGCCTTCACCGCGAATGGATACAATTTTTCCATCTTTAACTGAAATCTCAACGCGGCCCGCCTTCACATCAAGCTCCGGATACGCAAAGTCTTCCAGATGGATACTGACAGTTCCATTTCCTTTCGCATCTAAAGCTTCAGCGTATTCACCCTGTTGGCTCAATCTTGGAACGATTTCTGAGACCTTCTTATACTCCAATCGTTCTAACTTCTCGATCAAGAACGCGACGTTATCTGCTTTTTGCACTTCGCAGACTGAGGAATAGACTTCCAAATGTTGCTGCCATGTATCAACAGCATCATATTCCAAGTCAGCGAACTTGATAACGTGTACATCCTCCCAACACCCGATCAACATGCCGCACGCAAAACCGATACCAGCAAAAATCGTTATTGACACAAGGACGCAAACAATCCAAAATAGGGTTAACACTGCCTGAAAAGAGTGATAAAAAGATTGATATAAGAATTGGCGCATTTTGTTTTTTATCTCCTCCGTGAGAAATCCGGACTCCAATAGAACGGATCACGGTGTTCTATTGATGTTTTCTTTACGGACCCGTTTAATTGTACAACCGATGGCTCTTGTTTTTTTAGATGCTTTTGGAATAGCTTTCCCAGCAATTACCAGGTCCAGAGCGTTTTGGAGATAGTTTTTGGTCGGTTCTTTTCGACTGTCGTCAATCGCTCCGGCATAGCGTAGCAGACGCTCCGCATCAAGGAGAAATACTTCCGGCGTTCTCCTGGCACCGAAATAGTCGGCGATTTTGTTATCTGGGTCTTTCAGGACTGGAAATTCAAAACCGTGCTTCTTGTTATATTCCAAAATTTCTGCAACCGTTTCCTGTTTGTTTGAATTAATACCGATAAACTGTACGTTCTTGTCATTATAAGCCTTGACAAGGGCGACGATCCGTTCCACGTAGTCAGTCGCTACCGGACATTGCGTCGCGAGGAACACGACCACTGTAGCCTGTTTCTTTTCGCTCAACGTATACAAGGCATGGGATGCAGCGTCGGCATCCTTGAGTGTAAAATTCTTGACGACAGCATCAAGCTCCACCTTGTCCTGTGTTTCCTCAGTAAATCCGATGCTTGTAAACCCAAGGTATAAAACCGTTGCCACGTATATCGAAAATAAAACGACAGAACGATTCTTAGCAAAAAGATGTGTAAAAAGATTAGATCTATACATTTTCCAAAAATCTCCTAATTAAGACGCTAATAGCAGCATTCGGTTTCAATTTTTGATGATGTTCTCGATTGTACGGGTTATCAATTTTTTTTTCTTGCATTCTTAACTTGCATATAATATAATATATAAGTATAAACTAATCCATGTTATAGGTGATGACCGATGGCAAAACTTTTAACAGCCAGACAACGTGAGATCTTTAACTATATCCAGTCGCGTATTAAGGAGGGATATCCGCCAACAATCCGTGAGATTGGTAGTAAATTCGGATTTTCCGAAAAGGCGGCACACGACCACCTCAACGCGTTGGAGAAGAAAAAGTATATTGACCGAGAAGAAGGTAAACCGCGGGCGATTTCCATCTTGAAGGAAGCCGACCCGAAACTCGAAACCAGCAAATGGCTGGAAGGACAGAACGCAAACCCGGCGTTGGTAGATATACAGCGCGATATTATTGAAATCCCGATTTTTGGGCGCGTGGCAGCAGGGGCACCGCTCCTTGCATCACAGAACATTGAAGGGACACTCCCGATACCAACGCGCATGGTAAACAACCACGAATGCTTTGCTTTGCGTATCATCGGATCCAGCATGATCGGTGCCGGCATCCTTGAAGGTGATTTCGTCATTGTCCGAAGACAGGCAAACGCTGACCCGGGTGACATTATCGTCGCATTAGTGGACGATGAGGCAACTGTGAAACGCTTCTTTATTGACGGAAAACATGTCCGATTGCAGCCCGAAAATCCAGCGATTGAACCGATCCTCTTTGATACCAATGATGTGATGATACTCGGTAAAGTTATTGGGCTTCACCGAGAAATATAACGACCTCCCATAAGTGTTGATCTCAAATTGATGGGCAGAGCAGTGTCTCTGCCCACGAACTCCAGAAATCCTTACGGCGAAGGCAGAAAACCGGTCAGTTCGTGTAAGTGGGACAGTTGGACATCTACCATCGCCGGGTCGGGACACATTTTCTCCTGATTACCGACGAGCCAGGCAGTCCACATCCCGGCATTCTTACCGCCGACCATATCTGCTGAGTAACTATCGCCAATATAGATAGCATGGGCTGCGGAAACACCGAGTTCCGACAAAGCTGCTTCAAAAATGCGGATGTCCGGCTTCGCTATCCCTAAAACCGTAGAATCTATAATCGTACCCAGTAGCGGCGTGAGTTCATATTCGTCGCACCAACCACTTGTATTGCCAAAGTTATTGCTAATTACAGCGAGTTTATAGGTGGCGTGAAGTGTTTCAAGCCATCGCCGATTGTTTTTCAGATGCTCAGCAGCGCCCGCGCAAAACCAATCGACATATTCATCTTTCATCTGCTCACTCAATCCTAACCGCTTATAGATTCCGACTGCAATTGCGTCGGTAGTCTCTCGCAAAGTACAACGCGCCGCATATTCAGAGGCGACTGCCCCGACTGGTAGCATTGACCCATCTTGATAAGACCACTCAATAGAAGAATCCCCGAGCGCGAATTCTGTTATCGTCGCTCTATCAGCCTCGTCAAACGCTTCACGCGTAATCTCAGGATGGCGTTGGTGGATAAATTGATACGCCCGTTCCAACCAGTGGGTACCGTTTCCGTCTAACGTGCCGCCGAAATCGAATATTAATGCGCGGATGTCCTTCATCTACACTCCCTTTTTGTGATTTTTGTGTTGAACAGATTTCTGATATAGTTTCGTCTCTACCGCTTTCACAACTTCGGCGGTATCAATCTTCGTCATGCACAGATGCGGCGTATCCGTTCGATAGCACGTCCGTTTGTAGCATGGACGACAGCCGACAGATTTTTCAATAACCGTATGTCCAGCACCGTAAGGTTTATGGCGAACAGGATTCGTCGGACCGAAGAGGGCAACCGTCGGTGTACCGACAGCAGCAGCAATATGCATCGGTCCACTATCAGAAGTTAAACAGACTTCGCATCTCTCTAAGAGCGCGCCGAGTTCCAAAATTGAGGTCTCACCGACAAAGTTAATGACCGGCAGCGATGTTGGCAGTCCTGCTGCAAGTTCCCGTTCCGCAGGTGAACCCGTTAGCACAACCCTTGTATTCGGCATCTGCCCCACGATTTGCTGGATAACTTTCGCGAAATTCGCTATATCCCACTGTTTTGTGCGCCACGTTGTACCCAAATTGATTGCGACAAGTCTATCCGTTGGAAAAATCCGAGCAGCATGCAAACGATCCCGAATTGCTTCCCGATCGGCATCTGTATGCCAGAACTCCAGGGCATCTGGTGTCTCCTTAATGTTGAGCAGGCGTAGCACTCGCAAATATCGATCCACCTCATGAACACCCGTATCGTCTTTGATGGATGTCGTCAATAGCGTTCCGCGTACAGCGATATTTGTACCAACACGGATCGGTACCTGTGCCAAGAATGGTATCAGTGCGTTTCGGAACGAAGTCGGGTGCAGCACAACCGCTACATCAAACGCACCCGCACGTATCTGACGTACCAAACTCGTTAGAGATTTTAAGCGACCATCGGTTTTGGTGTCAACGATGCAAGTGTCAACATAAGGGTGTGTTTCCATTAAATCTGTTACAAGTGGTCGCAAGAGGAGCGACAGATTGGATTCAGGGTAGGCGTGCTTCAAAGCACGCAAGGCGGGTGTAAGTAGCACCATGTCTCCAATCCAACCGCCGGTTTGGCAAACAAGAATGTTTTGCATCGTAGAACCAGTTCGTAGGCTACAAGATACGCCAAAAATATTTTTTAGAAAAAGAGCGGGTTTGACCAGGCTTTTTTACCCGTCTCGTCTGTCACTTCAATTCGCACGTATTTTACGCCTGCTGGAATACTATATGTCGCCTCAGTCAAGAGTTCACCATTTGCTGGAAGGACTCGCTTACCACGACTACACTGCGCTTTAAAAACGATTGATTGTGCTGCCGAACATTTGACGGTTAATTCTCTATCCGTTAACGTCATATCCATAATTTCGGGTCCAAGTGTAGAATAAAACGCGCCTGTCCGGAGTGATTCCATGATATTCTCAAGCGTTAATTCCTGCGCTTTTACCATGATCCAACCGTGAAAGCAGTCGTGTTCCGTACCGTGTGCATCATCTGCAGCGATACCGAGAACGGGGCCGCCTCTGTCAAGTAGGTCATCCCATGCCTGCTCTGAAAAACCTTTACCGATCCCCATGCAGGTATCATTATAGACCTCAACGGCAAAATAACCGCGCAGGGGCAGATAATCCGTAATCGTGTGTCCACACCAATATGGATGACACAAAACGGCCTCGCCGCCTTGTGCCTTAATCTCGTCAATCACTGCGTTCGGGTGCAGTTTCGCACAATTAATTGCCTCGTGGATATTAATCGCCACGAAATGATACGTCGCTCCGCCATACGGGTTTGACGGGTGAACTTCGCTCCCTGATATTGCTAAAAAGTCCGATGTCGTGTAAGCACTCACATCGTTAACCTTACGGTGATCCGTAAGCACGAGGAAATCGTAGCCTGCCTCACGGTAGGCACCGAAACGGTCGGAAACAGAGAGTTTCCCATCGGATTCGGTGCTATGGCTATGTGTATTCCCTCGATACCACTGCCCGGGTTGTTGGAAAGGGTTTGCATTGAACATTGATTTAATGACTCCTTAGTTCTGTGATAGTGTGTTTGAACGATTCGGTGACGCTGCTGTCTTGATCTGTTGGAATATTTTGTATTCCTTACCTTAATTTTAGCACGTCCATAGCCTGTTTGTCAATAATTCCTCAAACTACCAAACTACACTATCACCAATCCGTCATCCGTTTGGCACACCAAGAGGGGTGCATCACAATGTTCTCTAAAAGACAACCGGGTACTCCAAGATGTTCACACTAAAAAAAGAAAGGGTTCGACCAAGCTTTTTTGCCGGTTTCGTCTGTTATTTCAACCCGAACATATTTAGCACTGTTCGGAACGCTATAGGTCGCCTCCGTCAAGTGCTCACTATCCGATGGAAGAATCCGCCGACCGCGACTGCACTCTGCCTTAAAAACAATTGATTGCGCTGGCGAACACTTAACTGTTATCTCATTATCTTCTAACGCCAAATCCACAATTTCCGGTCCCATTGTAGAATAGAACGCGCCCGTTCTGAGTGCTTCCATGATACTTGCAATCGTCAACTCCTGTGCCTTGACCATAATCCATCCGTGGAAGCAATCGTGATCGGTGCCGTGTGAATCATCGGAAGCGATGCCGAGAACAGGTCCACCTCTATCCAGCAAATCGTCCCAAGCTTGTTCTGAAAACGCTTTGCCGATCTCCATACAGCCGTCATTGTAGACCTCAATTGCGAAATAACCCCGCAATGGCAGATAATCTGTAATGGTGTGCCCAGACCAATAGGGATGACATAAAACAGCTTCGCCACCCTGCGCCTTAATCTCATCAAGCACTGCGTTCGGATGCATCTTTGCGCAATTGATTGTCTCATGAATATTAATCGCTACAAAGTGATGTATCGCACCACCGTATGGGTTTTCAGGATGCACTTCGCTTCCTGATATCGCCAGAAAGTCTGGCGTGCTGTAAGCACTCACGTCATTAACCTGACGATGATCCGTTAGCACGAGGAAATCGTAGCCTACTTCACGGTAGGCTGCGAATCGATCCGACATGGAAAGTTGACCGTCGGATTCTGTGCTATGACTATGTGTATTGCCTCGGTACCATTGCCCGGGTTGGCGGAAAGGATTTGCGTTGAACATTGATGACTCCTTATTGTTGAAGTAGTGGATAAAACTCGCGAATGCATCTGCTTGATAGGGACGGAGTTCAAACGCAGGGTTCAGATTTTGCGTAATGCTATCCGGCATCTGGGGTTTGGGGACCCCGAAGTTAAATGCGATTTCAAGTTGTTCATGAAGAAATTGCGCAAGCATCGTAAACCTTAATCTTCCCAATTGATGTCATCAAGTGTTTTAGCGGTCGCCACTCTCTCAAAAAGGGTATCCAGTCGCGAGAGACTTCGCATGGAGGCAATTTTGTTGATAACAATTTCAGGGGCAGTATCAAATCGGAGACGCAGCAGTTTGAGAACTGCCTCACGTTTCGCTTGGGTCTCACCGCGCCTTTCACCTTGTTCCATTAGATACTCAGCCATTGTCTGTGCCATTGTTTCGCCCTCCTCTCTACGTGAAGTTTCTTGGATTTGCTGGTGAACCAGCGTTTTCAATTCGTCGTGTTCATCAGTTGGACGCCGATGGAGAATTAGCAGATACAGATAGAAAATCGCCCTTCGCCACTGCTGCGTTTTCTCATCATCAAGGGTATCAATATGTGCTACCGCTTCTATCAACGCTGTGCGAATTTCTTCTTTAGACGCATGTTCCTTTTGTAGGACAGCCAGCAACCACCCGAAGGGATGATCGGTTCTTGTTAGCGCAGCCGCGTCCACCTCCTTCACACTCAGAAAAAGGGTATTAAATGTCGGAACGAACTCAGAGAGCAGGTCAGGCAAATCCATCAGAGCATCGACGGACACAGATGGTTGCCATCTTTGCTCTCCAGTGTAGAATACAATTGGGATAATTGGGCGGAAACGCCACTGACTTTTGGGAACGTTGTTTGATTCCCACTCACGGCGTTGGAAATCCCAAATCTGCGTCATGTAGAACAGGACTCGAAATCCCATCGTTGTGTCAACGGTTGACTGATGCTCAATGAGAATATAAATTAAGAGTTCATCCGTTTGCGATTCACTGTGAAATGGCACACTGTACACGATGTCGGATTCTTGCTCCCGAAGGTTATCTGGTATGAAACTCCTATTGATGTGTGTGAGTTGACTAAAATCAAAGTGCGCCACTAGATGCTCAGCAACAATTTCTAATAACCCACGGATATTTTCTTTATCTTCAAGCAGCCATCGCGTGCTCCGGTCCGCGAACTGTTCAATCGGAAAATCAAAAAAAGTGAGTGTTTCTGGTTCTGTCGGCATTGCCTATAGGGTCTAAAATTAATCTGATATTGTGTATTGTGTGCTGTTAATTATACTATAGTTTGGACAGTTTTCGAGCGGAGCGGGGGACCCGCCCCCTACGAGGGACACAGGTTCGTAGGGGTTGGGTTACCCAATCCGTCCGAAAGTGTGCGTTTTTCTACGAGGTCCGTGAACGTCCGAAACTCATAGAAAAATAGACAGACCTTTGAAAACGCAACGTCCATGCGACAAGAATTGTCCAAACTACTGTTAATTATACAAAGATTCGTCTTAAATGTCAATTCAACCGAGTATCAAACTCAGGGCGATTTAGTTCTCGGTTTTTTTACTAATATTTTTCACATCTGTTAATATTTTCATATAAACAGATGCAGCGTGACTTTTCATGCTGCGTCTGCTATACTTCACCATAAGTGTCAATTTTAGAAACAACAACCGTCTCGGACCCAGGTCCGGTAGGTTCGGTTTCCCAACCGAACCGGACTCTAAAAAGTATTGTTGAGCCTTGCAATTTTTTTTATAACTGTGAAATTGAATTTTAGAGTTCCAGTCATTATTCTGCACTGGTGCCGCGGGTTCAAAATGACTGACAGGTGTGCGTGTGTCTGTACCTGAAGAAGTCCATTCCGCACCGAAATTACTAATTGCCGGTGGGTTACCGACGGTATACAGGAAATGTGACTCGTACGCACCATTTTCAGTAGCCGTCTGCTCCTTGTATTCTGACTCGACACGCAAGGTTGCCAGTGATGACCCAATTGCTAAAACTTCGAGTATGAAACTATCTTCAGAGTATGCCACAATATCGTATCCTATCAATAGCGTCCGAAAAATTCACCTTCATAAAACCATTCCCGGAGCAATGCCACTAACAGTGGGTCCCGCTCAGCAAACGCCTCACGCGTTCTAAATAATGGACCCGAAGGTTTGGCAAAGGGTGAATCTGTTACATGGTAATACCACCACTGCACACCTTCTGCCCAGTATTCGTTATACTCCGTTTCCGCATACAGTCCTGCCCAGGTCCTGTTTTCAAGTGCCGTCTCGTAAGCCGTTAGCAACCGATCGTCAAAAGTCGGGTCTAAAGTTGCTAGTGCAGGGTCCCATCCAAACCAATCAACCGCCCACTGAGGTTGACCTTTTATAGCATGGTGGATCGCATGTGCGAATTCATGCACAAATGTATTCAGTATCCCACTGTTTCTATTTTCTCTTGATCTACCGGGTGGATACGGATGATCATGGTAGAACGAAACACAATAAGTTCCCATTCTGTTTCCCATTATTCTGTTTACCCCACAGTGAGGATTGGGACGTGAGAATACATTCTCTGGAATGTCTGTAACATCCTCATAACGCCCATTGACAAGTATTTGATAATGCCCGTGTTCCGGTGACAACTTCTCCCGAATCTCAGGGTGCTTCGCTGTCATCTCTAAAACAACATCATGCGCCATCATGAAAATTTCATCCGACACACGCGCACTCCCTACAATCGCAACACCACCGGCATCAATATATCGGGTGTAGTATGCCGGATATGCTTCCGAATCGTCCCATAACTGCGCCTGTATTTCTATTGGCACAGCTGTAACTGCGCCCTGTGCAAGCGGTGGCGCGCCTAAATCGTGTAATGTGATCTCGATGCCTGCTTCGCCACACCCGAACAGACACAGCATTGCGAAAACAAAAATCATAAAATACTTCATAAAACCTCACCTAATATTTGGGCTTTACAACAAACGTATCAACAAGGCGTGGCATGCCGAACAGTGCTGCTGTCACAGATGTACCGACAACCCCTAACACCATTTTTTGATGTCTCTCGGATATCTGTTTGAAACGCTTTAATCTATTATGCTTTCGCCTTTTCTGAAACATTAACGAAAAAGAGGAAGTTGTGGTAGCCTTTTCCATAGAGGTAGAGGATTAAGCCTGCCATGATGAGCGTCTTACCGCTCCCAGTTGCCATGTTGAACAACAGGTGTAGAGGTTTTTCCTTACCCGCAAGATCATTGTTAAAGTAGTGGATAAAACTCGCGAATGCGTCTTCTTGATAAGGACAGAGTTCAAACGCAGGACTCAGATTTTGCGTGATGCTATCCGGCATTTCGGGTTTGGGGACCCCGAAATTAAATGCGATTTCAAGTTGTTCATGTAAAAATTGTTCAAGCATCGGACAGTTTCCAATTATCCGGGATCGGCGAATGATGACATCCCAAGCGTGCGTCGGCTTTCCGCCAAATCTTCATATACAATCCGGGCGATTTCGGGGCCAATCTTCTGGAGTTCTTCTTCCAACCCCGCCTCTTGGATAGGAACAGTGGCGACGAATGCGCCTTTGTGTAAATCAATGGGGAAACCGTTTTCTTGTTCAACACCGTCGCGAGCGTACCGAACCCGTGCCATGAAGAGCGGTCCATACTCTCCATCATAGTGGAGTTCCACTCGCAACAATTCAATAGAATCAGGTCCTGGTACCCGTCCAGCAAGGTCGAGCGTCTTAATCCTAAGGGACATCTTATTAATGTTGTCAACAATATGTTTCATGAGAGTAGCTCCTCTTTATTTTTAAGGCGAAGGCTCTAAGTAAACATCAAAACTGTTTTTTACACAGATTGAGGGGATAATTCCGTGTGCAAGAATTTCGGCATCCCGTAATGCGCGGACAAGTGTCTCTAATTCGATTGTTAGGTTCGGCGCGCGTGGTGTGCCTTCGCTTGAAGGTGGTTGCATCGCGTGTTGTGTCAGAAGTAGATACGCATTAAGTTTACCTCTTGTTGGGGGCAAAAGTCAAGTGAAAAATCAACCCAGTATCAAGTTGTTCCAATCAGGGAATTTCCCGTCTTCCAGAATCTTTATTATTGAGTTCCGACATAAGTCTTGAGCGTTGCGGATAAACTTCCTAACCTCTTCTTGAGTATACGATTTTTTCTTTTTTCCGCTTCCTTTCTTAGGTAACTTCCCTGTGTGAACAACAGTGGAACGCCAATCATATATTGCCTTGAATTACTTCATCAGATCTTCCCTATGTTCTTTATTTTTCATAAAACGCCTTATTCAATGCTTTATCTTCCTCACTATAACTTATTTTAAGTTTACCATGCGTTTGGCGAAAAGTCAAGCGAAATGTTTAGTTTTCTTAGGACGATTTAGCGGTAAATGAAGGTCGTGACTGAAAGTCGCTCCTACAAGAAGGTAAGGAAAGAAGGTAAGAAAAAAATACGAAAAACAACATTGACAACAAAATCAATATATGATATAATTGTGCAACCGCAAAAGGCTGAAATTTGTAGAATCAGAATATGAAACTCTTTACTCTCATATTCCTTCTCGGCAGGAGAAAAATTTTATGAAATCCTATAGGGAAATCGTTGAGGAAGCCAAAACAGAGATACCAGAAGTGACTGTTGCCGATGTGAAAACCGAACAGGAAAAAGATAGCGATTTCGTTCTACTGGATGTACGTGATGAAGACGAATATCGCGCCGGTTATATCCCGAACGCTGTCCACGTTACACGCGGAATGCTCGAATTTTCCGTTGAAAACTACATCCCAGACCGGAACCAAAAGATTGTTGTCTATTGTGCCGCAGGACTCCGCTCGCTCCTCGCTGCGAAATCGCTCCGTGAAATGGGATACACCGATACGGTGTCCCTTGCAGGCGGGTACCGCGACTGGTCGACTGCAGGCTACCCCACCGAACAAGATAAACCGATGACCCATGAGCAACTTGATCGTTATAGCCGACATTTTATGTTGACTGAAGTCGGCGAGCAGGGACAAGCAAAACTGCTCAACGCTAAAGTCTTAATGGTCGGTGCCGGTGGCTTAGGTTCACCCGCAGGTGTCTACCTCGGCGCTGCAGGTGTCGGGCACCTCGGTATTATCGATTCTGATGTCGTCGAATTAAGCAATCTACAACGTCAGATACTCCACCGCACGGAAGCCGTCGGTACGCCAAAAGTTCAATCCGCGACCACGACGATTAAGTCGCTAAATCCGGACATCGACATTACACCGTACAATCTCCGTCTGACAGCCGACAACGCTGAGGAAATCTTCTCGGAATACGATCTGATTGTTGATGGGTGTGATAACTTCGCCACCCGATACCTCGTCAACGATGCTGCTGTGCTAATGAATAAACCCATCGTTCACGGTAGTATCTTCCAATTTGAGGGACAGGTTTCGCTCTTTAAACCGCACGAAGGTCCTTGCTACCGATGCATGTATCCGACACCACCGCCACCGGGTATGGTGCCGAGCTGAAGTGAAGCCGGTGTCCTGGGCGTGCTCCCAGGCGTAATTGGTGTCATGATGGCGACCGAAGCAATTAAATACATTATCGGTATCGGCGATCCGCTTATCGGTAGGCTCGTCCTCTACGAAGCGCTCGGCATGACATATCGCGAAATGAAAATTAATAGAGATGAGAATTGCCCACTCTGTGGAGATAACCCTGTTATTACGAAATTAATTGACGATTACGACGCGGCGGCGGAAAATCCGGACACCTTTGCCCCCGCTGCTGACTGATAATTAACACTTGATACCCAGATTTAGACAACTCCGAGGAGAGATTTAGATGTTACCTTGTCCTGATTGTAACAATCCGTTGACGCTGTTCCCGATTGAACAAGACGATGTGGACCTCGTCAGTTGTGACAGTTGCTACGGTGTATGGCTCGTACACCCCGGTGACGACCTTGCGCGTGTAGATAACGTCGTCTTTGACGATCTCGTCGATGCTTATGGCACTGAATATCCGATTGATGTTGACCCCAGCACAGTCGAACTCCCTGAAGAAGTTGAAGACGCACTGATGTAGATAGGGAAATATGATATCGGTGCTAAGACTTGATGGGGAACTTGAAGACAGAAAAAAAATGCACATCTTTTTTTTTATTGTGCTATAATGGTTTTACTCTACTACTCTAAGGAGGTTTGTTAATGCGTACTCTCATTTTACTGGTAGTTTTAAGCCTTGTCGTTGCACCCGCATTCGCACAAAAATATATCAGTTGGGAAGCGGAGAACTTTGACGATATCAATGGCGACAAATTTGAGATTTTTGAAGTGCCATCTGACCAAATCGGCACCGCCGCTGAAGGTGTAGACGATTACACAGTCAGTGAGGCATCCGGTGACGCGTTCATCGGCTCTGCCAACGGGATTGGAAACGATGGTAATGCATGGGTAAAATATAATTTCTCCGTCGAATTGGACGATTGGCATTTCTGGGGACGCGTGATTGCCCCATCAATTAGCGATAATTCTTGTTACTGGGCATTCGATATTGATGATGCTGAGGCACTCTCTACGAATAACGACACCATAAATATCTGGGATTTCTTTGAAGTGGAATCGCTCCGCGAAAACTATACGACTGACTGGGTCTGGTTCCGGTTGAATACACGTAACGGTCCTTTTGAAGGAACGGAACTTATCCAGCACGGCGATGATCCGGTTCCGGTGAATTTGTCCGCTGGTGAGCATACACTCCACCTCATCCATCGCGAAGATGGAACCCTCATCGACCAAATCTTCGCGACAACAGATATCGAATTTGATCCCAACGAAACCGATCCGCAGACGGCTGTCGAACCTCAAAACAAACTTACGACAACTTGGGGCGCACTCAAAAGCGGATTCTAAGTCATACAAACGCTTAAAGGCATCCTCTCAAAGGGTGCCTTTATTCGCGCTTGCTACCATCGCGGGATGTATGGAAAATTGAAAACCAACTTTTGTTTCTCGATCGGTACCAATATTGCAACCCGCCTACTTATCTACCTACTGTTTTTTAATTGCATTGCCATTCTGAACGCAGTTGAAACGACGTTCCACTTCACAGAACAGACGCAACAAGCCGGTATCCATTTTAAACACACCAACGGCGCATCTAAAGAGAAGTATTTGCCGGAAACGATGGGCTCCGGTGGACTCTTTTTTGACTACAATAACGATGGACACCTTGACATCTATCTCGTTAACGGTGGTACCATCAGCAGCGCGCGTCAAGGCACCTATAGAGACCCTAAGCACGTAAATGTCCTTTACCGTAACAGAGGCGATGGCACGTTTGTTGATGCTACCGTAGAGGCGCAGTTACAACAAAATTCAGGTTACGGCATGGGCTGCCTCTCCGCAGATTACGACAACGATGGCGATGCCGATCTCTATCTCACTAATTTCGGCAGAAACCAACTCTATCGGAACAACGGTGACGGCACTTTTACAGATGCAACGTCCTATACAGGTGTCGGTGACGGCAGCTGGAGTGTCAGTGCAACTTTCGGCGATTATAATCTGGATGGCTACCTTGATCTCTATGTCGCGAACTACTTGGACTACCGCCCCGGAACTGCTCACGCCTGTTTTTTAGAAGGTGTGCATATCTACTGCGGTCCACACGAGTATCCGGGAGCACGCGATACACTCTATCGGAACAACGGTGACGGCACTTTCACGGATGTCACCGCCCGCGCAGGACTCCATAACGCCGGTAAAGGATTAGGTACGCTCTTTACAGACTATAACAGTGACGGTTACCCGGACATCTTCGTCGCTAACGATGCTGTCCCAGATTTCCTCTACCGCAATAACAGAGACGGAACCTTCACTGACATCGCCGTCACAGCAGGTGTTGCTTACAATTCAGAGGGACGCGCGACCGCCAGTATGGGGATCGCCGACGGAGATTACAATAGCGATGGACGCGCCGACATCTTCATAACCAATTTTTCTTTGGAAATTAACAGTCTCTTTCACAATGATGGCGATGGTTTCTATACCATGACAACCTTTGAGACCGGGCTTTCCGATCCGAGTTTTTCACAACTCGGTTTTGGAACGCAGTTCCTTGACGCAGACAACGACGGAACACTTGAGCTCTTTGTTGCAAATGGGCATGTATGGGATAACGTATCAAAGATTACGCCATCCCTCTCTTACAAACAACGGTGCCAGATTTTCGGTAGAACTGACACCGGAAAATTTAGAGACCTCTCCGAGACAGCAGGCTCGTTTTTCAAACGTCCTATAGTCGCTCGCGGCGTAGCCGTCGGTGATTATAACAATGACGGCGCGACGGATGTCCTTGTTACCGCCTGCGCTGAATCCCCCGTCCTCTTACGCAACGATTCCCAAGCGACTTCGAGAAAAAACGGTTGGGTGAAAATCCAACTCGTCGGGATCGAAAGCAACCGCGACGGCATTGGCGCGAAAGTATGGCTACATACACATCGGACAACACAATTCAGAGAAGTCACCTGTGGCGGAAGCTATGCCTCCGACAGCGATCGTCATCTACTTTTCGGTATTGGCACACAAGAGACGCTCCAATCGATTAAAGTCCAGTGGTTAAGCGGGCATCTCCAAACGATAGATTTTTCTAAAACCGAAAGTCCGATGAACGATGTCATCCATATCACCGAGAATCGTCTGAATTAAACCCATCATTTCTAATCTGTGACGTTATCTAAAAATTTCTGATTTAGGTTGACATTGCGTTATACCCGCGCGTATAATAATAATATCGCAAAGTTTAACAACAATAGAGGTGTGATCAGAAAGCTTCTATTTTTTTGATTTTTTATTATTTGAGGAGCAATCGAATTGGCTCAACAGAAAGCAACCAATATTACGTGGCATGAAACAACTGTCACGGCAGAAGATAGAGAAAAATTACTGAATCAGAAAGGCTGTGTGATTTGGTTCACTGGACTCTCCGGCTCAGGTAAATCAACATTAGCGAATGCCGTTGAACATATATTACATCAACAGCGGCACCACACTTATGTCTTAGATGGCGACAATGTCCGACACGGACTGAACAAGAACTTGGGATTCTCACCGGAAGATCGTGAGGAGAATATCCGTCGTATCGGTGAAGTCGCGAAGCTCTTCGCCGACGCAGGCACCATTGTTATGACTGCTTTTATCTCGCCTTACCGTGCCGATAGGGATCAGGCAAGGGCGCTCATTGCTGAAGATAGATTCGTCGAAGTTTTCGTTGACTGTCCGGTTGAAGTTTGCGAAGAACGGGATACCAAAGGCTTATATAAAAAAGCACGCGCTGGAGAGATTAAGGAGTTTACGGGCATTAGCGCACCGTATGAATCGCCTTTTAACCCAGAGGTCACAATAAATAGTGCGGAACTCTCTATTGAAGAGTGTGCAGGGGCTGTCGTCTCAGCACTTGTGAAAGCAGGTCTCGTCCCCGCCGAAAATTAGGACACAAGAAAGCACGCTTTTTATGTCGCAAAAGGTTTCCACCTCATTGCAGGCGGGGTTTGTAACCCCGCTTTCTATAAGATGACAAAAAGACACGGATATGGAGTCGGTTATCACTGATTTCAATGAGAAGGGATTCTCTATTCTACAGGGTGTTTTGGAACCTGAGACACTTGCAGCTGCCAAGTCCGAATGTGAGGCGTTAGTCGAGGCACTTGCACGACAGCGGAAGAACGATCTCGTCCAAACCCGCCATACTGAACCGCAAGGGAAATTAAAAATATGAAATTAATTCAGTTTTACCTACCCAATTTAGGTAAACGGATTGGAATTGTCACTCGCGATGAGGAAGTGATTGACGTAACAAGCGAGGAATCTCCTGGTGTCTTAGAAGTGTTGGCCCTCGCACATAAAGAGCAGATTAGCCTCGGTGTCATACTCGCTGATATTCAAGAGAAGGTGGCGCCGCCTGCTCCGATGCAACTTCCGTCATTTACGGAAACGGAAAACACACCGGATGAACCTGATGGACTTACGCTGAAGAAATTGGATGTCGTACCTGATGAAAATGTGCCACACCTTTTACCGCCTATTGATCCGCCTGAGGTTTGGGGATGCGGTGTAACCTACAGACGGAGTGCTGATATGCGCGATGATGACTCCGAGCAGGATATCTACAGCCGTGTCTATCACGCCGATCGTCCTGAGATATTTTTCAAAGCGACACCTTCGCGTTGTGTCGGTCCGAACGGCTTTATCGGCATCCGAAGCGACTCTGTGTTGACAGCAACAGAACCGGAATTGGCTTATGTCCTCGGTGGTGACGGAGAAATCGTCGGATACACCCTATGCAACGATGTCTCTGCGTGGGATATTGAACGTGATAACCCGCTCTACCTTCCACAATCCAAAGTCTTTTACGGATGTTGTGCTCTCGGACCGATGTTTCTTACACCTTCTGAGGTGGACGATCCATACGATTTAGACATGCGATGCACCGTCCGCCGTGGTGAAGACATTATTTATCAAGGCGAGGTAAACACTTCTCAAATCAATTGGAAATTTGAACAACTGACCGAATTCCTGATGCGTGATAACCCGATCCCGCTCGGCACCGTTGTCTCGACCGGCACTGGTATCATCGTACCGAATGATCTCCCACTTGCCGCAGGCGATAGTGTTGAGATAAAAATTGATGGGTTCGGCACGCTGTCGAATCCGGTTAAGCAGCTTTAGGAGATATGCGATAATGAATACCAGCGAACCGTTTATCGGTAGGTACAAAACGGAATTGGATACACCCGCACTGCTCATCGATCTCGACAAGATGGAAGCCAACATAGCGGCGATGGCGAACTATTTCAGCACTGTGACCGCTGAGTTGAGACCGCACGTTAAGACGCATAAAACGCCTATCATCACACATAAACAGATTGCAGCGGGTGCGATCGGTGCCACGTGCGCGAAACTCGGTGAAGCAGAAGCCGTTATCCATGCTGGCATCCGAGATGTGCTGATTGCCAATCAAATCGTCGGTGCGCAAAAGATTGCTCGGCTCATCAACCTTGCCAAGCATTCGGAAATCATGGTCGCGGCGGACAATTCGGAGAACGTGCAAGCCATCTCCGAGGCAGCAACGGCTAAAGGCGCGACCGTCAGAATGTTAGTAGAAGTGAATATCGGCATGGACCGATGCGGTGTTGAACCCGGAAAACCGGCATTGGAATTGGCAGAACAGATACGCCGGAGTCCGAACTTGGTTTTTGAAGGTTTAATGGGATACGAGGGACATACCGTCGCGAAACCGAAGCGATCCGAACGCGATGCCGCCGCGCGTGAAGCGATACAACGACTCGTGGACACCAAGTACTATCTTGAAAAACACGGCGTGGAAGTTGCTATCATGAGCGGTGGCGGCACTGGAACCTTTGACATCACGGGAAGCATACCGGAGATGACAGAGATACAGGCGGGGTCTTATGTCCTCATGGATTCCACCTACCGAAATGTAGAAGGTGTCGGCGCGAATTTCGATTGTGCCTTGTCGGTCCTGGCAACTGTCGTGAGCCGTCCAAATCCGGACCGAATGATCGTCGATACAGGATTGAAGGTACTCGCAAAAGAATTCGGTGTTCCACAACCCGTCGGTCTAACAGGTATTGAGATGAGTGGACTCTCTGAAGAACACGGCAAGATACTGGTGTCTGATGAAAGCATCGACCTCAAACCTGGAGATAAACTCGAAATTTTACCAACCCACTGTTGCACGACAGTGAACCTCCACGATAGGTATTACGGTGTCCGTAACGGGATTGTCGAATCCGCGTGGGACATCACAGCGAGAGGAAAAGCGCAATGATTACAACAACGACACATACAATCGAAGGTAGACAGATTAGAGAATACGTAGGACTTGTTACAGGTGAAGCGATTATGGGTGCAAATGTTTTCCGAGATTTCCTAGCGGGGATTACGGATCTCATCGGTGGCAGATCGGGTACCTATGAAAGTAAACTCGCCGATGCCCGTGAGACAGCACTCCAAGAGATGCAAGACCTCGCGCAACAAAAAGGCGCGAACGCCGTCGTCGGAATTGATATCGACTATGAGGTGCTCGGTGCTAATAACGGCATGTTGATGGTAACAGCAACCGGAACCGCTGTCAAGGTTGAGTGAAATTGCTTGGCAGACGCTAAACCTGTCGGATGTTCCGACTTGTGGGTACCCGTGAGCACACTTCATTCTAAAGAAACAGAATTACAATAGGAGATAAATTCAATGCGAGCTAACAAATTACAGCGTATTTGGAAACCGTTCTATCTTCTGAGTCTACTTACCGCTGGTTTTCTATTGCTACATCAACCGGTTTCAGAAGGTTATATCGCAAAGCGTTATTCTGTACAGAAAATCGTCAGTGAAAGCAGTAACGTCCTCTTCGGAACGGTTTCGGAGGTCAATACCAAACGCCGTACCGCGAAAATTCGGGTCGAAAAATATCTCAAGGGCAAAGCTGAGTTTAGCGAGATTAGAATCCGGCTTGATGTCTATAAAGGAGAGAAGGATCATCGGGATGAGGCGATGCGTCTGCTGAAGCAGGACGATCCGGTTATCGTCTTTTATCTCAAAGAGGGTGGACGTATCGACAGCCTCGTACACGCGAGTGGGAAATGGTTTCAGACCCAAACGACGAGGCAGGGCGGCAATTGGGGGTGGTGGCTGTTTACACACACTGAAAAATATCTCAACAGAGACGAAGTCTCAAAGCGAGATTCTACTGTCGATTTTCAGAAAGAATTAGATGCCATGTTAGGAGAGGATGCCATCCGTATCCATTTTCTCAGGACAGACAGCTATAAGAAAGAGTATCCTGCGATCTCCGGCATCAATTCGATAGATGGACACTGGATTGCCTACGATGGAACTACGAATCGTGATCTCCCCGGTCTCAATAAAGCGGACATCTTATGGCTCGGCTTCCGTACACTCTCACGAGACGGAAAATACTGGCTCAACAATAGCCAAGAGGCACGGATTAAAGCGTTCGTGAAGAACGGCGGTGTCGCTATCGTTTCCGGTCAAGATAGCGATGAGGGTCGTCCGTGCAAGACAGGATGGTTGCCTGAACCGCTCAACGGTGTAGAGAGCGCACAACGAAATGATTTCCAACCGACTTCCGCCGCTGGCGACCTCTTTAACGCACCCCACCGTGTTCGTTCAGGTCAACTCGCACTTGATGACTCATGGAGTGGATGGAATCAAAATTATCAAGTGCTGGCGACGACCAATGACGGAACAGAGATTGTCGTCGCGAAACTGAAATATGGCAAAGGGATGTATCTGATTACGAATCTCCGTAACAGTCGAGAGACGGAAGTCGCTAAGAATCGACCGATGCTTGAAAACTTGGTACATTTTGCTGTGGATTTCTTAGCGAACTCTAAATAAAACGCGAGGGGTAGCTACAATGGAAAAAGGACGTTTAAAGCAGACGATCAACGGAAATAGAGATAAAAGATGGAGGTTCGGTTTTTCTGCCAAATTACTAATGCTGTGCTTTACGCTTCTTTTTTTTGGTACAGCAAGTCCTGCACACGCAGTTATTCCGCAACTTCTGGGACCATTGACAGCGTTGTTGAGTATCGTGCCACAAATCCTCGCTTTTGTTGGCGTTGCGCTCATAACCGCTCTCGTTTTTGCACGGGATACCACGAAAATGCTTTTCTACAGGTTCCGCGGCTTCGTGAGCGCACACAAGGTTACTGTTCCTGTCGTCGGTGCGATCCTTCTTCTCGGTACAGCGTTCGGTGCTTACCAGTTACTCCGTGTACCGAACGCTGCACTTGAAGCAAATGCTCAGAATACTGGGAGAAATGTAAAAGGCGTTAGCACATGGGCAACTTTCCGGGGTAACAAGAACAGGACGGGACATTTAGACACGCTACCCGGTCCAACAAACGGAACGCCAGCGTGGATCTTCAAAGACGAGGTGGCGATGGCGGTCGATTTTTCTTCGTCACCTGCCGTTGTCGGCAATCGGCTCTATATCGGTTCTTCGCACGGCTCAATCTTTTCACTCGGCGGCGCAACATACTGCATTGATACGGAGTCGAGAGAGGTTATCTGGCGGCACACTTCGCCGACCCCGATTTTTTCCTCACCTGCAGTGGCTGGCGGTCGGGTCTACATCGGCGAAGGGTACCATCAAGATAGCGATTGCCATCTCCGGTGTCTCGACGCAAAAACCGGCGAACCGATCTGGTCCTTCCGGACAGCGAGCCATGTCGAGTCAACACCTTTTATTAGCCAAGGTAAACTCTATTTTACTGCCGGTGCGGATGGAATTTACTGCATTGATGCCTTAGAAGGACAGGAAATTTGGCACTATGCAGGTGTCCATGCAGATATGTCGCCTGTCGTGCATAACGGCAAAGTCTACTTCGGCACGGGTTATGGCGACTACCGAATCTACGCCGTTGATGCGCAAACAGGTAATGAACTCTGGTCGAAGCAGATGCCATATCCTGTTTGGGGCAGTCCGAGTGCTTATGAAAATCTCGTCTTCTTTGGCCTCGGACGCGGTAATTTTTCGGACAGTGCTGCTATACCTGCCGGTAAGGTCGTCGCTCTCGATGCGGAGACCGGCGACATCGTATGGGAACACGAGGCAAAAGATGCTGTCCTGACAGCGATTGCTATACACAACGGAAACCACGTCATCTTCGGTTCCCGTGATGGATCCGTCTATTGTCTACAGGCAGCGGATGGAAAACGACACTGGCAAACTGGACTTGGTGACCCAGTTGTCTCTTCGCCAGCCGTAACGCCGGATACAGTTTATGCCGCAACGAAAAAGGGACATGTTTACGCACTTTCCACTGACGATGGAAAAGTGAAATGGGAATTTAACTTAAGAACTGTCACCCGAAATGTAGAACTCTATTCATCACCCGCGGTTGCTAACGGGTTTGTGTATATCGGTTCAAGCGACCGGTATATTTTCTGTTTGGGTGACGACGACAGCACTAAAACTGTCGGCGACCGCTAATTTGGAGAAAAGAAATGAAAAATTATATTTGTATTGCAACAGCGCTACTCGTTTTGTTCGTAAGTACTGTAGCAGATGCACAGTGGCGCAGTAAAACACACGACGAGTATAAAGCACTCACAGGCGTTGAAGTTAAAATTGATGGCGATCTTGGCGAATGGGATGGAATTCTTGATGAAGTCACAGGCACCGACGGAAAACCTTTCTGTGGTGTTGAATATGAAGGCAACGTCTTTCAGGAACACGGCGGCGGAAAATGGAACGGTGCCGATGATCACGAAACCTGTTTCATGATCGTATGGGATTCAGAAGCCGTCTATCTCGCGCTTATTGTCACTGATGACGAACACGAACACGCTGCAGCTGCTGCATGGAACGGCGACGGCGCACAACTTGCCTTTGAAATGAGCGGCAAACGCTCCGCTGGTATACAGATGTTTCTCTACAATATAGGTTTAGATGACAAGGCGCAGGATATACTCCCTGGAGCTTTGAATGAAGTCCCAGGTGGTACAGGTATTGTCCCTGGCGACGATATCGCTGTTGTCCGAAACGAAGGTGAAAAGAAGACTTACTACGAACTCCGATTCACAGCTGAAGAATTGCAAATCAAAGGTGATAAATTCAGTGATGGTGATAAATTCGGGCTCGGTATCTGTGTTAATGACGGCGACAAAGCCGCCGGACAAAATGGACAAAAGGGCTGGAGCGGATGGTACACCCACTCTATCGTCCATGGAAAGAATTCTGAAAAAACGGGTCTTGTCACGCTTACCGATGAAGTCCTCGCTGTTGAGGCAGCTAATAAGTTAGCAACAACATGGGGCTCGTTGAAATCCAGCCGATAACATGACAAACAAATCTATAAAAAGCCGCCAACAGTCTTGGCGGCTTTTTTATCCGCCGCCACCTAATGATCGTTGTCGTGGTCATGGTCATGATTGTGGTCACGATCGTGATCGTGGTTGTGGTCATGGTCATGATCGTGATGATTTGCTTTGTGATAGTGCAATCGAAGCAGATCGACACCAAAGTCGTCTGCGATGTGTCGCCATACAGAGTGAATATGGTTCGCATCGTTCTGCGTGTTATCATACTCCACAAAGAAAAACGGGCCGTGGAGTCTATAATAGTGCGGTGTCTTCGGTGTTTCGCCACCTGCCCATGCGAAGTGAATATCGTTGACGCTTCCTTCGCGTAGTTTACGCAGTTCGATTTCGGCGATTTCGTCAGGGAGTCGGTCAACGTATTCACGGACGAGATCCATCAGAATTTCGCGTTGATGTGTTTCCATCGACTCCGCTGCTAACCCTTCCACGCTGTCAAATTCAACTTTAGGGACCTCGCGCGTCAGAATATCCGAGGGCGCATCCGCATTGATGATCGTCTGGTGTTTCTGCGTGGCATTCAGACTCGTGAGAAGTTTTCGAGCAACATCCTCTTCACCTGAAAGCACCCGCAGCCCTGTTTTCTCACCGCTCGGCACTTCTGCCGGGTTTGACCCGAAGAAAAACGGGTTCGGTGAAATCAGTTCTCGATTGACGACGGTAAAGTTGAGTGAGACGTGGTGTCCTTCAGCACGCCACCCCCACGCACCGTTACCCGTCGGATCACCAAATACAGTGAAGAAGTAAAAACTCGGATCGCGGACAAGTCGTGCCTCCCCGGCGGCTTTCTCAATCTCACCGAGTGTTGTCTCCAAATTAATAATTGAGCGTGCTTTCTTATAGCCTTTAGCACTCAATCCACTCGCCATGAGTGCGAACGCCGCTTCTTGCTGTTTGTCATTGAGTTCTGTGAGGGAGATGCCCTTCCGATCCCACATTTCGATCGGAATATAGTGCCATCGAAACCGTTCGTTTCCGTCAAAAGGGAGTGCTGTTTTCTCGCGTAAAGCGGGAGTCAGTGTCCCAAGAAAGTTTCCTGCCGCTTCTGCCATCCGTTCGGCTGTTGCTGAAGCCGGGATAACCAAAGGCTTCAGTTCGGCATCGGTATGTGTGTGAGCCACAAATAATACCTCCATTCGCGTAGAACTGCGCTTCGTAGACCGCGTCCTACAAGCTATGTAACCAATTTGTCTTATTGATCCCCATTTTAAACCAACTCTGCATCAAAATCAAGCATTTTAACCGACATCTCCTGCTGATAATTGAGGGAAACCGACACCCCGTTCCTGACAACTGATAATTATGCCCCGTTCCGCAAAAAATCTTGACAATTGCCTATAAATTTTGTAAACTTATTTTGTTCGGTTCCGTTTAAGAGGATGTTAGCATGCTATTGTCCACCTCCCACCTTAGGTGAGGCAACTTTCAAACCGATGATCAAAAGCTGGGACTTATGGATAAATTGATTGATGATGAAATGTTAGTCGCTCAGTTTCAAGCCGGTCGCCAGAATGCCTTCGATGAGTTAATGAAACGCTATAAATCCAAGATTTTCTCGTATCTCCTACGTTCGGTCAGGAATTATGAGGATGCCGAGGACATCACCATCGAAGTCTTCTTCAAGGCGTACCGAGCATTAGAGAATTGGCAACCGAAAGCCAAATTTTCGACATGGCTGTACAAGATTGCTTCCAATCTTGCTATTGATTATCATCGCGCGAAAGCCCGTAATCCTGTCTATGCGTTGGATGACGCGGAAATCCCTGAAACGCACCTTGTCGCGACTGATATACACAGCGATCCGGTGAAGCAGTTAGAAGAAAAAGAACGGGGGCTGATTATTCGTGAAGCGGTCGATCAGCTCTCCCCGAAACAGAAAGCGGTCTTTATGTTAACTCGGTATGAAGGTTTACAACTCAAGGAGGTGGCTGAAACGCTCGACATGGCGGAAGGCACCGTGAAAGTTCACCTCCATCGCGCAGTGAAACGACTGCAAACACTCCTACGTCCATTGTGGGAAAATAACGACATTTGAAAGGAGAAGGGGTTATGCCAAAGTGTAAGAAGTCTGAAGGGCAAGCTATCGACTATGCTTATAAAGTATTGCCACCGGCAGAAGAAGTGCCCTTCAAAGAACATCTTAAAAACTGTCAAGACTGCACCGAAGCCGTTGAATCCTACACAGCAGCCCTTGAATTGACAGATCAGGCACAGGCGGAGCTGGTTGTGCCTGAATATGCACTCCGGAACATCGAGATGAATGTGTACAAACGGCTCGCGGCTTCACAAGAACAGACGTGGTTCTCGCGTCTTGGTACGTATTTTACGAGTGTTGGATCGCCCTTCGGTAGGTACAAAACTGCCGCAGTAAGCAGCGTCGCTATCGCCTTGATCGTCGCTGCCGTCTTAATCGGTAAACCGCCTCAACCGGAACAGACGTTCCAATTAACCGAAATGCAGTCCGCTGAGGCACGCATCGAAGAATATCGCGAGCAAGGCATCCAATGGAATTTAGAGGAAGCACTTATCACACACCATCTCCGAAACGATGCGTGGGAAACAGAGAGTCAACTCAACCGAATGAAAGAACAGGCACAAGGCACGAGTTGGACGAAGGTCGCTGATAAACACCTTCAGAACCTTCAATCTGGAACCCTGAACAAAACGCAGCAGAACTGACAACTTTTAAGTGTCTCCTGTAGAGGCAGCACCCTTCAAATCAGAAACCGTCGTGGAACGATGCGCGGAGGTCCCGTAATTAAAAAAATGGAAATGTCACGTAGGTTTACATTTCTCTTACATGCGCTGCTGGTAATTCTTCTCAGTCCACTTGCTTATGCCCAAGTTGAGGACGTGAACGCCTTAGTTCAAGCAGGAGACTATACGCAAGCGGTTGATAAACTGGAAGCACTCGCCGAATCCGCTGAAGATATTACTGTGAAAGGCTTATGCTACTATCAGATCGGTGAAATTCATTATAATTATACCCATCAGTACAACAGAGCCGTTGCAGCTTATGATAATATTTTGAAGTTGGAGAAAAAAGGACTCGCCGCTGAGGATCTCTACCTTGCCATTATCAAGAAAGGTGATGTCTACAGTCGCGTGGGCAATTATCAAGATGCTGTCCAAACTTACGATAGACTGATTAAACTTGCCCCTGCCACACATTTCGTGCATAAGACCGGCTTACAGAAGATTCGCGACATTAATACCGCACTCGCGGATCTCAGAGAACAGCAACGCGTCGCTATCCAGTACAAAGGCACGCCTCTTGCCGCTATTGCGCAATTCCAGATTGCTGAACTCTATCGGAATCCGTCGCAACTCAACCAACCCGAAAAGGCGATTGAGAAGTATGAGGCACTTTTAGCAGAACATCCGGAAGCCATCGTTGCACCAGAAGCGAAATGGCGCATTGCCAATTTATATCACACCGTTCTTAAGCAGTCTCGGCGTGCGATGGCGATGTATAGGAAAGTCGTTGACGATTACCCAGCAAGCAATTTCGCTGCAGAAGCGCTGTATCAGATGGCGAACATCCACCGCACTGCCGAGAAATACTCGTTAGCGGTTCCGGTGTTTGAGCGACTGAAAGAAGGATACCCGAATTTCTGGAACATGCACGCCGTTCTCTATTGGATGGGGGTCTGTAACGAGAAAAGTTTGAACTATCCGAAAGCGATTGAGGCTTTTAAAACCTTTCTTCACGTCTATCTGCCGCAGCTTGACCCTGTTTATTTAGGACAGATTTCGATGCACGATAAGGAACTGTCCGAAGTGGAAACGGAGATTGGTGAGAAAATCGAGAAGTTAACAGAGCAGATGTCGGAGGTAGAAGCGGAACGGCTTGATGCTGCGCGTTCGGAACGAAACTACGTTTTGGCGTTGGATATTGCTCGGAACCTTGTCGCCACCGCACCCGATACGCCTCAAGCGAAGCAGGCATCGGAACAGATTTTCACACTCCAACACCTCGCTACGATACAGAACCTGCGTGAGCAGCTTCATCAAAGAATGCTGACACCTATAGAGGCAGCACACACGCTGTTTCAGATCGGTACTATTTATGAACGCCAGTTACGGGACTATCCAAAGGCAATTGCGGCATATCAAGAGGTATTGAAACACCACCCTGACGCAACTTATTCCGCTGCAGCGCTCTATCGTAGTGGACTCATTTACGCCGAGCACTTGTCTACACCTAATGAAGCGATCGAGGCTTACAAATCGGTTATCGCATCACATCCGAAGACACTGCAGGCAATGATGGCGCACTTCCAGTTAGGCGAACTTTACAGAACATTGAACCGTTACAACGAAGCGTTACAAGCCTACGAGGCTACGATCGGCTATCCAGAACGGGATCGGTATCTCGCTGGTGGATATAAGGATAGTTTTTCCGATAGGGCACAATTCCGAATCGGTCGTGTCCATTATGATGATGACCGTTATGACGATGCGCGCTTCGTCTTTGAGGAGTTCATTCAGAACCGGGCGCGCTCGCCACGTCTCGCCGCCGCCTACGTCTACCTCGCCTCCATAAGCGAAAAACGTGCTGAAAACAGACAAGCCATTTACTTCTACGAGCAAGCGGAAACCTTACTCAAAGATAACCCCATTCAAATGGCGATGTTTATAGAAGAGGCAAGCGCACTCGGTCACTTCCACGCCACCGATTCAGAGACAGTGATGCGGTTCCTCAAAGAGCACCAAAAACGGCTTTCAGCAAAATCCGACTGATTTTTTAAGATATGCCTTCAAGACGCGCTAACAGTGCCGGATGCAATTCCACAGTATAAGGTGCCGCGTCCGTTAGACGCTTGTGTAGGTGGGGTAATTTTTCGAGTTCTGCAGTTGTCCGTGCCTGAATGTCCTGGAGTGTCGGAAAATTGTATGCCAATTCTCCGTTTTGGATGATCGGAATGAGAAGTCGTTGTCCCTCAGAGACCTCTTCATCCCAAAGCGTTACCTGATCCTTTGCGTAATTCCCACCGGCATCGGTTAAACGATGTATCTGCTTCCTACCGGGTATCGTCGCTTTTGACGGTTCATCAAGCGACTGTTTTCCGACGGGTCTGCCGTCGCTTTCGACCAACTTATAGACCCCGCCGAGCGCAGACGGAGCCCCTTCGCTTGTACGTGGGTTGAAGTTCGCACCCGTAGCGAGCCGTGTACCGACACCGAAGCTGTCAAGCGGTGCACCGTTTTCGAGCAAAGTGTCTATCTGGTATTCATCAAGGTCATGACTTGCGATAATTTGAACGTAGTGGAGCCCTTCAGCATCAAGGATACGACGCACCTGTTGGCTGAGCATCAGAAGATCGCCGCTGTCCAATCGGACGGCGCGTAACCGCGCCCCGCGTGCCTCCATCTCCTTGGCAACGATACAGGCATTTCGCGCGCCTTGAAGTGTATCGTAAGTATCAATCAGGAGCGTTGTATTGTCGGGAAAGGCTGCGGCGTAATCGCGGAAAGCATCTAATTCGGTAGGACGTTCGGAGACGAATTTATGTGCCATTGTGCCGACGTAGGGAATGTCGAAGTAGCGTCCTGCAAGCACCAGTGACGTGCCGCTCGCGCCACCGATGAAAGCGGCACGCGCAGCCAAGATACCGGCATCCCTGCCGTGTGCCCGGCGCGCCCCGAAATCGAAAACAGGTCTGCCGCGCGCCGCATGCACAATCCGCGAGGCTTTCGTCGCAATCAGCGTCTGGAAGTTCATGACACAGAGCAGATATGTTTCAAATAGTTGGACATCGCGTGATCTGCCTGTGACATTGATAATCGGTTCGTTTGGAAAAACAGGTGTGCCTTCAGGAACGGCGAAAACGGAACCGTCGAAACGGAAATCCCGAAGCGAATCGAGGTACTCGGCACGCAGATCGCCACGTTCCGCTAACCACTCCAGCGTAGCGTCTGTCCAATGCAAGTTAAGAATGTAGTGGATAACCTGTTCCAACCCAGCGGTAATGAGGTATTGCCCTTGTGGAATTTTGCGGACGTAGTAGTTCGCTGTGATAACGGAATTATTCTGCGCATCGAAATCGGCTTGTCCCATCGTCAGTTGATAGTAATCAACGAAGAGTGCCATTTCATCCGCTGAAAGCAAAGCAGATTTTAATGAATGGCGAGGATCGGCATTCATAGACTTTTTCCTTCAGTGACGACTAATTTTTGGTTGACAGATAGATTCCGATGTGTATCCACTTGGCCAGAGGGCCAGACGATTTCAAGTGTATCAACTTTCGTGTGTGTGCCGAGACCGATTTCAAGCGGCAGACTGTTCGTCGAACCGAAACCGCATCCGCCACTCACTTCTCTGTAGATGAGACTATCACCAACACGCAGTGTTACTTTAGCACCGATCCCGTCTCGATTACTCTTGACACCAACGAGTTTCAGATTAAGATAGTTGTTCCGGACACCAGTATTCTGGTAGAAGAGATTGTGCCACTGGTCTCCGATAAACGCACCGCCCACGGAAACATAGATGTCAACATCGCCATCCGCATCGGCATCGCCAAATGTTACGCCGTGTCCTTTCCCGATATTGCCCAACCCTAAATCGAAAGTCGCATCTGTAAAGGTGCCGTCGCCGTTATTGCGGAAGAGGGCGTCGCGTTCGAGCCGTCCCATCTGTGGTGCCCCCGTAGCGAGATAGATATCAAGGTAGCCGTCGCTATCAATGTCTTCAAAGTTTGCCCCCATTGCGCCGAAAGCGTGATAGAGTCCTGATTCACGGGTAACATCCGTAAAAGTACCGTCGCCGTTGTTGCGGTATAGTACTTGCCGGTCGCCGTCGTGTGGTGCAGTCCCCGTGATTTGACCTGCGATGAAAGCCTGAAACGCCCCCGAATTCGAGATGAAGATATCCAGATCCGCGTCGTTATCCACATCTAAGAAGAAGGTGACAAAAGCATCCGTAATAGGTAGGTTCATGCCGGTTGTCGCCGTAACATCGGTGAACGTGCCGTCGCCGTTGTTACGATAAAGGACGTTGGACTGCCCGTAATTGACGACATGCAGATCGATATATCCATCTTTATCGTAATCACCCCATGCGGTTCCGAGGGAATTGCCGGTATTCGCGACCCCAGCACTTTCAGCAGTATTGGTAAAGGTGCCATCCTTGTTATTACGATAAAGGACATTCGCAGCCCCATCGCCAATAACACCGTCTGCAATGTAGAGATCAATATAACCGTCGTTGTCGTAGTCTGCCCAAGCCGCACAGAAGCTGCTCTGCGGGTCTGCAACACCGGCAGCGTGTGTAACATCTGTAAAGGTGCCATCCGCGTTGTTGTGATAGAGTGTGTTCTCTGCTGCGCCAGACCAACCGCCACGCGTGATATAGAGATCTGGGTAACCGTCGTTGTCATAATCTGCGAACAGTGAACCCCAACCGCCTCTCGGGTCCGCAATCCCTGCTTCTGCTGCGACGTTGGTAAAAGTGCCATCCCCGTTATTGCGATAAAGCGCGTGGGGTTGATAAGTGCCAACTGCGACGATGTCCATGTCCCCGTCGTTATCGTAATCACCCCATGCACTGCCGCGTCCACCGTCAACCTTATCCATCTTTAAATCCGGTGCAATATTGGTGAATTGGTTATCAGTTACCTGTTTTCGGTTATGTAGGGGGTTTTTGCTTGGGTGTTTCTTCAAGGTGACCTTGCCCCTACGAACAGTTATTTTAAGTTCTTCTGGCAGTTCTTCTGGATAGCCGCCGAGTTCGTTGTATGCTGTCCACAAGTTCCATAGGGTTTCTGGGTCTCGGGGTTTGAGCCGGAGTGATTCTTTGAAATTCGTTACTGCCTTTTCAAAGTCCCCGTGTCGGAGGTGATAGACACCGAGGTAGTAGTAGGCGCCGGAGTGCCGTCGGTAGTTTTGGATAATATCTTCAAATCGTTCCGCCGCTTTATTTGCCTCACCCAAGCGGAATTCCGCTAAACCGAGCTGGAGCATCGCTTCCAAGTTATTCGGTTCAAGTTCGAGTACCTTCTCAAATTGACGTTTAGATGCCGACAGATCCGGGACAAGCATCTGTTGCGGCGCACCTAAGAAATACCCCAACCGAATGCGTGCATCGGTGTCGTCGGGGTTTACCTCCAGTGCACGGGTAAGCGCAACGGTAGCGTCGGAAAACCGTTGTTGGTAACTAAAAACCTGTGCTAACGCCAGATATGCTCTCGATAACTTATCCTTCGCTTCAGGTGCCTGCTGCAGGCGTCCTATTAGCATCTGTAATTCCACCTCAGCGGAAGCAAATTTTAGCTGTCTGATGTAGGTACTTGCTAACTGCATACGCGCGTCGTGTGCGTTAGCATCCATCTGCAAGCATATTTGAAAGGCTTGCTCCGCTTCGGCGAAATCGCGTTTGTCTAAGGCATCAATACCGCGTTGATACTGCGCAGCCAATTGCGGATCCATCTTATCTTGTGGTGTATCCGCATCGCAGCCAGCAATGATGGGAAGAATAAGGAAAATAAAATAAAGTTTTCGCATAAGGGATAGTTAATAGTTAACAGTTAACAGTTAACAGTTAAGAAAAGAGATAAACGATTTATCAGACACCTCTTAACTGGCGACTGGTTACTGGCGACTGGTTACTGATGCCAATCTTGCCTTTAATTCTTCTTTTTTGACGGGTTGCGTTAAATCCATGAGATAGATGCGCATGTGATCCGAACGGTCGGAGCTAAACACGAGTTTCTTTCCGTCTTGCGAGATACTCGGTTCAAAATGTGCACCGATGTGGTTTGTGAGTTGGGTTTTGTTTGTACCATCAGCATTCATCATCCAGATTGTATAGTGGTTATGTCCGCTTGAGACATAGATAATTCGTTTACCATCTGGTGTGAAAGTCGGGTGATAGTGGCTGGCATCTGAAAAGGTTAACTGCTTTGCGGTACCGCCTGTTGGATTAACGCTGAAAATCTGGTAAATGTTTTCCACCATTGAAGTGAACGCTATCTGCTTGCCATTTGGCGACCATGTTGGGTGTCCATCATCCACGTTATTATGTGTCAGCTGCGTCTTATTCGTGCCGTCGGTATTGATGACATAGATTTCCAGTGTGTCGTCAACCTCAGCGTTGTTGTCACCGTCTGTGGCTTCTACCGTCGGTGCCTTGGATTCAAAAGCGATTTTTTTCCCGTCGGGTGAAAAGACAGGTGCCCGGTCCGCACCGCCTACATCAATCAAGGCGCGTTGATTCCTGCCAGTAACGTCCATGAGATAGATAGCAGCACGGCTCGGATCGGAACCGCTTGCTTGGATAGGTGGGAGCATCATACCGCCGCGCGTACGCTCCGTAACGAAGGCGATGGATTGACCGTCGGGTGAAAAAGCAGGCATGTATTCGTCAAGTTCGTCGGTATGCGTGAGTTGTTGAAGTTCGAGCGTCGTGAGGTCCATGAGATACAACTCGGCGTTCTGTAGGCGAGTCGAGGCAAATGCGAGCCGCTTTCCGTCGGGTGAAATCGCTGGACTGTAGTCATCGGTGAACTTCGCAGCAAACGTCATGATATTCCCTTTTTCGGTAAACGTCTGCTCGTAATCGTCGCTGCCCTCGGTACGGAGACGTTGGACGTGGTAGGCATCGCCGGTGAGTCCAGCAAGTTTTAAAACGACATCACGTTTTGGTGATCCTTCTAACAATTGATTAAAGTAGTGTACGGCGTGGTCCTTTTGATTGTCAAGCCAGAAGAGCGTGCCAAGTGTCCGTCTAATTTCTGATCTCCGGGGTGCCGTGCGCGGTGCCATATCCAATGCCCAAGAGAGTGCCTCTTTCGCCTTCTCTCTATACGCTGTACCGCTCGGATTTTTATTTACCATGTCAACATAAATCAAGCCGATTTGATAGAAGGCTTCTGCTCTTGAACCGTCGTGATTAATTGCTTCCTCAAACGTTTCTATTGCGGCATCGGTGTCGCCACTTGCGGCTAACTGTTTGCCACGCTTGATAAGAGGGCCGTCACCGCAACTGAAAAAGGAAACGACGAATACCGCGATGAACAATATGTATAGGATTTGCGTGATACCTTTAAGGTTCCTTTTTTTTTCTTGGGTTCTCATTTTGTAGATTCCTGCTTAACGCGTACCCGCTGGTTCACAGGTATATTATGCAGCTTCTGGATGTCGCCATTCAGCCATGTAACTTGCAGCGTCTCAACCTGTGTATTATTACCCACACCGAATTCAACGATAAAACTGTTAGTGGACATGTAACTCTCACCGGCGTAAACCTCTCGTACTTGGGTCCGATCCGCTGTTTTCAGTTGAATCTTCGCGCCGATTGCGTTCCGATTTCCATCTGCTCCCATCAGTTCAACATGCAACCAACTGTTTCGATTTCCGCCATCGTTGCGCAATAGTGTGGGTGGGGCATGGTTATTGACAACGAAGATATCAATATCACCGTCGTTGTCATAATCGCCAAACGTCGCGCCTCGACCAACGCGGGTAGGGAGTTCGGTGATACCACTGATCTCACTGACATCACTGAAGGATCCGTCGCCGTCGTTTCGGTACAGGGCATCAACCTGCGGGATAAGCACTTCAGGTCGTTTCAGTTCTTGGAAAGTGCTACCGTTGGTAACAAAGATGTCCAAATCGCCGTCGTTATCGTAGTCGAAAAGTGCGGTTCCCCAGCCGATCAGTTTGATGCTCACCTCAGCCAGCATCGCAGAATAGGATTCATCAACGAACCGAATATGTGCACTCGAAGGGTCTTCTTTCAAAAGATTTCTGTAAAGTGTGTTTTCTTCATCGACCCAGTGGCTCATAAAGATGTCGATATCACCATCTGCATCATAATCACCGGCGGCGAGTCCCATAGAACCCCGAAAATCAGCTGCCCACGATTCATTGCTCACATCCGTGAAAGCACCGTTACCGTCATTGCGATATACGTAGTTCACGGAGGTATCGTTTGCGACATATAGATCCAGGTCATTATCATTATCAAAATCGCTGAACATGCACTGCATACTTCTACCGCCGGGTGCTGCTATGCCAACTTCGGCAGTTACATCGCTAAAGGTGCCGTCACCGTTATTTTGGTAGAAGACATTATCCTGTGGCTCAAAGACGTGTGGATTCAGTGCGCTCGGTACCGGCTTCCCTGATTGTAAGGACTCCTCCTGCATCTGTTCCAGTTTCTCTAAGTCGTAGGTAACATAGTTGCAAACATAGAGATCCAGGTCACTGTCGCCATCAACATCAGCAAAAGCGGCCCCTGTGCTCCACAATTCACAACTGACCCCAGCTGTCTTTGTTACATCGGTGAAGGTGCCGTCACCGTTGTTGCGATACAAGACGTTCGCACCATAATTCGTTATATAAAGATCAAGGTTGCCGTCGGCGTTGTAATCCGAGAAGACGCAACCCATGCCGTATCCGTGGTGTCCAACACCTGCGCTGTCGGTAATGTCTGTAAATGTGCCGTTGCCGTTATTCTGATAGAGAACATTGGTTTCGCTGCGAGCACTTGCATCTTGCGTCAGGGGACGCGGGATATTGACGATATAGAGGTCAAGATCACCATCGTTGTCTATATCAGCGAAAGCCGCGCCAGACCCCATATCTTCTGGGAGTAGACTGGAACGGGTGCCGCTTGAATGTCGGAAACGGATACCCGCTTCGTCTGTGGCATCAACAAAGGTAACCGCCTGCAGCGTTGTCGGTGTTAATACAACTATTGCAAGCGTAAAAAAAAAGAAACGCATATTGGTTTTCAGTTGTCCGTACGGTTTTCTACGAAAACCTTTCAGTTGTCAGAAGGGGGGCAAGCCTGCAACAACGGCGCAGGCGATTCTAACGCCAGAACCGTTATTAAACAAATAACGTGTTTTAACGCCTCGCGAAAATTAAAAAATCATTTTTCTAAAAAGTTCGTAAAAATAGAGCCATTGAGGAAGCGTTCATCATGGAGAATATCTTTATAGAGTGGAATCGTGGTTTTTATGCCTTCAATCTGGAATTCGGATAATGCGCGTTGGAGACGAGCGATCGCTTCCTCGCGGTCCCTACCACTTGCAATGAGTTTCGCCACCAGCGAGTCGTAGTGTGGTGGCACTGTATAACCTGTATAGATGTAGCCATCAACCCGAACACCGATACCACCGGGCGGATGATAAGCAGTGATCAGACCCGGTGAAGGCATGAAGTTGTTTGCGGGATCCTCTGCATTGATTCTGCATTCAATGGCGTGTCCTTGGAGCTGGATATCAGATTGACTGTATCCGAGCTGCTCACCCATTGCGAGTCGTATCTGTTCTTTAACCAAATCAATACCGGTGATGCATTCCGTGATAGTATGTTCGACCTGAATCCGCGTGTTCATCTCCAAGAAGTAGTAGTTATCATCTTTATCGACAACAAACTCAACGGTGCCAGCATTTACATAGCCGATCGCTTTTGCGGCTTTTGCGGCAGCTTTACAAATTTCCGAACGAAGTTTAGATGAGATAGAAGCGGCGGGTGCTTCCTCGAGTAATTTCTGCTGTTTACGCTGGATAGAACATTCACGATCTCCGAGATGGACGACGTTTCCGTGTGTATCTCCTAAAATCTGGACTTCAATATGCCGTGCCTCTTCAATCCATTTTTCGATGTAGACATCCCCGTTTCCAAAAGCGGCTTCGCCTTCTGCTTTCGCGGTGTGAAAAAGGCTCAGCAGGCTCGGACGGTTCTCGGCGATTCGGATACCACGTCCGCCCCCACCGGCAACCGCTTTGATACCGACTGGATAACCGATCTTTTCAGCGAGTTGCACGGCTTCTTCAGTGGTATCAACGGTACCTTTTTTACTCCCTCTACGTCTACCACTTCTGCTACCGGGGACAAGCTTCAGACCCGCCTTCGCTACGGTCTCGCGCGCTTTTACTTTATCCCCCATTGTTGCTATATTTGTGACCGTGGGACCGATAAATTTTATCTCGTGTGCTTCACAAATTTCAGCAAATTGGGCATCCTCAGCGAGGAAACCGGCACCTGGGTGGATAGCGTTGACGTTCGCGAAATCCGCAACGGCAACAATATTCGCATATTTAAGATAGCTTTCTGTGGATGGTGGGGGGCCGATGCAGTACGCATCGTCTGCGTATTTAACGTGCAACGCCTCTTTATCAGCGGTTGAGAAGATAGCCACCGTTTTAATCCCCATGTCTTTGCATGCTCGGATGATACGGACAGCGATTTCTCCGCGATTTGCTATGAGTATCTTTTTTATCATACTTGTCTCACCCGGAACAATGCTTGCGAATATTCAACTGCATCGCCATCTTCAGCAAGAATTTCTAAAATCTCGCAATTAAACGGTGCTTCCACGGGGTTGTAAGTCTTCATCACTTCGAGTACGGCTACAGGTTCGCCTGTATTCACAATGTCCCCAACTTGTACAAAAGGCAGTTCATCAGGTGCAGGAGAGCGATAGAAACGCGATGGCATCGGTGCACTGATATAGGCACTCCCTTCTTGACTGTTACCTACCTCACCTGCCTTTTCGGCAGGTAGACCTGAAGCCCCCGACGTTGTGTTCATCTCCGGTGCTTGTAGCGATGGAAGCGGATTAATGCCAACCGAAGTCCCGTGGTTTCTGGAAACTTGCACTTCAAATTCGTTGTCCCGAATGCGTACTTCCGTGAGATTTGCACGGTCAAGCACCTCTACTAACTGCTCAACGAACTCAAGGACATCACTGTAGTCTCGCTCCGCGGATTGAGATTGATCCTTGGATTTATTTTCACGCATTTCTGTTTTTAATAGTTACCAGTTACCAGTAGTCAGTTTCCAGTTAAAGAGGGTTTCGGCAATTCCAACGACTCTTGTAACTTTGACCACTGAAAGGGAACGTACTCGTTCCCGTACTGACAACTGACAACTGATAACTACTATATCCTTTCTACATATTTTCCGGTACGTGTATCAACTTTGATAACGGTCTCATTTTGAACGAAGAGAGGAACGTTAACAACGCCCCCTGTCTCAAGTGTAGCACGTTTTGAACCGCCGCTGACGGTATCACCGCGTAATCCCGGATCGGTCTCAACAATTTTAAGTTCAACGAAATTCGGGAGCTCCACCGCAAGTGGTAGCTGCCCATCCATCTTGACGGTGACGGTCTCACCCTCTTTAAGGAACTTCAAATTCTCTTCAAGCAGCCCCAGCGGAAGTGAGTGTTGCTCAAATGTTTCGTTGTCCATAAACCACAAAATATCGCTCTCTCGGTACATATATTGCATCTGGTGGTCCATCAGCCTGACTGTTTCGATAGTCTCATTGGATCGGAATGTACGATCCAAGACGGCACCATCGGTGATACGCTTGATCTTCGTCCGTGCGAAGGCACTCCCCTTACCTGGCTTAACATGCTGACAATTGACTATGGTATAAACTGTTTCATTGAGTCGGATGACCAACCCGTTACGTAAATCGTTAAGTGATGCCATTTTATCCTTTAGTAGTTTTCAGTTTTCAGAGGAATAGTTATCAGTACGGAAATGCGTACATTTCCTTTCAGTCAACTGTTAACTATTAACTATAATAAGGCGATTGCTTGTTGCAACGCTTTTGCTCTGTGACTAATTTTGTTTTTGATATTTTCTCCAAGTTCCGCGAAAGTTTGCTCGTAGCCGTCGGGCACAAATACGGGATCGTAGCCAAACCCGCTTTCACCTCTCGGTGTATGCAGGATATGTCCATCACAGACCCCGATGACACCTTCAGGCTCAGAACCGGGATGTACAACCGCAATCGCTGCAACAAAACGTGCACGCCGATCGGGCGCACCCTCAAGTGCTTGCAGGAGTTTCGCAATTCGGATCGCATCTGTCGCGTTGTCCCCTGCCCAACGTTTAGAATGGATACCGGGCGCACCGTTAAGCGCATCTACCTCTAACCCTGCGTCGTCGGCAAGTGCCATAAGACCTGTATATTCGGCGATAACAGACGCTTTTTTGATAGCATTTTCCAGATACGTCTGTCCGTCCTCGACGACTTCCGGGGCGTTCGGGTAGTTTTGCAAAGAGATGACTTCTACGGGTTCACCGGTAGCAGCACGGTTGTGGAGCATCTTTGTCAGCTCGCGAACCTTCCCTTGGTTATGTGTCGCCAGTACAAGCTTCATCTAAGTTCTCCAACATCATCCGGTTCTGTAGTCGGACAAGTTGCTTAATACCGCCGACAGCGAGGTCTAACATCTGATCGTAATCCTCTCGCGAAAAAGGTTTCTCTTCTGCTGTGCCTTGTATTTCTATAAACGTCCCACTCCCTGTCATTACGATATTCGTATCGACATCTGCCGTTGAATCTTCGGTATAGCAGAGGTCTAAGAGTGCTTCACCATTGACGAGTCCGACACTGGTTGCGGCGATGTTATCGATGATAGGGAAATTTTTGATTCTTTTACGTTTGACGAGTTCCTGACAAGCATCCCAGAGTGCGATGAATGCACCTGTAATTGAGGCGGTGCGTGTCCCGCCATCGGCTTGTATAACATCACAATCGATCCAGATCGTCAGTTCTTCTAAAGCGTCTAAATCTACAGCGGCGCGCAAAGAACGACCGATGAGACGTTGTATCTCCTGTGTTCTGCCACTTGGTGCACCCCGAGTAATCTCACGTTGCATCCGTTCAGAAGTAGAACGCGGCAACATAGAATACTCGGCTGTTACCCACCCCTTATTTTTAATACGCTGATCGCGCATAAAACGCGGCTGGCTATTAATAATGGAAGCAGTGCATATAACATGCGTATCTCCAGTCGCTATGAGAACTGAGCCCTCCGCATGTTTGGTATAGTGTCGCGTGATCGTCACCGGTCTCATTTCATCCGGCTGGCGTCCATCCTCTCTTGTCATCTTTCTCCTCATCTATAGCGTTTTGAGTAGGTCTAATGCCTTGGTGTAACTTTTACGTTCAAGGTAATGACACAGCATTTTCGGCGCAGTTGGCGCGACTTCCCGATGGAGAACATTAATGCGATCCAACTGTTCCAGTATATCTTCACCAGCAGCGATCCGATCGAACATCGTTTCCAAGGCTTGTGTGAGTTCAGCGATTTGCGTCGCAAATTTTGGCTTGCGGGCTGCGTCAAAAGACTCAACTACCATCTGATGCCTCCATTTCTTGAACCGCTTTGCAGGTACGTAAGGAAACGTTTTTAGGTGGGGCATCATAACCTTTCCAGGCGTAAGGGTCAACCCCAGAGACGTGAACAATGCATCGCCGATCTGCACTCGCTGGACGTTCTCCTTCTCGAATCGACCAGGGTAACAGCGACCAGGCGTTACAGTAATGGTTCACTAAAACCCGACGAAACGTATTGCCGCGGTTCTTACGCGAGCGATGGAGCAGATACCCGTTGAAAAAAACCAATGCCCCAGTTTTAACTTCAACCGGGACTTCACTGCTGTCATCAAAGCCGTAGCTCTCTTCGGCAAAATCAAATTCATCTGGGTTCTCATGCGCTTTCTGGGGATAGAGATAGCCTCGACGGTGTGAACCGGGGAGAATCCATAAGCATCCATTTTCCACCGTAGCATCGTCCATCGCTATCCATGCGCCAATTAGGGAGCGGTCACGCGTCGGAATATAAATTTCGTCCTGATGCCATGCCTGCCCCTGGAAATTCGGCGGTTTGACGAAAAGCATAGACTGCATACACTTAACACTTCCATCCCAATGTGGAAGATGCGCAGCAGTTATTTGGCTCAAGATGCCGCAGATTTTCGGATGCTTGACATACTTCTCAATGATTGGACTCACGTAATGCGGTTGATGGATGCAAAGGATACGGCTGATGACTTCGACATCGCTAATATCGTCAGGAAGCGGCTCCATGTTGTCGCACGGATGTCCACCTTTAGCGATTGTGACAGTGTCCTGCCGTAGTTCCTCTATTTCATCAATTGAAAGCAGATCAGGAACAACGAGATAGCCGTTGTCTACAAAGAACTGGATCTGCTCATCGGATACGATTTTTGGCACCACAATAGATGCGTTTGCTTCCAAGTGCACGGCTTCTCCTTTTAAAGTTACCAGTACCCAGTGGTCAGTAACCAGTTAAAAGAGGTCTTCGATAGTTATAGGGTTTCCTCTTTCTGGTAACTGGTAACTGAGATTTGACCGCTCCCCCAGCTGAAGCTTGGGGGATTCTTTGAAAGAACTCCCAAGCGAGTTTCTCAACCTTTACCGTCACTTCCACATGAGGTCTAACGGTATGGGGCCATCTTCCTACCTCGTGGATAGGTTGTTCGGGTTTAATCCGAACCAACATGCATACGAATGCAAGGTGCGGGTCATGCGGTCAACACTCTTGAATGGAAGTGCGACCTTTTAGCACACTACGGAAACTTCCTNAAACTTATTGGAAGCGACCGATACTTCTGGTAGGTATGTCCTACGTCAGAACTGAACACTATATTTTGTAGGGGATATACGATCNCAATGTCGCATAGTTTTTAGTCCTACTGGAAATGTTCGTTTTTCGCAGTCTCTGTGGTTTTCTGCATCTGCTCAACCTTTTACNAAGGGTGGTAGAGAACACCCGCAAGCGCGGGGTCGTAAATCTCTACCAGCAGATACGAATATGATACCACAATTACAAGCAAAAGTCATTTTTTTTTCACACAAACCGCTAACCGCTACTACATCCCCCAGCTAAAGCAAGGGGGTTTTGTAGCGGAAGATTTGATAAGTTAACACTGTTCATTTATTTATCTATGTTAATATATGCAAACCCGACAGGAGAAAAAAATGAAGAAGCGAAACCTACTCCACAAACACTTTCTTTCCGCAGCTAAGTGCATAAGACGTTATCGACAGAGACTATTTTTAACATTGGTTCTCAGTGCCTGTCTGTCCAGCTGTTCGGGACGATCTAACCAAGAGGTTGTTCCAACAATGATGTCTGCTCCCACGGAGCTCACTTTTCAACAGCACAAGGTCGAAACCAACACTGCAAAACACCAGACTGTTTTGACAGGCTTTATTCTGGGTAGTGATTTCGCCGAACTTGCTGTGGTGAACGTTGACGCAGATGGTAACCGGCAGTTGCGCATTTACGCGTTCAGTGAGGGCACTTGGATATCTAAACTTGAAGTGCCACTACGTCCGGAAGTGCTGTTCGTGGATGTTGCAAATATCGGTGGACGCGATCGGTTAATCAGCTACGAGCAGGGGCGTCTGAATTGGTTTGACCCCGACTCGGCGACAGAACAAGCACTGCTTGAGGTCACTACAAATTACAAGGCGGCGAAAGATGGCGGAATCCCCTACGTTGACATCAGTCGAGACGTAAACCGAGATGGTCTTGATGATTTGGTAGTGCCAGACCTTGACGGTTTCTGGATCGCCACGCAATTGCGCGACGGATCGTTCACTGACCCGATAAAACTCGGACCGCCCGACCCGTTTCTCGACGAAGTTGCCTTGGACCCTTCCGGCAATTACCGAGAGGTCGGGATAACGCCTTTAACCGTCCTCTGGTATCTGAGTCGCTTCCACCAGATGGACTATGACCAAGATGGACGCAGCGATCTCGTGTTTTGGAACGCGGACCATTTCGAGGTCTATCGTCAAGCGGCTGACGGGACGTTCTCCACAACGGCAGAGACCTTCACTGTTGATATTCCATTTGACACTGACGGTGCCTACTCAATCGCTTTTGACTTCAGCGGCGAGAATATGTTCTCGCTCATCTTTGGATTCAGAAAGAACACGAAACGGAGGGTGCTGCACACGTTTCGAGAGCTGAATGGCGATAGCGTTTCCGACTTGGTCATCCACACGTTAGAGGGACGGAGCCTTGGAAAACAACGCAGCGTGTATGAGGTACATTTCGGCACGTCAACACCCAACGGAACTGTGTTCGCGCAGGATGTCGGCATGACCATTCGACCGCGAGGGACCGCTGGGGGGTTGCAGCCTTGGGGCTATTCGTCGCAGTGGTTCCAAGATCTCGATGGAGATGGTAATATCGACATTCTGTTCAAAGACGTAAAGACAGGGCTTGTTGGGATGAGCCGCGCGATGGTCGGAAAGTCAATCGCAATAGATCTCGAGTTCTATCGCATGGAAAACGACAAGCTCCCCGACAAACCGACGACTGTGCGTAAAATCAGGCCGGACTTAGACATTTTGGAAACGGATAGGGTCTTCTTTCCAGTGGTCCTAGTTGGCGATGTGAACGGTGACGGACGCTCAGACTTGCTGGTTGGAAAGCACTGGGAAGAGCTGCACATCTTTCTCGGTGTACCGGGACCTGAATTGTTCGCTCGGAAACCTCGAAAGGTCGCAGTCGCTATGCCTAACGATGAGCGAAATGCTCGATTGGTAGATCTTAACAAGGACAACAAGCAGGACCTTCTAATACATTATTCGTCCACCACTGATCCACATCGGGTGGCACTATTGATCGCCCAATGAATAAAATGGATAGTTTATTTACTTTAAAATCGGTTTCCTGAATGGGGACCAATTTATTCAAGGAGAAAAGCGATGAAACGCACAATGTTTTGGCTAATCTGTATTTTTGTAGGAATGATTCTCAGTTTCTCAGTTCAGGCACAAGAATCGAATCTCACCAAAGATTTTGGTATTGGCCTTCAAGGAGCGACACCGGAATTTGGTGGGGTCAGTTTTCGCTATACTGGACTGGCACCCGTGTATTTTCAGACCGTTGGTCGTTTTATTTTCAGTGATGAAAATAGCGATCACATGTTAGGTGCAGGCATTTCGTATGCCATATTTGAACATCAAAGCAGATGGAACCTATCCCGACTCTATTTTACGTTAGAAGGTGCTTGGCGGTACGAAAGCGGGATGGACACCATTACCCCGGAACCCGAGATTAGCACGCAGGGCGAAAAAACGAGAGACTACACTACCACGACGTTAGGTGGTGGAATCGCCTTTGGTGGCGAACTTGTGTTTTCACTTGGCGGGATCCCTCTCGGTTTGAACGTGGAAGTCGGTCAAGGATTTGGTAGGGAAGAAACTAACTCCGAATCTAAAGGTCTCGCTGGCGTGTACGTCGGAATGGGCATACACGCCTATTTCTAACGTGAACTTAATACGAGGACTTGCGAGATGGAAGGCTGGAGGATTGGAAGGTGGGAAGACCTTTTCCACCCTTCCAATCTTCCACCGCGCAGTCAAACGCTTCCCCGCTTTGCGTTCCTTTCTTTTTCCCGCGATCATCAGTAGCCTATGCTATTCAACCCGACCTCTGCGCCTGCTGCGCCGAGACTTGTGCCTCCCATTCCTCAAAAGTCGGCTTGGACCCTTGCGTAAGTACAACGAGTGGCACTCTACCACCTGCCAGTGCTTTGTCCTTCACGAATTTAGCGGCTTCACGCTGTTCAGCAGTCAAATCAGCGCAGTCGGGTGTAGGAAAGTAGCGGAAGTCGATGCTCCAGCGGGATTTCCGCGTCGTGTTTACTTTACTGGTATGTACGCAGAGATTTGACATAAACAGTGCACCACCGGGTTTAAGGGGGATAGGCACCGGTGTGCCACGCGTCTCAACATCCTCCTCCATCCGGACGTTTGAATCTGCGCCGCGCGCGCCGTCCAATAGACCCCAACGGTGGCTGCCCGGAATGACCCAGCAACACCCATTTTCGACTGTCGCTTCGACCAACGGTACCCACACCGTAACCATGTGCAGACCTCCAGTGTGCTTCTCCTTCTTTCCGATGGTTGACTGGTCGAGATACTGGCTATCTTGGTGCCACGGGAACGAGGTAATCACGCTTCTGGGGAGCTTCGTCCGTAGCGCAGGCGTGCCGATATTCGAGACTTCTGGACCCAAGAGGAGGCGGAGCACATCAAGAACACCGGGGAGGTTGTAGAGATCGTAAAACTCACGTCCGAACATACCAAAAGACCAGTTGCGTGGGAGTATGTCTAATTCTTCGCAGATTGCGGCATATCGCCTCTCAAAAGATTCATTCTCATAGCGCGACGATAACTTGCCTTCCGTATACAATTCATTGCCATAGGTATCAACCTTTGCCTTGATGAAGTCGCGGACCGGATCTAAATCCCGGTTATCAATAATGTCTTTGAGGACTACATAACCATCACGTTCATAAGAGATTTTGATTTCTTGATCTGTCATCAGTTGAACTCCTTTCAGCACTATTGCACAATCTGAAAAGATATGTTATCATGAATGCCCAGCAGACGCAATATAATTGGCTGCTATAGACAGGTTTCCGTCGCTACGCGACTGAAGAGATTTTTGAAGTCTTCAAGGTTTCTATGTAAAATCCGGTTCGGTTGCAAACCGAACCTACCGGGCCTGGGGCCTGCGTCGGAGGTAATTTAGTGAAAATAACGCGGAAGATTGTTGCAATCGGTGGTGGCGAACTTAAAACGTTGGAAACCGCCGACATCGACAAGCGAATTATTGAGTTAACCGGTAAAACACGACCCAAGGCCCTCTTTATTCCAACCGCCAGTGGTGATGCTGAGGGATACGTGGAGACCTTCGAGGCGTGTTACGGTCAGGATTTCGGATGTCAAACGCGCGTTCTCAAACTAATTCAGAATCCGCCTGCATTTGAGAAGATGTCAGCACTGGTATTGGATTCGGATCTGATTTATGTCGGTGGTGGGAACACCTATAGCATGATGAAAATATGGCGGCGATTGAAATTGGATACTGTGTTAGCGGAGGCAGCGTCCCGCGGCATTGTCCTATCCGGACTCAGCGCAGGTGCAATCTGCTGGTTCAAATACGGTCACAGTGATTCTCGCTCCTTCTCGGAGAACGTAGCGTGGGATTATATCCGTGTCAGCGGATTGGGATTCATCAATGCTGTATACTGTCCGCACTATCACCATGAGAGACGGGAAGATTCCTTTTCAAAGATGATTGCAAAGCGGGGTGGTATCGGCATCGCTTGTGACAACAACGCCGCGATTGAGATTGTCGGAGACCATTACCGCGTGCTGACCTCTACGCCGAATGCAAAGGCATACAAACTCTTCAAGCGTAAGGGGCGCGCCATTGTTACGGAATTACCTCAAGATAGCGAATATATCCCTTTAAGCGACCTCTTGAGCCGAAAATAAAGGAGACAACATGAAAATTACCGACGTGAAAGCAATGACATTAAAGGGTTACAAACAGTGGAACTACGTCCAGATTGAAACCGATGAGGGATTAACAGGGATCGGAGAGGCACACCCCGGCGCAGGCATCGCTGAAATTATCCTGCAATTCAAGAACAGGCTTGTCGGTGCGGACCCGAGAAACATAGAACCGCTCTACAACCGATTGATTGGCGCTGCGAGCAACCGTTATGCGATGGGTCTATCGGCAATCGGTGGGATAGAAACCGCGTTGTGGGACCTGCTTGGAAAAAGCCTCGGTGTGCCAGTCTATCAGTTGTTAGGTGGGAAATATCGGGACCGGATTCGGCTTTATGCAGATGTTGGACATGGACGCGGAAATACACCCGAAGGATGGGCAAAGCGCGCCAGAGAAGGTGTTGAAGACGGTTACCAAGCAATTAAGTTCGACATTGATAACTCCGCAAACGAACTCAAGCAGGATGCGGTCAATCGGGAGCTCAGTACAGCAGAATTGCAGAAAATGACATCGCTGGTCGCCGCTGCGAGAGAGGCTGCGGGTGACGGCATCGACATCAGTATCGACTGTCATAGCCTGTTCAGTGTCCACTCGGCGATGAAACTTGCGGAACGTTTAGAGCCGTTTGATCTAATGTTCTTGGAAGATCCTGTACCGAACGACAACGTCGAAGCGATGGCGAAAGTCAGTACCTCCACTTCTATCCCGATCTGTACGGGTGAATTCCTGTTTCGTCGAGACGGTTTCAGAGAGTTGATCCAGACGCAAGCCTGCGATATGCTCCATGTTGATGTGTCTGGAACAGGTGGGATACTTGAGGCGAAGAAGATCGCAGATTTGGCAGACCTCTATTATATGCCGTTTGCGGCGCATAACATTACATCCCCTATCGGGATGACCGCGACGGCGCATGTGTGTGCTGCGGTGCGGAATTTCATCGTCATGGAACTTCCGTATCATGCCGATCAGGTGGATTGGCGATGGGATCTCGCAATTTCCGAGGAACCGCTCATGCAAGACAACGCATTTGTGCTACCGGAGCAGCCGGGATTGGGTGTCGAAATCAACGCGGATGTCGCGAGGGAACATCTAATGCCCGGATCCGATCTCTTCGGTATATCGTAGATATTTTGCGTTTATTTTTTGATCTTGAGAGTTCCCCTTTCCGCCACGCGAGTGCGTGAACACTCTTATTGTAAAAAAAAATCATCCGGGTAATGCGCCTTGGTAATTGACACCGGTGAACATCCCAAGTACCATCCAGAACCCGACGATGCCGAACTCGCCTATGATCAATCCCATAAAGAGGGGTCGGAATCTCCGATAGTATCCGATGCCGCCTGATTTCAGTGCCAAGTACTTCAAAAACCAACCTATACACATACAAGACCAGAGGAAGTAGGATGAATAGACCGCACCCATCACGTACCCAATCGGGTGAAGTTGCCACCACATGAATTGACGCTGCATAATCAGTAGAAAGCCGGTGATGCCGGCACCTAAGAGCATGCTGTAGGCCTCGTCCAATTTCATGTCTTTCGGATACTGAATCAGGGAAACCATGTGATTGAAATACCTTGGCGCACCGATGAAGGGACCCCTTTGCAGATTCAAGCCGCCTTTTTCATAAATCAGGGGTAGCGATGCAGCGTAGGAGACACCGATGGCAACAACAATGGCAAGTACCATCGCGGTGAGGACGCTTCTTCGTTTCAGTCGAAACGGGTCTGCGGCTTTGAATCCGTGTAGTACACTCGGCATCAAAATACCACCCCAGTCGCGCATCATCACCCGCTGAAACCCTAAGAGGGACAAACTGCTTGCGTTTATGATTCTTGAACCGGCGATGATTTCAAAGTATTCCACAGGATACATCGGTGCCTGAATCAGTAGCATGCCACCGTTGACGACCATCCACGACAACGCGGTAGAAGCAATCAAGAAGAGTGCGATAATACTACAGGCGACCCATAGCGACATACCTGCATAGACGCACAGTCCTGCGAGCAATATGAAACTGAAAATCGTTCCGAGAACTGCCCACCTATAGGGTAATACCTCATCTGAATCGTCTATCGTTGTGGACTTCGCAGATTCCAGAAAGGTCCGCCGTAGAAGGTCTCCGATATGTCTGCGACTGTTAATCAGGAAAGCGAGCACCATGACACAATATGCAGCCATCGTCTGTCCTCTCGCTGAGATCCACGGACTGATAGGGATCGCAAAAGCGTTGATGATGATGTACTGGAGTTTGAAGAATAGGAAGAAAAACCAGCAGCTAAACGACACCTCCATCGCCAGAAAATAGGTGATACCGATAACAGAAAAATAGAGAAAGAATCGAAATTGGGGCCACCACCCCATCACGATCCACGGACGCTCGGTGAACGGCTTATAGAGGTCGTAACGATTTGGAATAGATGGTAGTGAGGGAACATACTCGTGTAGTCCGTTGAGCAGATGGAATACGGCGGCGATACCAAACCCTACCCAGACGAGCCGACTCGTGAAAAGACCAACCGTCCGTCCGTTCACTGAAGATTGCTGTACCATCTCTACAGGCACAGTGACAAGCGGAAAGATGAACCGTTCGCGTTCGACCCACTGTTTTCGGACGACAATTGAGAGGCAGATTATCAAGGCATAGAGCAAAAGGATAAAAATCGTCCAAACGATGAGCGGTTTTACCCAGAGTGCCCACGGCACAAGCGATTCTCCTTCGTAGAAATCGGTAACGGCGTGCGTATCCCAGACAATTAGCCATTCGGGGAAGTGCGGGTGAAGCGTTTCTGCCCACTCGTTCTCAGGTGTCGCAAAATAGACGGGTGCCGCCAGATACGGGAGCAGGTATCCGATCATCCCTTTCGACGGGATCGCTGAACTGACCCCCATCATTACCCATATTACCATTAACTCCGCCGGACTCAGCACCGCGCGAGGTAATATCTGCTTTAAAAGCGGATTGACAATCAAAGTCAGAACAATCAGTGTAAAGACTGCGCCTAAAGGGAAATGGTTCCCAGAAATGTCAGTCCCTTGGAGGTAGTAGTCGTTATAAGGGGTGATCGCTGTTTGGACGATAACGAGAGCCAAACCGATCAGGATTGTTCTGACGCGCATCTATTTTCCTCTATAGACATATCACCCTTAAATTAATTCGGTAATTTCTTGGCGAAGTCCGGTTCGGTTAGCAATGCAGATCGCATCTGGGGTTTTTGCTGGGGTGTTTCTTCTAGTACGCCGCAAAACCGAACCTACCGGACCTGGGGAAAATCGAAATTACCGATTTAAATAATTAAACTTCATCAAACCCCGCCTACAGAGGAGGTTGCGTAAGTCGTATAAAAAATTGAAACAGACAAAGCACTAATGCGAAGCGGTCCGAGGTATCATTTGTGGGTGCGCGTAGACGGTGGCATCGAAACTCTTTTGCATCAGTTCCCACTTGACGGCTTGGTAATCGGGATGTTCGGAAAGGTCGTTGTGTTCCCACGGGTCGTTGTCGAGATCGTAGAGTTCGCAAACCCCTTTCTGGTGGTAGACAACAAGTTTCCAACGTCGGTCCCGATACATCGTTGCGTGCGTCTGGTCAGGAGACGCGATTGCCCCGAAAAATTCGCTACGTACCGCCTCCCGATGGTCAGCGTCAGAGACTTCACCGCGTAAGAGGGGCGCGAGCGATTTACCCTGCACGTAATAGGGAATCTCCATACCCAATGCATCGTACAAGGTGGGAACAATGTCAAGCAGTTCAACGAGTGCGTCGCTTTGAACGTCTTGCCTGAAGTGTCCGGGCCAGGAAATCATGAGCGGTACGCGTACCGAACCTTCGTAGAAACGACACCCTTTGTATACCAATCCGTGGTCTCCGAGTGCCTCTCCGTGGTCGGATGTGAAGACAATAATCGTGTCCTCACGAAGTCCTTCGGCATCCAGATAGTCGAGGATACGTCCGAACTCGTGGTCGAGTTGTTCAATCATCGCGTAATAAGACGCTTGCATCCGTTTGTCGTCCCATTCGGCGGGTGTTTTCGCCTGCGATTGGAAGTCGATACCGGCATCTGTTAGTTTCGACTGGAAGGCGATGTCGCCCTCCTGAAAGTGCGGACCGGGGAGTGTTTCTGGGTCATATCGGCGGTAATACTCCCAAGGCGCATCAAACGGCGGGTGCGGGTCAAACGGATTGATACTCAGTAGCCACGGCTGATTTTCGCGGCGGTTTTTCTGAATAAACTCGACGGTTTTTTCGGTGCACCAATAGGTCTGATGGAGGTGCGGCGGTACGTTGTCAAGGTCTTGCGTCGGTTCTTTTACACGTCCGTTCCTGTTTGGATACTTTTGCGAGGCTGCTTTGCCTGCTATCAACGCTGCAGGATCAATACCTTGTGAACGTTGCCAATCGGCGTATTCGTGTCCGATCGCGTTCGGTTTACCGTGATCGTGGCTATACTGGAAGTATCGATAGCCGTCATCCACGCGTTGTTCCTGTGCATCAAAGGCACTCGCGAGATGGAGCTTCCCAATCAATCCACAATCGTAACCGTCTTGTGTGAGCGCATGCGTAATCAACCGGTCTTCGTAATACTGCGGAAAAGCTGGATTGCCGTTGCCGGTGACGCTCACGGCTGACGGATACATACCGGTCATGAAACTCGCACGGGAAGGCGTACAGATGGGGGACTGACAATAGGCGTGCGTGAATGTGACCGATTGACCCATAAATTCGTCGAGTCTCGGTGTGTGGATATGTGGATTCCCCAACACACCGATGGTGTCGAAACGTTGCTGGTCTGTACAGTACCATAGGATATTTGGACGTTTTTCCATTTCTATCACGATTCCTTTCCCGGTTGCTACCGGTTGACGGCTACGGTGTTATTCGGTTTGGCGGTAGGTAAGAAGAATGTTGTTATCTATTCTATCAAATGTTCAGTTTTAAATTAACAAAAATCGAGGGGATGGAAGGCAGGAAGGGTAAGGTTTTCTGTTGCTATGCCGACAAAGATTCTGATTGCCAATAGTTGATAACGCCTTATGGACTGTCGTCGTAGGTCGGTTCTTTTGCTGGACGGACGGTCCACTTTTCAAAGGCAGCTGTGAACGATTTTACTTTCTCCCCAAAGTGGAGGTATTGGATACTGTCAACCGGCACCGAGACCTCGCCGTAGATTGACGAACGTCCGAACAGTCTGCCATCTTGAACTTCAAGTGGCTCGAAAATTAGGATTGAACCGTCGGTCAGCGTGACGCGAACTTCAGCGTGCGTGGTTGATGTCTGACGGTTGCCACCGTTCCTGCTGACATTAACGATCCGTGCTACGCGGTCTATCGGGATAGAAAACTCCCGCAATTTTGAGTCAAACTGAATTGTTTGTCCTTGGAAATCTAAGAGTGTTCCACGTTTCATATCACCTGTTTTTGCGACCACTATATGACTCGGTGGGTTATCTCGGCTGAAACGCGGGACGGTTAAAGCGCGTTCCAATTTCATAAGCGATTTATCCTTTTCGGAGTCGGGCGGCGTGTTGAAGAATTCAAGCCATCCATCACCTGGTTGCCCTATATTTTTGGGTGCGAATTCAATCCATTCTGGACCTGGATTTCCTTCAAAATTCACTTCATTTATTATAACCCCCACCATACGCCCGTCGATTTTCTGCATGTTGTCGGCATTAATTATAAATTGCTTGCCATCTTTTCCCGCTCCAACCACCTGTATTTCAACCTCTCGAACCCCATTTCCTCTATCCGCCCGAGTAACCCTCAAGGAACCGAAGTCGGTTGCGGGCTGTGTTCTATCCGTATTTGGTGCGTGTGTTCTACCAGAGAATTCAAGTGCTTTTATATTTGCCGAATCCAAATGCTGCGCGCTGATGAAAGGTGATTGGAAGTTGGCGGATTTGCCATCGTACGAGGTGATTTGCCCCGGAAAGATCTCTCCACTTTTCAGATGTAACGTGTGCCGAAATTGTGCTGTGGAGTAGGGAAGAGGTACCCTCGCCCCTACAGGTAACCCAGTTCCCACGGTAGCAGATTTATCGTTCCGTTCTATGTGATAGTCTCGGTTGTATGCCAATCGGACCGGCTTCAACGCGCCTACGAATTCCCACTGTACAGAGGATGTCCCTTGACCTCCACCGAATACAACGCGCCCACGTAGATTTCCTGATGCCCAAACCAACTTATCCTTATTTTCATCTGCTTCGCTAATGTCAGGTTTTGGAGCAAACTGAAGCAGTGAAGCATCTGAAAGCGAACAGGTTACCGGTTCGTCAGCGAATGCAGTCTGGAGGACCACACTATCAGATTTCACTTGTATAAGTTTTCCGTGCAAAACAACTTTATCAGGATATTTTAGCGTAACGGCTTGATCTAACTTCGCCGATGGAATTCCGGGTTGAAAGATGTGGTTAAGTTCTTGGAAATTGATGTTCTGCCGTATTCCGTCTGTGTTGAGAACATAGGCATCGTTTCCCTGCACAAACAATCTGCCCTGAATGCGCTCTCCATTCGTCATGTAGACGTGCGGTTTAGAAAGGTGTATTCGCTCGGCTGCTGACGCCTTAAGTTGGCGATAAACCTTTACATTTCGCACCGTCAAATCTTCACCTCGGTTCTGAATGTAGATGCCCGAATCTTTGACCGTTGGCTCGATACCCTTTAATTCCAGTAGCAAATTACCCGTGGCACCAAACACTCTGAGCACGCCAGTCCCGCCGTGATAAGTCAGTCGCAAACGGACGCTCCGTTGTTCGGGCGGAATTGCCAAAACGGATTTAAAAAGTACACCTTGAACGGCGACGAGTTCGTCCTTCCATATTGCTAATCGCAACGCTTGGTAGAGGTCCTTGCCAAAAGCGAAAGAGAAATTAGGTGGATGCTTATCGGATGCTAATTCTAATTCAATCTCAAAACGTTCGGGCCAGTTGAAGGCGTAGAAGATTTCCGCCTTGTCTATCCATGTCTTGGGGTGCCCTTCGGGGTCCGCGAACCATTCGGAACGCCGAACAAAGTCAAACGGCAATGCAGGATTAACTGCTTCTCTCTTAGGTTTAAGTAATTTCCAATTCTTTAGTTGGGAGCCGTCGAAAAGGAAATCCGGACGTTCTCGGCGTTCAAGCATATAAACTGCTGAACGTTTGACGCGAAATTGACCGTGGCGTTTGCTGGAAAAGAGAAAGGTTCGGTCATCCGAACCGATGAGATCAGCTACCCAGACATCGCCAGACAACGTGCTCACGCGAAACGCCTCCGTTGTTGATACTTGTCCGTTCTCAGTAACGGGTGGGGAGTCCTGTTTCCAGAATGCGACACCATCCAATACCTTGACATCAAGTATCAGATCGTCCAAAAAATAGGGTGATGACCAGCGGATTGTTCCTGCACTGCTGTCGAGTAACTGCCCCGTCAGAACATCGCCATTTTTCCAGCGTAACCCTATCTCGGAGGGGTTGGATAACCCAGCCCCTACTGGAAACCATAATGTCGTCACCACCGTAACTGCGACGAGTATTCTCTTTAAGTATCGTAGCATTGTAAGGCTCCTAATGCGAATGGGTCGGTGAAACCTCGTAAACCGGTTCTTTTGCTGAACGGACGACCCACTCTTCAAAAACGGATCTGAACGACTTCGCTTTCTCTCCAAAGTGGAGATATTGGATACTGTCAACCGGCACCGAAATCTCACCATAGACTGACGAACGCCCGGACAGTCTGCCAGCTTCAACTTCAAGGGGCTCAAAAATCAGAATCGGATTATCAATCAAAGAAACGCGGACTTCAGGTTGTAAAGCGTCATCAGTTTTCAGTTTTCGGTTTTCAGTTAAAGAAGTTTCTGACTTAATCACATCTCTCTTTAACTGGTGTCTGACGGCTGATGGCTGAAAACTATTCCCGCTGACATCAACGATTCGTGCGACACGGTCTATTGGAACGGAAAGCTCTCGTAACTTTGAATCAAATTGAATCGTCTGTCCGTTGATACCCAACAATTTTCCTCGCTTCAAATCGCCGTTGTTCGCTACGAGAATGTGGTTCGGTGGATTATCGCGGTTGAAACGCGGAACGGTTAAGGCACGCTCCAATTTCGCATCAAGTTTCTTCGTCCGCGTTTCAAGCGGATCGAACATGAGTTCAACGCCACGTTTGAGCGCAGCGGCATCATTTTCTGCGAAGTTTCTATCGACGACAACAACTTTGGGTTGCTGTTTCTCGGCATCGTCAGGCAGGACGACTATTTCGACTTTGCCATCCTTCCTACGACGTGTCACAGCGTTCAAAATTCGACCATCTTCCAAAATGATACGATGTTTACCTTTCCCACCAGTGATCGTAATCGGATTTCGGTTCTCCGTTCTTGCGTTCCCTCTTTTGCCTGAAAATTCAATACCTTTGACATATTGCGAACCGATGTGTTGCAGACCGATAAACGGTGACTGGAAGCCGAGGGTCTCTTCATTGTATGACAAAATCTGGCACGGAATAACCTCTCCGTTCTTCAGATGTAAGAGATGCGGAAATTTTTTTGCATCAAAAGGTTTCTGGCGCGATACTCGCTGTAAAGACCTCTCGACACGGGCACCCCGAGCGTTCGCGAGCCGGACGGGTTCAGATGTTCCGACAGGCTGCCATCGTAGGTCAGGGGTATGCTTACCATCAAACAGAATATGACCGTGCAGACTCCCAGATTCATAAAACAATCTGTCATAATCTTCTGCAGATGTTTGTGATTCGGTTGTTGCGTTGAACTGAAGCCGCGAAGCACCCGCGATAGAGCAGATTACCGGTTCGTCCACAAACGTCGTCTGTATCCGCACGCGATCAGGATGCAATTGCGTAACTTGTCCGCGTAGCACCGATCCATCAATATATATCAGTGATGCTGGAGACGTATGGGTTGGCTCCAACGTGATACCGGGCTGCACAACGCGATCAATCTGTGATAAATCAATATCCGTTCGCGTTCCATCTGTATCAAGAACGTAGGCTTGATTGTTCGTCACAAATAGCCTACCGGGAACTATTTTCCCGTTCATCAGGTGTACCCGGGGTTTGGAAACATCAAACTGCTGATATTCAACATCAGTAGGCTGTTGATAGATCCTTAATCGCTTTATGGTTAGATCTTGACCTCGGTTAAAAACATAGATGCCGGCTGCTTCAATCGTTAGACGGACACCTTCTAATTCCAACAAAACGTTGCCATTCAGGTCAAGAACTCTCAGTACGCCAAGGTTCTCATCACCCGTCTCATGATACGCAAGTCGCAGCCGGAAATTCCGCCGGTCTGGTTCAATCGTCAACACAGACTCAAACAACGTGCCTTGAACGACGACGAGTTCGTTGACCCAAGTTTCGAGGCGCACTGTTTCATATAGGTTTTTACCGAATGCGATGACAAAACTCGGTGGACGTGCAGTAGATGCCAATTCCAGGTCAATCTCAAAACGTTTGGGCCAATCGAGTGCGTAGAAGATATTCGCCTTGGCTTGATTCGTTTGGGGACGCCCCCCGCGATCTGTGTGCCAACTCGGTTGCATGTCTGCGAGGAGCTGCAACTCGTTGTTATTCTTATTTTCTCCCGGTAGTTTCCAAGCTGAGAGTTGGGAGCCGTCAAAAAGCAGATTGGAGTGCTTTCGACTCTCAAACGAATAAATCATCTCTCGGTTCACGCGAAACCGACCGTGACGCTCGCTGGCGAAGAGAAAGGTGTCGTCATCTGAACCGATGAGGTCCGCCATCCAGATATCTCCCGATACTGTGCCGATGCGAAATGCCTCAGCTACGGAGGTTTCCGATCGGTTTGGAAAAACGATGGCCTCTAATACATTGGCATCAACGACCAGATGATCCGAAAAGTGTGGCGATGCCCAACGAATTTTTCCATCATTTTCAGTAACGGACGGTGATCCGGGTTCGCTTTCCAATAACTGACCGGGAAGGGTATCACCATTCTTCCAACGCAACTGCGCCTCTGTCTGTTCAGCGTGCACCACTGGCAGCCATACCGATGTTAGCACCGTGATAGCGAAAAGTATCTTTTTTATGTTGCAACGCATCGTTTTCTCCTTTTTGGTAGTTGTCAGTTGTCAGTACGGTTTTTTTTTCAAAAAAACCTTTCAGTCTTGACCAACAACTCGCGCCTCAGCAAAAGTATCGGTAGACGAGTTGTTGGTCAAAGTTAAGAGGTTTTGGTTTAACGAGCCCTCTTGTAACTTATAACCATTCTTCTGAAAACTATTCTACCTTTCATAAATAGGCAGTAGGCGATAGTTCAATGCCAGGGTAAGGATAGCCATTCCGGTTCCGTAGGCGCCGCCGTAGCTGCTCGTGAAGCTGCCATCTTCTTGTTGCATGCCTTGGAGTCGCTCAATGGTGCGTCGATTCCAAGCCTGCCACGCCTCGAAGTCGCTTTGGAAGAGTGCCTGCGCCATATAATACAGGTTGTAGAAGGCGTACCCGCCGCGTATGCTCTGATCCATCCGACGCTTGATGAATTGGGAAGTGGCTTTGTATTCCGGGGTGTCCTTTCTTTTCCCGATTGCGTAAACAAGAGTCGCGATTGCTGCCCGAGTGGCACCATCACCGTGGCTGCTCATAGGTTGGTAAGCGACACCGCCGCCGCGCATCGTACAGGTTTGGAAAAAATTCAACGCCTTGTCAACGGCTTCATTAGGCACTTCAATCCCTGCGTTCCGTGCGCCAAGAATTCCCATCAACACAGTTCCAGCGACAGTTGTGTCGGCATCTTGGGATTGCGGAGAGTATCGCCAAGCCCCCCACGGGTTCTTCTCTTGCGCGGTCAATGCGCACCGGACAGCGAGTTCCAAAGCCTTACCGATGGTGCGCCGTCGCTCGGCAGGCACATCCGTCCCTTTCCAGAGCAGGTCTTCGCTGACTGCGCCGTACGCCTCGGAGAGTGCTAACGTCGCGAAACCGTGGTGGTACATTGACCCGCGTCCGAACCCCGTCATGTACCCGGTTTTAGAGTTCTGATTCATAATCATATTGCGGAGTGCCTTACGGATGTTTGTGGCATAAGGACCGAAATCCGGGTCTTCACCACTCGCCATAAACGCCATGAGACAGATCCCTGTGATGCCGGCCCCGTTTTGTCCACCTGGCCAACTTCCGTCTTCGAGTTGTGTGCTTGCGAGATAGCGCAAGCCTCGGTCGCTAATGCTTCTAACGGCCGGTGGCACACCTGTGCCGTAGCGGATCGTGGGGTCCTGCGCGTAAGTCGATGTATTGGAAAATGTGACCAGAACCGTCAAAAAACATGAAAATCCGATAATGCATGTGCGGCTATTCATCGAAACCTCCAACCTTCTTGTATCTCTTAATGCCTATTTTTTTATCCGCTCGCCGAACTCACGTTCAAAACCTGCCTGCATAAATGTCAACAATTCCTGCTGCCAAGGACTCAACATCTCGTGATCTGTCTGTTGGAGGAGCTGGTAAAACATACTCGGTAAGGCATCTGTTTTCAACAGGTCAACGGTTAGTTCTGCTGCTATCGCTTTTAGCTGCTTTCGCTGCGTATTGTCCAAAATCAGCTGCGTCCCTAAGCTTACGACTGCGACATCGCGTAAAGCCTGTTGATGCCAATTGTCCCTTTCGGCTTGGCGATCGGTATATTGCGTGAACGCTTCTTCAGAAAGCACGTCTTTGATGGTTTGTTGAAAGAGTGGATGCCTTGTAATACCGCCCTTAGGTTCGTCCCATCGTATTGTGCCGTTCTCGTCCCATAACGCTTTCATCAGGGCATCGAGTTTCTCTTCAACTTGTTTGTCAGTCATTTCACCCGTCTTAACTGCCTGCCTGAGTTTTTCTGCGGTTTCGCGGTATGTTGCTTCGGGGTCTGTGTCTTGTGCGTCAATGTATTGTTGAACGACACCTTTGATGGCAGTTGACAAATGCTGAGAGGCATCTTTGCTGAGGGGTCCCAATTGCGCAGTATGTGCCGCTACTAATCGAGCAGTATGTGCCGCCAATTTAGCTTCGGCGAACTCCCGCAGTTGAAACTCGTTCTCATCGGCGTTGTTGCCTCTCATTGCCTTTTTTGCAAACACACCGTGCAAAATATCAAACTGTGTCTGGGTCAATAGTCCCTCCAGAGAGATTTCTAACCTATCGTTTATCAGCTGCACTGCCTCCAGTATATCAATTTCAAATAGGCTTATTGATATTGGAAAGGCTTCATTTGCTGTCGCGTCAAGTAGCGATTGCTCAAGATTTTTGCGTTGATCTTCTGTTAAGCTGAATTCTTGATCAATCCAGACTGTTATATATTGGGCGGCTGCCTGTTGATCTTGGTGCCGCAGCTTCTTGGTGAACGCGATATAATTTTGAAGCTGCTTTTCAGTCAAGTGTCTGGCGAACGCTGCCTTACCATCAGGATGAGACAACAACCCATCAATCAACCCGATGCTGCCTTCTTCTCCTGTACGGGCGAATTCACTCACATCTTGGTTGTTCTGTTCCAGCACGGCATCGAGTGCTTCAAGGATTGACCGATGCAGTGCTTCAACAGTCGGTTCTTCGAGGTTGTAACGTTTGCCGATACTTTCAGCTATGTGCTGGATTAACCCTACACTCCACCGATCCTCGGCTTCGTCTTTTTTCGCCATTCTGAGGGGTACAAGGTGATCGCCGCCGTCAACGATTGTAACAGGTTTACCACGTCGATTGCCATACCCTCTTTTAAATATACTAATCAGATAGCGGCCGGCAGGGATACCTGAACATTTGTATTCGCCGTTGGCATCTGTTTTCACTGTAAAATCATGGACCCCGTTTCGATCATAAATCTTAACTTCAACGCCTTCAATCGGGTTCAGTGCTGGGGTTGTGTCGGTAATCGTGCCTCGGAGTGTGCCGCCATCGGCAGCGTTGTCCTGCGCAGAGGCAATGCCAACAAATGGACTTATAGAAAGAAAAAACAGTAGCACAAAACTAAAATGAGCCATCGTTTAATCCTCCTTGTGATCATTTATTTTTCTTGAATTGTAGCGAGACCTGTTTGCCATTCCTGTCCCTTTTTGCCTGCGTAGAGCATGACGTAGGTGCCACCGATTTCGAGGATCTGACCCGTTAACACGCCGTCGCAATCGAACGCTTCAGGGTCGTCCGAGGTTGTGAATATAGGGTTGTAAGGGTTCGGTTCAAAGGTCTCAAAATCGCGAGTCCGTACATGTCCGATCCGCCAGACTTCGCCATCGAAGCCGCCATAGATAACATGGAAGTACTGCGGTCCCTTAAACAATTCCGTTTCACGAACGGATTTGCTGTCCCATGTCTGCCCACTCCCCGTGAAAACTGGGTTGGCAGGATTTTTCGTGACAGATGCCGGATCGCTCGTCGGTGCGGTAGCGTGACACATCGTTAGTCCCTCTCCGAAAGACTGGGTCGCCTTCCCGGTATAAACGATGTGGATCGTGTCCGCGTCCAAGGCAACGGAAGGGTGCGTTGATCCGTGCCGCTCGTGTTCGGTATCGGCGGGGATAACAGGGGTGTGCTGAACACGCCGCCACTCACCGAGGTCTCCATCGCTTACAAGCAACCCTGTCTGTTCAGGTGTCGTTTTCCCTTTGCCGCGATAGTACATGTAATACTTCCCATCAGCAGGATTCAGGAACGGAAACGGGTATTCGACGGCTTGATCATCAAAACCTTGGGTTGCAGGCTCAAGAATCGGGTTGCGCGGGTCCTGTGTAATATTGGTGATGTCATCAATGGGTGCAGTTGCGTGCATGATCAGCCAACGAATATTAAAATCCCGTTTACACCAGATATAGTGCATCGTATCATCAAGGACGATTGCATGGGTCGCTGCAGCCCAGAGCGGCGGCTTCAAAGCGATAATCGGATTGCCTGTCTCTATCCTCTTAAAACTGGCGAACACCTCAAACGGGATCGCATCTCTGTTTGCATCTGTCATCAATTCCTCCTCATGAATAGTTAACAGTTAACAGTACTCAGTTAAAGAGGTAAATGTTACGGAACGTCTCTTTTCTTAACTTTTTGACCAAGAACGCGATTTCCGATATTTAAAAACAGGCGCGCGTTCTTGGTCAACGACAACTCGATTTCCGATATTTAAAAATAGGCGCGAGTTGTCGGTCAAAACTGAAAGGGAACGTACGCGTTCCCGTACTGACAACTATCAAGGGTGTCTATCTTCCTTCTAAAGTGTTGAAATAAGCGTCCAACCCTTGACGAAATTCCTCTGGCAGGACGCGTCCCGCTTTGCCAGTCGCCTGTCTGGGTGCCCTATTTTCGATGAAGGCACTGCCGCTGTCGTCTCCGAGTCCGAGGAGTACCAATGCAGAAGCCGTCGGTGGTGGCGCTGTCGTTATCATAGGTGCGTTTGGAAGTCGACACGTTTGGAGCAGTATTTCAATCACCTCTGTGATCGCGGCGATTGCTTCGGGACCGGTATTCGGTTCCGCGAGGATGTCTTCTACCTCACCCATAACATCTGCAGCCTGTGCAACTTTTGCGAGTTGTTGCTGGATTAAGGGTTCCTGTGCATTCGGTAGGAGGCTAATCTGTGCAGCGACTTCTTGGGTATCTTCGGTAAGCGTAATCTGTGTATCATATAATGCGATGCTGCGCTGGCTGTATTCGTCGGTGGTAAGAGCTTCCTTCGCCTGCTCAACTTCGCGTGTCTCCTCTCGGAGCTGAATTTCTCGATCAATGATACGCATGACTTCAAGGACAATCTCCGGCGGTAGGTTCGGTAGCTCCATCAATCCGCCTTCTGGCGGTGGACCTTCGGGACGCGGATCGACCAATTGTTCTGCCCACCGGTCAAGTGTATCCGCCCAGAATTCTGCCTCAATGGTAGACTGCCCAACAAAATTTTTGTTAATCGCTTTTGCGATATCTTCCATCTGGTTGGATACAAGTGCGTCCTGCATCTCCGCAAGTACACGTAAGTAATTCGATGAGGGCCGTCGATCCGTATAAGCCGCCATGTCTTGGATAATCGTAGAAACGGTTCCAGATTCATTGGTCTCTTGTTCCGCTAAACGTTCCCGATCAGAGCGATTATCTACACTGCGTTCAAGACCGAAGCTGTCGAGATTGTTCAGGTCTACTGCGATGTCTATCTGCCTACGCGATGCGGATTTTAGGCGTTTCACGAAGGTGCTGTTTTCAAAGCTCACAAGCAGTTTTCCCATCTCCTCTGCCAATTTTGCAAAAGCATCAAGCAATTCCTGCTGTTCTTCAACCGCTTCCAAAACGAGGTCCGCTGCGCCAGGCGTTTCCGCCGCCGCCTCGTCTTCTTCATCTTTCTCGTCTCTACCGCTCCCTTTAAGGACTGTCCCCGGGAGACGGAGCCCTCCGACGATCTGCGGTGCCTGTCCTTCTGCTGCCTCACTCTTATTGAACCCCGATTCAACGTCACTGACGGTAGGCGTAGGATTGGCAGGCGTGTAACCCGGTTTACCGTCTGGTCGTTTGCTCCGATTGACGCTGACACCCTCGCCGGGGGTATTCGGATCCTCCGGCATTTCGTCCAAATCTTCAGGTGGCACTTTATTGTCAGGTCCGTACTTTTCTACCTGTTCCGCGTCATTCGGCTCACCTCTGGCAGGCGATTGGGGTCCCTGTGCTGATTGATTTTCCTGCGGGTTCGTATTCTCGGTAGATTCACCTGGAGCGGCTTCCTGCTCAGAGGGTGCTCCGGGTGCTTCAGAAGCACGAGAAAGCAGTTCTGCGACCGACGGCATCCTCTGTCCAGCGATCTCCTCCAACTGTTTAAGGATTTCTGCCCACGCTTCGAGGTTTTCCGCATCAAACTCCTCGTTCTTCGTTGCCTCTTTAACGAGTTCTACACCGCTTTCGATCAAACTATCAAGCCGTGCAGCGTTTGCGCGTTCCGCGGCAGCCTGCTCTTGGATTCTCTTACGCTGTGCGGGATCGTCAAGTGCCTCCGGTGAAAGATCGCGCAATTCGCGGTTGGTTTGGTGTAATTGTAGCTCTTTGTCGTGGACATCCATTGCAGCCTCTGTCCAAAGTTGGAGCTGCCCGATCAACCACTTGAAGTGTTCCGCTGGTGTCAGGACATGGAGAACAAGCGGTGGTGAATAGACGCGCTCACGATTCGGTAGATAGTCCTCCGCATAAGCACGCAATCGGAGGCTCTGGGGTCGGAGATTTTCACGTTTGGGTGCAAATGTCGCCGCGACTGTTAAACTGTCGGCAGTCGGCGTGCCTGCGGATACGGTTTTCTCGCCGCTGGTGGGTTCCGGGTTGTGAACTGGATTCGGGATACCCTCCCACGCTAAACCGATCTTTTCCACACCAAAGTCGTCCGATGCCTGAATCTCGAAGGCGAGTACCTGATCGGTAATCACGACCTGATTGTTCTTCAATTTGTTTAGCGCGACCGTCGGTGCTGCATCGTTAACGGCTTCAAACCGTAGTACTTGTGGTTCACTTGCGGAAAGCCCAAATTGGTCCCGCCACGCCAGTCGCGCCTCAGTGGTTGTATCCACCGTGATCGGTTCGGTTGTTACACGCGCCCCTTCAACGCGTTGTGGTAGATCATTCAAGGTTGCTTCTGCGAGTTCGCGTGTAATGGTGGCTTCAAGCGTCGCAGCACTCCCTTTCACCAAACTCACGATTCCGCCTCGCACATCGACTGTCATCGGTTCTTGACGTTGCAGGTAGGCAGGCAATTCGACTTTAGCAATAAGTTCGGTGAGGGCGGGACGCAATTTCGGCTCTATTGGAATAGAACGCCGTGCATCGCCGACGCGAAGTGCGACGTTTCCGTTCTTTGTCTGCGGCGGCAATTCAAAACGGTAGGTGTCATCGTTTAACGTTGCAACCACCGGCTCCTGATCCGCGTACCGCGCTTCCGCCGACTCAGGTTTCCACAGCGAATTTTCTTTCAGCTGCGCCTGAACATCAAAGGGTTCCGCGTACGCCACAACACGGCGGTCCGTCTCTCCTTCCAATTGTGCGAAGGTATAACGCTCAACATTGCGCCACGGTGTCAGCCATCGTGCGAGCGTGTTTCGACTTGTTGCGGGAATCACTGCGGCCCCAACGGCAACCAATATCAAAGGCAAAATCACGGCATAAATCCATTGACGGTGCCGCGGATTTGGAACAGCCTCTGCGAGATTATGTTTTCCGACTTCTTCATCGACCTGACGCATAGCCGCCTCAATCAAAGCGGGACTCGCTGATCTATCTGAACGATTAGATGCCAGTTCCACGATACCGAGTACGTGATCCCCAAAACGTGGAAACTTATGCTGCAACAACCGAGCGATTCCCTCCAATTGCCGATGTTTCCATACCCAATTATAGTACTTTAGCGGCAAAAAGAGGACCATACCGCCCATTCCAGTTATTAGGATAAGTACCCGTACCAGCGCAGGCGTATCAAAGATGCGGTCTAACCCGAATACGACGAGATACGAAATCATAAGGCCGAAGATCGCCGCCAGCGTTCCTTCAGCAAGTTTGATGATCCACACTGTTTTCTGGTACTGTTGAAGTGCCGCCTTCATACGAGGCGGTAAGTTGACTGCATCCTTTTGTGTGCGCGGTTTTGTTTGTTTTCGGTTCATGAAACATCTCCTCATGAATAGTTAACAGTTAACAGTTAACAGTACTCAGTTAAAGAGTGCCTCGCAGTGAGAGTTGTGGCAGTAGCAGAAAAGGCAACCGCCACAAGGTGTTAACTGACAACTGACAACTGACAACTATTTTGCTCTAAATATTATACCCAACCCTCGTTAACCATCAATGTCAATGGCGATTCCATCTCTTCCATAGGTAGGTGAATCCGCTGCCGTTTCCGTGACGACTCATAGATCGCCATAAGGAGTTCTAAGGAGGCGTAGCCTTGATATCCACTTGAGCGGTGTTCCCGATCCTCTTCAATCGCTGCGATGAGGTCTCGTACTGGGTTACTCTCCGCTGGCAATTCTGGTGTCATCCAGGCACCCCCGGACTGCTCATTTCGGATACGGAGCGAGGGTCCACCCGGGGCGGCGATTTCAATCTCGCCATCTGTTCCGTAACAGTAGATATGGTGATAGCCGGGTGCGGTATCGCTTCCAGATTCAATGATGCCTCGTGCATTACTCTCAAATTTGAAGTATCCGAGCGCGAAATTCTCGGAATGCAGATCGTATTTCATCGGGGTGCCAATCCGTTCAATCTGACCTATGACCCAAGTCACAGGACGATCGTCGTAGATATAGCGCATAAGGTCAACGGTATGTGTTGCATTGTCTTTCAGGTCGCCGCCGCCACAAACCGCGTGAATTCGGAAGAGTTCACCGATCTGACCGTCAGCAATCATCTGTTTTGCGGCGACATAGGGCGCAGAAAACCGCACCTGATGGTCAATGGCTAATTTCACATTGTGTTCTTCGCACGTCTGAAGCATCTCGCGTGCCTGTCCGAGGTTCTCCGCCATCGGTTTCTCAGAAAGGATCCCTTTGACCCCGCGTTTTGCGACTTCAATCACGACAGGTGCGTGCAACTTCGGACGCGTGCACACCGAAACAATATCAATATCCTCTGTTTCAAGCATCTCAATGTAATCGGTATACTGTTTTTCGACCCCGTACTGCTCACCGTAGGCTTTTACACGTTCTTGGTCAATATCGGCGATTGCTGTCAGCGTTGCTCTCGGTTCTTTCACATGCCATCCGGTGTGCATGTGAGAAATCCCGCCGCAACCGACAACTGCTATTTTATAGGTATTGCGCATGATAAATCAGGAAGTTAACAGCCGTCAGTACGATTTTTTTGCGAAAAAATCTTTCAGTACTCAGTTAAGAGAGTTGCTTTCAGACACAATTTCTTAACTGATAACTGTTAACTGATCCCCCTCTAATATGGATTATCGGTTTCGCTCTTATATTTCCCACTCCTAAAGATAGGATACCATGTTTGACGACGGTTGTCTATTTACATTTTGAGTTTTGGCAGGGGTTGAGTAACTCACCCCGTACTGATATGTCGATCTACACTGTACCTGTCATCTTTCTGGCGACCCAGAATACTCCGAGCAAAAAGATTAAGAGACCTGCCCAAATGGGGTGTGCCCAGATCCGTGTTCGATGGACAGTCGGTTCGGGTTCCGGCAAGGCTGCGAGATATTCTAATAGATTCGGCACTTCAGAGACCGATACGAGTTTGCCGTCGGTAATTTTGGTGATCTCCTCCAATACATCAAAACGCGCCAATCGTCCCTGTTGTTCCCGATTTAATCCTTGCACTGACAGGTCCGTTTGTACAGAGGCACCGGTTTCGCTACTGCTTGCAATGAGACGATAGTTGCCGGGTTCTTTGGGGACAAACGAACCGACGAACAATCCGGCTAAATCTTCTGTGCCGGGTTGCAGCCGAATGGTCTGTGTCTTACCAGATGGCGAAATCGCTTGTACCACGACCGTACCGCTATCCAAGGGGCCACCCACGTTGTCGATGGCGTTGGCATTTAACGTCAAGACATCGTCGACATTTGGTCGGTCCGGTGAATAGAAGAGCCGTATTGATTCGCTCTGCGCCATCTGTCGTCGGTATGCCATCCACCGTGCGACCTGACTCCAGAAGCGATAGTGGTATTTGTCTTCAACACCTTGCCGCCAACGCCAAGCACTGTCCGTTCCCATAAATAGTACTTTACCGGTGCCGTAAGTCTTTGTTACGATTAGCGGCACTCGACCTGAGGCGGTCGTGACTTGATCGTGTACTGCGAGTGTTTCGGTGCCAACCTTGGCGCGCGCAACACCAGCGTACCAGAAAAATCCGGGCAGCTTTCGCCAGACTTCGCTGTTATTTTCATCGGTATCCCCAAGGCGTGTTAGCAAGCTCCGCTGTCCGGCAGTTGTGAGAGCGAAATACCCTTGGGCACTCGACCCGACACCTTCAGGTATCGCTGGCTCTAAGACCACAGGATAAAGGTCACCGAGCGGTCCTGAGATCAATGAATCGTGCGCTCCTTTACGCCCAGGCATAAAGACAAGCCCTGAAGCCTGTGCACTGACTAACTTCCTTAATTCCTGTGCCTGTTCAACAGTTAACTGCCCATCTTTGACACCGACATCGCCAAGGAATACCACATCATAACGACTCAATTCTCGCGCGTCAGGGAAACGCTTAATGTAGCTGCGTCCGCCACCGACTTTCGGCAATTCGGGATGAAAAAGGAGGCATGTTACTTCAACACCCGGATCGCGTTCTAAGGCGTTCCGTAGATACCGGTATTCCCATCGCGGATAAGATTCGATGACAAGCACTTTCAATTGTTCTTCACGTATGGATATGGGTGCGGAAATCTCATTATTTTCGGGTATCAACTCCTCAGCATCTTTGTCAATACGGAGGCTCAAGGTGTAATCTCCCGTCGCTGGTAATGTAGAGACGATATTATCTTGCGCTTGGCGCATTGCTGGAACACGGACGACTTTGGTAATCTGTTTTTCAACAGTCGCAGATGTGGATTCCGATTTTTGATTTATATTGAGTGTGATGCGGACATCTCGATCTTGTCCCAAGGTGCTACGCACAACAAAGGGGATACGGACCTGTTTGTTAACCACACCAAAGGTTGGCGCGTCCATCCGAACTAATTCGAGGTCCGGGAGCGGTACTCGACTGCCGACACCGATAGCGAACACGGGAATCCCTTTCATCCGAAACCGTGTGGCTGCCTCCACTGGCGAGTTGCCGACATTCCAATCGCCGTCTGACAGCAGCACCACGCCGCGGAGGTTGGTATGGTTGTCAAGAACGTGGGTCATTCCAGCATTCAGATCCGTCGCTTCCTCTGGTGGGTCTAACGCCGAAGAGAACGGCTCAAATACGACGTTGAGATCGTCTGTATGCTGCGTGTGTTCGGTATCAGATGCAGATTCGCCTTTCCAGACCGTCTCGGACATCAGCGGTTGAATCGCTTCAGTGCGACTCTTAGGTTCACCTGAAACATTTTCAGCGTCAAGAACATCCCGCGTCTCCATACTTTTGGATTGGTCCCAGAGGACAGCGAGGGTTGAACGGTGCTCCGGCGGTTGCGTCTTCAGCCACTCGGGTTGATTCAGCGTGGCAACGACTAAACAGACCAATACGAAACGCAGCAATTCAAGCCAGCCAGTCTGTTTGCGATAGCCGCTGCGGTGCCATGCTAACCAGCACAAGACACCTGTCACAGCGATCACCAACAGTCCCAAGACGGTGATGGAGCCGCTTGAAAGAAATTCCAAACTCCCCTGTTGTTCTTGCATATTTTTAATGTTCCTTGCGGTTCGTTGAGGCGGGTTTTGCGAAGAAGCTTCTCTCCGTTCATCTGAAGAAATAGGGGATTTAGTCTGGGAATAGATTAAATCCACTCCTTGTATTACATTGCAAAACCCTTTGCTACGGGCTGGGTAACCCAGCCCCTACGATTTCAGGCTAACACAATCGCCTAAAAGATTAGAAGGTTGGAAAAGTTATGCCAGGTTGGCCCCCTCCAGCCCTTCTTGCTGTCTTTCATTCCTGGTCTTCCTGCTTGGCAAACTCAGCACTGCCTCCAAAATGAGTGCTAACGCCATTGCGATGAGGAAGATACGCCAGAGTTCGCTCGCTAAAGCCGATGTATCACCAACATCAACATCAATTCTCCTATACGACAATCCATCAAACAGTGCATCCACTGCCTCAACAGGTGATGCCTTGGCACTATCTTCAGCTTGACTGCGGTTCACGGCGACCCAATGTGTATCGTCTTGATAAACACCGGCATGCAATCCACGCGTTGAGAGAGACGCAGTCCCTTCTTCAGGTGCAACCGATGTCCACTGTTCTCGATCTGCGAGTACACCGAGTTCGGCATCGCGTTGAGATGCCGTAGCGAGTGCGAGGCTTCCGTCAGTCAACGCTCGTTGCAACATGACATAAAACACGACACCGTCACGTTCGAGGGAAGAGAATTGTGCTGTCGGTAGTGTGCTACAGAAGTAGACAGAACCACGGTCCGTTGCCACCCGGGTCAATAGGGGCGCGTCATCGTCAAACTGTGCCAACGGTGTTCCGGGTCCTTCAAGTGTGCGATAGCGGTAGGTGCGTAAATCGTTCAAAGGCAAAGCATCACCACTCTCTACATGTGCCAACAGGTCCGCATCGCCACGCCACCATGAGAGTTTAGAAACCTGATCACTATTAGACGAGTGCCAATCCCCCCATTGTGAATCAAACATTTTTCCGCCAGTACCTCCTGGCCCCGGCGGGAAGAACATGGCGACACGTCCGCTGTTGACGAAATGTGTAATCTGTTCGGCGACCACCCCACGCGGCAGCGCCGCTTGCCACACTAACAGTGCGGTACTCTCCCAGTCAATCTCTGCTACGCGGTTTACTGGAATCACGTCAACACGGTGTTTTAACCGGTTGTCGATCGGAGTCGCGAGTGCTCGACGGAACGCCTCACCGACTTTTGCGTCATCACTAACGACAACCGCCTTACGTACAGGTGGTTCTGAAAAGATGAAGAAAAACTGATTGTCCAATGGGTTCGCATCGCCGGGTAAACTGACCAAGCCCCAACCGGAACTGAGTTTGCCATCAATAGGGATGCGGTGTCCTTGCAACGAGGCACCGAGTGTGTCAAGCTCGACTTCAACCACGGAGCGAACATTATTGACTTCAAACGCAATCGGTACCTGTCGTGCGTCGTTGCTTCCATCGGTTCTGCGAACCATCACATCAAGAATGAGTTCTGCAGTGATGCCACGCTGCCACCGTTGTACGTTTTCCACCCTGACCGATAAATTGCTTGAAGGCGGGTCTGTATAGGCGAGCAAAAAATGATGCACGCCCTGTAATTCAGCAAACGCCCCACGTATGGCATCCCATCGACCGCTGTGAACATCCCAATCGTTTTCTTTTAGATCCGAACAGATCCAAATTTCGGTGCGTCCGGACTCGTTCGCTTTAAGATATGCTAACGCCGTTTCAAGCATCGCTGGAATATTTGCGCTGGTGGCACTTGCATTGGTCAGCGGTAGACTCAACAGTGCCTTAGGCGAATCCACCTCTTGCATCTGTCCGCTTGCACTATCAATGAGAATCAGGTGTGTCCCGTAATCACCTTGTTCCAGCAATTCTGTGAGTCGTTTCAGCGCAGTGGATCTCTTCGACTCACCCGCCTGTAGGTCTTGCATCTCCATGCTGGCGGATCGGTCAAGAAGGATTAGGGTGGCATCGGGTTTACTCAATCCGACGCTCCCTAACCATCCACCCGATAGGGGACGGCTCACAGCAAAGATGAGAGCACCGACAGCCAGGACGCGCATCAGTAAGATAAGGAGGTGCCGTAGGCGTGCCATCCCTCGACTCATCCGTTTCGCGCTCATCAGGAACATCATCGCTGCCCAAGGGATGGTCCGGTGGCGTTGTTGATTGATTAGATGGATGAGGATCGGCAGTGCCATCAGTGGAAGTGCGATCAATATAAGCGGTTGCAGAAAACTCATGTTTTTATTAGTTGTCAGTTTTCAGTACGATTTTTTCTATGAAAAAATCTTTCAGTTTTCAGTTAAAGAGGTTTCCTGTGGCAGTGATAGGAAAGGTCACCACCACAAGTTGTTAACCGAGAACCGAGGACCGAGAACTGATAACGACTCCTCACTTACGTTTTTTCGGTGTTCGTCCCAACAAAAATCGTGCCAATACGTCTCCGTAGTTCTCGTGGATACAGATCCGATGGTAGTCAACCTCGGTATCTCGAACCACTTCGTCCATACTTTGGAGGTACATCTCTATTGCGCGTCGGTACTGCGCGCCGATGACTGTGGGATCTGCGAGTATAGGTTCGCCGCCTTCCATGTCAACAAATCGTATGGGACGATCGAATTCAAAATCGAGTTCGCTCTGTTCCATGAGGTGAAACACAGCGACATCGTGCTTACGGAAGCGCAGGTGTTCAAAACAATTCCGCACCGCTCCGGGTTCGATAAATAGGTCCGAAATGACGACGATGAGTGCTCGCTGTGGGACCCGTTCGGCGGTTTCGTGGAGAACGTCAGCCAATCCGGTCTCGCCTGATGGTTCCATTGCGCCTAATTCATCAAGGACTGTGCCGAGATGGGTTGCACTGCGTTTTGCTGGGATTTCTTTCTGGAACGTCTTGTCGACACAATAGAGTCCAACGGCATCGCCTTGTAGTGCGGCTATATACGCCAATGTGCCAGCGATTCGACGGGCATAGTCAAGTTTATTTATATCAGGATCGCCATCCGTTGTAGCGGACGGCGTGTGTGCGTACCCCATTGAGCCGCTGGTATCAACGACCAAGCACATCCGCAGGTTGGTATCGGCTTCAAACTCTTTAATATAGTAGCGATCGTTACGCGCGTAGGCCCGCCAGTCGAGTCGGCGTGTGTCGTCGCCTGGGACGTATTTACGGTACTCGGCAAACTCAAGACTGGAGCCGCGAATCGGGCTCCGGTGTTTCCCGGACACATTCCCGATCATCGGGAATCGGGCGTGTAGTTGGAGCGTGGAAAGCCGTTCAAGGACCTGCTGGTTGAGGTAATCTCGTCTGAGTTGCAAAGCCATAGTTTACCCCTGTTCCGACAATTCTTCGACGAGACGGTTGACGATATCTTGGCTGGTAATGTTCTCAGACTCCGCTGCGAAGGATGTAATGACGCGATGCGCGAGCACCGGATTTGCGACTGCGACGACATCTTCAAGCCGCGCCATGTAGCTACCACTGAGTGCTGCGCGCGCTTTGGCACCTAAAATTAGGTATTGAACGGCGCGAGGTCCAGCCCCCCAAGCGACAAGCGGTTTCAGCCAGTCAGGTGCTGCATCGCCTTTCGGTCTCGTGCTGCGCACCAAATCAACCGAGAATTCATAGATATGTTCGGCTACGGGTACACGACGGACAAGGTCTTGAAAAGCGAGTACCTCTTCACCGGTGAGAACGGGTTCGAGTGTTGGCAGTGCGACACCAGTGGTCGTCCGAGCGATTTCTATCTCCTCGGATCGTGCGGGATAGTCCACCTCAATTCTGAACATGAAACGGTCGAGTTGCGCCTCTGGTAGCGGATACGTGCCTTCCTGTTCAATCGGGTTCTGTGTCGCCAGTACGAAAAACGGTGGCTCCAGCGAATACGTTCTGCCGATGACGGTGATTTTGTATTCCTGCATCGCTTCGAGCATAGCGGCTTGTGTTTTCGAGGGTGCCCGGTTAATCTCATCGGCAAGAATGAGATTTGCGAACAGCGGACCTTTCACGAACTCAAATTCGCGTCTACCGCCGGGTATCTCTTGAAGGATGTCGGTTCCGGTGATGTCCATGGGCATCAGGTCTGGGGTGAATTGGATTCGGCTGAACCGCAACGCCATCGTCTCAGCGAAACGTCTGACTAACAACGTTTTCGCTAATCCGGGGACCCCCATCAACAGCGCGTGGCCCTGCGAAAACAGACAGATCGCCAAGTGTTCGATAACTTGCTCCTGACCGACGATGATCTTAGCAAGTGTTTGTTTCAAGTGGTCATAGACGTTCTGGAGTTCGTCAATCGCAGCAACGTCATCGGCATGCATTGTATCGGTATTTTGCGTTGTGTTCATAAAATTCCCTTCACGTTAATTGATATATTGATAATTGAATCCCATATACCAGCTTTAATTTAAATTTCTCTAAGTTTCTTGCTAACAGCACTTCTAATTATTAATGACGCAATTTAGAGGCGAAAAAGGTGCATAATTTTATACGAACCCGATATCGAGCAAACATCTGCCTTAATTTAGCGTGTGTTCGCGCCGAACGGACATACCTTTAGTTGCAAGCTGTGCCGATTTTCTGTAAAAAATCTGAAAACGGTTTATCGCGTCACGGACACTATCCAGTCCCGGATTAAGTCCAGCACCTCTGGCGAGATCGTCTCCTCAATGGCACCGTACTCGTTCATCAAACCTGTAAGCGCACGTTGAAATAGGTGATTGTGTTTTGGTAAGCGATGTACAGTGACATCTTGATTCCCACCTTTGTCCAGTGCCGCGGCGATAGCGTTGAGGTTTTGCTCAACATCAACCTGTACATCCAACTCACGGTTGAGTGCCAGGACAGGGATACGGATTTTCTCAAACGCAGGACGCGGATCGAAAGTAAGGATGAAAGTTGCTTTGCACTTAAGATTAATCCTTATGGGTTGACTTTTAGGTTTCCCCACGTAATGCTTAATTTACCAGCGGGGTAAACTGCCAACGCCGATTTGAGTCCTCTTGTCATGAGGATATTAATATCATCTGCAGTCAACGCGGCACTGAAAAACGCGATTTCGTCAAAGACACCGGCATAATATTGTCCCCATTGATGCAAAAAAGTTGCGCCGATACCGATATCCGTAAAAATATAGGTATCGACAACTGTGTCACCTTCTTTGCCGTTGTAATAACCCGTCGCGTTTCCCTCGCCATCTAACACAAACGCGTAGTGTCCCCATTTGTTGTCATCAAATTTTGGGATGACGGGTTTCCACGCCCTGCCCCAAATGTCAACAGCTTCACCTTGGAACCGAATTGCGAAAGCCGGATTCGTGGGTCCACTGAGATTCGATATTAATCGATCATCATCGGCGGCATCACTCGGTTTCGCCCACAAAACCACTGTAACCGCCCCAGACAGACCCAAATTCCCCACAAGGACGTGTCCTTTACTCTCGTCTCCATCAAATTCCAGTGCGGCTCCGAACTTACCGTTCTTTATCCATTTCGGACTGTTCTCAATTTTTCCATCGTTGCCATTTTCGGAGGAATCCGCAGCGGTATTACCGTTGCCCTCATCAAAGAGCCACATCCCGACAACGGTTTTCGGATCAAATTCGGCATTGCTGGTGTTGGTCAACATTAGGCTGACGATCATTAAGCTGAAACACGTAAGCATTAAATTCGGCATTACGATTCTCATTCGTCCTGACCTCCTTTTATTTTGCAAGTGAACTGTACATTATCCTCGTTCGGCAAAATGCGAAATAACTTAAAATTTTGGGACTTTGAGTGTTTTTTTGACCTCGCCAGTACTCACATCCCATAAACGGATGGTCTGATCGTTACTCCAAGTCACAATTGTCTGTCCATCAGGATTGAACGCGGTACCGTTGACAGCAAATGACGTGCCAACTATCCAGATGCCATGTCCTGAGAGCGTTTTTTGAAGTTTTCCAGTCTTTGCGTCCCATAGACGAATCGTATGGTGTGAACTGGCACTTGTGATCGTTTTTCCATCCGGGCTGAATAATACGTGATTAACATGATCCGCATGGTCAAGTGTCTGCCGTAGTTCTCCAGTTTTCGGATCCCATAGACGGATAGTTTTGTCTTCACTTCCTGTTGCGAGGGTTTGCCCATCCGGGCTGAAGGAGACGCTTGTGTTCTCTTGCGGCAACATCCCACAATATAACATCGCGTGCCGGATCTCCACTCACGAGAGTTGTGCTATCCGGACTGAACGATATACTATCAACACCGTACTTACCTCTCTTTAGCAACGCAAGTTCTTGAAAGGTCTTCGCGTCGTAGAGCCAAATGCCGATAGAACCGGCGACTGCTAATATAGTGCCATCTGGAGAATATTGTATATCATTGATCCTGCCTTTACCGATGCGGGCTTTAGCACCTTCGGGTAAACCCCATTGCGTGTAATCTTGGGCGAAGCTGCTGGGTAGATATAACGTTGGAAAGATAAGCAGCACCACAAGAATGGGGGATGAAGTGGGTTTCATAGGATCGGGTTCCTTTTGCGTAATTGGATGCCTTGATGGAATGTTTGTCCAACGACTTTTGTTCTCTTTTTAAGTATACCACAAAAACAATGAAATATGCCGTTGAAAAAAGGTGTATAAATATTTTGTCAATTGTCGTCTGAATGCAGGTCGCATTTGGGCGAGTACGCTGCAAATCACGGATTATCGCGGATGACGCGGATGGCGCGGATTTTAAGAG
>ASZN01000010.1 GCA_000406005.1 Candidatus Poribacteria bacterium WGA-3G
GGCGAAGTTACAAACCTTGAAGAAACACCCCAGCAAAAACCCTGCAGTGGAGGACACGCGTCTCGTGCGGAATACGAAATTACCGATTTAAAAATTAATCTTCATCAAACCGCACCTACCGGACATGGGGACCACAACGGTATTTTTTTTAACTGAACATAGATTCGGTTTCAAACCGAATCTACTGGGACTGGAACTCAATGAAAATTAATTACGATGCCAAGTGAGGTGTCAGAGTTTTGAAAAGAAAAACCGAAACTCCCGACGATGCTCGTTGTTCGTGACATCTCAATTTCGATTCCGACTTCTCCCAACAGGCTATTACTGGTATCAGTTTCTTCATCATCCCACAATTCATTGATTACAAGTGTCCAAAGATTTGAAGAATATATCCCAAAATACGGTTTTAGGATCCAACCTGATTCTGTATCAAGGCGTTTGAATATACCACCGCCACCAGTAAGTCCGAGCGCGCGTGTCCGAATGAACGTTTCATCTATTGACGTATCAATCACTTCGGAATACGTAGCATTAAAACTCCCTATTAAAAAATAATCTAATCCCGTCTCTGATAAGGAGTCAACGCGGGTTATGGAAACCGCACCTATAGGGGAAGGCGGAACTTCCAACACATCGTCGTCCTCATAGTCGTCAATGAGCGCAACGCCTGCAGAAAACGAAATCCTTAGATTGGAATCAATACCGTAGTCAAGAGTGCCGCTTATTGCTCTAATATCTTCAGTTGTACTGAGTCCAATTCCGATGCCGGATCTGCCAGTACGTAACTCGTATAAACTTGTCTGTGAATAGGAAGTTGCAATAGGCAATAAAGCGAATACGAAAATAAGGCATGGGTATATTTTTTTAAATTGCACTTTGTTGCTCCTTATACCATTTCTAAATAAACGCCTATCATTAACAAAAAACTGGCTCGTAGTAGTGTTTCAACTTTGAATTTGAGAGCAGGTTCATAGTCGTGCGATTTTGCGGCGTACTCGCTCATAAGCGACGTGCATCATCGCGCCTCGGACATGCAGATACCTCATAGCGTTCCAAAGTCTCTATAATGCAACTTTATTTTTTAGACTTGGTATTATGTCGGGTTCGTTGAGAAAGATGTAGGACTTACGCAATTTTGACTGCAGCCCGTTCTGTTAGATGAGAATTTTCGGAAAACACAGCGGTCTGGTGACACAAACTAAGAAGTTTGTGCTACAAAAGAGCAGCATGCGTAAGTCCTAAGATGTAAATCCTGCTATCAACATCTATGACGCGTCTTCGGGTTGTTCATCGACTGTGAAATCATACAAACCGTGTCGGTATACGATCACCATTTTCTCGGCGATCCGCGTGTAGAGTACATATTTGTCAAAGTGCTGGATCCAACCGCTCAAGACGTATCCGGCGCGAGTGACGATGTTTACGTTGGATTTGTTATCCCTCGCCTGTTCGAGAATTTCGTCATCAACATGGTACCGGTCTGCTATCTCTTTAATCGGTTGAAGGTTCTCATTTTTCAAGGGTGTCCTAATTTTTATATGAGGTTTCAGGTCGGGCATTTTCTCCTTCGGAAATGCAAACAAAACATGTAGTTTCGGCATCTTCATCACCTTACCATCGGGATTTTTGCCCCATATCGTATACGATTTCGTTCTGGATACGGACAGATCCTTTAGACCGGTATAAGTGACGAAGCGGACGGGTTGCTCGAAATGTTGGTTTAGCATCTCGTTAGCATCCCAATTACCGCTTCCTTTCTCGGGTTGCTGCTGTTTTTCTGCTTGCGGTTCCGGTGTCTCAACGTTTGGTTCGGATTGTTGTTCCTCTAAACCCAATTCAGTTCGCATATTTATATTCTCCTATTCACTGCAATATTTGGAGTATAACGCTCACACCGCTGATGACGATGACGGTGAAGGTGCTAACGAGGCTCCAATTTATCTGAAACTTTTTCTTAATCTCTAAGATATCGCCAGGGTAAAGTAAAACTTGTTGGTGTGTGCCTTCGGCTGGATTGAATGTGAACGGTACTTCTATAGTTGTACCGTCTTGATGGTGGATGATGACCTCTTTGCGGTTCGCTGAGACATCGAACCCGCCACCGAGAGCAACGGCTTGCGAGAGGTTCAACGGTCCACGAACGCGTTGAGGTCCAGGGTTTCGGATATAACCTGTTACATAGATAGGTTCTGTTTTAAAGACGTTAGGGACAAACAGCACATCGCCGTCTGATAGCGTCGGGGGCGGTTGATTGTTCGGTGGAGATTTCCAAAACTGTTCGGAGAGATTGAATTCGGAGCGTTTACCGTTTTTCTCAACCTTTACAACTGTCGTCAGGTCGGCTTCTTGTGTGGGGCCACCTGCGCGCGCCAGGGCATGTGAGATACCGATCGCACCACGCACAAAGATTTTTCCAGGGGTCTGTACCTGTCCTTGCACCTCAACGACACTCAGCGGCATGACGAAAACGAGATCGTTGATGTTGAGGCGGATATCGCGGTAAGGACTATTGGTCGAAAGATCGTAGGTTTCAACGGTTTCCGTGGTGTCTTTGCGGATTAATTGGACACCTTGTCGGTCGGCGTTCTCACCCATACCACCTGCAAGTGCGATCGCACGGTATAGGTCGATGTCGGTCTCTGGTGATATGACGTAACGTCCTGGTGTTTTCACTGCGCCACCAACAAAAACACCGTTCTTTTGCAGCACAAGCGACACCATAACGACAGGTTTAGTGACGTGGTTATCGGTTACGAGAAAAATACGAATCAAGTGATTGACAGTTGTCACTGTTGCACCAGCGACATCAAATTCACGGCCGAAATAGTTGATTCTTCCATCTTCACGGACTTCGACAGAATGCGTATATTCCGGTTGTCCAACGACAGCGATGAGGAGTGTATCCCCCTTTTTGATACGGTAAACATCACCAAAAAGCGTAGGACTCGCCATGAAAAATAATAAAAAAATAAGACAAGCTTGCAAGCGACAACACGTTGTCCAGTAAACTTGCAAGCTTCGGAAATGACTGGTCATAGTATTTCTCTAAGAGATCTCACGGATATAATTTATTTAGGACTTAGGCAAAATCCATTCATTTGCTTGTGGAATTTTGGTATTCCCGATATGCTTAAGTCCTGTTTATGTTAACTCGAGGTGTCGTCATTTTCAAAGAGGTTGAGTTGTTCTGATAGGGTGTCAAGCTGCCGATGCGTCCTAAACCGCTTCGTCGGTGGTCTCCGCCAATGTTCTTTGACGTGGCTGCCGTTAGACCTACGGTGTGCCCGGACATAAATCTTTCCGTTCATGCGAACGTGAGATTTGGCTTCTTTAATGAGATAGAGTTGCTTGGCTTCCATAACGTCCTGCCTGTATGTGTGTCACTCTTCTTTTAGTGAATTGAAATAGGCTTTAAGACATTCCCGCGCTTGTGGAACTAAATTCGTTGGCACAAGTATATCGCCCCATTCGGATTGCGTGGCGTTCCCCTTCACACCCCCATAATTCGGGACATCATGGCAGCGGACATAGACGAGGATATTGCTATCCTCTAAGACACTTCGGAGGATATTTGCGGCTAATTCGTTCGGGACAGATTCAATGGCGTACCAGTCCCCATATTCCGAAATCTCGGTTTGTGCCGCTTGCGGCACGAGGTCTATCTGGCAATCCGGACATATCGAGATAGCTTCTTTATACGTAGCGTTGCATTGTGGACAAAACGGCATGGTGTTCCTCCTTGTGGACAGGCGAGGTGGGAACCTTAACAGCAGAAGCGTATTCGTTCTTATGCTGCGCCACGCCAAGGTGCATTCAACTTTAAGGAGTTACGCTGATACGTTTATTATATTATGGTAACACAGTTACACAAATTTGTCAAACAAAAAAGAATTGGATTGAAATGTTATTCTTCAAATTTCCAGAGGCGTCGCGCCGTTTTACCTAAGACCCATTCGTGATCCTCTGGTGTGAAGAAATCCATTTCATCTCGGACGACAGCTAAAGTTTCAGCATAACTGGCACGCTTGAGACAGACGGGCCAATCGGTGCCCCACATAATCCGGGAACCACCGAACGCTTGATACACTTTCTTGACCTGCTCAAATGTGTCTGCCCATGGATACCCCGTTTTCGAGATTGACCACGTATGGCTTATTTTAACATAGACGCGTGGGAAGCGTGCAAGATTGAGAAGCAGTTGGAGTTTGTCCGGTGCGTCAGGCGAACAGTCCGCCATGTGATCTATGACGACATCAAGGTCCGGATGCTGTTCCAGAAGTGGCACGAGGTCGACCAATCGTTCGACACCAGTGAGAATCAGCATCGGTACACCGAGCGTCTCGGCACGTTGAAAGATAGGTAGCATCAACGGTCCCGTAAACCAATCGCCTGCAGCCCCGACAGACGGACTCAGGCGCACGCCGTGAAATCCGTGATCCTCAGTCCAACGACTGAGATGGTCTGCTGCGTCAGGAACTTCAGGGTTAATCCGACAGACACCCATGAATTTATCGGGGTACCGCTTCATCACGTCCGCCGCGTAGCTATTATCCCAACGGTAGTGGATGACTTGAACGAGGACGGTTTTTTCGACACCGTTTGCCGCCATTAATTCCAAAAGCATCTCCGCCGTTGCGTCTTCCGCCGGTGGACTCGTTGTCTCTGGTGCCCACGGAAACCGCGGATCGTTTTTCCAAACGTGAACATGTGGATCAATAATTTGCATATCTATTGCTCCTTGGGTCTATTCAAGAACCCATACACGCCTAAAGGCAGGCAGTAAATTAGAATCAGAATGTGTAGGCTGAAACCTGTGACAGTTGCTACCTCTACCGATGTCCCGAAATGTTTTAGCAACCAGACGAATGGGTACTCTGTTGTTCCGAAGTTCCCGACCGTCTGAACTGGTAGTAGGTTGAAGACGTTGGTGTATGCAAGTGCGAACAATACTTGCAGTATCGGCACATCAACCCCCATTTCGATAACAAGGTAACACTGAAACCCGAAACGGATGACAAGACACAGTACGGAATATACCCAGACTTCCAGAAACCGACGGTTCGATCGGAACGCCGTGAGCTCCTGCAGCACGAGCATCCCCTTGTTAACAACCCATGACACGGGTCGTTTCTCAAGACGTAACAGCGGAGCGGCACATAGATCGGCAATCCTCATACAGACGTTCGGTGCAACAGAAACAAAGACCACGGTCGCGATTAATCCGCTGCCTATCAGGAGCGGCATAAGATAGAAAAAAGCACCTAAGAAGGTATCACGCAATGCGTCGCGTAGGAGCCATACCGTCGCGATTACCAAGCCTATCAGGAGTATCAGATCTATCAAACTTGCGACCAGAAGCGAGGCGATCCCTTGTGTCGCGTCCACTTTCTGACGGCGTTGCATGAGATAGACGTAAGAGACATCTCCTGTCCGCATCGGAAGGATGTTGCCCCAAAAGGTGTGCAACGCAAGGATCGGAAAGATCCGATAGACACTGCTATCGAGGTTAAGGAGCGCACGAAAACGCAATGCTTTCGCCAGCACTAACACACAGTAACAGGTGAAACCGATAAGGAGTGCCTTTATGGATAATCGACCGAGGGTTTGCGGTATCTGTTGGAGATCAATCTCTTTTAAGAGGAAGTATGTTATGATGACTGCCAGTACCGTTGGTAAACCGATCTTGGTAACCCGCTGGAGTTGTTCTCTGTTCAAAGGCACGCTCGCTATATGTTATGTTCAGTTATCTACGTTAAAGGATTCGTATTATGATATATGTTGCCGGTTTAATTGTCAAGGGAAACTATTTTTTTAAAGACTTGCTTTTTTCTTTTTGGCATTCTATAATATCCGTCTATCTCACAATTGTCCGATTTTAATAGAAACGCGGTATGATTTCATTCTATGAATAACATCCCAGATTCCTCAAAACCCTCTACTCGGCAGAAGTTCTATTTCCTGACGTTTTTACATACCGTTCTTGATTCCTACGCAACGCTTCTATCACACCTGCAACCGCTCCTACTGACGAAGTTAGCGACAACTGCGGCACGGAACAGTTTAGCGGGAAACTTCGTTTCAATTTACAGTGTATTTAGCTCATTCGGACAGGTCCTCTTTGGCTGGTTGTCAGATCGGCTGCGGACAGTGCATTTTCTGACGATCGGCGTGGCGTTTAGCGCGATCGGTTTAAGTCTATTGTGGCTCGCGCCATCCGCTAATATTGTATATCTGCTGTTGGCTATTGGTGGTATTGGGGTCGCTGCGTTCCATCCGCAGGCGACAACTTATGCTGGCGCACTTGCTTCCGAGCAGCGAGGGATGGGTATCTCCATTTTTCTGACAGGTGGCAACATCGGACGTGCACTCGGTCCGGTGGTGCTCCTATTCATTCCGTACCGTTTCGGTATGGAATACCTCGTTTGGGAGATGATACCCGGTTTAGTTGTGGCGTTGCTGGTGCCAAAAGTATTAAGATTTGAGAAAACACTCGATTTAACTGCCAGTACGAGAGGAACGCCAACCGATGCGCAGATCCCGCAAGAACCGTTTTGGAGCGTTGCTTCACCGCGTATGCTCCCTCTCATCGTGCTTTTCGTAATTGCGGCGATGCGTACCGTTACACTCACCGGTATAGAAACCTTTCTTTCTGTCCATTTAGCCGATCAAGGCTACTCAGACCAAGGACGTTCTCTGGTCCTCGCACTCTTTATTTTTGCGGGATCTATGGGTATTTTGTCAAGTGGGTGGCTTATGAGTCGCATCAACACTTATGTACTGTTATTGGTATCGCTTCTCGGTGCGCCACCACTTCTTTACGGGTCGTTGCACACCGACGGGTTTAGTTTCCTTGCACTCCTCTTTTTAGGCAATGTGGTTCTCACGAGTTCCATAACCGTTAACATTGTCCTTGCACAGATAATGTTGCACGGACACGAAAGCATCGCCTCCGGTGTTATGATGGGTGCTGCCTGGGGTGTCGGAGGGTTTTTGAATAAGATTGTCGGTGTTTTGGGAGATAAATTCGGTTTGCCGATTGTGTTAGACGGTTTGGTGATGCTTCCGTTAGTACTCGCCCCGCTCCTCATCCTCCTACGCGATCAGCCAGACTTGTCGAAACCCAGCGTGTGAAGTCGTTCCTTAAAAATCAAGGCTTACGCTGTGCTCTTGCAAACGTGGTTTGAAACCACGTCGGTGATACGCAGATTCCCGCAGGCGGGGTTTCAAACCCCGCCCAACACCGGTAATACGCAGAAAATTGTGTAAATCCTAAAAATTCCACAACAGACTCAAAAAATGTGTGCTAATCAGGTCGCCGAAGAGGAGTGCATAATCGAGGCGAAATTGGCGCACATGGATTCCGATCCCGCTTGTCAAACGGTTGTCTCGGTAACCGATGCGTAAAGCCAACGGTGTACTTATCTGATACTCTACGCCGAGATGTGACTGTCCACCATAACGTTGCTGCCACTGATAGGAGAAGATCAGTTTCCGATTAAAAACGCGATCGTGAGAATACGCGACACCGATGTTCCAATTCGCTGGAATAGATTCTTTCGGCGCGGATAACGTGTTCCATGTTAAGGTTGTCTTTGAGATGTCCTGGAGGTTTATGCCGAAGGACATACCGCCGAAGTTCTCCAGACCAAAAAGCGCGTTAAAGTCTGGCAGCCGGATAAGCAGACCCGCATCGAACCCGTATCCCCAGCTGCTGTAGTTATAAAGATCAAGATCACCACTGTTCAGGCGTTGTGATATCCATTTGGCGTTCAGGCCGACCATAAACTCCGGCGGTAGCGAATCCCTGCCAAAGTTATCCCACCACGATTGACTGACGACCCAACCGGTAGCGAGGGTCAGAATATACGCGTTTTCACTGTCGTTGAGGTAGCCAGCAGGCGTGAAGTCGGATTCCCTCGGACGGTTTTTGGCGACGTTTCGGCGTTCATCGGCACTAATGTTCGGATCAAAGGCCGGTATGAGCGGGTAGATCGGAATATCGTCTACGCCTGCTCGAATCCAGGAGAGTCCGAGGTTGAGTTTTGGCAGTATTTGCTTCGTGCCGCTGATATAGTTGAAGGCGCCTAACCCTGAACGCCGTGCGGCGTGCATAAGACAGAACTGATAATTGTCGGAGACACCGGCAATACCAGCGGGGTTCCAGTACGTGGCAGTCGCATCATCGGCGATACTGACATAGGCACCCCCTAATCCGAGTGCACGACCGCCGACACCGTTTGTTAAGAAATCGCCGGTGTAGTTTTCAGCGATAGCCGGTAAAATAGCGATACCACTGCATCCGATGAGTATCACTACAAAGAGCGTGAGAGGATTAGGTTTTCGTTGTTGTAACTGCGTCAATTGATTTCTACTTCCTTTAAATAAAAAGTGTGAACGGAAAACCCACGGCATGTCCCTACTACTTTGTGTCGCGTACACAACGGAACCCGACATCACTGCTCAAAAGCGTTGGTTTTTCGGCGAGTCGATTCGCGACGCGGACGCTTTTTGCGTTGAAACTCCAGGATCCGCCACGTACAACACGCTTTGCTTTGCTCAAACGTGCATCCGTAATCGCCTGTTGGATATTTCCGGCACCGGCAATTGGGTTGCGTCTCGGGGTACTTGCGTAAGATTTCGGTTGATAGGTATCAAGACACCATTCCGCTACATTTCCCGACATATCACGTAAACCGTAGCCATTTGCCGGATAAGTTCCGACGGGTGTTGTCCGTTCGTTATGTGTCCCAGATTTTGTATTTTTGTTGTAATTTGCTTTGCTGATGTCAATTGTATCGCCCCACGGATAGTGTTGTGCGATTAATCCGCCTCGCGCGGCTTTCTCCCATTCGGCTTCCGTGGGTAACCGTTTGCCAGCCCACTTTGCATACGCCATGGCATCGTGCCAACTCACCTGGGTTACAGGGTGTTGGTCTGTTGGGGAGGTCCGCATCACTGACACTGGTAGGGGTCGGTGCCCAGTGGCTTCAACAAACCGTTTGTATTCTCCAACTGTCACTTCATGTACGTCAATATAAAAGGCATTGAGATAGACAGTATGCACCGGCTTCTCATCGCGTTCGCCGGTGTTACTTCCCATTTGAAACTCGCCTGCCGGAATTAACACCATATTAGGTGACTGTAAAGACAAGCTCGCGGGAACGCAGAAAGTGCTACAGAGTAAAATCCAGAAGGCGTTTCTCATCATTAAACCCTATTTAGGTCGAAGGCGTTCCAATAGTATTGGTACTGTGTCGATGTCCAATCGGTATAAATTTCGTCCCACGGCATCCGATTGAAATGCGGCAATAACGAGCCTTCCGTTACAGGTTTCGAGCATCCTTGATAGCGGTAATCCACGGAGAGGCGGATCCGATCGGGACTCTGGTTCGGCAGTGCCTTGTGAACGGCATGGCTGTGAAAGAAGAGCGCGTCGCCTAACTCGAAATCCGTCGATACCCAATAGAGACCATCAGTCTCTAACGGTTCTGTATCAATACCGAGTCCGCCGGCACCGAATGCGGGTTTTACCGGATATATACCGCCACGATGCGATCCTGCGAGTACTGTCAATCCGCCCAATTCCTTCGGACACGCCCCGAGCGGTATCCATGCGGTATAAGTTTCCTCAGTGCCTCGGATATGGATGAAATCTTGGTGTGCAGGTGTTGTGTATTTAGTGTTTTCGGGGAACATAATTCTTCCAATATTCCGCGGATGCACGAGTGTCTTCTCGCCAAAAAGTTTGTCGAGCATGTCCAAGATCGCTGGATGATGCGCGAACGTATGGAAGGATTCCAAGCATTGGAATTCGTCTAATACGGGCCAATAGCCGTCATCGCCTTCCATGAACGGACCCCCAATACGGATGCCGTCCATGAGTGCGTCGCCACCTTCTGCCCACCCGTGCCGATGACAGATGCCTAAAAAGTCGCGACGTAAGTTATAGATAGAATCGGCATCAATTAAGCCTCGAAAAAAGAGGTAGCCGTCTTGCTGTGCCTGCTCCTGAAGTTTATCAGGTTGGTCTAATAGATGGTTTGAAACATTAAAGGGTTCAATTCTTGCCATAATGCGCTCCTTGCTTACAAAAACTGAGGCGTGTTCGTGTCGTTTGCATTGTAGATATATTATAGCAACAAAACCGGTGGTGTGTCAAATGTGAATAGTTTTCAGTACGATTTTTCTGCGAAAAATCTTTCAGTTGTCAGTTAACAGTTGTCAGTACTCCGTGAAACAGAAAACCAGAGGACGAGCCGTACCTATCGCGCTCGGGTGGCAAGGTTTTTGACCTGTTAGTGTTAAACTGCGCGAATTTGCTTCAAAGAATCAGGTTTACCGGGCAGCAATATTTTTCGTGGTATTTGTTGGAGATATGATATAATAGCGCGATCGTATTTTTAAATCTTGGAGGACCTCATGCTTAGCATCAAACATCTCGAAGCGATTTCGTTGAATGTGCCATTTTATCATGAACGGGTCAGTCGGCACATGCACCGTGCATCGACACATGGTGAACGGGTTCACGTTTACCGCGTCGAACTCAGCAACGGTGTTATCGGATACGGTGAAAATTTGGGAGATGAATCGGGGAATATTGAGCGGATAATCGGACAGAACGCGTTCGCCTGTCTGAACGACGACGGCATCGGATTCGGTATCCAGATGTCGCTGTTCGACGCTATCGGTAAATCGGTAGGCGTTCCTGCCTACCAACTGATCGGACCTAAGGTTCGCGAAAGGTGTCCTATCTCGTGGTGGGACATTGATATGCCGCCGGAGGATTGGGTGGCAGAAGTCCAAGAATCCGTCAAACGCGGTTATACGTCTGCGAAGTTGAAAGCGCGTCCATGGCGCGACATCTTCGCGCAGGTGGACGCTGTCGGTGATGCAGTGCCAGCAGATTACCGACTCGACATCGACTTCAACGGCTTCTTACGGACAGCAGACAACGCGATCCCTGTCTTGCAACAGTTAGATGAACATCCCAACGTCGCTATCTATGAGAGTCCGTATTACCTCGGTACGGATGTAGAGGGTGCGGCGCGGTTGCAAGCAGCTGTCAAGAAACGGATTGTTGAGCATTTCAACGAATCCTGTTTGCATGCGCGGTGTTGTGGCGGCTTCGTCGTCGGTGGTGGTCTGAACGCGCTACGGCGTACGAACGCGCTCTGTTCTTCGTTTGATCAACCGTTCTGGCTCCAGATGGTCGGCACGGGTATCACAACGGCGTACGCGGTACATCTCGGTGCTGTGCTGTCACAAGCAGAATTGCCTGCGATTACATGCCATGAATTATGGGAATCGGACTTGCTTGAAACGCGGCTGCCGGTTGTTGACGGAACGATTCAGGTCTCGGAAGCACCCGGACTGGGGATTACGGTTGATGAGACAGCGTTAGCGGAATACCGCGTGGATCCGTCTACACCAACACCGCAGCAACTGTTCCGTCAGAGTGAATATACCTGTAGGGTGCATATCCCAGACGGTAGTGGTGGCGAAACGGTTCACGATTTCAGTGGCGAGGATGTCTATTATCCGGCGTTCAGTGATGGGGAGTATCCGGGGTTTGTGCCGGGGGTCTGGATGGAAGTGGTTTGATAGATTATTGAACAGACCGTAACGCATCGGATACCTGCCCTAAATTGACGAAGGTTGTTGCTGTATTATAGGAATAACATAACTCCGAATTGTCAAACCGTCTATTGTCTCCGTCTCAACGCGCGGCGTAGGATTGTTGCGATGATCAAATACAACATAATATCCCTCCCGCGCGTTCTCTAATTTGAGATAGGCAGCGAGTTGCTGCTTCCCTGCCTGATAATATCTGTCGCCTTCCCATACCTTTGTCTCAACAATGTATTTGCGTTGGTTGTGGACAATCAAGAGGTCTATCCGACCGCGCCCAGTCTGGACTTCAAGGAACATACTGGCACCAACAATCTGGACGAAGTGGTCAAGATAGGCGTAAAGGAGGTGTTGACCGACATATTCCTGTGGCGTATCTGGTACCTGTAAAATACGGAAACCCGCTCGGGCAATGAAATCTTGGAAGTTATTAAGGAGTGCTTCCATCTCAAGCACTCCAGTAGAGGTGAGGTAATCAATAAAATCATCGCCGTTTTCTTCGGAGAAATACTCACCCTCCAGCCCATTAAACAACGGTTTAAATGCTTGCAAAATGCGATGTTGATATATCGGGTTGATGATCTCACACATGCCGTCAGTACCTTTCGCAATCACACCATACATCGAGAGTTCGTCCATAATCTCATCGTCCGGGTTGAAACGTAAACCTCTCTCATAAGAAGCAATTCTCATCAGTACTCTTTCAAATCGGCGGTCCCTACGAATATTGGTAAGTAGATGCCTAATATTGGTATTTCCTTCCTCAAGGAGTTGGGCGTGCGCTTTTGAAAAATGCCCCATTGTAATTGTCTCGTTTTTAGGAATGTCCATCTCCTCAGTGAGAATCTGCGCGCACCGATTAACGAGGAACGGTTGCCCAGCCGTCTGCTTGTAGATAGCGGTGATAACTTCAGTATCAAAGGCTTGACCGACTTCTTCGGTATACTGTTCAAGTAATTCTTGGACCTGAGCAAAGGTAAAATTAGGCAAGTGAAATTCATCTTGGATATTGAAAGGTGAAATTGATCGGTCATAGTTGAGTTGTGTGATGTTTTTGACTCCGACAATGCCGACGCTATAGGGACATCGGATTCCCGATTGCTCAAGATAAATGTAGCGGAGCGAATGAAGGAAACCGCGAACAGCATCTGGCGGAATAGCATCAAACTCGTCAATGATGAGAACAACCTTTTGGAAATTACCCTGATGAGGCAGGAGATGGACAAGCTGCCTAAAGAACTCCATCATTGTAACCTGATTTGTCACCTCTGTATTATCTAAAAATTGGATTAACGCTTTAGATGGCGTGATGCTCCGTTTCTTAAAAACGTCCTCAATCTCCTCGCGAAGCCTGTTATAGAAAGAGATGTAAAAATCAGAAGCGGAGCAATCCACATACAGCTCGAAGTTCAGTTGAATTGGGAAGTACGCATCGACTATGAGCGTATCTATAGCGGAACGGAAGAGGGTCGTCTTACCAGTCTGTCGTGGTGCGAAGAGGACGATGTATTTGCCTTTTTTCACACGGTCAACAAAATCCGCTATCTCCTCGGTGCGGCTCACAATATAGTTTACTTCAGGATTAACAGGGCCTTGGGTTCCGAATGTTTTTATTTTTTTCAAACTAAAGGCAGATAGATTCTTATTAGTTCCAGTGTTTGTACTGGACTCAGCAATTTCTTCTGGATTTTGACTTAAAAACTCAAGTCCGCGAGACGTTATTCGATAATACCCGACTCTGGATCGTTCTATAAGTCCACTGCGCTTTAGAGGTCTCTCCATCGTCACGCCATCGCTTAACCGTCTCCTTTCATCTTCAGTAAGCGAAAAACGCTCCCTAATCATATTGATAATATCCGAACGGCGATATTCCTCACCGTCGGCAATATATTGAAGAACAGGTAGCGTCATTTGGGCAGTCGTCGGTATAGGCATTCTTATCGTAATCTCCGATATCAATTAAAATTCTAGGGTTTATTGGTACCAGTAGTTTGAAAAATGTGTTAAAAGCATAACACATCTAACCTATTTGTCAAGAAATTTTATCTGATACACACGGATATTAGGAGTGGCGGGGTTACAAACCGTGAAAAAACACCCCAGCAAAACCCTGCAAAGAGGGTTGCGTAAATGCTGAATAAAAATATAGTAGATTTTCAACGCAATGTGTTATACTATATTTTAAGAAACTATCAACAGGTCTGTAACTGAAAGAGCAAAGTGTCTCTCAATATTATTGAAAATAGAGGGTAATCTGTGATGAAAGCAATTTTGACGATAGGGATTATGTGGAGTTTGTTGATAACGGTTGTCATAGCACAGGAACAGGTGATACCAGCAATAAGACTGGAAGAGGCACTCGTTCTCACACCTGAACAACAAGAAAAAAATATTGAGATCTGTACCCAAAATTTGATTAAACTCGGTAAATCCATCGAAGCTTACTTGGAAGTAAATGGTGATTATCCAGAATGGCTATCGGATCTTTACCACCCGAAATATTTACCTGAACCAGATGTGTTGATCTGCCCTGGGGATAGAATGGGCGGCAGGGCACGCTTTGCTCGGAACATAGACCCGAAAATGCCTGTGAGTTACGGTTACCAATTCCGCTCACAATATCGCGAACGCATCCAAGAAAACCGAACCTTGTATGGCGATGGTGTGCCACTCATCCGTTGTCGGCATCATGCGAGTCCGGATTTTCACTGCTTAAACCTGAGTTACGATTACAAGATTTCTCGAACTCCGAGCATCTGGGAGGCTGTTCCAGAACAGTTGTATGACAGCCCTGAAGAAGCGATCGCTGCTATGGAAAAAGGACTTCAGCAACAGCCGTCCAATGAGCGTTTATGCTATTATGTATATCCTGCGCTTGCGCGACTCTATATCGAAACAGGGCAAGAATACAAGGTTGACGGTGTGGTTGATCTTTTCAAATCAAGTATAAGTACAGACTACCCGCGATATTATCTTACCCTCGCAAGGTTGCTTGAGATGACGGACCGGGACGAAGAACTCCTCATGGTTTTCAAAGAACTCGCAGAACAGAATCCAAATGACCGTACCGCGCATCGCAAACTTGCTGAAATTTATCAAAAATTAGGCGATACTGAGTTGGCAAGGGAACACCGCTTAAAAACCGAACCCTTACAAGCATTCATCGGAAAACCTGTGCCTGATTTTTCTGCGAAAGACATCGATGGCAAACCGATCTCGATCGCTGATTACCGCGGAAAAGTGGTCTTACTCGATTTTCGGGCAACATGGTCAAGCCTATGCCTTGAGGATACACCGAATGTGAAAAAAGTGTATGACACCTATAAAGACAAAGGATTTGACATCATCGGTATCAGCCTTGACAACGATGAAAAAATGTTGCGAGATCACCTGAAAAAGTATGAGATTCCCTGGCGGCATGTTTATAGTGGAAAAAGATGGGATAGTCCCATCCCACAGCAATACGGCATTCGCAACGTCCCTTCAGGTTGGTTGATTGATAGAGACGGCACCTTAATCTCTCAGCAAGCCAGCGGAGACGCGTTAGAACGTCTTGTATCAGAGGCAGTGGGAGTGAAGGTTAATCTCGTCAAACTCATGCTGTCAATACTTGGAAATAATAAGGAATCCAAGTAAAAAAGAAAAACGCCGGACAATGAATAAAATGCGACTGATTTCTCTGATTCTATGCACAATTTTTATGCTATGTGGCTGCGGTTCCGATGAAACGTCTACACCGATAGAACAGACACCACCGAATTACTTTCCTGACGCTGTCGGCAGCACCTGGGTCTATCGGAACGCAGATGGACATGAGTGGACACGCGAAATTATTGATGGACACAACACGGAGGAACCGGATTATCAACGCTTCACTTACACAGAGTCGGGTGCTGACGATGAAACCGACTACTTGAAAGCGGATACTTTTAGGGTCACACAAGACCGAGTTTTTTTGGTTATTGGTGAAAATATTGACCGGTACATTCAAAACGAATTGCCGGTTTTGGTTCAAGATGAATTCGCTGGTTTGGAACTTGACATTGCGTTAGAGGCGACCTCGCACCCAGATTTCGTCTTCTTCCAGTTTCCATTAAGCCCTAACGTTGAATGGGAGGCTTTCAATACGAAAATCAACGGGAGCCTTGTTTTGCAGAACCTCGTGCTGCTTCAGATACCAATTGAAGCACAGATAAGCATCAAGGGGAAGGTTATCGCCGAAAGTCCGATTGAAACGCCTGCCGGTAGGTTCGATTCGGCGTATCAGATTGCGTATGCGTTAGAATTCACGCACACGCTTTTCCCTGAAGCCGAAGTCTTGCGGCAGCATCAGACGATATGGTTTGCGCCACACGTCGGTATTGTTAAGATTGAAAATGAAAACGGCGTAACAGCGTTAATTTCATACACTTTTCCATAAACAATCAAAGAATAGCGTTACGGTTACGACACAAGGGGTATGCCTACTACTTTTGAATGAGAGTTGTTATTTTAAGCGACAACAAACCGGGACACTATAAGCAGTCCTTGGGCATTGTGGAGAGATTGCCTAACTGTGAGATGGAGTGGGTTACGGTAGAATTCCGGCATAAGTGGCGTGATAATCTGCTGCGTACCTTTATGTGTGCCTTCGGTGGCATGCCATTGCCGATGTCGTTTGTCCAGACGCTTCTTCGCTGGAGCCTCACCGTTGAGACTTACAACACGTTGGCAACGCTCCAGACTGCCGACGTTATCCTTTCAACGGGTTCATCCGTCGCAGCGGTTAACCTACTGCTTGGTCAGCCTCTCAAGGCAAAAACTGTTACGTGTCGTAGACCTTCGCCGTTAGGTACTCGCTATTTTGACCTTGCGATCCTCCCGATGTTTTCATGGCACGGCAAGAGACATACAGATAATGTGTGCAAAACAGTCGGTGTACCGAACCCTATCTCACCCGACACACTCAACGCCGAAAAGAAACAGCTAACACAAGAACTAAATCTCCCCGACTGCCCACGTATCGGTATCCTGATCGGTGGGAGAGACCGACACGAAACAATCACGACTGCAGATGCTGAGGCACTGCATAAAGTTTGCGAGGCAGCCGCTACAGAATTGAACGCGCAGATATTGGTGACGACCTCGCGCCGGACACCGACAGATGTAGTGGAACGCTTATCATCAACGCTGAAACGTGCTGACTGGTGTCCACTTTTCATTCAACCGGACACGCCTTCAGCACTCACGGACCCGTATCAATCTATCCTCGCCTTAAGCGATCTCCTTATCGTCACCGCAGATAGCTTCTCTATGGTCTGTGAGGCGGCGAGCAGTGGCCGTCCGGTTATCGTTTTAACACTGTCAAAAGAAGCCGTCAGACTGCCGAAGCGATATAAGGTCTACGCGTATATGGAACAACACGCCGTTGTGCGTCAATGTAGACTTGACGGTTTAAAGCAATATATCGTTGATGGACTCACTTCGGATGCGTCTAACACACCGCTCCGAGATACCGAAACAGCAGCAGAGGCAATCCATCGCTTAGGATTGAGCGATTAATTGCATAACAGCGAAAAAATAGTGGAACCTTTTTTCGTATTCGGTGTGGTAATTCGTAAAATCTGAAAGTTGATACAATCAACCCTAATTTTACCGAAGGAGACGAACAGTGAAAACTAAACATATTGTCCACATGCTCACCCTTTTGATTGCGTTCGGAACAGTTGCGTTTTTCGTTGCACCCGTTGATGCGCAAACCGTAGAAACCACAGAAGACCCTTGGGAAACTTGGATAGATGAACAGACCGATACCGTCCTAAAATCTGCTGGAGAGATGGATGATGCGCAACGCGCTGAGATGCGTGCAAGCATTCGCGCGAAGTTTGAGGCACTCGCAGCGGAACTAAAAAACGAGGTAGCATCGCCACCGCAGACACAGGATTATGCCACCCTTCAGACGGTCAAAGAATTGCGAAATACTTACGATGAAGGCTATGATCGCAAACATGAAGATGCCGCCGTGCGTGTCTCCTATAACGTAGGAGATGCCGAAATCTTCGCGTATGATGAAAAGATGCCACTCGCCGAGGTGGATGCGAAATATCCGCGCGACACCTGGCTTCAGATGCTCCTTGATAAAGGTGTTACGATAAAGACCGCAGATGCGTACTGGGAATATCTGTTCCTTCGAGAGACATTAGTACATTTGGAAAGACAACCGCAGGCTTGGACATCCGGGCTTCTCGGAATTCCATCGACAGAGGATTGGGAAACCTACAAAGCGGCTTATATTGAGCGTGAACTCACTCAGATTCAAAAACGATTGAAAAACCAGCATCACACGAAGGTTTTCGGCGCAGACACAGTCCTACACGCGCGCAAGATACTTGAAAAAGATGGCGATATTGAATTTGTGTTACGCCACTTAGAAGACATTCAGAAAGACATACCTTCGCTTACGTATAAATCTAATTTTATCATAGTATCCCAAACTGTCAAAGCACTCCGTGATGCTTACGACGAGAAGTACAACGAAAGGTATGCCATAACTTCAGGAAGTGTCAGTTACAAAAGTGAGGGCGAGACTGTTTTTAAGTACGAGATTCCGCTCCAGATGAGCGAAGTCGATGAGAAATATTCACGGGATAAATGGCTTCAGATGCTACTTGCAAAAGGGATTACCATTGACAACTTTGAAGAGTATTGGGCATATCTATCGAAGCGGGATGAACTGGTGGAACTTGAGAAGCATCCAGAGGTTTGGTCGTCCAACCTCTTCGGTATTTCACCGACTGATGATTGGGAAATTTACAAAGCGGCGTACCTCAAGCAGATGTTTGAGAAACTCCATAGCGATAGAAAGGATAAAATGTACTTCGGCAAAGCTGATTTAGGAAAAATCGTTAAGTCAACAACTGACGTGAATGAGGTACTTGAGTCAGCATTAGAGGAGCTTAAGGAATTAGAACGGTCTAAGCGTTCGTTACGCGACCGTTAGCGTGTGCTGGATTCATATTTTAAGGCGAGGTCTTCGGACCTCGCCTTTTTTGCTTGCTATTTTTCTGCGTATACGATAGGCTAAGCATCAGAAATTGATTCATTCTATTGGTAGGAAATCCTTATGTCTAAGCGATTGGCAATTTCAGGCGGCACGCCTGTCCGTAATACAGAAAGCGAACCGTGGCATTCATGGCCCCTCACGACAACCGAGGAGTGGGAATCGAAGGTCGAACCGCTGCTTCGAGAAGTCTATCTGAGCGGTAACGAAGGCTCCGGTGGCACGATGATTCACCGTTTCGGTGAGCAGTATGCCCAATATACTGGAACAAACTACGCGCTCTTTATGCCACACGGCACGGATTCGATAAGTGCTGCTTTGGCGGGTGCGCTCGATCTTGACGGGTTTAGCGATGGTGGCGAAGTCATCGTGCCGAACTATACGTTTGTAGCAACCGCAAGCGCAGTACTCGAACGCCGATGCACCGTCGTGTTCGTCGATATTTCGCCGGAGACGTTCACGATTGATCCTGCTGGTATTGAAGCGGCTATTACCCCGGAAACGCGTGCAATCCTGCCAGTCCACCTCGGTGGTCACCCAGCAGATATGGGGGCATTACAAGAGATTGCACAACGGCATCAACTCGCAATTATCGAGGATTGCGCACAGGCACACGGTGCAGAATACCAAACAAAAAGGGTCGGATCGCTCAGCGATGTCGGTGCGTTTAGTTTCCAAGCGTCGAAAAACTTGACTTCCGGCGAAGGTGGCATGGTCACAACGAACGACAAAGACATCCACGATCGGGTTTCCGCTTTCATGAATGTCGGACGTGCACCGGGTGGCGCGAGATGGGAATATCCGCGTCTCGGCTGGAACTACCGTCCATCGGAATACCTCGCGGCGATACTGCTGGTGCGTTTGGAACGCTTAGAGATGCAAACCGATCGCCGTAACCGTAATGCTGCGTCCCTTTCGAATGCCTTAGAGGCGATTGATGGAATCACACCACCACAACTTGCGCCGTGGGCTACGAAGCACGGGTATCACCTTTATTGTTTAAAGTATGATCCTAAAGGTTTCAGTGGCAAGTCGCGGCAGGAGTTTGTCGATGCACTTTCTGCTGAAGGAATCCCGTGTTCTATTGGCTACCGGTCTCCGCTTTCGGAAGAACCGGGAATGGCATACGTCGCGGAGAAATACCCACATCTCATCCGATCGCTGCCTTGCCCGAACGCTGCATTAATTTGTGAACAGAGCGTATGGCTCTTCCAAAATCTTTTCCTCGGTTCGGAAACTGATATGGATCAGATTGCGGAGGCGATCGCGAAGATTCACAAGGCATGGAATTGAGTACGCCTATTCAGCATGAAGGTTAGAAACGTTGCGGAGATCTCGCCAAATAATTCCGATGCACGCACACATCAGCAAACCGCTCCTTGTCTACGATAACGACTGCGATTTTTGTCGGTACTGGATTGCACAGTGGCAACATATCACAGGAGACCGTATCGACTACGCGCCCTACCAAGAAGTGGCATCACAATTTCCAGACATCCCACTTTCGGCATTTGAAAGTTCGGTGCAGCTATTTTTTGATAACGGAACGGTTTTCAGTGGTGCCAAGGCTGTTTTTCGCGCCTTGGACAACGGGCCGCTCCTCTGGTGCTACAACCGTCTACCGGGATTCGCAAGCATCTCGGAAGGTGTCTATCGTTTGGTCGCACAGAATCGTCCGTTTTTCTCTGCAGTGACACGTTGGCTTTGGGGGACACACACTGAAAAAACGACGCTCTACTTTTCGCGATGGCTGTTTCTACGTGCACTCGGATGTATCTATCTCATCGCCTTTCTGTCGTTATGGGTTCAGATTCACGGACTCATCGGCAGCAACGGCATTTTACCGGCAGATCAATTTTTGCCAGCTGTGCATCAACAAGTCGGTACATCCGGTTATCATGCTGTTCCGACGCTCCTCTGGCTGAACTCGTCAGATGCTTGTCTCCATGTCTTATGTGCTGGTGGCGTTGTTCTGTCTCTGATTCTAATCGCAGGTTTCTTTCCCACTTTCGCTTTAGCCGGTTTATGGGTGTTGTATCTGTCGCTTGTGTCCGCCGGTCAGGCTTTTCTGAGCTTCCAGTGGGATGTGTTGCTCTTAGAGACAGGATTTCTGGCAATCTTTTTCGCGCCCCTGCGAATCCGTGATACACTTTCACACGCCTCCCAACTCCCCGCTGCGTTCTTATGGCTTCTACGATGGCTGCTGTTCCGGTTGATGTTTGCTTCGGGGTTCGTCAAACTTGCGAGCGATGCAGTATGGCGAGACTTGACTGCCCTGAATTTTCATTATGAGACCCAACCGTTGCCGACATGGTTCGGGTGGTACACGCACCAGCTGCCTGAATGGTTCCAGAAAATCTCTGTCATCGGTATGTTCGCTGTTGAGTTGGGCATCCCCTTTCTGATTTTTGCGCCGCGCCGTCTACGTACTGCCGGATGTATCGGACTCCTCGGACTGCAAGTACTCATCATTCTGACCGGAAATTACTGCTTTTTCAACTTACTGACGATTGTACTATGCTTTCTTCTGATTGACGATGCAACATGGAAAGGCATGTTCCGTAAACGGTTCACACCGAGCTTTGATGCTGTCGGACAGTCGCCGCATCGGTATTGGCGTGTCTGTGTAGTGGTAATGGCGATGCTTCTCTTCGTCCTGAGCAGTATCCGATTCAGCGGACAACTCTTTAGAGAGGCGAGGCTACCCGACCTCGCTTGGATTAGACCCTTTCGGAGTGTGAACACCTACGGACTCTTTGCGGATATGACGGAATCGCGTCCCGAAATTATTGTTGAAGGCAGCAACGACCGAATAACATGGAAAACCTACGAATTTCGCTGGAAACCCGGAGAACTAACAGATGCTCCGAAATGGGTTGCACCGCATCAACCGCGACTGGATTGGCAGATGTGGTTCGCCGCGCTCCAAGGCAACTATCAAAACACGTACTGGTTCCCTAATTTCATGGTAGCACTCTTACAAAACAGACCCGAAGTTTTACGGTTGCTCGCGGAGAACCCATTTCCTGACACGCCGCCACGCTATGTCCGCGCTACACTCTATAACTATCATTTTACCGATATTGAGACCAAACGTTCTGAAGGAACGTGGTGGTCCCGTGAGCGGAAGGGGATTTATTGCCCCGCGATTTCGCTCCGTTAGAACGCAGTTGGCACGTTCACTGTGCCTTCATTTTTATACACGAGATAGGAGAATTTATGCCGAGCCAATTCTTAAAGGTTGCGTTGGAAGCAGCCAAAAACGCTGAAGAGATTATCACGGCTTACTACACTGACGATGCCATGAAGGTCGAACTGAAGGATGACGAAACGCCGGTCACACTTGCCGATAGGGGTGCGGAAAAGGTCATCCGAGAAACCATCAAACAAGCATTTCCAGATCACGGGTTTTTAGGCGAGGAATACGGAATAGAAGAAGGGGATTCACCTTACGTTTGGATCATCGATCCGATTGATGCGACGAAGAATTACATCCGTAAAATCCCAATCTTTGGCACGCAGATCGCGTTGATGAAAGGTGATGACCTGATTCTCGGTGTCTCCAACGCGCCCCTTTTGAATGAGCTGCTTTACGCGGAAGCGGGAGACGGTGCTTTTCTGAACGGCAAACCGATAACCGTTTCCAACGTAGCACAACCCGAAGAGGCAATGATCTGCCACGGTGGTCTGAAGTGGTTCACAGAGAAAGGCACCTTTTCCGGTGTCTACAACCTTATCAACGACGCTGCGCGTTCCAGAGGATTTGGCGATTTCTACATGTATCATCTCGTGGCTTCCGCGAGAGCGGATATTGTTGTGGAGGCGGCGATTAGTGTTTGGGACATCGCCGCCATCACGGTTATCGTGCGGGAAGCCGGCGGGAAAGTAACGGATATACAGGGACAACCTATTACAAAAGATACTGATTCACTCGTAGCAACGAATGGCGTGTTGCACGACGCTGTATTGGACTATTTTAAAGATGCCTAACGGCAGGTTTTGATAAATTCAGGTGCTTATCCGTAACGAACGCCTTCCGGTTCGAGGTATCCGTCGTTAAACTTCTTTTGGTAGTAATCTCTGCTGATATTGAAGGGCCCTGTTGACAACAATTCCCAAACTGCGTCATCGTCGCCGGGTTGCCAATGTCTGTAAATGATCTTATGCCGCATAGTCTTCCTTCCGAACAAAATAGTTTTCATTCGTACACCAAAACGGATGCACTTTTCTGGAGGACGCGAGATATGATTTCCTTGAATATTTCAAGCGGATGTGTTATACTACATATCATAGCCTTATAAGGGCGACAGGTTTGTTAGAAGGAGAAATATATAATGCACCTTGAGTTTCAGGACGTGCTGGATCTGTCCTATGTGGTTGATGAAAAGAGTCCATGCGAGCTGCCGATTGATCCTGCTAAAATTTATGACCAAGCGACGTTGGAAAAAGATGGCTACTTTGAAAGCCGAATTGACACGTCTGGACACTACTCTACACACATGGATGCCCCCTGTTTAATGTACCCCGGCGGTGCAACGATTGCCGAAATCCCGAAAGAGAAACTTACGGGACACGCAATCCTAATGGACTTTTCCGCAATCAAGAAACCCAACGATGCCGTGACTGCCAAAGATATTAAAGCGTGGGTCGCCGAAAACGGTGAAATCCCAAAAGATAGTATCGTCTTTATGCGGACAGGGATGGATAGATTCGTCTACCAAGATAACTTTAATCGGGAGTGGATCGGTTTCAGTGAAGATGCCGCGGAACTACTCGTTGAAAAGGGCATAAAAGTCATCGGCACTGATGCGTGCAGTATCGACTCGGTCGCGGGACATCCACCGTTGCACGACGGTTTACCACCTGCACATCTCGTTTTTCTCGGAGCCGGTGTTCCACACGTTGAAGATCTCTGCAATTTGAGTCAATTACCGACACATTTCTACGTAGTCATTGCACCCTTAAAACTGGCGCGGAGTTCCGGCGCACCGACACGTGTGTTCGCCTTCGTATAATCCCACTTACCTTGAGATAGCAGAGTTGCTCTGCGACCTTGTCCGACAGCAAAAAAATGAGACGCAATATCCCCGAACCGATCTTAAGTCTCTTACATGAAATCGGTGAAGTTTCTGGAACAGGTTCCTACCTCGTCGGCGGGTTCGTCCGAGACCTTCTTCTCAAACGGCCGAGCCTCGATATCGACATCGTGGTAGAAGGAGACGCAATCCGAGTGGCAGAAACGATGTGTGAACGTTGGAACGGAACATTGGAGGTACATGCACAGTTCGGCACGGCAACCGTCACACCTGAGGAGACTAACCTACCTAAAGTGGATTTCGTCACCGCACGTCGTGAAACTTATCAAGGTTCAGGGACGTTACCTATAGTGCAAAGCGGAAGCATCACTGACGATTTGCATCGGCGGGACTTTTCTATCAACGCACTCGCAATGCGTTTAGAGCAAACGGCTTTCGGCACTATCGTTGATGAGACGGATGGATTGGCAGACCTTGAGGCGGGTATCGTTCGAGTGCTCCATAATCGGAGTTTTATTGACGACCCGACGCGTATCTTTCGGGCATGTCGGTATGCTGGACGCTACGGTTTCCAAATCGCTGAAAACGATGAGACACTTATCCGAGAGGCACTTCCGGTACTCACACAACTGACTGGTGAACGGATACGGAACGAAATTGATAGGGTACTCCTTGAAAAGAATGCCCCAGAGATTGTAGCGCGACTCACAGAACTTGACGTATGGGAAACTATTTGTGCGGGGTGGCGGATTTCATCGGACTTCGCCTCCGACTTTCAATCTGCACAAAGCGCAATTGCTTGGGCATCTGAGTCTATCGCTGCTGAAGAATTCGATCAGGGACTCGTCCGTTGGATGGCACTCTTCGGCACAGAGATGCCGATATATCAAATTGAGGCACTCAGTTTCAGGTTTATATTGAAGCATCAACTCCAGAGATTGGTAAGTCCAGCACAAGCGGAGAATCAGCAGGTTTCACTTGAAAAAGTAACGCACACTGTCTTTGAGAAACTTGGATATCCGCTATCACAAAATGCTACAATTGAACACCAAAACGGAAAATGGTGTATCGTTGATGCGGACGTTTCAACGGGTAGTGGAATAACTTACATTTGTGGGGAAGGGAGCCTCTTCCGGGTGGAGACACCCCTCACTGCCTACAAACACTTAAAAGAGACACTTGCACTATTAAAGGTATCCGTGAAACCGAGCGAAATTTATAGATTGTTTAAACCGTATCCGATTGAGGCATTGGTCCTGGCATCTGAAGGGACAACAGTCCCAGAATGGCAGCGAGAAAAAATAAAAAACTTCCTTCTCGTCCTCCGCAAGGTTCAGCCGTTTATTACTGGAAAAGATTTGATTGCGTTTGGCGAGAAACCTGGAGCAACGTTTAAAACACAACTCTGGCAACTATTCGCTGCACAATTAGATGGTGAGATAACAAAAAAAGAAGAGGCACGTTCCCGCTTACGGAAAATAAATAATAATGGCTAATTTCGATCCTTTTGCAGCAATACTTTTGGTTACACAGTTCATTATCCTGTTGACCTTCCACGAGTGGGGACACGCCAAATCAGCAGATATGTTAGGTGACCCGACGGCTCGCGATTTAGGGAGGATGTCCCTAAATCCAGGTGTACATATTGATATGATCGGGACCATTATACTACCCTTGATCGCTTCGTTTTTCGGAGGTGCATTTTTTGGTTGGGCAAAACCGGTGCCGGTGAATCCTTACAATCTGAAGAATCCGAGACGAGACCTCATGCTGATCGCAGCCGCAGGTCCTTTCATGAATATCGTCCTAACTTTCGTAATTTTAGGCGCAGTCAAGCTGCTTATAGCATTGACTCCGTTTGATCCAACCGAATCTACACTTCATTTTGAGATTAACAGGCAATTACTTTTGATGGGACTTATTAGTGTTTTTCTCGCGGCGTTTAACATGCTCCCACTCTTCCCATTAGACGGTTTCAGCGTGGTGAGAGGTCTACTACCGGAAGATTTAGCACGCGGATTTGAAAAATTGATGCCTTATGGTATGCCGATTTTGATGTGCCTTATTTTTCTACCAAGTCTCTTGGGCATACCGAACTATGTATTCGGGTTCTTGAGTGATATTAGTTACACAGTATTCAATCTAATAGGCGAAATCGTCGGTTTACGATAAAAATTTCGGTTTTCATCGCAAATCTTAACGCATACGCTTTAGACATTTACAACGCTGAAAGCACCAAATATGTTGACCGAAACAATCGAAACTCTCGGAAATCAAAATATAGAAGCCGTGTCTACTGCAACAGAATCGCTCTACTCGGTTAAGTTAGAAGGCTTTGAGGGACCGCTCGATCTGCTTCTCCATCTGATTCAGAAAGAGGAGATGGATATCCACGATATTCAGATTGCGGAAATTACTGACCGGTACCTGGAATACGTCAACCTAATGGAGCAGTTAGATTTAGACGTGGCATCCGAATTTTTGGTGATGGCAGCGACACTTCTACATATAAAATCGCAGAGCATTCTTCCACAACTCACCCCAAGCGACGAACTCCCGATCGGTGACGAAGAGCAACTTGTCAAACAGCTGTTGGAGTACAAACAGTTCAAAGAGGCGGCACAGGTTTTAGATATTTACGCCGAACGACAGACATGGGTCTACAACCGAAGTCCTAAGCTCCACGCCGACTTAGATGGCTCGCGTGCTTTCGAGATTCGGGCGACACTGTTTGATTTACTCTCCGCCTTTAAGCGTATGAACGACCGAGCTGCTGAGGTAGACACCGACGAATTGTACGAGGCAGTCGAAGAAGAGACGATTACCGTTGAAGATAAAATTGCTTTCATTGAGCGGCATTTGGAGATTGCCGATCAATTGCTATTTGAGGAACTGTTCCCGCTGTCTGCGAGTAAGACGGATTGGATTGTTACATTCCTCGCTATTTTAGAACTTATTCGGATTGGAAGAATTGTTACCGTCCAGACAGCGCACTTCGAGAGCATCTATATTGTTAAACAAGAACAACAGGCGCCTGATCGTGAGATCGATCCGCCTCCGATTGTAGAAACCCCCCGTTCGGAAGAACGAGACTATTAGGAACTTTGTTTATGGACGCTGAATATGTTACGGCTGTTAACCCGACAGAAGAGAAAGACATGATGTCGGACGAAAAACTCAAATCGATTTTGGAAGCGATTCTTTTTGCCGCGAGCGAACCGATTACGTTGGATCAATTCCAAAGTGCGCTGCCGCGGATAGGTAAACGCGCTATTCGTAAAGGACTTACCGAGCTCTACGACGATTACGAAGAGATGGGGCGCAGCTTTCGCCTCGTCGAAATCGCGAATGGGTACCAAATCTCCTCACGTCCAGAGTACTCGGAATGGATAGAAAAATTTTATACACGACAGGTCCGCGTTACGTTGTCTCCGTCTGCGCTTGAGACGCTCGCCATTGTGGCGTACAAGCAGCCGATCACTCGCAGCGATGTCGCAACGATTCGGGGTGTAAACAGCGACAGCGTTCTCAACTCACTCCTCGAAAAAGGACTTGTCCGTATCACCGGCAGAAAAGACGGCCGTGCGCTGCTCTTTTCTACCACGGACGATTTTCTTCAACAATTCGGATTGAAGGACGCTTCTGAATTGCCTTCACTCGATGAAATTGACGAACTCCTTAGCATACCGAACGGAAGCGAGCCGTCCCAACCCCTCCTTCCTGTTGTCATGGAGGAAACCACAGAGTCATGAACTACAATGCATGGTTCCAATGTAGCGAAGGCTGTGCTGAAACCTATCCACTCTCAGAGGTTATCTATCGGTGCAAAAATTGCAATGGACTTTTAGAGGTACGGCACGACATAGACGCACTCAAAGAAAGGCGCGCAGCTGAATGGAAAACGCTTTTCGAGCAGCGCTACATGCGCACCCAATACCCGTATGGTAGCGGTGTCTGGGGCAAAAAGGAGTTGGTCTGCCCGAACATTGACGATGATAACATTATCTCTATGTATGAAGGGGGCACCAATCTGTTCTGGGCTGACCGTTTCGGTGCGCAGCTCGGCTTGGGCGATCTGTGGATTAAGCAGTGCGGCATCAGTCACACTGGCTCTTTTAAAGACCTCGGAATGACTGTCTTGGTCTCAATGGTGAATCAAATTATCAACGAATCTGGAAACATCCGTGCAATTATGTGTGCGTCTACCGGTGATACCTCTGCCGCTTTGGCAGCATACGCATCTGCGGCTGGGATACCGGCAATCATCCTGTTACCGAAAGCAAAAGTTACACGTGAGCAGCTGATCCAACCTATCGCTAACGGTGCGCTGACGCTCTCACTTGAAACTGACTTTGATGGCTGCATGGAAATCGTTCAAAAACTCGCTGCACGACAGGACTTTTATCTTGCGAACTCGATTAACTCTCTCCGCATCGAAGGACAGAAAACGATCAGCATGGAAATCGTACAGCAGTTTAATTGGGAAGTCCCAGATTGGATTATCATTCCGGGAGGCAACCTCGGCAACGTCTCGGCACTCGGACTCGGCTTTCTAATGATGTATGATCTCGGTATGATTGACAAATTGCCGCGTATCGCTTGTGCGCAAGCCGAACGCGCAAATCCGCTCTACCGAAGTTATCGAACGGGGTTCACAGAGTTCAGCGCTATCACTGCACAAGCGACACAAGCGACAGCGATTCAGATCGGAAATCCGGTTTCAGTGCATCGCGCGATTCGGACGCTCCGACGGTTTGATGGCATTGTTGACCAAGCGACAGAGACAGAATTGGCTGATGCCGCAGCACGAGCAGATAGAACAGGCTTATTCAATTGTCCGCACACCGGTGTCGCACTGGCTGTCCTGATAAAGATGGTCGAGCGCAAACAGATCCTCCCATCTGACAGGGTTATTGTGATTTCCACAGCAACAGGTCTGAAATTCCCGGATTTCAAGGTAGCATATCACAATGTTTACCCTGGTGAACCGCCGCCTCGTTACCTAAATGCGCCGATTGAATTGGAAGCAGACTATGAAGAGGTCTTGAAACAGATTGGCACGCATCTTGATACATAGCCCCTGATATCACACTGCGATAAAGATTTGCAGCAAATCTGCAAAATATGCTATAATTCTAAGTGTTAATCCCCGAATATCCCAAAATTAAAAAATAACAGGAGTGATTGAATGTCAGAACAGTATCAGCCTAAGCCTGAGCACAAGTTTACCTTTGGATTGTGGACTGTCGGTAACCCGGGACGCGACCCATTCGGTGATGTTGTCAGGCCCCCCCTTAAACCTACCTACACTGTCGAAAAACTGAGTGCGTTGGGCGCGTACGGTGTTAATTTACACGATAACGACCTTGTTCCCTTTGATGCTTCAGCTGCCGAACGCGACAACATCGTTAGTGAATTCAAGCAGGCACTTGCCGACCATGACATGAAAGTGCCGATGGCTACAACGAATCTATTTTACCATCCGATTTTCAAAGACGGTGCTTTTACTTCCAACGACCCAAAAGTCCGAGCCTTCGCGATTCAGAAGACGTTGAATGCTATCGACTTAGGTGTGGAACTCGGCGCAACGGTTTATGTCTTTTGGGGTGGACGTGAAGGTGCAGAAGTAGATGCTGCAAAAGACGGTCCAGATACCGTCAAGTGGAACCGTGAAGCGATGAACTATTTCACGCACTACGTCAAAGACCAAGACTATGACCTTCGATTCGCACTTGAGGCGAAGCCAAATGAGCCGCGAGGCGACATCTATCTACCGACAACCGGGCACATGCTTCACTTTATCGAAACACTTGATCATCCTGAGATGGTCGGCGTTAACCCGGAATTCGCACACGAAACGATGGCAGGGTTAAGCTTTATCCACGGTGTTGCACAGGCTTATGAATCGGGTAAACTTTTCCACATTGATCTGAATGATCAGAAGATGAGCCGTTTCGACCAAGACCTGCGCTTCGCCTCCGAAAACATCAAGAGTGCGTTCTTCCTCGTCAAGTTCCTCGAAGATGTCAATTGGGATGGGTGCCGACACTTTGATGCACACGCCTACAGAACCGAAGACGAAGAAGGTGTCTGGGATTTTGCTGCAGGGTGCATGCGGAGTTACCTAATCTTGAAAGAGAAAGCACGCCGTTTCAACGAAGATGCGGAAATTCAGGGAATTCTGTCGGAATTGCGAGCTGGTGACGCTGAACTTGAAGCACTCATGGCAGATTACAATGCTGAGAGCGTCGGAAGACTGAGGAAGATAGATTTTGACACCGAAACCATCGCACAAAAAGGACTCGGATACGAGAAATTGGATCAACTTACATTTGAGGTATTAATGGGGGTCAGGTAACCCGTGCCTAACGCGCCCTTGCAAAAAGTTGGAACTCACCTATGAATACGCTTATTATTGCCGTTCTGAGTTTCATCGGCTTCATCGTCGCTTACCATACGTATGGCAAATGGTTAGCGCGAAAAATCTTCGGATTAGATGCCGAAGCACCGGTTCCGAGCCAAGAACTGCAGGATGATGTCGATTATGTGCCGACGAAAAAAGAGGTGATTTTTGGGCACCACTTCACGAGTATTGCCGGTACAGGTCCGATTGTCGGACCTGCTATCGCTGTCTTTTGGGGATGGTTACCAGCACTGTTGTGGGTTGTTCTCGGTTCGGTCTTTATCGGGGCAGTCCACGACTTTGGTGCACTCGTCGTCTCCTTGCGTAATCGTGGGCAGAGCGTTGGCGAAGTCGCGGGGAGAATGATTGGACCCCGCGCGAAATTCCTTTTCCTTCTCGTTCTCTTCATGGGGTTGACGATCGTCCTTGCTATCTTCGGTTTAGTCATCGCCCTAATTTTCTCCTATTATCCTGAATCTGTGCTATCGGTTTGGGTAGAAATCCCGCTTGCCATCGTCATTGGCATCTGGATACACCGTCAGGGGCGTAACATCCTTGTCCCATCTATCATCGCGCTCGGCGTGATGTATATAGCGATGGGTGTCGGTGCATACCTCCTACCGATTGATTTAGGCGCGTGGCTCGGCATCCCGTTACTTGGAAAAACCTATCTGAACGTCGTGGTGATCTGGACACTGGTGCTTTTTGTCTACTGTTTTATCGCCTCCGTGCTACCGGTGTGGACGCTCCTCCAACCCCGCGATTTCATCAACAGTCATGAACTCGTACTGGCACTGCTTCTATTGGTTCTTGGACTCGCAGTAGCAGGTTTCACAGGCAGAGCAGACCTTGTTGCCTCTGCCCCGGCGGTTGCTTCAGACATCCCACCCGATGCGCCACCGATTTGGCCCTTCCTCTTTATTACGATTGCCTGCGGTGCTGTTAGCGGTTTCCACTGTATGGTGAGTTCCGGCACCTCCAGCAAACAGGTTGAATCCGAAAGCGATGCACAATACGTCGGATACGGTGCGATGCTGCTTGAGGGTGGACTCGCTGTCATCGTTATCCTCGCCTGCTGTGCGGGTATCGGTATGGGGATTTTCGATCGGACAGGTACAGGTGCCAACTATACATTTGAACCTATCGTCAAGGCAGAAAGTGCTGTACCTGTTATGAATCAGGATGCGTGGCGAACGCGTTATGCGACGAGCACAACGACGACTAACACTGATGGTACAACAACGGTTGTCGGGGGTTGGGCAAGCCACAAACTCAAACAGAAGGTAAGTGCATTTGTTGATGGTGGTGGGAACTTCCTTGCCTCTCTCGGTATCCCGCTGAAGATGAGTATCGCGATTATGGCGGTGCTTGTTGCGAGTTTCGCGGCGACAACGCTGGACACGGCGACTCGACTCCAACGTTACGTCATCTTTGAACTTGCACAAACTGCTAATATCAAGCCACTCATGAACCGCTATGTTGCTACAGCCTTTGCGTTGGTACTTGCGGCAGCTGTCGCCTTGTTTCAGGGAGCGGATGGTCCAGGAAGCGGTGGAATGACGCTCTGGCCCCTCTTCGGTGCGACGAACCAACTTCTTGCTGGATTAGCGTTCATGGTGATCGTCTTTTATCTCGTGCGTCGAAATAAGCCGATCTGGTTCGCGTTTCTCCCGATGATCGTCATGCTTATTATGCCAGCGTGGGCAATGCTGCATCAGATGTTTGATCCGCAGACCGGATGGCTTTTCACTGGCAAATATCTGCTCTTCGGATTCGGTGTCGTTGTTGAGGGATTGCAAATCTGGATGGTCGCTGAAGGTGTCATCGCGTGGCGAAATGCGCGTGGGAATTACCCGGAACTCCCACCGTTGGAAAGTGTTACTGCAGATTAAACAGATGTCAAAAATTTCAGGGAAACAGATCAAAGACGAAGAACTCCACAACTATCCGCTTGACGCGGAAATCTTCCGAAGGACCTTCAACAGATACGTTCAGAGCTTCAATACTATTTTTTTTAGTTTAGTCTTCTTGATTTGCGCGCCTTTCATAGCATACGCGATTGCATTGTATTTAGAGCAGGCGAAAGTTGACGTTACAGGCTTTTTAAGTCTCTGGTACGCCGGTGAATCGCTACTAATGGATTTAGGGTTTCCTCATATAAGTTTCGGCATTTTCGCATCAGGAACCATTGCAGTTGGACACATGTCGGTCGGGCTCATCTCAGCAGGCAACTTTTCTTGTGGTGTCATCTCAATCGGTGGTCTCGGATCTTGTGGTGTTATCTCTATAGGAGGTCTGTCCTCTGTGGGTGTTATTGCCCTCGGAAATAACAATGTTTATGGGATTGTTGCTATCGCCACAGGGAACAAAAAACCTTTTGAAAAAGGCGTATACATGAACGGAAAGGCTTTTGGATTTATTTCGTTCGGTCGGCAGGCACGAGGAGTCTATACGCTGTCTTATGGCGATGACAGCGAGGGCACTTATCAGTTTTCACCCAAACGTCAGGACCCAGAGGCTGTCGCACTTTTTACGCATTGGTACAAGAAATTCAAAAACGCATTCGTCGTGCCTTCTTAAGGCGATTCCTCCATTTCTCCTAAAGACAGCGATAAACTCTTCAAAAACTTTGACGACTCTTTACAGAACTCCTAAGAAAATTGTGCCTACGGTTTCCGTGGAGGCTTCTCATCTACGGATGCTTCTTCTTTGCTTAGCACCTCCACGAGATGATAGGCGTACCGTCCGACATCTTGGATCTCTGTCCCTCTATCTTCAAGTCTGACTTTCAATCTGTAGATATACCCCGGCTCAAAATCAAATCCCTGTATGCTTTCATAGAAAAAATGCCATTCCTGGCTCTCCTCATTGAATTCGAGGTAGCACTGCTGCTCAATGAACCCTTGGCAGGTTTCGGTATAGGGACCTATGATGATAACCTCTATATTCTCCTTGTCTGGTGTAATGAGGGAGCCTGAGCGATCACATCCGATAGTGAGGGCAATGAGAATTAAGGTGATTGGGAGGATTAGTTTTGTTGGAAATGGCATGTTTTCTCCTATTTTGCTGGGTTTTAATCACAAAAATAAAAATGGCACACAGTTATTTTTCGCGTTCTTCAATAATCGCACGGCTAAACTCGTTATCCTCGGCGCGAATCCGGGTTGCCATACTTTTGCGGAGCTCCTCACCTCTGTTATAGGATCAGACATTACCAATCCTCCATTTTATTTAATATCAACGCTTGGAATAATTGCTCTCGGCTTAAATGTGACCCTATAATGATACGGACTGACTTCGGCATCTTCCAATTGCTCAGAAAAATAGGTCACGTTGTCCGACAATCCGAGAAAGTGTTTTTTATACGTACTAGGACCCGTCTTAACGACAACCTCTAATTGTCCTAACCCATCATCATTAAGACTACATCTTCCTTCTATTACTAAGATATAAGCGTCAGTAATACCGTTGTAGAACACAATCCTACGAGGTATCTCAAAATTATCAGCTGCTTTCGACAAGTTACGATTTGCAATATCAGCATCATCACAACCTGCAAAAACAGTGACAAGTAGAAGCACTACAGCTGCGTATATTTTAGTCATCAGATTTCTCCTTTGTATAGGTTAAAGATCAATTAGGTAGACAGGAAATTCCGGATCACGTAGTCCAGGATCCCACCATGTTTATAATATTCTACCTCTACGGGTGAATCAATTCTGATTAACACCTCCGTTGTCTGTGTCTCACCGTTGGCACGGACAATCTTCATCGTCGCCATCTGTCCGGGGCGGAGGTCATCGGCGAAGCCTGTGATACTGATAATCTCGCTGCCGTCGAGGTTAAGCGTTTGAATGTTCTCACCGTCTTTGAACTGCAACGGTAAGACTCCCATACCGATGAGATTGCTGCGGTGGATACGTTCGTAACTCTCTACAACAACAGCCTTGACACCCAAGAGTTTCGGTCCTTTCGCTGCCCAATCGCGAGAACTCCCCATACCGTAGTCTTGTCCGGCGAAGATGACGGTAGGAACATCGCTTTCACGGTAGTGGAGCGCTGCTTTGTAGATGGTCGTCTGTGTGCCTTCTGGATACTGAAGTGTGAAGCCACCTTCTACATCGGGTGTCATTAAGTTACGGACACGACGATTGGCGAAGGTACCGCGGGTCATCACGCGGTCATTACCACGTCTGGAACCGTAGGTATTAAAATCGCGCGTTTCGACACCGTGCGCTTGGAGATATTCTCCCGTTGGACTCGCAGCTGCGATTGCACCTGCTGGTGAGATATGATCGGTCGTGACAGAATCCCCAAAAATACCGAGGACTCGCGCATCTACGATGTCTGAAATCGGAGCCGGTTCCCTCGAAAAGCCTTCAAAGAACGGCGGATGCTGGACATAAGTGCTCCGTTCATTCCACGGATAGAGGACACCCGTCGCACCGGAGAGTTCTTCCCATTCCGGGGCTTGGTTACCGATTGCCTCGTACATCTCTTTGAACGTCCGACGATTAACTGCTTCGGCAATCATTTCAGCAATCTCTTGACGGCTGGGCCAGATGTCTCGGAGATAGACCGATTCACCGGCATCGCTGTGTCCAAGCGGTTCTGTAGCAAAATCCACATCAATACGACCTGCGATCCCGTAGGCGACAACGAGGGGCGGCGACATCAGGAAGTTCGCTTTGATCTCTGGATGCACACGCGCTTCAAAGTTTCGGTTGCCACTCAAGACACTCGCTGTGACAAGATTGCTTTCATCTATTGCCGTTTGAACCACATCGTTTAGGGGTCCGCTGTTCCCGATACAAGTTGTGCAACCGTAACCGACGACGTTATAACCGAGTTGTTCGAGATAAGGCAATAGACCGGTATTCTGTAGATACTCGGTTACGACGCGCGAACCGGGAGCCAAACTCGTTTTGACGTAATCAGGGACGCGCAGCCCTTTCTCAACCGCTTTCTTGGCAAGCAGTCCAGCACCAATCATGACGGACGGGTTACTTGTGTTCGTGCAGCTCGTAATGGCGGAGATAACAACAGAACCGTGGGTTATATCGCCATCGCGTGTGTCTTCCGCCACACCGAACCCGTCTTCTGCGACAGGAAGCGTGAGGATTTCATTAAAGGTCTGTTTGACATCCGACAAGGCAATCCGATCCTGTGGTCGTTTTGGTCCTGCGATACTCGGTTCGATGTCTCCAAGGTCAATTTCAAGCACATCGGAGTACTCAACTTCTCCGAGACGTGGGATGCCGAACATACCTTGCGCTTTAAGATACGCTTCGACCCTATCAACGTGCGTTTCGTCACGTCCTGTGAGGCGGAGGTATCGCATCGTCTCATCATCAGGCGGGAAGAAACCGATCGTTGCGCCGTATTCGGGACACATGTTCGAGATCGTTGCCCGGTCAGGTAGGGAGAGTGCTTCTACACCTTCACCAAAGAATTCGACGAACTTACCGACGACTGCAGCGGCTCTGAGGCGTTGGGTTACGGTCAACACGAGATCCGTTGCGGTAACACCTTCTTGTAGTTCGCCTTTGAGGTGGACACCGAGCACTTCTGGTGTTAAGATATAGACAGGTTGGCCTAACATCGCGGCTTCCGCTTCAATACCGCCAACACCCCATCCGACGATGCCTAAACCGTTAATCATCGTCGTGTGTGAATCGGTACCGACAACGGTATCAGGATAAGCGAGGGAATCCTCTTCCATAACCACCTTTGCGAGATATTCCAAGTTCACCTGATGAACAATACCGATAGAAGGCGGAATGATATTGAACTTTTCAAACGCCTGCTGTCCCCATTTCAGAAATTCATAACGTTCTTTGTTACGTTCAAACTCGCGTTGGGTGTTAAACTGAAATGCGTTCTCTGAACCGTACGCATCAACTTGGATGGAGTGATCAATAACCAAATCGACGGGGACAAGCGGTTCTATCATGCTTGCGTCACCACCGAGTTCAGCGACAGCGGAACGCATTGCCGCAATATCAACGACGAGTGGGACACCTGTGAAATCTTGGGCGACCACACGTGCGGGTTTGAATGGGATCTCAGCGGCTTTCGGGGAATCTGCATTCCAATTCGCTAAATTCACAACATCGTCTTTTGTAATCTGATGTCCGTCGTAATTTCGCAGTAGCGATTCGAGTAAGATGCGGAGGCTGACAGGCAAAGTTTTAATCGACCCGATGCCAGCTTCTGTTAAGGCAGGCAGTGAATAGTAGTTACACGCAAACCCTTCGCCTTCAAGGGTCCGGTATGTATCGAACAAATTATGAGCAGGATGGGGCATTCTGCTGACTCCTTTTTAATTGTTGTCAGTTGTCAGTATGATTTTTTTCTCCGAAAAAATCTTTCAGTTGTCAGTAGTTTTCAGTTATCAGTTACAAGAGTCCTCTTAACTGAAAACTGAGTACTGTTAACTGAAAACTATAAACCGTGTGTTATCTCTTTTGCTGAAGTTTCGTAATTTCGTCAAGTTGCTGCCGCGCATGGACACCGATAACATTCTCAGGGTAGTCCGTAATAAGCGTCGTGTAGGTAGCGGCGGCATTCACAAGGTCGGATTTTTGTCGATAAACTTCGGCGATGTTTACCAGTGCTTTCGTAGCGATGGGACTCTCCTTAGCGAGGACTTGTCGGTATGCATCAATTGCCTCGTTATCCTTGCCTTCTCTGTGATAGATATTACCGATAAGTAGCCAGATCTCATCAACAATAGTAGCCTTCGGATAGATATCAAGCACGCGTTGGCACTGCTGCAATGCTTCCTCCGTTTTACCACTTAGGTAGCGTTGGACAGCAGTGGCATAATCCGTAAGCGGCACCTTGAAATAGTCGGGATGATTCTGGATGAGGACAATCCGTTCGAGTGCGTCATTCGTGAGTGGGTCGGATTTTGAGACCTGAATTACGAGTTTGTATTCCTTGACGGCTTGTTCAAAGTCTGAATCAAAGAAATAGGAGTCGCCAACCAGCTTTCGAGCGGTTGCGCGGAAGCTGCCGCTCCAGTTGGTAATTGGCTCAAGTACTTCCCTTGCGAGTGTATAACGTTTTAGTAGAATATGGCATTCGCCTAAAATTAACTGTGCTTCTGATAATTGGCTGGTCACCAAGCGTTGGGCGAGCAGCGGTTCGAGAGTCATCTGCGCTGCTTTCGGATTCCGAAGTCCATGCAACTGTAAGCGTCCAAGCAACAACATGTCATTGACGGATGCCTCACCTGTCTGAATCTGTTCTTTTAAGAGTTCGACCGCTGCGTCCCACTGTTCCATCTTTTCGTAGAGTTCAGCGAGTTTGGTTCGGACGTTCCTGACGCGCCGTTTATCTGTTGAACCTGTTATTAACGCTTTGTAATAGTCAGCGGATACCTGTAGGTTTTCGTTGCGTTGTAAAACCCATGCGTATTTCTCAATTGTTAAGTCTGTATGCAACGTATAATATTGATGGAGCTGCTTAAACGTTTCGAGTGCTTGCGTTGTGCTACCGGCATAAAAATAGAGTTCCGCTAAAGTCATTACAGCATTTGGATCATGCCGAGGTTGCGGACGACGTTTTTCGAGTTCAGTGATGAGTTTTTCTTGCAGCGGTTTGTGTTGCGCGCCTTCATAAATATCGAGCATCGCGCTCCAGACTGCTTCCCGCGTGTTCTGATCAAGTCCGATGCGTAGTAAAGCATCAATGTATACCGCAGCAGCACCTTCAATTTTGCCCTGAATTTTGTACGCCGAAGCCAATTGTATATAGGAATGGAGGCTCTGTGGGTTAAGCTGAATTGCTTGCCGATACGCTGCGATCGCTTCTGGATACATCTTATTTGAGAGATAGATCGCACCGAGTTGCTGATGTCGGTCAGACCTATTGGAGGGTCCTGCCACCAACTTCTCCCATTCGGAGACGGCTTGCTCAGTCTTACCCATCTCAATATAGAGTGCGCCTAACTTCTTACGCAGGTTTGTATTTTCTGGATTCTGATTAATCGCTTTCTGATAAAGTTCAAGCGCCTTCGGATAGTCTTTCTGTTGTTGGTAAAGTTCCGCCAATTGCTCCAGCAAGGTTATGTCATCGGGATACTGTTGTATCCGCGTTTGAATCATATCTTCAGCCTCGACATAGCGGCGATTCGTGATGTAGAGTCGAATGAGCCTATTAACTGCGGTCGTTTGATACGGTGAGGTTGGGAAGTTGTCAAGGAAATGCTTGTAACTCTTTATCGCCTCTTCAGGATTGCCTTCCGCTTCTTGATACTGCCCGACGAGATAAGCAGCCGTCGCAGCAACAGTGGTGTCTGGGTGCTGTTTAAGGAGCTGCTTACACACCACAATTGCTTCCTGAAACTGGTAACGTACCCAATATAGATTCACTAACCGATGTACCGCGCGTGTCGCATAAGAACCGTTCGGATTTTCGTCAACAATCTCTCTGAAAACGCGTTGTGCTGCGGCATCCTCACCGATTTTGGCATAACTCTGACCCATCATCAAGCGAATCGAATCCTTTTGGCTTTGCTCCAGTGGCGTGCGTGAACCGTCGCTGTTGGCTACTCCATTTTCAAGCAATGCTTTATATGCCTTAATCGCTTCGGTGTACCGCTGTTCATGGTAATGATCATGCGCGGCTTCAATACGTTCCAATAATTTAAGTGCTGCCGGTGACGTTGAGCTGCCTTGAACCTGTGCGAAAACATAATGCGTGACTGTGGTCAAAAGGAATAGAGATAAAATGAAGAGAAAGATGACGCGTCGGTACTTTGTAGGTTCCGTTCTTCTGTGATGTAATCTTGAAATAAGCGTTGGCATAGAATTGTCTCTTTTCAAATCCGATAGGTAATAGCGTAACAATACGACACAAACTAAAAGTTTTGCGGCGTACTCGCCCAGATGCGAAGTGCATCGTGCTACAAAATAGCTGTTTAAAGTGTTGCAAGGCTGACGAACAACGCCATGCCGTAAATCATGCAGGTTTCGTCGATGTCAAATTGCGGGTGATGACACATGTTGACAATCCCTTTTTCCTCGTTCCCTGCCCCTACCATCACAAAGCAGGCGGGGATTTCCTGTGAGTAGTAGCCGAAGTCCTCGCCGCCGAGCACTGGCGGCACCGGAAATATGAGGTTGTCTTCTTTAACGAGTTTTTCGGCAGCGGATAATGCCGTTTTAACACACGGTTCATGATTATATGTCACCGGATAGCCGTCTTGATAGTCGAACGTATAGGTCGCCTCGTTAGCATTCGCAAATCCGGCAATGAGACGTTCGATCTGCTCTCGTACCCGTTTCTGAACTGATTTTTGGAGCGTACGCACCGTGCCACCGATCAAGACATTCGGCGGGATGACGTTGAGTGCTGCACCGGCGAGTCCATCCTGCAAGTTAGCCTCACCACCGTGTAACTGTGTGACACTGACGACAGCTGAATCTAAAGGATTCACATTTCTGGAGATAATCGACTGCAGAGCCGTTACAAATTGGGCACCGATAACGATTGGATCAACAGTGAGATGCGGGAAGGCGGCGTGTCCACCTCTGCCAGTGAGTGTAATCTGAAAAGTATCAGATTGCGCGAGCATCGGTCCCGTGCAAGTGGCGTACTCACCAACAGCATAAAGTGGAAAGACATGTATCCCATATATTTCATCCACATCTTCCAACGCGCCGTCTGCTATCATCGCTGGTGCGCCACCCGGTGCTGCTTCTTCGCTCGGTTGGAAAATAAATCGGACGTGCGTTTTGAGATTGCTTCGGAGTTCTGAAAGGATTCGCGCTGTTCCAATCAGCATAGCGGTGTGTGCATCGTGTCCACAGAGATGTGCTTTACCATCAATCTTTGACTTGTACGGCACATCCGTCATCTCCTGAATCGGGAGTGCGTCCATGTCTGCTCGCAATGCAATACGTTTCGATGCGCCGGGGACCTCCAAATCGCCGACAACGCCTGTCCTACCGATACCGGTTTTGACAGGGATACCGAGTGCGTGAAGTGCGTCAGCAGCGATACCCGCTGTACGATGCACATCAAACCCCAATTCAGGGTACTGATGAATATCACGACGAATAGCGATAATATCGTTAAAATGATGGCGGCACTGCTCAAAAATCAGATCTTTCATCGTGGGACCGACCTTCCATAAATCTCTGTGTGGATTAGAACGTCAACGTACGCCGTAAGATACTCCGATGTCCCTGCTCATTTTCAAGGCGATAGATAATTGTATAATCGCCTTGTATTACCTGAAAGATTTCGGTATTAATGACAGGTGTTAATTCTACCTGTGTTGAACCGTCATCAGGGATCGTCTTTGTTTCTGTAAAGGGTCCGTAGCATCTCTCTCCTAAAGGGTTGAGTACCTTCCATGTTAAGGTTAGCTGCTTCGGCCGCGGTGGATTATTAACGTAGACAGTAATTTTATCATCAACGCGTCCGTTTTCAAATCCGAGCGTTCCTAACTTTGAGAACAGTTTCACAGTCAATGTTAATGGCGGTACATATTCGAGGTATCCTCTACCGGGAATTGCACGCCATGTACCCCCTGTTGCCAGCGCAATCTGTCGGATCGGGAGGTAATCTATACCGATGACATCAACACGCACGCGTTCTTTCTGTAATGTTTCAATCACCTCATCAAGACTATAGGGGGACCTACCGTCGTAATCGGCATCATGGAATGCGCCGTCACTTGCGAGAACAATGAAACGTTGTGCGCCTCGCCGGAACTGGGTTTCCTTTACCGCGGTCATGAGTCCATCTAATCCGGCTTCAGCGATGTCGCCGCCGCCATCAACACCGATCTTGAAGAGCCAGTTCTTGAAGGTTCCGAGGTCGTCTGTACGTCCATACTTTTTTGCTGTATCTGTGAATGTCACTAACCCGAAAGTTACATCATGCCCTTCCCGCTCCATAGTTTCAAAGAGAAAACCGACATAAGCACGGATACCCCGGATGTTATCGACCATGCTCGCGGTTTTGTCAAGCACGAAGATGATATCGACCTTCTTCGTTGTAGCCGCTTCAGCGAGTGTATTCGCGAGGTCCTTCATCATGTAGACGAAAACGCCGCCGACACTACCGCCACCAGAGGTGCTGCCGCCACCCCAAGAATTTCCTATGCTTGTTGCTCGGAGCGCGTCACCGCGCTTACTTCCGTAGTGAATACGCGGAGCATCAACTGCTGGAGAGGCATCGGAATTGTTCAAACCCGTGTCTGACGCTAAAGCGATCTGCCTCGTTTCCGCCTGTGGTGCGATATAGTCTGCTTTTGATGACTTTGAAGGTACGGCTACCGGCTGTGTAATCGAACGCGTTCGCAAGCGGCTTTCAACGTTAGAACCTACAGGTTTTCCAACGGTCGTACGCAACTGTGATACCCCGTCTCCGGTTTTTGGTGTCGGATTGGTGTTTTCTTGTCTGCGTGTTTTCGGTCTGGAGGCTACTACTGGTGTCTCCTGATCTGCTGTCTGCCAAGTTGCACGCAAACCGGCTTTCGGTTTTGGTGGCATCGGCAGTTTTGATTCTTCAACGATCTCAGGTTCAGCAGGCACAATAGGCGGAGTAGGTTCCACAAAAACGGGTGGCTTAGCGGGAGATGGCAACGGTTTAACCACCGTTATCCACCCATCTATTTTTTCCTGAAACGATGGTAACAGCGTTTCGTTAGGGACCAACAACCATATCACCAATAACAACGGGAAATGGATAAGGAGTGAAAATATGAAATATGGGGAGGTACTTTTCCTTTTCAACATTTATCCGTTCCTTCTCCGTTAAACAGCTACTATTTTGTAAAAATGTATTTCTGCAGGCGGGGTTTGAAACCCCGCCTGCAAATGGGTTCGCGTAAGTCCTGACTACAGATGAAATTCGACAACATCTCCATCGTAAACAACATCATTGCGACTGACAGATTGGCCATCGTGCCATTGAGGTCCCCATATCCGTGCGAACTTGAACTCCTCAAAATCCTTATGTAAACCGACAGCAGCATCAAGAACAGTCGAACCGATAGGCAGGACAATCGGATCGTCGCGTTCTATTGCTTTACCGGGCGCTTTCGGATAAACACGCAAGATTTCCAATGCCTTGTAGAGTCCTTGCAGTAAATCTTCTTTACCGTCCTCAGTCTCAGTGGAGATCGGATAGATTTGCAACGTCTCTCCATAAAATTCTTTCAGGATTTCCAATCTCTCATCTGCACCCACCGCATCGAGTTGGTTTGCTACGATAAGATATCCATCTTCGGATACGTCATCGTCTACTTCGTTAAGGAGTTGCATCACCGTGTCCAGATCGTCCAGTAAATTGTCGCTCGCGAGACTTATGACGGGGAGTACAAGGTCGGCATTTCGGATAAGCGTCATTACAGTCGGTAAAACGTAGTCTGGCATAATAGACGGTGTATCAATGAGTTGGAATTGGATGTTCTCATAACGGAGCATCCCGACCATAGGGGTTGTAGTCGTGTAAGGTGTCGCTGAGACCTCGGCGTTGGCGTTCGTAAATTTTGCGAGTATCTGAGATTTTCCACCATTCGGCGGTCCAAAAAGAACGATCTGCCCGGCTCCCTGTCTTGGGATATGCTCGCTATAACTTCTTTTCCCGGACCCTTTTCCTTTCTCTGCCGGTGCTCTTTTATGTGCAGCAATGCGGCGCCGGATATCCGAAACCACTTTTTCAGAACCCTTGTGCTTCGGGACGATGCGTAGCATCTCCTCTAAGAGTCGCAATCGTTCCTCGTCCGTCTTAGCGGCTTCATGTTCGTGCTTGAGTTTGTAATAGGTTGGGGGTAAATTTGCTGGCATCTTCTCGTCTACTTCCATCGTCGTGTGCGTGGCTTATTAAACGTTGGTTTCAGGAAATGCGCACAATCACTATTTACAATGATAACAGAATCTGTTATAGTAAAACCTACAATTAAGACACTTATAGAAGGCGGGGTTCCAAACCCTACCTGCAAGCGGGCTGCGTAAGTTCCGTTAAAATAGGATACAAGATTTTCGCGCTTATGTCAAGACAATTAAGACACCTCTTTCGAGTCAATGTCAAAAAACACACGGTTCTTCTTGCTTTCTTATGTCTCCCGTTATCTGTCATGGCACAAGAAAGCAGTCATGTATCGCAGCGTGGTGATTCGCTTCTCACGCTGGTGCAATCGGATACACTCGAAGCGCAGGTCGTTGCATTACAAGAGAACGTTGTAGCGGGTTTGACTTTTCATGCGCTCAGGACACGGAGTGCACATCACCGTGAAGCGACAGAGAACACTATCCGCTACATCACGAGTCAATTTCGTCGGTCCTCGCGACTACAGATAAGTGAACAGGTCTTCGGAGGGATAAGAAACGTCGTTGCCACGTTACCGCCGCGGTCGAATTCGGCGAGTAAACGTATCTTCATTATTTGTGCACATTACGACACACAAGCGATTCGTGATCCGAATTGGAACCCGCTGGCATCAACGGCACCGGGTGCGAATAATAACGGGACCGGTGTCGCCGCAATGCTGGAAATAGCGTTTCTCTTAAGTCGTTATGAATACGATCACGAGTTACGATTTGTCGCCTTAGGGGGTGAGGAGCTCGGTTTTCTCGGCAGTCGGCAGTATGTTCGGAACGCCTCCGCGATTAAGATAAACGGTGATACCGACACCGGTTTATCCCGCGAGAAGATCGTTGCCGTTTTTAACTTGGATATGTTCGGTTTCAACTGGAAAAGCGATCTCGTTGAAATCGTTACGAACAACGATTCGTCATGGATAAGCCGTGCACTTATTATTGCGAACACATGGTACGACATCGGTTTAAAAATTCGTCGATCGCAAGACGAATTCGTGGATATATCTTCCCATAAACCGTTCTGGGATGGTGGTTATAACGCTGTAACACTCACCGAGAGTTCAACGCCCTGGCGGGACTCCCAAAGTTACGATGCCAACCCTTTCTATCATACGGCTGCTGATACTGTCGACAAGGTGAACTTCCGTTTGGTGAGAAAAGTGACGCAGCTGGTGTTGGTTACGGTAGACAGTCTCCTCACTGACATGTTTCATCCGATGCGGCAGGTACCACAAGTGACATTAGAACTCCCTTCAACTACTAAAGAGAGCAAATTAGAGATTACAGGAACATTCCAATCAGATTTTCCGATTGACATCATCGTTCATCCGAGCCAAACAGCGGCGGTTATAAATCGAGAGACACAGACCTATACAGCACATGTACCATTGACCCCGGGAGAGAATGTTCTTAACGCCGTGGCGCGGTATCCACTTGGTGCAGTTTCGGTCATCAAGTCCACTATTTTGACGCAAGCGTTCGCGTGGCGCGATGTGGTGGTGTTTCCAAACCCGGCACGCTCAGACGGCTTGACTGAATTCCGCGTTGAGGGAAATGCGGATATAACAGAGATGCGGATAGACATCTATGATTCGGATGGGAACTTAATAAAACGGATTGAAGGGGTCGCGGACCGGCTAAATCAAAGGCTCTGGCGCACGTGGTGGAATCAGCAGACATCTTACGGATTGGCTGTCTCGCCGGGGATATATATGTGCCATATCTCGGTTGTTTCAAAAGGAGTGACGTATACCTACCTGGAGAAGTTAGCGATTCTACGGTGACAGATATGCCCTCATAGGTTATAGATAACATCTGGCTCAAAGACTTTCCTAATGTCTTTCATAGAATACCATATCAACAATCAAAAGGCAAGCTTTTAGGATTGAATAGAAAATTAGATATAGACTTTCATTCCACAATGTGATAAAATAAAAAATAAAAGATACCAAAGACGGGAAAAAATGCGACGTTTCGGAACACATGGACGTGTACGTCCTGAACAGCATTATATTGTCTCACGTAGCTTGGAGATTACCGATTTCATCAGTCGGGTCAAAGATGGCAAGTATATCGTGTTGTTCGCGCCGCGGCAAACCGGTAAAACTACCTTCTTCCGGTTGGCACTTGATGCCCTCACAGAAGAGGATCCGACCTATTTCCCAATCCAATTGGATTTCCAAACGATGCGGAATGCCTCCCCCGCAACTTTCTACGAGCATTTCCATTATATGATTCACAGACACATTGCGTACGTTTTCCAAACGCCTGCGGGCGACCTTGAGATGCAACCGCTTCTTGATAATTTTCAGTCGTTCATTGCACGCGCGGGTTTTCGTATTCTACAAGTGCCAGATACACCGCAGGAATACGTCGGTCAGTACCTGCTTTACGCGTATCTGGACCATTTCGTCAACGTTGTCGGTGCGAATATGTTTCTTGAGGTCCAAACTGGACGTGGCAGGATAGATCTTATCATCATCCACAATCAGCGAAAACACATCGTTGAAACAAAGATATGGGAGGGGGTCAGGTATTATCAGGCTGGGAAAAAGCAACTCGCGGCGTATATGAAGTTAGAAGAGGCAGAAGCGGGTTACTATGTCGTCTTCGATCATCGTCAGAAACCAGAAGCGCGGATAGAGACAGCGGAAATAGATGATGTGAAGATTCGGAGTTACGTCATACCTGTCGTGCAAAGACCACCGTCATCAGTCAGACGATGAAACGCGCGTGATGTCCTCAAGAAAATAGAACTATAACATGATCGAAAAAATACTTTGACACGCTTTTAAAATTATGTTACAATATACTATACAGAGATAGACTATGGAAACATGGAAAATGGCTGATATTCAGAAGGGACTATCCATACGCAAGGGAGATCTGATGAAGAAAAATATTTTTGTCTGCCCGAGTCTGCTACTTCTTGTTGTGAGTGTAAGTATTGTTATGTCATGTGGAGGGACAACACAGCAACCGACAGATGTTGAACTGTTGGGTTCGATCGAAAACGCTTTTGTAAATGTCGCGCAACGCAGTACACCTGCGATTGTCGGTATAATTTCACACCGCCTAACAGGAGAACCTCAATCTCGTAGACAAGAAGGGTCAGGATTCATCTTTCGGGAGGACGGGTACATCCTCACAAATGAACATGTGATCCGGGATTCAGCAGAGATTAGCGTGCGACTGATTGATGACAGCGTATTTGAAGCAAAATTAGTCGGAACGGACCCAAATACGGATGTTGCGGTCTTAAAAATTGACGCGCCCGAAGAGCTTCCAGTCCTTCCCCTGGCAAACTCAGAAACGGTACAGGTCGGACAGTTTGCTATCGCTATCGGCAATCCATTCCAATTGAATCACACGGTAACGATCGGTACCGTGAGTGGCAAAGGACGTTCACTACTTCCTGACCGTGGTATTGTGCGGTATCAGGATTTCATCCAGACGGATGCATGGATCAATGTTGGAAACAGTGGGGGTCCGTTACTGAATATCCACGGTGAAGTTATCGGGATTAACTCATTAATCCGTCGTCCAGACAATACACCCGCTACCCATGCGGTTAGAGCTGGTGCCGGATTTGCTATCTCAAGCAATCTGGTGAAAAAGATCGGGACGCAGCTGATTGCCAATGGACGCATCATCCGAGGGTTCCTTGGAATTAGCATGAGAGAGGTATCAGAAGGCATAAGGGTACGCAGTGTTGTTAAAGATATGCCAGCACATCTCGGAGGTCTCCAGCACGGTGATGTCATTGTCGCATACAACGGACAAAAAATCAGAGACATGAATGAATTTAAAATGTGGATTGCAGACTCACAAGTCGGTGGTAAATCGAAAATTAAGGTCCTCCGCGATGGGCATGAACGGATATTTAATGTAACCATAGCGGAAATGCCAGCACTGCAAGCCGGAAGGCCCGTTGAAACCGACTCTGTGGCGTGGCATGAACTCGGAATAAGGGTTCGGAAGTTAGAAAAAGGCGACGCTGAAAGGTACACCTACCTGACTGAGAACGATCAAGGCGTTATCGTCCTCGAGGCGGTTCAAGTCAATAGCCTGATTCCGAGAGGCACACTTATTACTGCCATTAATGGGCAGAGGATCACCAGTCCACGAGAATTGGAAGCCTTTCTGCAAAAAAAGCAAGAACTTAACGAAATTATCCTCGATATCAAGAGCAGTCACGGTACAGAAAAGATAACCGTGCCGTTAAAACGTTAGGAATCGATCAAAGGAGATATACGAACCGAAGCAGGTTTTTTCACACAACCGATTTTACCGCCCTCTGCGAAATGCTGCTCCGTGAGATACAAATATATGGAAACATCGACACCCGTGACGCTCAGAGAAATCTTTAGTCCAGGTGGACTCATCGCGCAACATCTTGACGGGTATGAGTTCCGCGAAGAGCAATTACACATGGCACATGAGGTATCGCGAGCACTAACCTCCTCCGAACATTTAATTGTTGAAGCCGGAACAGGCATCGGTAAAAGTTTCGCTTATCTCATTCCGGCGATTTCCCACGCGCTTAGATCTGAACAAAAGGTCGTCATTTCAACGAATACCATCAGCCTACAGGAACAGCTCGTCACAAAAGATATCCCGTTTCTACAGCGCGTTCTCCCGCGCGATTTCAACATCCTGCTCGCGAAAGGACGGCGCAATTACCTTTCACGGAGACGACTCAAAAACCTCCTCAACTATGAACGTGGACTGTTTGACACTTACGAAGAGGTAGAACAGGTCGCTGCCATTCAAGAGTGGGCAGACCAGAGCGTAGACGGCAGTAGGGCAGACCTGCCGCTACAGCCCTACGCACAGGTTTGGGATAAAGTTGCGTCCGACAGGGATAATTGCCTCGGTCGAAGCTGCGAGACCTACGACACCTGCTTCTATTTCAAAGTCCGGCGTGAGATGCACAACGCGGACCTGCTCATTGTTAATCATCATCTCCTCTTCAGCGATCTTGCAATCCGCAAAGCCAGCGAATCAGCTGCCGGTATCCTACCTGATTACGACTACCTTATCATTGATGAAGCCCATCATCTGGAAGCGACGGCAACCAGCCATGCAAGTATCAACTTCAACAACACTCGCGTTAAATGGCTACTCGATTCTCTCTACAATGATCGGAACAAGGATGGATTGGCGGCACATTTCGATTCGCCACAACTTAAAGACCAGACCCTAGAGGCACGCGAACAGACAAATAAGCTGTTCAACAGTATCGTTGAAGAAATAAAAGAACTCGACGAAGACAAATATGGTACCACCGTTACGCACCGCATTCACAAGCGCAATTTTGTTGAAAACGTATTGGATGCCCCGCTTGCAGAAATTGAGAAAACGCTGAAAGTACTACATGGCGAGGCGACAACAGAAGACGACGAACAGGAAATTATTGCACATCAACGCCACTGCGAACGCCTTCGGGACGAATTGGATATGCTCATTCGGCAAAACGATCCCAATTATGTGTATTGGATAGAAGTATCGACACGAAATTACTCACCTCGTATCGTCCTAAACGCGACACCAGCAAACGTAAACCAGATGCTGCAGGAGCAGCTATTTATGGAGAAAAATAGCGTCGTCATGACGAGTGCGACACTCTCCACAAATCGCAATTTTGCTTACTTCAAAGCTCGGATCGGGATAAATGCGTGTCGCGAACTCCTTGCCTACTCACCGTTCAACTTTAAAAAACAGGTGCAGCTCCACATTCCGAAAGATATGCCGGATCCGAAGAGCAGTAAATTCACCGCTTCAGTGATTGATAAAATTGGACATTATCTCAAACTGACACACGGCAAAGCGTTTGTTCTATTTACGAGCTACAGGATGATGGACGAAGTATATGACGCTGTTGCACCGGATTTAGAAGAAATAGGGATTACTTCTTTCAAACAGGGCGGTGAACTCTCACGGACAGACATGCTTGAAGCGTTTCGTGAAGATACCGACTCGGTCCTATTTGGGACCGCCAGTTTCTGGGAGGGTGTTGATGTACGCGGCGAGGCGTTGAGCAACGTTATCATAACACGACTTCCGTTTGAAGTACCGACACACCCGGTGATGGAGGCGCGCGTGAAACAGATTAAGGAGAGCGGTGGTGATGAGTTTTCGGAGTTTAGTTTACCGGAAGCGATACTTCGGCTTAAGCAGGGGTTTGGACGGCTCATCCGCACAAAGAACGACAAAGGGATTGTCGTCATTCTTGATCCACGGATCAAAACGCGTAGTTATGGGAAGGCGTTCCTGCGATCGCTGCCAGACTGCAAAATTGTGGAAGATTAAAAAAAGATGCCCGCGTGTGGACACAGCGAGCATCTAACGAAAAATGGACAAGACTTTGGGTCACTGCCAGAGCAGTTGAGTAAGCATATCAATCGATTTAATATCGCTTCGGTGAAGGCTGCGCGATGCGAATCCCTCTATCGTGTGTGAAAGGGAACACAAATTCTATCGTTTGATAGCGTTGTGCAGCACCCGGCGGCGGTGCCTTTTCGATAGGCATGACGACCTGTAATTCCTCAGCATTCAATTTAATTTGTACAAATGGTAAGAACCCTTCCATGCTCTCGCCTGGTGGAATCCCTGTCCGACGTGTGCCGACCTGCTTTTCAACAATAGGCATCCGTTTTTCGATCAAGATTCGGCGTGCGATTTCCAGTCCATTTTTGACGTAGAGTCCGGTCGCACGTGCCATGTAGGTAAAGCGTTCTTCTAAATCATCATAATCCAACCCGCCATAGATGTTATCGCCTTGGTCAATGATCGTACAGTCTTTGACATTAAAGATGATATTTTCGCTCCGATTATTGGTAATCTTCACATAAAACACATCTGTTTTGTCGCCTTGATGAAGTGCTTCGGTTTCATAGAACGGAGAGAATGCGTTTCCTCGGTTGTACTTACGGTCTAAGTCTGGACGTCTCCAATAAGCGATAGAAACGGTAATCCCATCTTTTGTTTTTGTCAAAATCGGTTGTCTTGAGGGTACGTCAAATAACTCTGGGTGATCGGACATCATGATGACATCGACCATTTTTCGATCTTCGCCGGTCCCTATTTCAATCAGGGTTTGGGCTTCTGCCCAATCGTTAAGAAATTCGCCCCACTTCTCGTTAGCGTGCGCGTATTCACCGAACGCGAAGATATAAGTCAGTTCTTCCATATTGGCATCGCGTGCTTTTCCGATCCGGAATCCGACAGAATCCATACCGTGTTTGTCGAGCACTGGCTGAGCGAGTGTCTCAGCAGGGAGAGCCGGGACAATTATATTCTCCTCCGGTTTTTCAGTCTGTTCCATCTTTGCTTCCGCTATATTATTCACAGGTTGAATCGGTGACAGATTACTGAGTGAGGTACCGCAACCTACGACGCAGATAGCGAGTGCAAATAACAAGCCCAAATTGAGCGCTGTGAATTTATTCAACCATTTCATTGATAATATTGCCTCCTTGGTTACCATTCTACAAATGGAATTTCGTTTTCGATTTGCATTCGGGGCTACTCAACGGAGCAGCATGCTAACGCTATAACTGATTTTGAGAACGCCGCTATCGAATCCAATTGGCGCGTCTAAAACTGTTCTCTGTTTTATAAAATTAGCATAACTCCAATTTTTAGTCAAGAAATATGTTGGAAGAAATCTATAATCTTTATTTTACAATAGCCAATCTACCTATTTCCTGAACAAGGAGCCCGGACTGCTTCGCGGAGATGCGATAGATATAGATCCCAGATGCGACGGGTGCACCGCTAAGATTTCTGCCGTGCCACTCGAATTTTCCTTGAGAAAATACATTTTGATGGATGTCCATATAGACAAGTGCCCCTGCTGGTGTGAATATTTCAAGGTTAACGTTATCTGCGATTTGGGAGGCAGAGAGTCGGTAGGCAAACGTCATAGTTTCGTCCGACAAGCGCAATGGGTTTGGATACACCCGCGTATCCTCAAGTACAAACTCCACAGACTGAAGTTGCTCTACGCGCAACCGGTAAGAATCAGTACTGCTGAACCCACTTTCCGATTCAACAACAAGATAGAGTGTTTCAGTTGTATCGGGTTGATAAATAAGTTTCAATCCAGCGATTTCTGTCGCGTTTTCGCCGGTTGCATAAGTTTCCCCGGCTGCACCATGAAGAGAGAGACGATAATTTTGTTCCGGCGGAATGTCAGCCAAGGTAGCCAAAATAGTAATACCGCGCACGGCTTCCAATTCGTAAACATCGCGAACATCCGTCGCGTCGAAAATGAAAGACTCGTAGGTTTCGCCGTATTGTATAGGAAATGCCGTCAGAATTGTATCATTCGGTTCGTAAGTATCACCGAACGATACAAGAATGGAGATCGTTACACCTTCCGCGCCGATGTTCGTAATTGAGATGCCTGTAACAGTGCCGTCATTTGCGTTGCTATTCGGTAGTGTGCCGGGCGTAAAGGCGGTATGTCCATCATCGAAAGAATAAGCCGCACCGTCGGTGACCGTAAACACATCTATAAAGTCAGCATCCTCTTGCTGGTAAAGACCGAGATGTTCCGGGTCTGTAGGATCCTCAAGCCAAACTTGTTGCGAGGCATCATAAGTGCCGAGCGGATACGGATGCGTCTCGTCAATGTGCCAAATCAGGATGCCCGATTCCGGCAAATAGGTATCATAGGTCGCTCCAGACGTTTTGTTCCGGTTTTCTATCAGGAAAAATTCGGTTGTTTCTCCGTTAGCGAGTTTCCTTGACGGATGGACATCGATTTTGAAAAGTATATTGTTTTTCGGACCAAGGGCAAAACTGGGAACATCAATTTGTTGGTTTCGCGTTATCTGTACGGGCTGAATCCAACCGAGGCGACCGTTTTGAGGTCTTGCGTCAAAATCCCACTTAAGATACCCCATAATATGGCTCGGTTCCAATCCATTCCCGATACCAAATTCTACTGGACCTTGATAGGGTCCGAAAGCCCCCATAAGTCCCCACTTATGGTCGTGTGGTCCTCTGAAAAACCCGTAAATATCGGGTGCCCCGAAATCGTGAAAGAATTCGTGGAAATAGATACCGAGATGTGGATGCTCAAAATCGGGTTCTTCAGCGACAACTGCGGCGGTATCGACGCGCACAGCATCGTAAATAGCGTTAACCCCTGGAATGAGTAGAGATTGGATGTCGTAATCAATGATTCCTGTAGATGCTTGGTCGTTGCCGGCATGGATAAGAAAAATATGGTCTACGACGCCATCTTTATCTCGGTCATATTGTGAGAAGTCAACAGTTGTATCCGCCGCCTCACACGCCTCACGAACCAGTTCGCGATAGCGTTCCAAGATTCTCACGCCTTCGCCATAATAGGTCATCGGCTTTTTCGCGCGGAACCACTCATTTCCGGCAGGGACAACGCCTCCCATTGGACCGGGTTGGATATCCATCTGTCCATAAGAATTTTCGAGATAATAGGTTTTGAGTGAGACACCTTCTGTTGCGAATAGATATTTATCAAATGCCGCCCCTTCCCGGCGTCCCGGCATGTCAGAGAAATCTATTTTCAGAGCGAGGACATACTCAATACCGTCTGATTGCAAGACACCCTGTTCTCTGATGAGGCAGCAACCGTCGAGTGCCTCAAGAAATTCTGCCTTACTCTGAGGGGCTTTAGGTGCGAATTCACCGGTGGTGGGATCTTGCGTAAAAAAAAGGTATGGATTCGGAGGCGCAGCGACACACAAAGTCGAAAAAACAAGAAAACCGAAGAGCCCAATGGTTAATTCCTGGACGGTTTTTCGCTGTATCAAACGAGAGACACACTCCAGACCTGAAAGACGTTTAATCAAATTCACCGCCGCACTTCCTACATAAAATATAGAACTGAATATCATCGGACTGTGCATGTTGTATAATGAGCTCAACTGCTTGCTGAGGCAAGTCTGCTCCGCACTTAGGACATTTGTAGAGTGAACCTTCCGTTTCGGGAAACTTGGTAATATCGCCCCACATATCTTGTATCCAATACTTGAATTCCCACGGTATTTCAGTTTCAACGACTGTTGCAATCTCAGTGGCGTGTCGGATCAGTTTTCGGCATTCGTTAATGGAGGCAGGTTCATAAAGATGTGGTGAATACCTAAGTGGCAGTGGTTTCCCTTCTGTCTCAGTTTGCACGTTGAAATCGCGAGCGCGAGTCAGGAGTACCTGATCCAATCGTGTGCCAGGTTCTCTCGCTTTAGACCAGACCCGGTAGTAGCCAGTTCGCTTGATTTGGAAAAAGGCGGGACGATTTCCCGGTTTTTTGCCTTCTGTATCGCTTGGTGCGGTATCCCAGAGCCAACGTCCCCACTTAGTTTTATCATTGGGTTCCGACCAAATTTTTATCGCCCCGGGACCGCCTTTCCGATCCCATGGATGTGCGGCTGCGTCATCGATACCGATCCAATAGGAGTCTTTTCCTCTTTCAAAGAAGACCCGAGCCCAGAGGTACCATCTCCCTGTTTTAGGGATGTAAATTTCGTGTGTGGCGCGCGCGCCTCTTACAGCTTCAATGGCTTTACCGCGAGAAGCCTCTTCATGGTCAACGATATTCACGCCTTTATCAAGATGAATGGCATTATCGGCTTCAATAACAAGTGTATCTTTCGGTATCCGAACGACTTCTTCAGGTTCATCGGGGTCGTGCAGTTCAACAGGTTCACTGAGGTTATAACTCTTCGCTATTCTTTGTGAAACTTGCTCAAATTCTTTTTCTGAAAGGTTGGCATCAAAGAAACAGTCACGGATGCCTTTTTTCCACATATCAAGCAATAGAAACATCGCTTTCAGGTTGCCGTCCGGACGTTTTCGAGTGCCAACGACAATCAACATCCCTGTATCTTTAGAACGACTGATGAGACATCGATGGATCGGAAAATCTGCTGACGATTTTCTACGGATTCTGCTCGACACAACGAGCGGGGCGTAGTAGCGACATTTCGCATCGCAGCCAGGTATCTTGGCGCGCTTCGCTCTACAGCATTCCGGGCAGATTAACATACCGCTGAGAGCTGGACAGGTACGTTTCCCGTTATTAGAACGGCAGGTCCGACAACGTTGACTTGTGCGCCGTCTTGCTGATGTTTGCCGTCTCTCACGTCGCATGTTTCCTCCTACAAAGCGCAGTGCCGCAAAAAACTATAAAACGCTCACCCGATTGGCAAATCCAGAAAGTTAACTCGGACGATTAACAAGATCCGCTAAGTATTCAGCGATCTTGTCTGTAACCTGTTGCGCATCTACATCGGCGAAGTTGAAAAGTTCCTTAAGCATCGGAGAAATGGCACCCGTATCAAGCAAGGCGTTCGCGAGTCTACCCATACTGCTCCGGTTAATACCACCTTGTCCGTCGTTGTTCCCCATATCCAAAATCTTGATGCTCTCAATCTTCTCAACCGGTTTCATAAGCTGCTCGATAATATCATCGGCATCATTGATAAGTTCTAAGATCGCCTCTTGGACAAGGACACGTTGTTCAGCAACATTTCGCGCTTCGTATTCTGCCATCTCACCTTGTGCTTTCGCGCGGGCTTCAGCAAGGATTGCGTCAGCGAGTCGTTCAATCGGTTGCGCCTGTGCTTCGGCGCTGATGACTGCGACTTCACGCTGCCACTCCGCTTCCATCACCTGTTCGGTGGCAGTCACATTCACTTCTGCCCCCATACGTTCAGCTTCGGCAACTAATTTCTCTTTTTCGGCAAGTGCGGTAACCTGTTGTTTATTCGCGACATCGATCTTTCGATCTTCATCCGTTAGGGTAACACGCAATTCCTGTCCGATACGCGACTGCTCAACCGACAACATCTTAGCGATTTCAGCGAGTTCTACCTGTCGTAATTGGTCAATCTGAGCGGTTTCGACGACGAGGTTCTTCTCAATCTCACGCTGCTGCACCTGTTGTTCTTGTGCAAAACGTTCCGTCTGTACCAACAACTCACGTTCAATATCTCGCAAGGACACGCCCTCTTCTTGTGCGATGCGTGCTTTCTCTACGATGAGCTGCTTTTCTATATCACGCGTCTCAACCTGCTGTTCTTGTCCTATCCGTGCAAGTTCTACAGTCAACATCTTAGCGATTTCAGCGAGTTCTACTTGTCGTAATTGGCCAATCTGAGCGGTTTCGACGACGAGGTTTTTCTCAATCTCACGTTCTTGAACCTGCTGTTCTTGCGCAAAACGTTCCGTCTGTACCAACAACTCACGTTCAATATCTCGCAGAGAGACACCCTCTTCTTGTGCGATGCGTGCTTTCTCCACCATGAGCTGCTTTTCTATATCGCGAACAGCGATTGCCTGTTCCTGCTCAATTTTCTGGAGTTGAACAACGAGGAATTGCTCAATTTCGGCGAGTTGTACAACTTTGGACTGCGCAATCTGTTGCGTTTCGACAATAAGGTTTTTCTCGATTTCACGTTCTTGAACGACCTGTTCCTGTTGGACGCGAGCCACTTCAACATCGCGCACCATCTCGATTTCACGTTCTTGAACGACCTGTTCTTGTATGATCCGTGCGCGTTCGACTTCCTGTTTCATTTCGTATTCGCGCTCTTGCACACTCTGTTCCATTTCAAACTGGAATTTGAGGGTTTCCGCTTCTCGTTCAGCAGCATAGATTGCGATATTTTTCTGCTGGTCAGATTCTGCCCACGCCTGCTCCTGTTCAGCTGCGAATTTCTCAATACGAGCATTGACCTCAATCTGAACGATAGCGACCTCTTTCTGCTGTATAATGCTCACTTTTTCTCGCTCTTGATCAGCAGTAATTTCAGTAATTTCTCGAATACCGACAGCATCAAATCGGTTTTCTGCGTCGAGTGTTTCAACGGGTGTTTGGTCTACTCGTATAATTGAGACGGTTTCAAGCGTTAATCCGTTTTGTGTTTCTAAATCTTCGCCACAAGCATCTTGGACTTTATTAGCAAATTCTTGGCGTTTCTGGAGGAGGTCTTGGATATCACTTTCGGCGGCTACGCTTCGCAACGCACCTTCAAGTTTAGGTTCAATGAGTTCTCGGACGGTCTCGGGTGTCATCGATTTATCACCGAGTGCTTGTGCAGCCCGTAGCACATCATCTTCATCAGGTTCAACTTTAAGATAGAAGACGACTTCAACGTCGGCGCGATTAAAGTCGAAAGTAATTAAAGCCTCTTGTGCCTCTCGGAGGACCTCAATCCGCATAGTATTGAGAGAGATCTCTTTGATCTCATGGATAATGGTGTTAACCCAGAGTCCTTTGGTGATATTAATTTTTTCTTTTGAACCACCCGTTCGGACGAGTGCAACGTCGGCTTTTGGTATCCTGTAGCGGATGATTGCGACACAAGTAGCCGCTAAAAAAGCGAGTAGGACGACGAAAAGGCCCGTCAACCATCGCATCACGCCAGTCTGTCCAAAACCGTCAAGGTTTTGGTAGACGAACCAGCCAACAGCGACTGCTACAACAATTAAAAAGACGATAACAGCAATGAAACGCATTCAATTCTCCTATAGACAATAATCTGGCGGCACGGAGGTATGTATTTGATGTCCCCTAAAGTTTTTTTTATCGGAAGATCTCTTCATCGCTGAGGTGCGTCCGATAGCGCCCCTTGAGCGGTTGACGTGGAGAAGTCTGCCATGCGAGGTTAGCTAAGTAACAGAGGGCATTCTCAATGAGAGGTTTTGCTATCGTCGTGCGATGTGGGTCCCGGGTATCGACAGCAAAAGCGACATAATACCCCTCACCCCATTGGAGCTGCACACTGATAGCATCGCCGTTATCCTCTCTGACAGCCAATTTTCGGTAACTCCGGTCATCAGTAACCCAGTGATCATCGGTTATCAAGGTATCTACATTAATTTTGTGGGGCCAGGTAAACATTCCGGTTTTCTGTCCATCATCGGTAACTCGGACGTTACCATCGTTGGAATTAATGACTTTAATGGGATGTCGGTTAACTGGCAGCCAGTCGCCCCTCCACTGAGGTTCACTTGTATGAACACCATCAGGGGGTACGATGTTATTGTCCATAGCAGAAGCCCAGACGATGCCACCCTTTCGGACGAAATCCTGAATCGCTTCATCAGCATCCTCAATGAAGTATTCTCCATCATGCCCTGGGGCGTTCCACGTGAACCAGACAATGTCGTAATTTGAGAGTGCTATGCTTGAGAGTTTGACTGCATTGTTAGGATCACCGCGATTTTCTGGATTGTCATTGACATGCACAGTTGTGAATTGGAATTCCAATCCTTCAATTGTTGTTAACGACTCCAACACTGCCGGTTCATTTGTCATATTGTCCCCGACAACAACCAAAACTCGGAATACACCCAATGGTACAATCTTTATGGAAGAGATAATATCCGAAAAGGATTGTGAGTGTGGCAGTGACCTGAGATTCCGAAGTCCTAATTTAAATTCCCGCGAGTTCAAGCTGAGGTTTAACCGTCGCCCTTCAAAATTTACGTGTTCATAGAAGATAACGTGGCATCCACTGAATGGGAAACTGGGACCGCGTTGGATGCGAATCGAAGAGATTGTGTCATTCATGCCGATCTCAAAGACTGAGCTGACATCACGCATAATGACACTCCGCTGTCCACTATAGTCTACATCTCGAAACACTTCAATGATAACCGGAACGGCACCGTACTCCGGTGGTGTCGGGTGTGCTGACGGACTAAAACTGATAGCTGTAATGGCATCGCCGAAGTTATAGGGGATATCGTGGATATTCGGATAGAACCCAGGAGCAAGGACCAATCGCCGTCCTCTATAGTTCTCATGCTCATGAAAAATAGCCTTGTAGTTTGGCGACGCGTTGAATCCTGGGCCTTTGTAAATTTTGATCGAAGATATAATATCTTGTGCCCCGATGTCTGAGGTGTTCGGTATCGACTCAATCAATGTCAATTTACGTCCACGAAAATTGACGTGTTCAAAGACTTCAACGACGAGCCTCGGCATGTTCGTCATACACTGCTCCTTGTTCTCAGGTATAACCCTTATACAGAAATAGCGAGTTAAAATATAATAGCATCAGTAGTGACAGTTTGTCAAGAAAAACACAAAGAATTTTCTAATAGCCCCGTGAGTGGTTTCGTTTTTCCTTGATTCACGCAAAGAAGTATGATAAATTACAGATAGCATCTTATCACGAAAGCCGTTAGGATAAAATATGGTGAACCTGATGTCCTACAGAAGAGTGCTTCTCGCCATTTTAATCATCGGAACCAGCGGGATTCTTGTCTATTTCTTGGTGCGGATGGAGCAGTCTGAAATACAGCAGACAGCGGAATCGCGTCCGATAGATCTACCTTATAATTGGATCGGCGATATTACAAAAGAACCTATCGCGGAACCCTCTGGTATTACATATCACCCCACCCGCAAGAGCCTCTTTATTGCAGATGATTCAGGCATCGTCTATGAAATCAAACCAGACGGGACACGTATCCAAGCCAACGGGGTAAACGAACTCGACATCGAAGGAATCACGGTGGATCCGACGACGGGTTTATTGTATATCGCGATTGAGGACGCTGAAGCGATTATAGAAATTGACCCAGAAACACTCACGATTCAAAGAGAATTCAAAATCGTCAGAGAGTTTAAAGGAGAACAACTCCTGAAGAAAGGCGGTATGGGGATCGAGGCGATCGCTTTTGTACCAGATGCATCACACCCTGAAGGCGGGACTTTTTGGGTCGGAAACCAATCCTTCAGTCTAAAAGAAAAGGATGAACCGTCAGTTGTCTGTGAAGTCGTTGTGCCGCTTCGTAGCACCACAGCTCGGAAAGCGGAAGGCACTATTATTAACGCTCACAAAATGGATTTCATTGACATTTCGGGACTCGTCTACGATACGCAAGACGATATCTTGATTTTAATCAGTGATACAACAAACCTTTTCGTCGAGATGAATCGGCAAGGTGCCATTTTAAGTAGATACCTCTTGCCCGGTAACGAGCAAGAGGGTGTAGCATTAGACGGTCTCGGCTATATGTATGTCGCTCAGGAAAGCGGAGAAATTATTAAATTAGGAGATCGGAGGCTCCGTTAGAAACGCTGCGACTTCCATTTGATGCGCGACACCAGCGAGCCGCCGTTTCTATGCCTCCGTTATCTGCTGACCCTCGGTGGTATCTTCAAGTCGCAACACCGTAATCCCGGGTATCAGGTCTAATACAAGACTAACGGAGGCATACTGTTCTGCTGCATAACCGCGATCTACTCGCCACAACACTTGTACGTTTCCCTCATCGTATAGAATCCCGTTTGCGAGTTTCTTACCGTCAGCGTCTTCTAAATGGAAAAATCTACGGCGTTTGGTATCCATCGTTTCCGACCTCAAAGAGAAACATAGCATCTCAGTTTATCAGAACAAGCGCAAGGGACTATTCGAGCGTAACGAAATCAGCATCAACACGGTGTGGAATTATGCCTGCCTCGTTGCCACGCCGGAGTAATTCTTGGACCCCCGCTCTCCCTTTATCGCCATAATCGAGTGTATAGTCATTGACGTACATCCCGACAAATTTGTCCGCCAGTGCGGTCTCCATATCGCGAGCGTAGGTCATCGCGTATTCTAATCCGTGTGAGCGATGGTCGAGTGAATATTGAATGCTCTGCTTCAGGAGTTCGGTTATCTTGCGTATTTTCTCGGAGCCGAGGTTGCGGCGAATGACATTGGCTCCAAGCGGCAGCGGGAGTCCAGTCTCTTCGTACCACCATTCACCCAAATCAATGACTTTGTGAAGTCCTTCGCGGGCGTATGTTAATTGCCCTTCGTGAATAATGAGCCCAGCGTCCACCTCATCTTGTTGGACAGCGTCCAATATTTTGTCAAAAGGACGCGTTTCTGCTTCAAAATTCGGTTGGAGGAGACTGAGTGTAAGATAAGCGGTTGTCATTTTGCCGGGAATGGCGATTCGCTTACCCTCAAGGTTCTCAATTGGTGCTTTTGAGACGACAAGGGGTCCATAACGATCACCGATACTTGCGCCACAAGGCATGAGTGCGTAGTCTTTCGCGACATACGCGTAAGCGTGAACCGAGATCGCTGTGACCTCAAGTTCTGCTGCGAGTGCTCGCTGGTTTAAAGTCTCAATATCTTCAATCACATGAACAATCTCGAACGGGTCGGTCGGAATCAGCCCTTTAGCGAGTGCGTAGAACATAAACGCGTCATCGGAATCCGGGCTGTGTCCAATCCGTATTTTTTCTATCTTTGCCATAACATTCCTTTTTTTATATCTGATTGCAATTTTTGTTCTGATAGTGTTATAATGCGTTATTTGAACGGTTTTTCAGTCAATTTAGACTGGGGTATAGGAGTCAAATCAATTGATGGCGTTGCAAGCGAAACCTATATATTTTTATCTGACGGCAATTCCAGATCGTCTCGACGCGTTGGTCACTGCCGAGAGTATTACACTGACAGGATCTGCCCCGAATATGCACGGGATCACACTTTCAGAACAGTGTGTTGACGTGCGATGCAGTGCGTATCTGAAAAGCTGCAGTGAACTCCTTTTTGAAGCATCAAACCTCACCGAACTCTGTGCGGATATCCGTTCCGCCGGTTTGCACGCCGACGAATTTCGGGTGTCTGTCGTGAAAAAGCCGCGCAGTTTAAAGGTCAACGCTATGGAACTTGCACGGGATATCGGCAGTGCTGTCGGTGGCAGTGCGAATCTCAGCCATCCGAAAGTTACCTTTTTAGCGGTTGTCACAACTGAACGGATATGGTTTGGACGGCTTCTCTCTGAATCCGATAATATATGGCTTGCACACGACCAGCGTCCGTACATGACTTCAAGTTCTCTACCATCGCGATTGGCGCGTGTGCTGGTCAACCTAATGGCGCGTCCAGGTGATCGGCTCCTCGATCCGTGCTGCGGAACAGGGACAATCGTGATGTCGGCAGCCCATAGCGGCATCCGAGTCGTCGGTTACGACAACAACCCGCGGATGGTGGGGGCAACGACGAAAAATCTACAGCACTTCGGACTTACAGCAGACGTAGCGTTAGGTGATGCCAGGCAAGTTAGCGGAGCGTTCGACGCAGTTGCCACAGACCTACCTTACGGCATCAACCTTAACAAAGATGAATTACAAGACATCGAAATTTTAGCGAATCTACGGACGTGTGCGCCAAAAGTAGCACTCATAGACCTCCGTGATCTCACTAAACCGTTAAATGACTTGGGGTACGAGATAGAGACTGTCATCCCGGTCCCGAAACTGAGCATCGTGAGGCGTATCTTCATCGCTTCTGTCACTGAAGCGTAGCGTTTTAGGATTATTATCAAAAATTCATCAATTAGGTGCTGAGGCGGGGTTACAAACCCTGAAGAAACACCCCAGCAAAAACCCTGCAAAGGGTGTTGCACAAGGTTATCAATAATCCTCAATATTCTCATAAAAGTCAGTTTCTGGTAAGTATTCTTCCTCGTTAAGTTCGTCTTCCTCATGTGCCTCGTATTCGCGTAGGCTGAGGAGCGAATCTATCTCGCTCGGATTTTCCATGTAAAATTTACAAATCCACCCATCACCTTCCGGGAAACGGTTAAGAAGCTCAATATCATCTTCGAGAGCAGTATTAATTTTATAAACTTCACCGCTTATAGGTGCGTAGATGTAGTGGTTCTGTCCATCCGATGTCTCAATCCGTCCGATTATCTCTCCTTGCTCGTATTCATCAAGCTGCGGTAAATCCACAAAAACGATGTCGCCATAAACATCCTGAATCCGTTCGGTGATTCCGACACTACACTCCCATGAATCTAAGTCGAGAATTTCAAGCCACTCGTGCGTTATCGTATACTTTATCTCCCAATTTTTCACCACGAATATTCCTCCGTCAAACATGATGAATTCGGTTAAGTTAGGATTCCATAGCCTTGAAGTTGTGAGTGGAAGGTGTCGAGCGTACTCCGTCGGATCTGCATCTCCACAACAGGATCCGGGTCGTATTTAATATCGACGACCTTCCCGCCCAAACGTTTGCAAAGGTTAACAACATTCCCGATATTTGTGTAATCGACTCTTAGACACAATTTTTCATAAAAAGTCCTAATTTCAATTGCTGCATTACTGAAGCAGTCTCTTGCGCATTGTCCGTAAGCGCGAATTAATCCGCCAACACCGAGGTTGATACCGCCATAATATCGTGCCACAACACAGACAACATTAGATAGATCGTAAGCACGAATAGCGGAAAGGATAGGGGGCCCCGCTGAATGCGTAGGTTCTCCTGCATCTGTCGCATATTCACGTCGCGTGCTGCCGCTACCGATACTGTAAGCATAACAGTAGTGGGAGGCGCGTGGATTCCGTTCTTCGACTTCGGCGAGAATTTTTTTCACTGAGGTCTGTGTCCGGACAAATGTCGCCTCTCCAAAAAATCGAGATTTCTTTACAACGTGATGTGAGAGAGCAGTCCCCGCCACCGTTCTGTATTGGTCAAGATGTACCACAATTCAGCCTCTTTAGAGTCGTCCTATTTTTAGAAGGTTTGCCCAATTGAAAAGGTGTAGATGTTTTCGCCTTGGACGGTATGGATACGTTCCTCGGGCGTTGTAGTGGGTATGAACTGCGGTGTATAAGCAGCGTCAAATGTGATACCACCGAATCGGAAACCGAGTCCAAAGCAGAAACCTTCAGCCTTCCAGAGGCGCTCCTCCGTTTCAAACGCAGCGGCTTCCAAAAGCAACACGGAAGCATAGCGCATTTCGGTGTGTCGGAGATACCCGATTCTGGCACCGATTCGGTTACGGTACCAGACCTCTGTACCGACATTTGTATGAATACCGTCTTGGAATGGCGGATGTACATCAAAACCGATCCGTAAATCGACATCCGATATTTCACGCCGATAGGCGACACCTACAGCAATTGTCCGCGTTATCGTATCAGGGATAGAGACATCCGAAAAGGAGAGTCCGTTACTCAGATTTCTCGCGACGATACCGATGTGAATAGCATCACTTACTTGTTGAATGACTCCGATATTGTAAGCGTAACCGTGTCCCAAGTGCTCCACGCCATCTGTACCCGTCACCTTAGAACGCAGCCACTTCGTATCAATGCCAATAAGAGTATTCTCTAATATATGCAATCCGTAACTGAACCCGAGTGCCATGTTATTCTCAGGGAAACTGTTAAGAGCCTTTCCAAGATGGTTAACGCGTCGAAAACGTTCTTCTTGGAGGAACGAGAATGCCACTGCTAACGTGCCGAATTGTCCGATGGGGAACGCACAGTTTACTGTTTCGATACCATAAGCGCGTTGTTCGTATTGGGCATAGTCTTCATAATTTGCGGTGAGGTTCGGTTTAGACAACAGTGTGATTGTCCGCGGAAATCGGGTTGCGTGGATAGCCAATTGGTTCATCTCTGTGGCGGCGACTCCAGCTGGATTGCTACTGACAGCGTTTGCACCGCGGCTCGTACTAACAAAACTGCCGCCCATTCCGTAATGCTCAGCTCCGATCAGTTGTTTAAGGAACCCATCCGCTGCAGCGGTTGTATTATCTGCTGAAACTGCGTTACTGAAAATAGAAAAATAGAACACTAAAAAATAAAATAGAGCTGTTACAACACAATTGTGGACGTATTTCACTTGTTCTTGTTCCCTCAGGCGAAAGAGATATTGGCGACATATCTCCATTTTAAGAGTTACGTAAAGTCGGGTGGAAACTGTGGATCCGCGTGTAAAGTGCAAAGTGTTACCTGCGCGATAGCATACACATTTGTATGGGACATTGAAACGAATACGGAACTGATATTGCGTTCGTCAGCACAACGGCGCACCTCACCATATAGGACGATTTCAGGCTTTCCGGATACATCCGTTTGGATTTCTACATCTTGCCACCGCATACCTGTGGTGAGTCCGGTGCCGAGTGCCTTCAGTGTTGCTTCTTTAGCAGCAAAACGGGCGGCAAGCCGCCAGTATCGAGAAGGTGCGTCTCCACAATATGTGAGTTCCTGATGTGTGTAGATTCGGTGTTCAAATCGTGTGCCCCATCGACGTGACGCTTCCTGAATCCGTTCAACTTCAACAATATCAATACCGATTCCGTATATTTTTTCTTGGTGCATCGATTTATCTATAAATTTATCTATAAAGGGCATCGGTCATCAGCACTGCACGGACATTCGCCTTGACATCGTGAACGCGGACAATGTCTACACCGTGTGCGATTGCCCAGCATACGGTTGCGACGGTACCTTCAATGCGTTCCGTTACCGGGAGGTCTAAAATATTCCCGATAAACGACTTACGTGAGGTACCGATGATCAGTGGTTTGTTCAATGATCGAAATTCCGAGAGGCGTTTTAAGAGTTCAATATTATGTTCCGTTGTTTTCCCAAATCCGATGCCTGGATCAATGATAATCCGTTCAGCGGTGACACCGTGTGCTTCAGCACATTGGACACTTTCAGTGAGTGCTGCGGAAACATCGCGTACGACATCCGCATATTGGGGAGCCTTTTGCATGGTGCGCGGTGTGCCTTTCATGTGCATCAGGATAAGTCCTGCATCCATTTCAGCGACAACAGAAATCATATTGGTATCACCACGTAATGCAGTGATGTCATTGACAATATGCGCGCCAGCCTCTAACGCTTTCCGAGCGACTTCCGCTTTAGATGTATCAACGGAGATCACGACATCAAGCGCGTCCGTAACGGCACAGATAACAGGCAGGACCCTATCCAATTCCTGAGTAGTTGATACTGACGATGCACCGGGACGCGATGACTCACCACCTATATCGAGTAGCGTCGCGCCTTCTGCTACCATCAACTTTGCGTGATCAAGTGCTTGTTGGACATCAAGATATTTACCGCCATCGGAGAAAGAATCGGGTGTAACGTTCAATATCCCCATGACATGTGTGCGTTCGCCTAACGTGAGTGTTTTGCCACGGCAGTTCATACAATTGGACGTGAAGGCAGTTGTGGTCGGGGTCCAAGAATCTCATCAATCTCTTCTGTAACAAGCGTTTCCCGTTCTAACAGCGCATCGGCTAACAATTTTAATCCTTCAAGATTCGTCTCCAAAATATTACGTGCCTTTTTGTAGCACTCCATGACGATGTCGTGAACCGCCTTATCAATTGCGATAGCAGTCTCTTCACTATAATCTTGATGGACACCCAATTCCTTACCGAGGAAAACCTGTTCGTCACGTCTGCCGAAGGTGAGGGGTCCGAGGTGGCTCATTCCCCACTGCGTGACCATCCGGCGTGCAAGGCTTGTCGCCTGCTCAAAATCGTTCTGTGCGCCGGTTGTCTGTTCGCCAAAGATAATTTCTTCGGCGACGCGACCGCCAAGTGCGAAAATAATATGAGCCAGCAGCCGTTTTTTGCTCATGTTATGGCGTTCTTCAAGTGGTAGCATGGCGGTGACACCAAGTGCTCTGCCGCGTGGCACAATCGTGCATTTATAGTTCGGGTCGCTCTCTGGTACGAAGTGTAACATGAGTGCGTGTCCGGCTTCATGATAAGCGGTGATTCGTCTCTCTTCATCGCTAATAACGAGACTCCGTCGTTCGGGTCCCATAATCACGCGGTCCTTCGCTTCATCAAAGCACATCATGTCGATTTCTGGTTTGTCGGATCTTGCGGCAAGGAGTGCAGCTTCGTTGGTCATATTTTCGAGATCTGCACCAGAGAATCCGGGGGTAGCCTTCGCCAAGATTTCTAAATCAACATCATCGGCAATTTTATACGGGGATTTTGTGTGTACTGTGAGTATCGCTTCCCTGCCACGGACATCGGGGAGATCGACGACGATTTGTCGGTCAAACCGTCCGGGTCTAAGCAGTGCGGGGTCTAAAACATCCGGTCGATTTGTTGCTGCGATGAGAATCACACCGGAAACATCTTCAAACCCTTGCATTTCAACAAGAAGTTGATTCAAGGTTTGTTCGCGTTCATCATGTCCACCGCCAATCCCAGCCCCACGATGTCTACCGACGGCATCTAATTCGTCGATAAAGATGATACAAGGCGCGTTCTTTTTACCGAGTTCAAATAGGTCGCGTACACGTGACGCGCCGACACCGACGAACATCTCAACGAAATCGGAGCCGCTAATACTATAGAACGGGACATCCGCTTCACCGGCGACAGCTTTTGCGAGCATCGTCTTACCGGTTCCAGGGGGCCCCATGAGGAGTACGCCCTTGGGTATTCTCCCGCCGAGTCGCTCAAATTTTTTCGGTGTCTTCAAAAATTGGATAACTTCCGCAAGGGCTTCTTTCGCTTCATCAACACCGGCGACATCTTCAAACGTTATTTTCGTTTGCGTCTCAGAATGGAGCCTCGCTCGGCTTTTTCCGAAAGAGAGTGCTCTGTTGCCGCTCCCCTGCATTTGACGGGACAGGAAGATCATTAAACCTAAGAAGATAAGGAGCGGTACGATTGTCGTCCCAAAGATAAGCAGCCCCTGTGGAAATTTAGATGGTGGCTCAACGTTATACCTAATCCCCGCCTCATCCAGTTTCGCTTGGATGTTGTAGTCATCAATTGGGTCCCGGCTCGCTCTAAATTCGCCTTTCCAATTCGGTGGAAGGTGCGTTTCCCATTCCTGACGCGGCACGTTCTGCAAAATTCGAGCCTCGACATTCTCGATAGAATTCTCGTGAAATCGCCCTTCAATCCACTCTTCATCCAACGTTAAGTATCCGCCGAAGACCTTTGGATCGCTTGTTATATATTTATGAAAATCAGAGGTAGCCAGTTGATAGACTGGATCTCTGCGGTTGAATAGCTGATAGATACCGAGTACAACGATACCCGCGATAACTACCCACCATATCACCATACTTCTTGTACTTTTATTCACAACGAATTGCCTCTCTATTAAGATCTGCGCTCAGACCAAACATGCAATTTCAAAACCTGTTTAAAAGTATAACAAATTTTTTTCATAATTTCAACTGATTTTTCAAAAAAGGCTTTATTGCAAGCCTCAGACTCGAAATTGCTAATTTTAATTGGAAAAAAGAATCGGTTTTAATGTATACTTTATAAAGTGAAGTAATTATGGATAGAAACAACAAAATTTTTGATGACGTTACATACTTGTCTGCCCTTATACCCCTCATAAGGAGAATAAAATTAAGATACTCCAGCGCGCCTCTTTCAGGAATAGGTGTAGAAAAAGGAGGAATTCATGTGCCTTAACAGACAAATAATAACAATAATTAGTTTGCTACTTATGACGACACCCTATGCATTAGGACATGTTACAGGTGGAAATCTTCAAAATTTTCAATATAACGCGGAACTCGCGTCAGTCGCGCCTATCGTTGACGGCTATCTTGATGACCCAGTTTGGGAAACAGCAATCCCTGGAAAACTGGAACAGGATATAATAATGGGCCGACATTGGGCTGAAGCGATTGATTTTACAGGCTCTTTCGCGGCGGTTTGGCGCAACGGTTTCCTTTATATTGCAATAAAACTAAATGACGATCAACTCGAAACAGATCAAACAAAACTTCTGCTCAAAGACCATCTTATCATCTATCTGGATCCGCACCATTCAGGACGAAAAGATGATTTTTATCGCTTTGAAATCCCAATTCGGAATGAGTCGAGAGTGCTAAACTATCCGCTAACACGCGTCGAATGGGGAAACAACGGACAAACGTGTGAACTCAGTTTCCGACTTGACGACATCGCCAAAAAAGGCAACACTGTCGGATTTTCGATTGCCTATAACGATGTTGATGATGGACAACAGCAGCACAAAATCGCTTGGGCACCAGATGGTTACACAGAGGAAAACGAGTTTATTGCTGACCTCGTTTTCACTGCGAGAATTGAACCCAATAAACAACAAAAATTAATTCAGTGGGGACGCATTAAAAGCCTCTACTAATCGGTTGCTGTAGGGCAGAGCCTGTAAAAACTCGCCCTACAATTCCACAGCATTGGAGAATCGGTGTATTATATCGGGAAAACGCTGGAACTGATGGGGATAGCCTGTTTAGGTGCTGGACTCTACCTGGGTTGTGTCAATCCTTTTGATTATAGTGAATCGAAAGCTATGGGTGTCGAGATGGGTTTGCTAACGCTCGGCATTTTAATTTTTTTCGTCGGAAGACTCATGGAAAAACGTTCTTAGCAACCAACGCTACTCAAAAAAATGCAATATATACCTGAAAATGCTCAGAATATTGAGGACTCTCTCCCTATTGACCAAATTATATGTGGAGATAATCTTGAACTTATCCAGCAGTTGCCCGACTGCAGTATCCAATTGGTGATTACCTCCCCGCCATATTTTCAGCAGCGAGATTATGGCGGCGGTATGGGAAACGAAACGGATGTCAATGAGTACATCAATACACTCCTTTGCCTTTTTCGTGAGTGTATCCGAGTTGTGAAAGATGATGGCAGTATCGTGTTCAATATAGGGGACAAGTATATGGATAGTAATCTGTTACTTGTTCCTTATCGCTTTGCGCTCGCTGCTACTGAAACAGGTTTAGTCACACTCGTCAACGAAGTTACATGGATTAAACGAAACCCAACGCCTCGCCAATTTCGTCGCCGCCTCGTCAGTAGCACCGAACCGTTCTTCCATTTTGTTAAATCAAACAATTACTACTACGACCTCAATGCTTTCTTAGCGCAGGAGCGGTCCCCAAAACAAGCCAGGAAAAAAGATAGCACTAAACTTGGACAGCGATATTTTGAACTCATTGAAGAATCTGAGCTCTCTAAAGCCGAGAAGACTGTTGCGCGCAAAGAACTTACAGAAGTTATCCAAGAAGTCCTCCAAGGAGAGATACACGATTTTCGGATGAAAATTCGAGGTATCCATGCGGAGCCATTCGGTGGACAAATAGGTGGACGCACGCTGCAACTAAAAAATAAAGGGTTCACAATCATTCGGATGCACGGCAAAAAACTCAAGCGAGACGTGATTGAAACACCTGTAGCTGCTATCAAAGGCAATAAACATCCAGCAATCTACCCAGTTGGAGTTGTGGAAGAATTTTTACATCTCCTTACGCCTCCCAGTTCATTAGTACTTGATCCGTTTATGGGATCTGGGTCAACTGCAGTCGCTTGTAAAAAATTGGGTAGACATTATATCGGTTATGATATTAACGCTGAATACTGTGAAGATGCCCGACAACGTGTATCAGAAGTGCCTGATGCTGCCCTACGCCTTTTCGAGAACTTTTTTTGTATTGTTACTCAAGAAATCTGAAGTTAGATTTCGAGCAGAATACAGACATCAAGGAAATTCATTTACAATATTGGAACGAATTGTTAAAATCTCGGTTATGAAAATTGATATTATAAATGATCGTGTCAGTCAGTTAGCTGCATAACAGCAATTCCTTGCTCGCCTGCCACAGAATAGAGCAGCCACTTCTCTCCATCCTCACAATAGATCGCCGGATCACGGAGTTCATGCACGCGCTCCCGATCTAACCCACCTGTTGACGGTCTAATCGGTAGATCTACACCCTCAAAATCGCATTTCGGTGCGATGACCTCTATCGGTTCGGACGGCTGCCAGTCATTCCAATCGTCTGTTAATTGTACGGTGCTTTTTCGGATACGCTCTGGACTGTCCGCATAGAGTGAATAGTAGACAGTCAAGGTATCACCTTCAAGGAAGTTCGCTGTGTGTCGTGGGAAACCGGTGTTATCTTTCTCCGATTTACGATAGAAGAGTGGAGTATCTCGTGGAATGAACGCTGTTGTCCATTCTGGGGTTTCTCCACGACTGATCCAACCGTGATTCGTTGCATACGGGTAACCGTTCCACCAGAAAACACGATAATAGGGACCCATCTGCTTATTCCGTATTTCCGAGGCAGTGTAGTTGACACCGTCAGTTGATGTCGCCCAACAGGTTGATTGCCCCTGATAACTCCCATGAAAATACATAAAGAAACGACGGTTCTCTTCATCTATATGTACATCCGGTGAAGCGATGTGATCGCCTTCTCGGAACACTGTGTTGTCACGATGCAGTACACCGGGGCGGTAGACAGTATAAGGTCCTTCAATCGCATCGGCGAACGCCATGCGGATATAAGCACCTCGGTGGTGTGCGAAGTAGAGATAGTATTTACCCAACGGGTTCTCCACCCATTCTGGCACGCGAACGAGTGAGGGTCCGTTGATATTCGAGAACCCGTGTTCTCTATCGAGTTCAGGCATTTCTGGATGTATTAGGAGTGTACGTTTCATATTCTCCTTTCTATGGTTCCTTAATCGTGTGCTTGGAACCGATATACCGATTGCGCTTCTTCAGACATACTATTCCATATCTCTTCTGGGACCCGTGCGCCGAAGATTCCGGGTGCATCTGGCGCGTGATGTAGTCTACGGAAATAGACGAGTGCAAGCATGTGTCGAACTGTGGATTCTGTCCGGTTCGGCATTGCCCGGTGCCAACACCGCATATCACGGACAACAACAGAACCCGCGGGCATCTCTAACTGGAATGAGGCGTAATTAGCACCGCGATCTTCCTCACAGACGTTATATGGCGTATTGCGGACGGCTTCGTCATCAACGATAAGGTGTGAACCGGGCCACACCTGCGTCGCCCCATTTTCTATTGTAAAGTCAACGAGCGGAATGTTAACGACGATTGTCGTAACAGGAAGTGCGAAGGGTAGTTCCGGAAAAAGTTGCCCTGAGTCTCGGTGAATCCATTGTATTTCATTTCCAGGACGCGTGCTGTTGCACCCGTAAGGCAGATACGCGAAGATTTTTTCACCCATTGCTGCTTTTAGAATCGGCATTGCGAACGGATTATCAATGATGCACGAATCCATAAACGGCATTTTGAGCATCGGGTGTTCGCCGTTCTGGTTCTCCTCTTCGTTCTGAAGTACAGTTTCCATGGCGACGTTGAGTTCTGCTATCCAATCGCGTGGGAGGACGCTTTCGATGACTACCAACCCCGCCTCGCGTAAGAGACGCACACCAGCATCAACGCTTTCTGCCGTAGGTTTACCCTCAGTACGTTCTTGTTCGGAAATCTCTAATTTCGGAATATTGACTGTCGCTGCGGTCATATCCTAAACCTGCCTTTCTGATTATTGGTTTTGAGGAAGTTTCAGTTCTGCTCGAATTGCTTGACGCACTTCTGTACAAATGCTTATCGCATGCTGCGCGTTTTCGGCGGTTGCGGACTTGCCAGGATATCGAAATTCCACAGCATACGGAGCAATAACTAAGAAATCTGATTGCCACGCGCGCCAACTTGGAATCGTCGGGATAATTAAAGCCAATAATGCCAACGAGTCATGCGACCTTATGAGCGGAATATCTGCTTCTTGTAGCCAGGCCTTTAAATACTTTTCAATACACTGTTGGGCATGAAAGCAGATAATATCAAAATCGGGATCCTCTGCTCCCTGATGCAATGCTATTGCGGCATAATCACGTTCAGCTTTCTGCGCCCATTCCAGTGTCAAAGGATTCATAAGGCACTTTTCCTTTTTGAACAGTTTCGGAAGGAAATTGATAGATTTATAGAGGACATCACCCTTTTCAGTGATTTCGCGAAGAAACCAGTCGTTATAGGAGACGCGATAAGCAATCTCTTCCGGTGAACGCACGAGTAAGTCCATAGGGAAACGGCGCGGGATACGTTGCAGAATCTCCCCAGCTTGGCGACTTGTCTCCGATTCAGGAATATCCATGACGACGAGCAGATCAACATCTGAATCTTCAGTCGGCGTGCCATAGGCGTAGGATCCAAAAAGGATAACCTGCAGTGGCGAAAATTCGCGGACAATATCGTTACAGGTTGCTTGGATGTCTTCTCGTGTAATCATCTGTCTGCCTCTTCTTTGACATTGCGCTCAAGCGAAAACGCCACCTATCCCCGTAAAAGCTCTGCCTGTTGTCCAGCAAAATGCCGTTCGGATTTCTGGCTCGGACGGATCCGCCATTCAACTGGCAACTGAACAATCTTGTTAATAATATCTGGGTTCTCAAAATAGGCATCATCTATCTGCCAAAACTGGAGGCGCGGGTAATGTTGACCATTATGTATAAAGCTGCCCATATTTTCAGCCTCCTGTCGCATACTTGGACTGATAGGTTTAAGCGTGATAAAGATGCCGATCTCTGCTTTATGTTGATCCATGACATGGCAGAAGGCACGCACCTGAGTGATAGTAGGTCTACCCGTCTTCACTTCGGCGAGAATGCGCGCATCTGTTTCTTTCATCAGTTGCGGATTCCATAACATCACATGCCCGACACCATCAAGCCCACCATCGCCGACATCTCTCGTAGGTTTCAATCCGAGTCGTGTCACCGCCCAATTCGAGAAATCGTGGTATTTGCGTTTGTCGCCTTCTTTCAAGAATTTACGGACCTCTTGCATGTTGGTCGGATAGCCTTCTATTTGGTAATCTATTGAGGGTTCTAAGCCGTGCCGGTCTTTCAAACGTTGCCGCATCGGGTCTAAGGCGAGAATCGTTATATCTATACCCATCCACTGTCGATGTAGCGTATGTGCCGCATCAATCGTCGTGCCACAGCCGCAGAACGGGTCAAGGACGATGTCGCCTTTGTTGCTGGAGGCTTTTATCATGCGTTCATAGAGGAGGCGTGACTTTTGTGTTGGATAACCGAGGCGTTCATGCTTTGACATGTGCCCTGGACCAGGAAAATCCACCCAATAATCTTCAACGAGTTTCCCGCGTTCAGTATAAGCTGCTTCTAATGCCTTAACTTCTTCAGAAGTTCGATTCCCTCTTGCAAGAGAACTACTACCGGTTCTAGTAACCCGGGTATAAGTAACCCGTGCGCCATCCGGATTGAAAAAAGCGAACTCTGTTTTTCCGTAAAACAAGATTATATCGTGTTTACGAGGAAACCACCGTTTTGCACTGCTCGGTCCTTTATATCCCCAAACAATCTCGTTCCGAAAGTATTCATTTTTCGCCCGATTGTTTTGATCCCAAATAGCATCCATCAATCCCTTTAGATAATGACTGGCAGTCGGATCACAGTGCAGGTAGATACTGCCGGTGGGGGCAAGCACCCGGTGCATCTCGGCAAGGCGGGGACCCATGAAGGCGAGATAGGCACGCATCGCTCCCTTGTTGCCAGACACAGTGCGGCGCAGCACTAAATCGTATCCGCGTAGACACTCCTCAAGTGCTTTGTAGGTATCGCAGGTATGGGCGCGTCGTTCGATGTCAGCACGAGCATCTTGGGCTGCAGTATCCCATGTCCAAGTATCCGTGAATGCCTTTTTCTGTGCAACGGAGTCGTCGATGAAGGCGTTATAGTCTCGCCCGCTATTGAAAGGCGGATCGGTGCAAATGAGATTTACCTGTTCGTCGTCCATTTCACGTAGGATTTCAAGATTATCACCAAAATAGAGTTTATTCATTTTCTTCAACTCCTCTTGAAGTTCGGGAATTGATTTCATAGAGTAAATCTTGTATAAGCCTTATGAGCTCTATGTTGCCGGCTTGTTCAGCTAGCGGCAACGCTATTTCGAGATCATTCGTCGCTTCTGCCAAGCGACGGAGAGAAAGATTCACATCTGCCCGGTAGTAGTAGGTTTCTGCATAATTAGGGTCTAAATGAAGTGCCATGTCAAAATCGTTGACGGCCTCCTCATATTTCTCTGAACCACTATTTGCCAGTCCCCGATGGTGATAGTAACGGGCATCATTGGGATTTATGCGAATAGCTTCGTCGAAATTATTGATGGCTTCTTGATATCGTTCCAACTCATTATTCGCAAGTCCGCAGAAATGATGACTATACTCAGCGTTCGGATTAGGATGAAACCTATTAGCTGCATGGTAGTCGTCGATAGCTGCTTCATATCGTCCTAAAATGTAATTTACATTTCCACGCCAATGGTAAGTATATACATCATCCGGCTTTGGATTGGGGGGCAGACTGATCGCCATGTTAAAATCGTCAATAGCTGCCTCATATCGTTTCAACCCATTATTCGCAAGTCCTCGATGGTAGTGACTGTATGCGTTATCGGGGGCTATGTGGATTGATTCGTTAAAATCGTTAATGGCTGCTTCATATCTCTGTAGTTCTTTATTTGCAAGTCCGCGATTGTAGTAAGCAACTGCATTATTTGGGTTTCGACCAATTACCTCATTATAATCCAAGATGGCTGCCGCATATTCCCCTCTCTGGTGTGCTTGATAAGCGCGTTGGTGATATTCAGCAGTAGTGAGTTGTGTGTATGGAACAGCCTGATTATGTTGCCTGGCAAAGCCGTCAAAATCAGGAAACAACATATCTTCAGTGATACCATGTATTCGCTTCAGAGATTCCCGAATTTTTTTCTTACTACTTCCGTCAATGATACATTCTTTATCAGGATTAATTTCAATTTCGAGTACCCCAAACAAGAAGATAGATTGTTGCGCGATAATACGTTCGTTCTGAGTCCGAGGTTGCCATTGGTAAAGTTTTTTATTATCTAAGGAAAATTCATCAATCTTTTTTTCTAAGGAATCAAGTGTAATTACGCTAAACTCCTGTGTACCTCCTATAAATTTGGGATCATTCGGAGTTACAGCAACGACTTTACCATCTTTTGAACTTTCTTTTAAATTTTCCTTGCAAGCAAACCAGAGCGCGACTAAGGCATTATAGGTAAAGTCCATTAAGAAAGTAGCTGCGCCATAGTGCTGAAATTCAGCAAGCACTTCCAAATCCTCCAATTCTCGGCCGTTTTTCCAGCCATGCCCGCGAAAACGCGCATCTCTGATTAAATCCCGATTGATTTGTAGGAATTTCTCAAAATCTCCTTCCTGTTCCTCTCCACTGTCCCGTCCCTTTTTAATGCGGCGGTAGGCGGATGCATCAATTTTGTAATCTGCACTTGATACACCTCGAAATAGATATTGTTCAGAACCTTCTCCAGAATCAAATTGAGCTGCCCATTTCGTAAATTTATCCAGGGTGCTGATGCGGATCCGCTCTTCGGTTTGAGAAGTAATGGACCAAAGGTCACTTTCCAGATTTTCAGCAAGTCCAGATCTCTTCATGGAAGTTAGTGCTGTCGTGACTGGGTCCTCTGCTGCCAATCCACCACGTTCAAGATGTGCTTTGTCAACTGCATTTGCAATTGCCTGCTTTTGAACAGTCTGCCCTTCAAATAGTTCTTGGATGAGTTCTTGTGCTATACCCGGGGTAAGAGGTTGTTCAGAATATTGATATTGGTTATTTACATCTATAGTTTCGGATAAGATAGACCAAACACCATATTCCGGACTCTCGGCGAGCCCGTCTGCCTTCATAACAAACAGTGCTGACCCAACAGGATGGGCAATGGACCTTTTTGGCAGTCCACCACGCTCGAGATGTGCTTCATCAACTGCTCCGATAATTTCCTGTCTGTGAACAGTCTGTCCCGGAAAGAGTTCTTGGATGAGTTCACGAGACATGCGTGCTGTGAGATGCTGTCCGAGATATTTATACTGATTATTCACAATTTTCCTTTAGATGTGACAGGTGTAGATAGCGAAACATATTTATCATTATAGCGTATTTATCATAAGTTTTCAACAGAAATGTCAGTTTTAACATGACCAAGGAAATGAAAAAATTGTTGTTTTCTCCTATGAATTCGTATAAAATAAACTACATCCTATTGGCATCAGTTTCAGACCAGCATTTACAGGCAAAGGAGCAAGTAATGACACCTGAAGTTGCATTAGAAAAGCGGGAGCAGATGATTGAAGACGGCTTCTGCGTTATCGACGATGTTTTAACAGCGGAATTCTTGCAGGAACTCCACGACGAATCGGAACGGCTTATCGCAGGACACGTGGAACCCGACGATGTTGTCTACCAAGGTCAGCACGTCAACGTCCACGGGAATGATAATCCATATATCAAAAGACTCCTGGAATGGCAGCCCTCACGCGAGGCATTAGAACAACTTGGATTCGGAGATTTTCAAGCCTCCGGTGGGATCATTATTCTCACGAAGGAGGCTGGGGGTCCCCCACTCTATTGGCATCAGGACTGGATGCGTTGGAACGATCCGCTGAGCTGCGCGCCGTGGCCCCAGACGATCTTCCTCAACTATTATCTCACCGATACAGATCGAGAAAACGGCTGTCTAAAGGTTATTCCGGGTACACATCGAAAGCGCATTGATTTTCACGATATATTGGTGCCGGCACATGAACAAGGCGCACGGTTCATTGATGCCGATCACCCCATCATGTTCAGTGATCATCCGGATCAGGTAGACATCTGTGCCAAAGCGGGTTCGTTGGTCATGGCAGATGCTCGACTGCTACACGCTGCGCATAACAACCTGACGGATGTTCGGCGTACACTGATTTTGGCATGGCATAACCGCCCGAATACTGTACCGGACTACTGGGACCGCGAAATCCCAGAAGTCATTGCCAATCGCGACGAAGATGGTAACTATCCGATGTCACGTATCCCTGGCGATCTCTTAGCGAGATAACAATATAGAGGTTAACATGATCCCTATTGACTTGAGCAAAAAAATAGCCGTAATTACAGGCGGCTCCGGTGCGCTCGGACGCGTCATGGTCAGGACTTTAGCGGAAGCGGGGGCAGATATCGCAATTTGCTACTACCGAGACACAGAGAGTGCACAACGTCTACAAGACGAAATCAGTGCGAAAGGTGTCCGAGCGATCACTGTACAAGCGGATGTTACAGATCAAGACTCGATAAACAGGATGCGTGATGCTGTCTTTGACAGACTCGGCGCAGCGAACATCATTGTTAACAACGCTGTCGTTCAGTATAGTTGGACATCCGTTTTAGAGCAGTCGCCTGAAGACTATGAAAGTCAGTTTCAATCTTGCGTCTTGCATAACGTGTATATGGCGCAAGCGTTCGTTCCCGCGATGGTTGAAGCGGGTTGGGGACGCGTCATCGGTATTAATACGGAATGCTCGATGCAAAACTTTGCGAGTCAGAGTGCGTATACATCCGGTAAACGCGGGATGGACGGTGTCTTGCGGGTACTCGCCAAAGAGGTCGGTGAACATGGCGTAACGGTCAATCAAGTTGCCCCCGGCTGGACAATCAGTGAGAAGAGTGCGTCAAGAGAATCGGATGAGCACTATTGGAGCAAGGTACCGATGCAACGTCGCGGAACAGCCCAAGAGATTGCCAATACAGTGCTCTTCCTCGCATCGGACCTTGCGAGTTATATTACAGGTGTGTATATCCCTGTATGTGGTGGGAATGTCATGCCTGCTATCTAACAACGAATCGAGGGAGATATGGAAGAACATAAACTTCAGTATGAAGTGTTAAACCAGCACAATCCAAATTCGGAAACCGGACAACTTTGGGAAATCGAAGTGCATGCGACTCCCGAGGAGCTGCAAACGTTTGCTGATACCGGTTATCTCGTTCGGGAAGCCCTCTTTCAAGGCGAGGCACTCGAAAAATTAAGGGATGCCCTTGACCGTTTAGAAGAACGAGAATGGGAAAAACGGGACAAGGCTATCGCTGGCAAACGCGGTTGGGGATTCATTCCACGCCACTTGATGGACAAAGATGAAGTATTTCTTGAACTCTTGAAATTTCAGCCGACGCTGTCAATCGCGCGCGCGATGATGGGACCGTTGGTGCGATTGCGTGGCTTAAGTGCTCGCATTACTTACCCCGGCGATGATCGGGAACATCAAACACCATGGCATCAACACTTGCGCGTGGTTTCTAAACCTTTACCGCCGTGGTTCTCACGTCCGCACTGCATGGACTGTCTCATCTATCTCGACGACCTGAACGAAGACACTGGTGCAGTCGCTGTCGTCCCAGGGTCCCATAATTGGTTAGATCAGGCAACACCAAATACCCACGGACCGGTAGGAGATGAAACTGAGTTACGGGTGAAAGCCGGCGGTGCCGTACTCATCCATGGTAATCTCTGGCACCGAGGTCTTCCCACACTAAAAGCCAAACGACGCATGTTGATTTTAAGTTATACGCCGACGTGGTTACGGAAATCTCCACACGGCGGTCCGCAACCCGAAGACGGGTTAACCCACGATTATCTCAAAGAAGCAGACCTTGAAGAACGGATGCTGCTTGGTGTCGGTGGATATTCCTAAACGCGTTTTTGTGTGCTTGTATCCAGAGTGTTTTCAATATTCCGAAGGCCGAAGCACTTATCCAATGAATACTGTGCAGATGTAACGGCCATCTCCGCTCTTTCAACCTTATCTTGTGCTTCTTCAGCTATACGTGCTAGTAGTCTGTCACATCTAAAGTGATGGGTGGTTCGTAGTAGGGAAACCATTCATTGCCCGTTCCGACGTGCGATGAATCGCACGACTACGAACCGGGTTTACCTATCATTTCAATGTTGACAGACTACTAGATTTTCAGGCGAAAGTCAACCTTTTTTGAGAATGTAAACCTAATGCTCGCCTACATCTCGCAAGCTAAAGCATGGGCTCTTGGCGAGAAGAGTGATAAAGAGAAAAAAGCGAAATAATTGTTGCTTTTTTTAAACAATTCTTATATTATATTGTAATTAGGACTTACGCACCCACCCTTGCAGGGTTTTTGCTGGGGTGTTTCCTTCAGGGTTTGTAACCCCGCCTGACTCACGTATTACGTAGAATTTCATAAAAAAATGTGCAAGTCCTATTGTAATCACAGATTGCGCCCTACATTCCAATATCAACTTATTTAAATTCATGAGATACTCCATTTTAGCGTTTTGGTCTGTGGCAGGATAGAACGCTAAAAGCGCACCTATTATAGGAGGAACGCGTAGTGAAAACGACTCTTATATTTAGATTCCTTATGTTCAGTCTGATGTTGACAGGAGCGGTGGTGGCAAGCCATGCGCAAAGCGTCAGTCAGGACGAACTGATCATCTATTACAGTTTTAATGAAGATACACTGGATGGCGATGATGTTTTAGATGTATCTGGAAACGGAAACGATGGCTTCCTACACGGTGGAAATTTGGAAATTGTAGACGGTAAAGTCAAAGAGTGTATGGAGTTTCCCGGCAGTTCTGCAGAATATATTTCGGTTCGGAACCACATGTATGACGCGCCAATTGAGGAAATAAGTTTTTCTGTCTGGGTTAAAACCGATGTCCGAGGCATGATCGCCTCGTGGGACAGGAGCGAATTCTTTCGTTTTGCTGTTGGCGATGATGTCGGTGGGAACAACGGTACAACTTTTGTTGCTTTTGACCACTGTTGTCCTATACACGATTGGTTTGGTAAAGCGGATGTCGCCGATGACGAGTGGCATCATCTCGTCGCAAGGTTCGATGGCGACGAGAAACGGATCTATGTTGATGGTAAATTAGATGCGAAAGTCGACTCAACAACAAAAGTCATCGGCGCGGGTGCCGATCGATTTGGGTTTATCGGGATCGGATCAGAAGCCGCAGCATTTAACGCAGCGGTGGGACCCTCCTGGGCTTTTAATGGTTTGATGGATGAGTTCATGCTCTTTCATAGGGCACTCTCTGAGAAAGAGATAGAAAGTCTTGCCGAGGGACGCGAAAACCCGTTTGCTGTTGAACCCGTGGACAAACTCGCCACCACTTGGGGCGATATAAAGCAGACCGATTAAAGCGAAATGGGCGGGTAGGCGCAGTATGTCCACCCGCCCATTTTTGTTGCTGTTGAAGTCTTAGGTTTTTGTTGGCGTGATCGCCTCTTGGATACCGGGCCACTCTTTCCATATATCCGTATAAGCATCGTAACCGTTCTCTTCACAGTCTACATGGCGTAAACGGAAAATTGCGGCGTAGCGGACATCAGCAGCGGCGTTCGGTGCTGCAGAATGGACGATCTGGTGATGCGTCAGCACGACATCCCCAGCTTTACCGACGATTTGGTGTGGTCCCTCAGGTAACTCAGGGCGCGGCATACCGTTTGCCAATACCTCATGACCCTCCTTTTTGAAATAATCCGCGAAGAAACTATGTGATTTCGGCCAGACGGTGAAGTTACCGCTATACGGCTCTGGAACATCGGCAAGATAGATGACAGCGAGCGCGGTAAACCCGCGTCGATACACCCCTTTTGCCATGCCGTTTGTGCCACTCCCTAAGCCGTCAAGATGTCCACGCGGTTCGTTCGGATCGGCGTGCAACGGACCCGGGAACCGGAGTGCTACCTGTGCGGAACCAGGGACCTGGACATTCCCCTCACCCATCAACGACTCAGCAATTTGCTGGACCGGTGTTTTGCTGAAAAGATTGACGATTTCGGGTTTATTACGAACCTCGTTGCAATACGATTGCGCCCGAAATTTTTCTAAGTCGCCCTCGTGCATCCCGACTGCCCCGATAGAGTGATTAATCGCTTTCCGTGCGGCATCTACCATCAGCCTCGGCACAACACCCGGAATCACAACATAACCGTTTTCATGAAAATCTAACTTCTGTTTACGTGTGAGCATATTTCTTCACTACCCCACCGCGCTTTCTGTCAGTGGCGTACCCCATAATCTAAGTATTCCATTAGGTTTAAGAACGGCTATCGCAGTCCGTTCTAAATCTTTTGATTTTAGACCTTAATTGATATGAAAAGTTTAACGGAATTCACCTACAGCTTATACCACTTGTAGATAATGTTATCACATTACCGGTTTTCGTGAAATGTGTAGCGATTTAGTGTGTAAGTGTATAGACCACAGCGTTGATTCCCATTTGCAATGCCATATTAGAATACTCACGCGGGTAGTAGTCCTCAGCGGCATGCTCCCACGCATCGCCGAGGTCAGAGTTGAAGTTAATCATCATCATCAACCGTCCGTAGTCGTCATACACACCGCGACAATATGCGGGATACCCATCAATTCGTTCGTACGTTCGACCCCTAAAGAGCGAACGGAGACCAGGGATTTGGATCAGTTTGTCAATCTTAAAGAAGCACTGGAAGATCGGATGTGAAATAGGGATGTCTTCGGGTTCACGGTCAGGAAAGATTTTCTTCAACTCCGTATAAAACCATCTCCACTCACGTTCTCCGTGAAAATCATCAATAAAGATAAATCCACCGCGTAAGAGATATTCCCTTAGGTTCTCAGCCTCCTGCTTGCTGAGTCTGAGACTACCGACTTCAAGCATATAGGCGAACGGATACTCGAATAACTCCCGTGCGCCGACATCAATGATCTTTTCACGGGGTGCGACGACAATGTTTGTCTGTTTACTGAGTTGCCAGATGAAATTTCGGTCGGATGCTGGCCAATCCACACGCCAACTACTAAGCCGCGTAAACTGCCCGCTGTATCTGAGACGGACAAATGTGAATAGATCGCTATCACTCTCGAGAAGCGCAGTAGGGACAGACATCATAACAAGAATAATGAGGATGAAAATAATTCGCATATATTTAATTCCGTTATCTCAGGCTAAAAATTGTGATACCAGGCAATCGTCATCTGAATACCGCGACCGGATTCGAGGGCTTTTGCGATGTTAACCCTGAAAACGGAAGCGTCCCCTCCAGAATGTAAACCGTTAATGTTCACTACAGTAACAGCATCGTCTTCCCCGATCTGCAAACCGATGCCGATATTCGCTTTTGGATCGAAGGTATACGCGGCATCAGATGCTTCCCATACCTGTCCCTCGTCAAGGAAAGCGACAACAAAAAACTTTTCAAAAAAACGCAGCTTGAACAGATTCGATAAACGATAGTGATATTCAACATTGAGGAGAAAACCGCGGTCGCCTGTAAACGCATAAGGAGACGATGTATACCCACTGTCATAGGTTATTATACCTTCAGACGCAGTTTCTTGTCTACGCCAAGGATACCCTCTGAGTCCTCCCATGCCATCGATTACAAATTGGCGTTGAATAGGAAGTTTCGCATTCGAGAACCCGAACAAGAAACGGGTGCGGATTCGGTCATTCGCCAACGGAAAAGCATATCGAAGGTGCAATTGTAGGCGTGTGAAATCAAAATCGGAACCGACAGCCGGACTGCTATGTTCAACAAGAAACGTATTATGCCAGCCGAGCGTTTTTATTCTATTATTAAAATCATACTGAAAAATCAGGCTCCGCATTTGTCCATCGGTTATTGACGGATTCTCTCGCAAACTGAGTTTAGAACCCCAATTGGTAATAAACCAATCTGTACTTTTCCGTAGACTCGCGTGCGATTCGGTAATCGCCGTCAAATTGAACGAATGGATCGATAGAGTTGGAGACCATCGTAAAGAGACTACAGCACCTTGCTGTAGATAGTAATTTTGGAGATCCGGCGCGCCAAGGATGCGTTCAAAAATCGACCATGCCCCGTTGTAGCCGGGAAAAAGTTCAGGTGCCACCGCAACCGTTGATCGATGAACCTGCGCTATCATCCCGATGTTCCAAACGTAGGGTCTTCCCCAATTTGCGATACCTCCGATACGGTAGTGGAGATGCGGGTTGCCGAATGCATAACTGACGCTCCCAAACAGCCTTGAGGTCCGATCGGATTGTGTCTCTCTGATGTTCCACATCCAGAGCGGTCCAACCTCTTTCCGTTTCCCAACTTTAAAGCCTGTTCCGATCTCCCAACCTGTTACGCGGTTAAAACCGAGACGCACCAGCGGACTGAAACCGAGGTAAGCATCCGTAGAAATCGGTTTTTCATCTACGGTGATTGTCGCGATATATCTTTTTGCTTCCTCATTGACCTGTAGGTTTATCTCTTCAAAATAAGGCATTGCTTTGAATAATGTTTGGAGTGCCTTATCGATGTCTTTTGAAGCATTTTCAAGTGCCTGCCGGATGCGGGCTTCTGGAATCTTCTGATTCCCTTGAATGTGTAATTCGTGAATAGGTACATCTTTTGCCATAAATCGTGTTGTTGCTGGTGGTATCTCAGCGTCATATCCTTGTGGAACAAAGAAGGTGTTCACCTTTATTTCGCTACGGCTGTCCTTATTATTGCCTGAAATGTGCATAGATTTCAGGATTGATATTTTTTCTGCGGGAACCAAGTTAATTACAGCGATCCGCTTTTCGCCTTCTTCCATAACGCGCAAAGATACTGTTTTCGGATGCTCACCGAGTGCTTCCGCCAGCACTGGCATAATCTTCTCAAGTTCACCAGAACCTTCTTGTAGCACTTTTCTTATCTTATCCATCTCAGTCGCTATTTTATTTTCTGTCGATTCTGGGTCTTCCCCTTCAAGCGTTGTCGTTAGATTTTCGATGCGTATTTCATGGATCGGTTTGCCATCAGCTTGCCATTTCAGAGATTTTGTGGGTTCAAGGTTCTTAGGCAGAGGCGGTTCTGTGGACGCATCTTTTACTATAGGAGCCGGGGATGGGTCCGGTTTGACGGGTTCCGGGATCGGCGCGAGTTGTAAATCACGATCTCTCAGCGACATCAACCTTTGGATTTCAATGCCGAGTTCGTTGAGATTCCGCAGCAACGGACCGAGCTCCGCAAGTGGAATCTGAGCGACAATGTTTATTCCGTAAACCCCGTTTCCACTCTTGACAATGACGAAAACGCCTCTAACAATCTCATCTCGGTGGAGAACGGAGATATAGAGGTTATCTCTGTCGGGATCAACTCGCGATTTGCGTCCTAATACGTGCCACCCGCGTTCTCTTAGTACCTCACTATAATATTGAACCAATTTTTTGAAATTACCGGATCGGTTTCGGTAGTTCCTGAGATACAAATTGTTCACGCTCTTAAGTACAGGGGCAACATCGGAGGTAGGATCCTCCATAACGAACGCTATGACATCGCTATCTAAATCAAACTGGAATCTGGGGGGCGACACATCCGGGCAATCGAAGGGTACAGTGCCGATGTCGGGTTGAGAATAAACCGCCTGACACATCAGAAACAGAAGTAGCGTTAAGGTATTCGTGACGGTATACTTCATCCAACATCTCCGTTACGGCTCTCTGATGTTTGTGTTCTTCTTTTGTCGGATTTTATTCAAACGCTGCTGTAGTTTTTTCAATTCATCTGGAACCTGCGGTTTATCGGGACGATAGATAACGCTCGGCGGCACAATTTGCATGTATCCGTGTGGGGGTTGATACAACCACTGTAGTGCAATTGCGTGTCGAGGTCCCTGAAAATAGTGAATCTCAACAGGATGCATACCTGTCCGCAGCCTTATACTTCCGCGCCGACCTATTGTTGCGTGAATTCCGTCGTTATTAACGATGCGTCTGCCGTTAATATAGAGTTGTGAACCGTCGTCTGAGTAAAGTTCAAAGGTGTATATCCCGGGTATATCAATCTTCAATTCTGTGCGGAAGCGAATTGCGAAATTCTCGACGACGGCTTGCATTTCCGGAGTCGGGAACCCTTCAGTGTAGTTTCGTGTCCGGACATCCAAATCTGATGTAAGGAAGGTATAGATAGGTGTCAAACGCTCAAAATCAGGCATTCGGGAAATCGGGCCGCCGGGAACGAAGACCTGTCCAATTAATCCGTGTCCCGGCATCACTTCTGTGCCGAAGATACCGAGTCCGGAACCTACGGTATTACGTATTTCGAGTCCAATGTCGGCGACACCGGTTTCGTGTATAAATCGTGTTCCAACGTTGCTGCTGCGACGCTCCGGTCCGTCGAACCCGACATTCGCACCGCTGCCTTTTACGGTTTGTCCTTTAATGACCACGGGCTCTCTGACCGTTTTACCTTCACCGAAACTGGTATCGGAAACAGTATTTGGTTGATCTGGTTGTGATGGATCGGTGTGCGTGACGACCTCAGGCACGACATCGGTGTGAACTGGTGCTTTCGGTACATTCACATACGGTGCGGACGTTGACGTAGGAACGGAATCCGAAGCTGCCTCAGCATCAGCGACTCGTGGCATTAGAGGTATCCGCGGGGGTAAGACCCGCCGTCTTACCTGTCTTTCAGGATCTGCCGCTAATATCTCCGCGGATATACTCTCTTTCGCTACATCAAAATCATTAATGAAAATGGGTGAAAGCACGAATATTAATATGATATGGAAAGCGAACGATAGTAATAGAGCATGATTGGTGCGTCCACGCATCTTATGATACTCCAGATGCTTAATAATACGCACTGCAGGCGAGGTTTCAAACCCGGCCTGCATAGGGGTTTGCGTAAGTTTTATACCTTATACGGGCAGTGATGGGTCGTCCGACGAAACTTGTGTTATTTTAACAGGTCAAGGTGTTATTGTCAAGTCTAATCTCAGCGGTTTTGGAACGTAGTCTTGCCTCTTACTGCGTGGTCTTGCCTCTTACTGATCAAAAAATAAAAAAGGCGTGCTTGGAAACACGCCTTTTGAAGATTTCATTGTGTCAATATCACGGCTATTCATCAAGTGCGAAACGGAGTACACCACGGCCGAGCGTTCCAACGTAAAGCGTGTTATCGTCAACAGTAAAGGAGGCGATCGGGCTTGGAACTTCTGGCGTAAGTTGTTTCCACGCGCTCGAATTCTCCTTCAATTCATATACCCGCCGTTCCGTTGCACCATATAGGGTTATGCCATCTACCGCAAATCTCTCTATGACAAGTGGCGTGCCTTCCGCATCGGTTACCTGATGCCAACGCGTCCCATCGCTTGCATAAGCGACACCTTTATCTGTTGCTACGTAAACAGTTGAGCCAGCGAAGGCTACTGTATTGTAAGCTGCAACGGAAAATGGGAGATCTGCAGTGACATCATTCCAGGTATCCCCTTCATCAAACGATTGCATGAGGTGTCCATCCCGTTTGCCGACATAAACGGTTTTCCCAGACACTGCAAGTTTGACACCGAGAGAATGAATAAGATTCGTCGCTTCAGCGTACTCACCAGAATAGAGGTTAGAAAGATTGGGGAATTCGGCTTGATCTTTCAATCCGGTGTCGAACCATTCAGTCATACCGGGTTTCCATCTGAAAAGCCGCTGCTCGTATTCGACATAGTAGGTATCATCACTAACGGCAAAGCCGCCATAAAACGACATCATACCCGCTGTAGGTTGTTCCTGAAGTGCCTTATTGAATGCTTCATTTTTTAGTCGCTGAAAATCAATGTTATTGTTAAGTGCCTCATTTAACTGATCAGGATCGATAGCCATGAGTGCCCTACCTAACTGCTCAGGATCAAGGTCTTCAATCTCTTGCTTACTCTTATCCGTGACTGCTGCCAGCACGGTCTTGAGCATTGCTTCGTCCGGCGTTATCGTCATCTGGACCGTATTACCTCGGCCGACATGCCCAAAAGCGGGCATGTCACGGATAAACTTTACGCGACTGTCCTCAATAGATAGGCGACATAGGGGTGAAGGTGAATTCATTTGATTTCCCCTCTTCGCATAGAGAACACCGTCATAAGCCTTAATAATAACACCGGCATCAATATCGCCGGGAAGCGGTGTCCACGACTCACCACCATCTACTGAAACGACAAATCCATTTATTGAATTTGCGTAGAGTTTACCGTTAACGGCAATCAATGTGGTAACGGTAGTATCCACAAATCCCGTATTAAACTGATGCCACGATTTGCCGCCGTCGGTTGTCCGCTGAACTCCCGGCGGGACACCTCTATAGAAGGTATTCTTATCTAACATCAGGACAGGTGGGGCGATCCCGTAATCCCCGAGCTTTAAATCTAAGGAATTCCATGTTTCTCCGGTGTTTATAGAGTAGAAAAGTTCGCCATTCGCATCTACCACCATCACCCTCTCTGCTGCTGCGACTATCTTGATTTTCGAGAACATCTCCATCAAAGAGGAACCATCTTCGTTCTGTATATCTATGCCCCCAATCGGAAACCTATCCCCCTTATTCTTCTTTTTCTCATTCTCTAATCTTTCCCAGGGATCTATAGAATACCAAGAATCACCTGAATCTGTTGAACGGTAAAGCGACCACCACGCATTATTTGTCATTCCTTTAGATCGCAGCGCTACCCAATTTGTAAACGCCTCGCCAGCTGCAACATAAAGCCGGTGCTCTGCAACTATCAAGGCATAGATAGTCGATTTCTCCGTGCTCACCCCTTCTGAACGAATGGACACCCTTTCCCATTTCTCAGCACCAAGACGATAGAGTCCGTTATCAGTGCCAGCAAACACGGTGTTTTCGACAGCAGCGAGTGCATGAATCCTCTTGGCATCCAATCCATTTTTCAGAGGTACCCACGATGTGCCCTTATCTTGGGAATGATAAACTCCGTCAGCAAGCGCGAGATAAAATCCTTCATCGGTTATCACTAACCCTGCTGGGATGCCTTTTGGATGGCTACCCAGCGAATTCCATGTGCTACCACTATCCGTAGAAGTTAATATTTCCGTACCAGTAGCGACGTAGAGGGTATCATTACGCTCTACCATTCGTCCACCGCTTATCAACCACTCATGTACACTGCGTGAGGTTTCGGTTTCGGCGTTGACAAGTCTCCACGCACGCTGATCGTCCGATAATTTGTAAAGACTGGTGGGGGTTCCCGCGTAAATGTCACCACCTGTTGTCTCGAAAAGTGTGTTGACTGTGGCTCCCTCAGGTCCTTTCGTCTGTATCCACTGCGATTGAGGCGTTGAAACTTCGGTTTCCTCAAGGAGCGCTGCAGCGAAGCGTTGTGCGTCCGGTTTCTGACCGGCACCGGGATTGTTACCAGGCGTAATTGAACGTCCTGCCTGATTCCGAACATCGGGTTTCGCTGGAGAATCGTAAACAAAAACTGCTTCAATGATCTCAACTGTCGGTTCCGAGGTGGCGTTCAGGTTGTACGGTCTCTGGAAACGGGAGAGGTATTGTGTGCCGATACCTATGAGTAGAAAAATCAGAACAGCGGAGGCGGCAGAGAGCGCCCACGGCAACACAGGTTTATTCGCAGCTGGAGTCGTAGGAACAATACGCGAAACCTCCCGCATAATGTTTGTTGTTAGATCGGTAGGCAGCTGGAAGCTGCCAAGGCTTTGTTGAATCATGTCTTCCTCCTTCTTCAAGCGGTTGCGTGCACGACTGAGACGACTCTTTACGGTGTTCGGCGATACACCGAGAAACTCACCGATGGCATTGATGGTCATCTCACCGAGGTAAAAAAGCGTTATGACTGTCCGTTCACTTTCCGGAAGTTTTTGGAGAAGCCGCTTGACGACTTCACGGCGCGTCTCATCGGCTTCGGCAGCCTGTTTTTCTGCCGTGTATCGAGAGTATGACACTTTATCCACCTCACTTGCTTCAATATTATCCAAGGATGCTACTGGTGTACGGTTCTTTTGGCGCCAGTCATAACACAAGCGTGCCGCAATAACATAAAGCCATCCAGCAAACAGGTTATGGTTCTTCAAGTCGCCAAGGTTCTTGTATGCCTTAAGAAATGCATCTTGCGTGATTTCTTGTGCGATGTGGAAATCACCGATTTTACGCCACGCCAGTGCGTGAACACCTTTCTGATATTTTTTTACCAAAGAAGCGAACGCGTCCTGGTCCCCTTGCAAGCTGTGTTGAATGAGTTCAGCATCGTTTTGGGTCATCGCAAGCATCCCTCCGGAATTGGACTCTCTTTTAACTTAAGTGACTGGTTTTAGATATTGAAAAGTTGCATTATTTTTAGAATTGATTCACCGAATTTCAGGACTTCATAAAGAACTAAAAACTATAGAAAAACATCCAATTGAATTGGACGTCCTGCTCAGCGTCAAACGCCTTCGCAACATTAAACCGAAAAAGATCAATACCTGTCGCAAATTGTAAACCGAGACCGACGCTCCCTTTTGGATCGAAACGTCGTTGACTTTCAGAGAAATCCCAGACTTGCCCTCCATCAAGCAGGAGTGCTACGGATAAATTATTGCCCCCAAAACTAAACACGCGATAGAGGAATTCCGTATTAAGGAGATATCCGGTATCTCCGGCAAATGCATAGAGCGGATAGCCGTTAAGAGTCCCGATACCACCCATAACGAATTGCCGTTGTATCGGCAGTGGTGCTGTAGCGGAACCGACAACTGCTCTGACACGAATTTGATTTTTTCCGAGAGGATACGCATACCGTATATGCGTTTGAAAGCGAGTCCACTGAGAATCGGAGCCAAGCGTTGGGTTACTATGCTCAAGAAAAAAGGTATTGTGCCAACCGAGATACTTGTTCCGGGTACTAAAGTCGTATTTAAACATCGCACTCCGCATTCGACCAGGCGTTATCTGTGGGTTCTCACGGACATCTGATTTTGACCGCCAGTTAAAGAAGTGCCAATCCGTGTTTTTTTGTAAACTATCGTGCGACTCGGCGAGTAGTACCAGTTTGAATGAATGCCTTTGCCTAACCGGTCTCCATTGCAATGCGACCTCAATCCCTTCTCTCAAATAGTAATTTTGATGATCCGGCACGCCCAAAATTCGGAGAAAAACTGTCCCTGTATGGTCATAAAAAGGAAAAAGGTCCGGGGCGATGATGCTCGTCGCGCGATGAAATTGCGTCGTTAACCCAAGGTGCCATGAATCAGGTTCACCCCAAACTGCCCTGCCGCCAACTCGGTAGTAGAATTGCTTATTGCCAAATCCGTAACCGACCCGTCCGAAAAATTTTGAGAGTTCATCGGCACGGAATTCAGTGGGCGTACTGATACTGAAGGATTCACTGGAGGACTTCCCTTTCCGAAAACCGGAATCAATACCCGCGCCTAATTCCCAACCCGTGACGCGATTGAAACCGATCTGTGGCGTCCGATCGAGATAAAAACGCGAGGGAAGTGGTTTTTCGACTACGGTAACTATCGCTGTGCGATGCGCACCTTTTTCCTCAATCTGGAGACGGACCTCTTCTATATCTGATATCTCGCTTGGCAGCTTCTTGATCGCTTTTTCGATTTCTTCTGGACCCTTTTCAAGTACCGTTCTAACATCGTACGGGTGTGCAGATTGATGCCCTCGAATCCGAATTTCATGGACACGCTTGCCATCCTCGGTTTGAAATCGCTTTGCCAGCATAAAAGATTCATTTTTATGATCCGGTATGTCGCCAACGCTAATTGTAGCACTGCGTTCCCTTGTACGTACAACAAGTTTCTGTTTATATTTAGGTGTGTTTTGCGATAGCAAGCTATTCAGCACCTTCTCAATGTCAGCGGGTCCCTTTTGAAGTGCCTCACTGATTTGGGCAATCATATCTTTGTTATCGGAATGGATATGGATCTGTTCAATTGGGTGGCCATAATAACGCCAATCTCCTTGAAGGTTTTCATTGTGACTTCTTGAGAACTTTAATCCGAACTTTGACGAGTCACTTTTCATTGAAAACCCTACGCGAAAAAAATTCGGACGATCACCGGAGGCGCGAAACAGTGTTGGAACCAACATCGCTTTGGCTGACGCTTCAATTCTCCGAAACGTAGACGAATCAAGCGACTTTAATCCAGGTATCTCAAGACCGAGTTGACTCAGATTCGTCAAGAGCTCTCTTATCTGATGTAATGGAATATTACCGACGATGTTCAGCAGATGTACATCGCTCTCACTTTCTACAACCGCAAAGATACCCGAAACCATCTTATCTGGCTGCGAAATTCGCTCGCTTGGTGCATCAAGAATATAGAGTAGCACACCGTTATCTTCCTGTAAACTTTGCCAGCCTTTTGCATTCAAAGTCTCACCATAATACTGAACGAATTTATCAAAAACACCTGCTTCAGTACCATAGGTGTGGATATAAATATCCGACACCGTGTTGAAGGGTTCTGTCGTAACAGCGAGTGCGATAAGTTCGCGAGTAAAGTGGAATTGAAATTTGGTATATGGTACATCAGGACAATCAAAAGCGATTCTGCCGTCAGTTGTTCTGGCGTGCGTGAGTCCGGATGTGGTCAGCAATAGGAATAGGATAAAAACACGTGTTTTCATATCTTTTTTACACATTTCGTAAACCTCATCAGCAATGGGACTCTCTTTTAACTTAAGTGACTGACTTTGGATATCGAAAAGTTGCATTATTTTTAAAAGGTTTAACAAGATAACTGTATATTTTGTGGTAGAAAAAGCCGTTAGGTGACGAAAAAAGGCGCGCTTGAAAACGCGCCTTTGATAGACTCAATCACGTTGACACCACTATCATAGTAGTCTTTCAACTTTGAACTTGAGGTTCGGTTCGTAGTAGTGCGATTTATCGCACGTCAAGAACGGGCAATGAATTGCCCTACTACGAACAGGATCACCTATAAACTCAACATTGAAGAACTAATAGTATGCCTTAGTCTCATCAAGTTTTCAGGAGATCGCTATATCGTAGTCTTCACCAGCCTCCGTATGGTTTCCAAGATTCGACTTTGTCCCCCCCGGGCTCCCCATAGGCTTCAGCAAGGTCGGGATCAAGGTGAGCAGCTATAGCATTATCTTCAATGGCACCTTCATTGTCGCTTATCTCTAACTTAGCGGCAGCTCGCTTACTATAAACATAAGCAGCAAAGCCAGCATTCTCTAAAGCAAGGCGGATCGTATCATCATAATCTTTGATTGCCCCGATATTATCCCCCAATTTAGATTTCGCTGTAGCACGATGGACGTACGCACTGGCAAGAATAGCATTTTTCGGTTTTAGACGGATAACCTCGCTATAATCTCTGATGGCACCTATAGTGTCACCTATATTGAATCTTGCAAGTCCGCGATTGAGGTATACAACGGTCAAAATAACAGCATTTTTCGGTTGTAGGCGAATCGCTTCATTATAATCTTCAATGGCACCGGTATTATCGCCGTTATCCAATTTCGCGTTGGCTCTTTTAACATAAGAAAAGGTAAGTACCGTTTTGCTCGGCTTTAGCCGAATTGTCGTATCATAGTCTTTAATTCCCATTTTATGTCTCCTAACTTATACTTTGTTGAATCTTGCTCAGTACTAGCAGTTGCAAGATCCTGCATTGTGTAGCTGCGTCAAATTTACCCTAAACGACAAACTTTTTCGTTGTTTATGAACGGTTTCTACTATTAATGACGCGCCTTGCAGGCAAAAAGGGTGCATAATTTTTAAAAAACATAAAATCCTAAGTTATACCATTTCTGATTTTATTTGCCTCTTATGTAGCATAGACTGTTAGTCTGTGTTCCGGTATGCCACCGTATTTCATAACATGCGGTAATGCGACAACACTGTTTAGAAATGGTATTATACAGTAGTTTGGACAATTTGTATCATATTCGGGTTGATTTTTGAAAAAGAAAGGGATTTTTCTACGCGTTTCAGACGCAGAGAACTTGGTAAAAAATAACGGTGATAAACCGCATCTTTATCTCCTGTTCTTTCTTAAATGATTGGCGAACATACTTCATGTCCGCCAATATTAGAACTAATCATCAAGCGTAAAACGTAGCACACCGCTGCTGGAAGTCCCGACATAAAGCATGTTACCATCAACAGCGAGCGAAAATGCGGAATCGGGAATCTCAGGTGTCACCTGTTTCCACGTGCTTGATTTTTCTTTCAACTGATACACGTGTTGCCCAGTGGTCCCATATATTGTCGTTCCCTCGACTGCCAACTTCTCCATGACAAGTTGCCCACCTTCAGCGTCGGTTGCCGCGTGCCACTTGGTACCGTCACTTGAATATGCAACACCTTTATCGGTTGCGATATAAACGGTTGATCCCGCGAAGGTAATTGCGTTGAACGCTGTCATAGAAAACGGAAGATCTGCAGCGACATCGTTCCAAGTGTCTCCCTCGTCAAACGATTGTGAGAGATGTCCATCCCGCCTTGCAACATAAACGGTGTTCCCCGACACCGCTATCTTGAAGCCCATAGAATCCATAAGATTAGTGACAGTAGAAATACCACCGGAATAGTCAAAAGGTTTGGAAAACATAGTTGCAAAAACATTTTCGGCACTATCTACCAATCCAGTGTTGTACCATTCAGTCTCACCGGGTTTCCACCTGAAGAGTTTTTGATCATATTCCATATAGTACGTCTCATCGCTAACGGCAAAACTTCCAAAAAGCGGCATCATAGCAGTTGCAGCCTGCTCTTGAATCACTTTACCCATTTCGTCATTCAACTTGTCTAACTGCTCTAAATCGATATCCTCAAGGTTTGGCACTTCACCTTTTTCAAGGTCCAGTTTGTCCACATCTTTTAGTGCTCCGGACAGAACCTTCTGGCTTTCTTGTTCCATCAGGGCGGTTAGGTCAACAACATTGCCCTTTTGAAACAAAATGGGCATGCCAGGGATATGAGTGAATTTATCGTCCTGTGTTGAAAAGCGATGAATTTGAGGGGTCATGTCATTTATCCCTTTTGCATAGAGATTACCCTCAAATTCGGCCACCTTACTTGCCTGAGTATCAATACCGTTGGAAAGCGGCACCCATGATTTACCACCATCAGTGGAAATGGCCAGCCCATCCATTGTGAACGCATAGAGCTCAGTGTTTAGGGCGAATAAATTCATAACCGTCGCGCCAGCGAGTCCAGTATTAAATTGATCCCACGATTTACCAGCATCGTTTGTGCGATAGACCCCGGATTGGCTGCCCCTGTAGAAGGTATTGGCATCCAACATCACAATCGGCGGTGCAACGTTGTTAACTCCAGCTGATCTATCCTTTAAATCTAAAGACGTCCAAGTCTCACCCGCGTTAACTGAGTAGAAGAGTTCCGTTGAATCCGCTAACATAACCCTTCCGGCTGCTGTAATTATTTTGATGCTCGAGTACGTAAAATCTATTGGTGTCGAATCTTTACTACGTATCGGGAATTGAATCGAAAATCCACTCTTTGGTTTTCTCTCATTCTCCGTCTTTTTTCTTGGATTTATGTCATACCAGGTATCCCCGAAATCGGTCGATCGGTAAAGCGACCACCAATCGTCGCCCGTTATTATTGATTTGAATTGTGCGCCGAATCCTGTTGTAACCTCTCGCCCGGCTGCGACATAGAGTCGATGTTTTGAAGCAGCCACGGCATGGATCACCGGTTTTTCTCCATGCTCATCTACCGGACCAACGGATATAAGTTCCCATGTCTCAGCGTTGAGGCGATAGAGTCCGCTATCGGTGCCAGCAAACACGGTATTTTCAACGGCAGCAAGCGCACGAATCTTCTCGGCTTCTAAGTCCGCCTTCACAGATACCCACGATTCCTTACCGTCTTTAGAATAATAAATATTTTCCATAAACGCAAGGTAGAATCCTGCGTCGGTTACCACAAAGCCTCTGGGGGCTCCTTTTGGGTGGTCTCCTAACACGTCCCATGTCTCTCCACTGTTTTCGGATGCCAATATTTCGGTATCGGTAGCGAGGTAGAGCCTATCACCGTGCTCCGACATCTGTATTGCACCTACTATCCAATCTTGGAAGTTAAGAGAACTGGCACTTCTTGAGTTGACGTGTTTCCATGCGCGGGAATCCGCTGCGAGTTTATAGAGGCTGGTGGGTGTTCCTGCGTAAATATCACCGGAATCGGTTGTGAAGAGGCTGTTGACAATACCGCCTTCCGGTCCCTTGGTCTGTACCCATTGCGGTGTCGGTGTTGAGACCTCAGTCTCCTCAACCAGTGCGGCGGCGAAGAGACGCGCATCGGGTTGAGGTCCTGCGCCGGGACTTTTACCCGGTGTCGCGGAACTTCCTGCCTGATTCCGAACAGCAGGTTTCGCCGGAGCGTCATAAACAAAAAACGCTTCAATAATCTCTACTGTCGGTTCCGATGTGGCGTTTAAACTGTAGGGTTTCTGAAAACGTGAGAGGTATTGCGTGCCAGTACCTATGAGCAGAAAAATCAAGATAGCAGATGCGCCAGAAAGCACCCACGGCAACACAGGTTTATTCGCAATAGGAGCAGCAGGGGCAATACGAGAGACCTCTCGCATGATGTTTTCTGTCAAGTTAGCAGGCAGTTGGAAGCTGCCGAGATTTTGTTGAATCATGTCTTCTTCCTTCCTTAAACGGTTGCGAGCGCGGCTAAGGCGACTCTTTACTGTGTTTTGGGATACACCGAGAAACTCAGCGACGGCTTTGACGGTCATTTCTCCGAGATAATGAAGCGTTATAACCGTCCGTTCACTTTCTGGTAGTTTTTTCAGGAGTTCCTTGACGATCTCGCGGCGCGTCTCATCGGCTTCGGCAGCCTGTTTTTCTGCCGTATATCGAGAATATGACACTTGATCCACCTCACTTACATCAGTCGTATCTAACGGATCCATCGGTAAACGGTTTTTTCGGAGCCAGTCCTTAGACATACGTGCTACGATAACATAGACCCATCCCGAAAAGGCGTTCCGGTTTTTCAAGGTGCTAAGTTTCTGGTACGCTTTGAGAAACGCGTCCTGCGTAATCTCTTGGGCGACATGAAAATCACCGACCTTCCGCCACGCCAGTGCGTGAACCCCCTTCTGATACTTTTTCACGAGTGATCCGAACGCGTCTTGATCACCCTCTAATGTTCGTTGAATGAGTTCAGCATCGTTCTGTATCATCGAGAACCTCCCTCGGCGGTTGTAACGTCGTTTGACTTAAGTGACGTAACTTAGGTGTCAAAAGGTTGCATTTTTTTATTTTCCGGACTTACATATTTCTCCATAAATCCGATACAATAAGCACTATAGGCGGGGTTTGAAACCCCGCCTGCAGTCGTCCAAAAGTAGTATATTTTACCAAAAAAGTTGCTATACATTAAAATAAAAAATGGGATGGCAAAACCATCCCATTTGAGGTTATATAGAATTTAGGGTTTTAGGCAGATAGTGCTGAAACCGCAGCAGCCTCATTGTCGAAATGTTCAAAGAGGCTAACGAGTCGGCTAAGAACAACCAAGTTTTTGATCTGCTTACTGACATTGATGACCCCGACACGCCCTTTCTTTCGTACGACTGCGGCACGTGCGCCCATCAAAGCACCGAGTCCTGAACTGTCGACTCTGTTGACATGCTCGAAATTAATCAGAATCCGCGGTGTATCATAAGCCTCTATCTGCGGTGAGATGGCTTCTCTTAATTCTGATACGGAGGGTCCCATTATTTTTCCACTGGGTTCCAAAATTACGATGCCATTTTGCTGGCGGATGTTAGTCGTCATGATTTGTTCCTTTTCCTTTTTTGGATTTTTTGAAAATTTAGTTTATCTTTTTACAATGTTTGTGTGATAGATTAAACAACGAATACTATCTCTGAAAGTTTATATCGTATTCGCCTCTGACTTAAGTGACGCGTCTCAGGTATTAAAAGGGTGCATTTTTTTCAGAAACCCCAATTTGACAATTAACACCCGCATCAAATATCAGAGCGGAAGAATTTCAGAAACGCTATCGCCGTAAACGCCACCGCAAAAAAACCGAGCAAGAACACGTCTACAGCAGAGCGACGCAATGTGTCCGATAAAGAAGGTTCCGTCAGGGTTGGCGGTGGTGGAATTTCGTCAGTTTCGGATTCAGAAGATTCATTCAGCCGAGCCGCTATCTGCATAATTTGTGCCAGTGCATCGTCGGAAATTTCGCTGAAATACGCATCATTAAGTTGACTGAAGTACCTTTCACCCGTTTGAAAGTAGCCGTCCCTTTTCAATTTACCTGTTTGCGTTAGATTTATCGCAATATAACTCAGAGAGGATGTTGGCGCGATCCGAGAAAGGGCCTCTCCAACATATTCTTGCCGCGCCTTCTCACGCTGATAGTCTCTGTCAATCTTGTCCGTTTGATCCTGGAACGCCAGTCGAAACTCCTCCTCAATCGGCTTTTTGAGTTTAGCCATTCTTTCTTGGAATGCTGCGTCGTCTGAACGAATAACCATACCCCCGCTACTACCCTCGCTACCCGCGAAAGCTTCAACCATTTTTTCCCCAATTTTTTCATCCTTATCTTTACTCAGATTATTACGAAGTATCGTTTTTTCCATATAAACCGCCTGCTGTGTCCGGGTCGGTGCGACGAGTTTAGCGACGACAAACGCGCCCCGTGGCACGATCAACACGGCAAATACCCAAAACGTAAAAGCGACAATCAGCGCGGTCTTGGCGTTGTCCAAATAGGTCGAAATGACCACACCTATCGCAAAAAACACCGCAATATAGAGCAACGAGATCAGCGTCAGCCAAAACACGGGCAGCGCAATTTTGAGCTCACCTAACGGAAATCCCTGCCAAGTGATTAGGAGTAACCCTAACAGGAATGACACCAAAAACGGAACGACAAACACAATGTAGCCACCGATTAACTTGCTCCATAAAAACACATCTCGCGGCAGGGAGTTCGATAGATTTATCCGTAGCGTTCCTGCCTCGCGCTCTCCAGCAACAGCATCAAATGTGAACAGCAGCGCCAGCAGACTGAAAACTGTCCCGACAATAAACAGGAAATCAAGATTTCCGAGGACATACGCAACGGATGCTTGAGAAACGCCTGCTGAACCTTGCCGGACCCCATTACGCGTCATTCCAAGATAGGTCGGCAACGCATCCTCTAAACCGTTCGCAAACACGCTCAAAGGTGTAGGTTTGAGGAACAACTTGGAAACCTCTGTGTTCGGGTCCGACGCGTTCGGTGGATTTTCTTTCGCTTCTGTCTGTTCGCGTTTAATCGACTCTTGGTAGTCCACAAGGTTCTGGCTATACCTCCGATAATTGATCGAAAGGGTGAGTGGCACGAGCAGGAGGCACATTAACAGCAGCGCGACAAACCGAACACTCAAAATGTGGTGCATAATTTCTTTCTGTATCAATGTCATTAGCATGGTGATTTCTCCATTGTATTAAATATCGGAGCGGAAGAATTTTAGGAACGCCACCGTAGTCAATACCACTGCAAAAAAACAGAGCAATAGGAGGTCCACCATTGATTGACGGAGCACCTCGCCTAAGGTCATAATTTCTAAAGAGGGTGGTTGTGTGATTGTAACGGTATCTTCTTCTGTCATCATTCTCATAGAGATATGATCTACAACTTTGCTGAACCAATCCGTATCAAGCGCATCATAATAGCGATGACCCGCTTGAAAGTAATTGTCTCTTTTTGTTTTTCCGGTCTGGGTTAAATTTGTTGTGAGATAGATGAGCGAAGATGTTGGTGTGATCCGGGAAAGCATTTCACCTACAGATTCTTGCCGCGCTTTGTCCCGTTTGTAACGTCGATCTATTTCGTCAGCACTCTCCTTGAATTTCTGCCGAAATTCCTCCTCAACCGGTTGCACCTCTTTATCCACATCACTGATGCCCCTAGCAAGAGTGTTCGCTATCTGTTCATCAAAGGAAGGCTGCTGACGATCTTTCCAGAATTCTTGGTGTATCTTCGCTTTCTTTTCTTCAAGTTCTGCATTGAAATTCTCACGGAGGGCAGTCTTTTCAAGATAGACACTCTGCGATGTTTGGGTCGGCGCGATGAATTTCGCTGCGAGGAACCCAACACGCGGTGTAATGAGTACGGCAAACACCCAAACCGTAAATGCGATAATGAGTGCTGTCTTGGAATTATCTAAATAGGTAGAAATAACCGTTCCAATTGCGAAGAAAACCCCAATGTAGAGTAGCGAAACGACAGTTAGACTCACCACCCGTGGAAAGATTTCGGACTCCCCAAGCGGAAAACCTTGCCAAACAAGCATCAGTAAACCCAATAGCAGTGATACCAAGAATGGAACGACAAACACTAAGTAACCACCGATCAGTTTACTCCATAGGAAGAGGTCGCGCGGCAAGGAATTTGAGAGGGTAACCCGAAGTGTTCCCGCTTCTCTTTCCCCGGCAACGGCATCAAAAGTAAACAAGAGTGCAAGCAAACTGAAAACAGTGCCGACGAGAAAAAGAAAATCGAGATGTCCCAAAAGATAAGAAAGAGAATCCGAAACCAAAACTGGAGCCCCTTGTGTAATTCCATTGCGTGTCATTCCAAGATAACTTGGTAGGGCATCTCCTAGTCCGTTCGCAAACACGCTCAGGGGTGTCGGCTTGAGGAAAAGTTTAGAAACTTCCAACTCCGGCTTCAGTTCCATCTTCGGATTCATCTTCGCTTCCTCGATGTTTGCCAATTTAACGGCTTCTTGGTAATCAACAAGGTTCTGTTGATAATTTCGATAACCGATAGAAAGCGTAAGTGGAATAAGCAAAACACACATCAGCAAGAGCGCGACAAACCGGACGCTCAGAATATGATGCATAACCTCTTTTTGAATCAATGTCATTAACATGGTGATTTCTCCTCTATTTTTTTTCCATGAACCGTTCACGCTTTTGGAACAGTGGTTGTATATTGTAACCCAAATTGCTACCTATAAAATTTTAGCTGTGAGGTTTGCAACAGTTTTATTACGGAGGCGAAGATTGTATCCTCACCTCCGGAACTCGGAAAAGCAGAATAGCACGTCAAGGAGACGTTAACACCGATAGCTGCTTAAGGATGTCCTGGCCCTCTTCCGTCTTAAGAAATTCTTCCCCAAGGTGCGATTGTAGTTGCGACTGTAGTTTTTCCCTAATCTGATCTCTCACCTGCACGGTCACTTGTTGGAGGATACCCATACCCATTTGTGTGTCGAGAATACCCTTTCCCAATTGTGCTTCGAGCTCCGGTTTAGCTTGTTCAAGGATACTAATCTCCATGCGATTAAGCATCTTCAGTAAGTGTTTGAGTACCAACGTCTCAGTCGCTGCCTTAATTTCCTTTCTGACCGTTTGTGTCTTGAGAAAATTCTCCCCGTGTTCTGCCCGTAAGTCACGTAAAAAGTCAGATAAAGCAGAAAACGCCGTCTTGTTGCTATTATAGATCGTTCTTTCCGGTCCGTTGCGATAAAGTTTTCCGGAAACACTTAAGTTGAGGCGATGATGTTCACATCGAACGATCGGAGTCATATCACCTTCCTGCATCCACAACGTTTCCTGATCCGCTTTTTTAGAGGGACGCATCTCATAGAGATAACTACACGGCAGCGTTGGATCCGATGCATCGTCGGTGAGAACACCGGGAGTTCCTACTGTTGGGTCTGCTGGGCAGAGGAGCCCTTCCTTCTCCAAATATTGTGGAGAAAGTTCGGAAAGCCATTGCGGATCTATATCTGCATTGGAAGCGCGATAGTTGTCACGCGCCAATTTTATCTGCCTTAAATTTTCTCTGCACGTCTCAATGCCTCTGGAATCCTCAGAATCTTGCTGCGCTGAAAGTGCGGCTAATTCATAAGGATAGGCAGCTGCTAAGAGGGATCGGTTTAGGCGAACCAACGCTTCTCCATCTTTCGGATTTTGGGCAATAAGTGCCTGCGTACCTTCACTGAGTTCAATATCAGCGAACACTTGCGCATCATAGAGAGACCCCGCTTGAAGCAGCCGATTCAGTTCTGATAGCAGTGCCTCCTGCAGCTTCGGAGACGGATCGCTTGCGCCATCGTATCCAACTAACAGCCACTGTATATCTTCGGACAATTGCGAAGCAAGTAATTGGGACACCGGTGCGCGCGTGTCTTCGAGTTTCACCGCCAAACTGCCCGGATCTTTAATCGCAGCCATAGTAAAGAGAAACTGATTTGTGTCCGAGTGGAGGGGCAGTTGCATGCCTATAGCTATCAGCACAGTGACGAATAGAAGTGTTATTGGCTTGGATCGTTCAATCGTTTTTAACATTTTTCAAAATCTCCTTAGGGTGTTGTATATTTTAGGTTTCTTATTGGGTGGCACAACCTAACAGGTTATGCTACGAAAGATGCACAACCTAACAGGTTATGCTACAGGTTAATGACATTAGTCGGCTTCATCAATTATGAAACGTAGCACGCCGTGGCCAGGTGTCCCAACATAAAGTGTGTTGCCATCAACAGCAAGAGAACTAATCTCGCTCGGAACTTCCGGTGTGACGGGTTCCAATATGTTTGAATGCTCTTTCAATTGATATATTTGTTGCGCAGTTGCGCCGTATACCGTTGTACCAGCCACTGCCATTTTTTCTATGACAAGCGGCGTGCCTTCCACATCGGTTGCCGTCTTCCAGTGAATGCCATCGCTTGAGGACGCAATACCTTTATCGGTTGCAATGTAAAGCGTTGGTCCGGCAAAGGCGATAGCCTTAAATTGCGTAACAGAAAACGGAAGATTCGCAGTGACATCGTTCCAAGTGTCGCCTTCGTCAAACGACTGAAGGAGGTGTCTGTCCCGTTTGCCAACGTAAACAGTTTTACCTGAGACTGCGATTTTGAAATCAATGGAACCCTGATCTTCAATGTCAGCAATAGAATGAATAGACTCACCTGCATCTGCTAAGTCGGTATTGAACCATTCAGTCATACCGGGCTTCCACCTGAAAAGTTTCTGGTTATATTCCATATAGTAAGTGCTACCGCTAACAGCAAAACTCCCAAGATATGCCTGAATGAGTTCAACCATACTTTTCTCTAAGATCTGACTACCAACCGTGCTGAGCTTATCCAGATCGAAATCTTCAAGTGTTAATTCCGGACGTTCCTCAGCGTTTTTCTCAAGTGCATCTTGAACGTCCTCCGAAAGGACGTTTTCAAATTTTTCACGGATGAGTGCTTCAATGTCTGATACCACTAAACTTGGCATTTCGGGGACCGGTGCTAACCCGTTATCCTCGGCAGATACGCGGAAAAGTTGCGGCGATGTCTCCTTGACACCTTTGACATAGAGCCTATCGTTAAATTTCCTTACACTCGTGAGCGTTTCAGGACAACGTAGCACAGGTGCCCACGATTCACCCCTATCATACGAGACAACGAGTTCTTTCCATATTGTTGCGTAGAGCGCATGATTGGCATAGACCAAATTGTTCACACTCGTCCTCACCAATCCTGTGTTAAACGGATGCCATGTTTCGCCTGCATCGGTCGTGCGCTGAATCCCGAATCGACCACCTGTATAGAAAGTATTCGTACCCGACATGGCAACGGCGAAAGTATTTGCCATATTTAGGGTGTCTGAATCTAAAGATATCCATGTCTCTCCGGCATCACTGGAGTAATAACTCTTCCCGCCATCTAAGACTAAAAGTCTTTCTTGCGCTGCTACCATTTTGACGCTGGGAGTCTTTTCCACTTCTGAATTGTCTGCCACTTGTGCTACTATTTGTGGTTCGTTAACTTCATAGGAAAAACTAACCCTACCGTTGTCCTCGGAATCCATTTCTACGACATCTATTGACTGCCACGAATCTCCGAGGTCTGTTGATCGGTAAAGCGACAGATCGGTATTAAATACCGACATTGACACGGAGGACAGAAGGTTCTTACTTTTAATCTCCTCTCCAACGGCAACATAGAGTCGGTGCTCAGCACTCGCCAATGCACGAATATTTCCGGTTTCACCTACGGATAATTGCGCCCAGCCTTCTGAACTGTGGCGATAAAGCCCTTTATCCGTACCAACAAAAACAGTGTTTCCAATAGCGGCGATTGCCTGAATTTTCTTATCCGCCAAGTTTCCATCGTTAAGAGATGTCCACGATTTACCGGCATCCACCGAGCGGAATAGGTCATCAACAAGCCCCAAGTACATTGTAATGTTGGCTTGCACCCCAGGGGCTTCATCCGTTATAATAGTGCCAATTAATTGCCCTTCTGGACGTGTTCCCAATGAATTCCATGTTTCACCTCTATCTGTGGAAGCAAGGACTTCGGTATCGGAAAAGATATAGAGGGTATCCTCATGTTCTGTTATTTGCGAGGAACCGTTAATAGACATGTTAGTATTGGCAGGTATCCATGTGCTTCTATCGTCTGTTAACCTATAGAGATCCGCACTTGATCTGGCATAAACGTCGCCGTTAGATGCCATGAAGAGGCTGTTGACGACCCCCCCTTCGGGACCCTTCGTTTGTGTCCACTGGGTCTTCGGCGTTGAGACTTCTGTCGTATCGACTGGCAGTGTGGTAAAAAGCGATGCGTCGGATTTCTGACCCGCGCCGGGACTTTTGCCAGGGATAGCTGAGCTTCCTGCCTGACTCCGAACGGCAGGTTTCGCAGGAGAATCCACAACAAAAACCGCGTCAATCAGTTCAACCGTCGGTTCCGAAGTGGCATCCAGATTGTATGGCTTCTGGAAACGAGATAGGTATTGCGCGCCGACACCTATCAGTAGGAAAATCAAAACAGCGGAGGCAGCAGAAAGTGCTAAGGGGATCATCGGTTTACTCACGGGCGGTTGAACAGGCGGCATACGCCAGACTTCCCGCATGATATTCTCTGCGAATTGATTCGGAAGTTGGAAGCTGCCAAGACTCTCGCGGACCACGGCTTCCTCTTTCCGTAGGCGGTTGCGTGCGCGGCTGAGACGGCTTTTGACCGTGTTTTGCGACACACCGAGGAACTCACTGATCGTCTTAATCGTCATTTCACCGAGGTAATGCAGCGTCATTACCGTCCGTTCACTTTCAGGCAGCTTTTTCAAGAGGTCCTTGACGACTTCACGACGATTCTCATCTGCTTCAGTTTCCCGTTTTTCTACTGTATATTGTGAGTATGACACTTTGTCCACCTCATTTGTATCCTCAACATCTAAAGATTCCATCGGTAAACGATTCTTACGCAGCCAATCGAGACACAAGTTCGACGCGATAACGTACAACCACCCCGCGAACAAATTATGGTTTTTCAAGGTACCAAGTTTTTGATATGCATTAAGAAAGGCATCTTGTGTAATCTCTTGTGCGGTGTGAAAGTCACCGATCTTCCGCCATACGAGCGCGTGGACACCTTTCTGGTATTTTTTTACCAAGGGACCGAATGCGTCTCGGTCACCTTGGAGTACCTGCTGAATAAGTTTGGTATCGTTCTGTTGCATCGTAAGTCTCCTTCAGAATTAACTCGTCCGTTGATAGAATGACGAAACTTAAGTACTGAAAGGTTGCACTTTTTTACAGTTCCACCTTGTTATTGAATTTCACTCGTCGAAACCGCGTCGTTTTTCGTTCGGGAATACTCGGACACACAACACATCGAATTTCTGGCGGTATTATACAAAATTTTTGCGAGGTTCCAAATTCCGATTTACAAGACATGTCGTCTATACAGCGAACGCTCTGGTGAGTGTGTGTCTCATAAGTCGTTACAATTTCGGTGTCACCAAAAGCGAGGTAACTGATCCCAAAGAGTAACAAACAGTCTATAAGGAGGCTAATCATTACAAATCGCATTTTTGACTCCTTTACTATCGGAATAACGTTAAATAAAAATCAGTGATTTGGCTAAAATTTAATGCCCGTTGATGAAGTGACGTGACTTAAGTGTCAAAAGGTTGCATTTTTTGAAAAAAATGCTAAAAATAGATAATTGAGATAGAAATCACGAGTTAATTGCAATTTTCTTTTATACATCTTAAAATATATGGTATACTTTGTATACAAACTTTTATTCCAGCTTGCAGGTTACCAAAACTTGCTATATAAAAGTTGAAATCACGACCCACTCAACTCGGAGGCACAGCATGGAACACCATATAACAGATGACCAGTGGGAACATTTTGAGGAATACGGCTATGTCCGCATCGGGCAAGTCGCGACAGATGCCGAACTTGCACAACTGCAGGAGCGGATGGATGACATCATGCTCGGCAAAGCACCCTTAGATTATGATCAAATCATGATGCAGCTTGACCGGGAACCCGGAAGAGATGCACCGGGACCGCAGTCTAAAGGCCACAAGGGTCCAACGTTGTTGTATCGGAAAATTCAGAACCTTGAACTCGATCCGATTTTTTTAGCGTATCTCCAAAAACCGGTTTTTCAAGAGGTCTGCTCGAAAATCTACGGAGATGATACACCTGTTGCCTGTTTCCGTGCAATGTTTATGAACAAACCCGCACACGAAGGCACCCAGCTCACGTGGCATCAAGACAGGTGGACAGATCTCGACCGTGACCCGCAGATTACGATTTATACTGCCTTGGATCCAGCAATGATCAAGAACGGCTGTGTACATATCATTCCAAAGTCGCATAGCAGGCTTATCAATCCCGAAAACGGATCCGGTTTTCTAACGCAGGAACACATTGACGACATCGTCGCGAAGGCTACACCGCTACCGATGGAATTGAAGGCGGGAGAAGTCGTCTTACTCCACAATTGGATGCTACACAGTTCCGGTACAAACGATACAGATATTCCGAGACGTGCGTTCAGTGTCTGCTACATGCACGGTGATACCAAATCTCGGCACGGTTCAACCTTTACACGCGTGTTCGGCGACGGCGCAATCAGTGTCGCCGATTTATCGAAATTTCAGCATGAAAGCCCAGTCGTTTATTAGGTTTCGGAGCAGGAACCGCAATTCTTCAGATGTCAGAAAGAGGCGTTCGTCTCACCAGAAACCTCTTTAACTGAAAACTGAAAACTGATAACTGACAACTTAAAAAACAAGGAGAAACATAGTGGCGAAAATTCGACTTGCCATGATCGGATGTGGCGGAAATTCCTCAGGTCACGCCAGACGGATGAATGCGAACCCTGACGTACAAATCGTCGGTACTTGTGATGTAAATACGGACATCGCTAATGGCTATATTGATCGGAACATACCCGATCTCAGCCCGCGTCCGGGCGCTTATGACGACATCGGTAAAATGCTCAAGGATACCACGCCGGACGCAGTGCTAATCTCTACACCGCACACGCTCCATTTCGAGCACGGCATGCAGGCACTTGGAGCCGGGTGCCATGTGTTGATGGAAAAACCGATGGTCACGTCTTCTAAAGATGCGTATACGCTCGCTGAGAAAGTGGAAGAGACCGGATTAGTCCTCACGATCGGTTATAATACGCCGTGTTCGCCGAATTTCTACTACACCCGAGAGGTCGTCCGCAATGGTGACCTCGGTAAGTTGGAATTGGTGATCGGATATATCACGCAAGGTTGGAAAGGTGGCACAACAGGTACCTGGCGGCAGAACCCGAAACTTTCCGGCGGTGGGCAGGCTTATGACAGTGGCGCGCATCTCCTGAATAGTCTCTGTTGGACAGTCGAATCGAAAGTTGCGGAAGTCTATGCTTATACCGATAACCATGATCGTGACGTAGACATCAACTCTTCGATGAACGTCAAATTTGAAAATGGTGTGCTCGCTGCGATGGCAGTGAGTGGCAATTGCCCAAGTCCGGGTGGCACGCACATGGCGTTAGTCTTTGAGAACGGTCGGATTGAGATTGATGGCTGGGGTGGCGGTTGGATTCGCGTCTGGAAAGGTGGCGAAGCGTTAGACCCGCCGCCGATTACAGATGATATGTCTGCCGGCTCGCCTGACGATAACTTTATTGATACGATCTTAGGCAGAGCGGAACCGCGGACAAGTCCGCTGAACGGGATCATCCAATCCGAATTAATGGATCTCATCTACGAATCCGCGGAGACAGGTGTTCCAGCACGTCCGGAACGTTAAGACGATAGGCGCGGTTTTCTAACCGCGCCCATTTTTGACGAGTTTTGCCAAAAAAAAGGACGGCGTTTACTCTCCGCTATAAATGGTGAGGTTTCCACGCCGAAGATTTTGATGAAAAGATTTTTAGGTTTTACTTTTTTGATAATTTGTGTATTCGTGTGTTCATGTGCGGAAGAAATTTTAATTTTAGATGATGTTTTACTCACTGACGCGGATAAAGGTACGCATTATATTAACCCGGACAATTTGCCAAGCGCATACTCACGTTATCCTGCTGGAGATATTATCGTTGATATACCAGAGGATCTGCTATTTTCAATAACCTCTTACAACAATGGTTTATTTCACAGCGACGGGATATATTACAGTTATCAAGGATACGACGACCCAGACAACATCCGTAATACAATCAATGGCGGCGGTATAGTGTTTTGCGATAGAAACGGTAAGTACATCTCACACAGAGAGATAGCGTTTCCAGAAGGCACGGGGCGCTTCCCTCGGCGGTGGTCCCCTGGAAACATAGTGGGCATATACCAAAACAATCTTATTTTATCAGTCCGTTATGCCAGGGATTTGTTCTCGCGCTACGATGCTGTAGAGGGCGCGAGTATGATTGTTATATTAAATCTTGACACTTTTGAGTTTACCCGCATAGATGGCTACGGTTCTTATACTGTTTTGGAGAAAGGGAGTGTGCACAGTAGTTTTGTAATAGGTGATATACTTTATATGAGAAGGAGTCCTGGGTTGGTAGGTCAAAAATACTGGGACCAAAGCCGTAAAGACAGACTATACGCTTTTTCGCTTGTTTTAATGGAATACACGCCTGAACACGATATTACGATAAATCACGGTTACCAGTTTGATTGGCAGATAGCAGGAGAGCCACCCAAAGAATCAGGCGCGTTTAACATAGATATAGATGATACACGTAACGATCTTTCGGCGCAACTTGCTAAAGCGGCTTTTGACGCTATAATATACGACGGTATAGGCGGGCTTTGGGTTAATGTGTCGTGGGACTTTATCATAAACGAGGATCTGAAGGCTTGTGATATTCCGTTGCACGCAGACAACTTTCTCGCGAAGTTTGATATGCAAGGCAACTTTACAGGAGATATCGTTGATATAGACTCCACATGCGAAGATTTTCAAACATATAATAGAAACGCTCCCATGTTTCCACAGAACGGCGACGGTGAGTTTCTGTATTTTCCATCATGGGACCCTAACAAAGACTTTGCAACTTGGGCGTGGAAGCCCTATAAGTATATTTGCTATAAACGTAATTAATAAGAAACGGCAAAGATTTAAGGCAGTGCTTCCAACGTCGCACCTTCGGGACGGGGTGCTACCGGTCGGATTGGCATCTTTTCATAAGAGCGATAGGCGAGTTCTGCCAAATACGGTGTCTCAAGTCGAATGTGTCCCTCCGCACGTGAGTGCATGAGCGCGTCAAGCACACCCGTCACAAGCAACGTCCGTTCCACCGGATATTGTGGTTCCCCTGTCACGAACATCTCCTCGATATTGAGACTCAAATAACTGAAATGCCCATGTGGTGGCCCATTTTGTAGGTAAACTTCCGTAGCATAGTCGGTATCCCCCGCTTTTGCTGCATACGCGAAGTCTGAGACGTAACCGTTCAACATCAGCACTGCGGAACGGAACCCATCGCTATGTTCAAGTAGAAACGCTGTCGGATTCGGACACCCCTCTACAATTGTGCTATCGGGACGTTTTTCGATTTGTGCACACGCTGCTTCGGCTAACGCCAGAGACCATTTTCCTGATTCACCGGCTTCCCAGACCGAGTCGCCCTCCAAACACTGTATCGCCACAACTCCCGATTCGCCCCTGTGTCGGCGTTCAATCATACATTGTAACGTCTCAAGTGCGTGGAAGCCATAGGACTCCACACCACCATAGCCGATTCCGATTGCCGAGTCCAACTTGATGTCAAGCGGGTGTTCTAAAAACGGTTTGCGCCAACCGAGCGGTAAAGACGAACCCGCCATGAATGGTACATTCAGGGTCTTGGCGCGTTCGTACATCCAGATGGCATCCTCCCAGTTGTAGGCGAGGTGTTTATCGCAGAAAACTGGCACGGATTTTCCACTCGATGCGAAGACACCACAAATCTGCTCGAACATATACCGTCGCGGGTACATGTGCTGTTCAAACTCGTTATACGGATAATCGCCGTGTTCACCGATAAGGAGTACACCATCGACAGCCAATTCGTTGCCACCGAGCGTCAGTGCCTGCCGAATACTTGGATAGATCGGGACGTTATGTTCAGCTGCCAAACCGATGCCGATGTCTCGCGAGTCAACCTGATCGAGATAGATAGACACCAATTCGACGCGCGGTGCCTGCAGTCCGGTATCCGTCGGGAAACCTTTCATGTATTTTGTGGCAATCACATCTGCGTGTGAGTGCGGAAAATAGGTGGTGATGATTGCGGCAATCTTTTTAGTATTATCCATTTTCTTTCCTCTGGTTTATCTAACGATTTCGGTTCCGACACCGCCCTCCGTGAAGACTTCGAGCAGCAAGGAATGCGGAATCCTACCATCAATAATATGCGTCTTATAGACCCCCCCCCATAAGTGCCGTCGTGCAGGCTTCGACCTTCGGAAGCATGCCACCGGCGATGCATCCGTCCTTAACCAATGCATCCACTTCTCGCATACGGATTGTCGGAATGAGTGATGTATCATCTGAGAGGTCTCTGAGGATGCCGCGCGTATCCGTGAGCATGATGAGTTTCTCTGCTTGGAACGCGGAGGCGACTTCGCCTGCCATCGTATCCGCATTAATGTTATAGGTCTGACCATCAACACCGACACCAATCGGTGCGATGACGGGGACATATCCGCCTTTATCAAGTGTCGTGACCGACTCAGTATTAACACCGATAATTTTTCCTACGAATCCCAAATCAACGTCAATCTCCTGTCCATTTTCATCTGTAATCTGTGTGTGTTGTTTTTCCGCCAGAATAAGGTTTGCGTCTTTTCCTGAGAGTCCGATCGCTTTTCCGCCGTGCAGATTAATATGTGACACGATATCTTTGTTGATAGAACCGAGTACCATCTCGGCGATCTCAACCGTCTCAGCGTCCGTTACACGCAGCCCTTGCACAAATTCCGGGACTTTCCCGACTCTATCCATCCATGCGGTGATCCGCGGTCCGCCGCCGTGAACGATAATCGGTCGGATACCGACATATTTCATCAAGACGATGTCCTGCATAACGGATTGGATAAGTGTCTCATCATCCATCGCGGCACCGCCGTACTTAATGACGATCTGTCGGTCGTAAAAGTGGCGGATGTAAGGTAACGCTTCAATAAGAACTTCAGCCGTTCTGTTCATTGTATTTGATCTTGCCCTCTATTTTCGCTAAAATTGTGTATACTATATGATACGAAATCCTTGTGGGTTTGTCAAATTAAAAGTCGTCGGTTTTCAGTTTTCAGCGCGCAACTGAATTGTGTTGACATAATACTTCAAAAACAGCATACTTGAAAAGACTTAAACCGATACTTCAAGGAAACCTTTTCATGCAAATATCAGCCCAAATTTCTCGATTCCACGGAACAGAAATCCCCTTTGAAGTCTGTGAAGTTCCTGTGATCGCAACGTCAGAGCACATCCTCGTCCGCGTCTCTCTTGCGACGATCTGTGGGTCAGACCTCCACACCGTATCCGGTCGTCGGGACGCGCCTACGCCGTGCGTGCTTGGACATGAAGCCGTCGGTAGGATTGCAGCACCGACACAGCACCGCTCAGCCACCGGTGAACCGCTCCGTGAGGGAGACCGCGTCACGTGGAGTCTCATGGCTTCGTGTGGTACATGCGACTATTGTACGGACAGAAATCTCCCACAGAAATGCGATACCCTCTTCAAATATGGACATGCACGGAGTGAAGGTTCTACAACGCTATCCGGCGGGTTCGCTACACATATCCTGCTCCGTCGAGGAACAGCCATCTACCACATCCCCGACGCTATAACGGACAAAGAAGTTGTGCCAATCAACTGCGCGCTTGCGACTGTTGTAAATGGCTTGAAGACCATCGGCACACACCCTAACGAGGCAGCAATCATCCACGGTGCGGGTATGTTAGGCATCTATGCAGCGTGTTATCTGCGGGAACGAGGCTACAAGACGATTGCCGTTGTAGATATTAACGACGGACGCCTGGAAATCGCCAAACGTTTTGGCGCAACACACACCTTCAACCCAGATAAACGCTCCACTACAGAGATTGACACTGCACTAAAAAATCTGACAGACGGACGCGGTCCTGATCTCGGTGTAGAGGTTAGCGGCGTAACAGGTGGACTGCCGAACCTGATTGCATGGTCAGCCATCGGTGGACGGTGTTTGACGCTCGGATACGTCTACCCGAACGCGCATATCTCTGTTGATGCGGATTACCTCGTCAGGAAATGTATGACACTCCGAGGCGTTCACAATTACCACTACACTGCGCTCGGTGACTCGCTCCGCTTCATAGAAGAGAACCGGAACCGATATCCGTTTGCTGAACTCATTGGAGAGACATATCCGTTGGCAGGCATTAATTCTGCTTTTGCAGCGTCGAAACGTCGGGATGCACTCCGCATCGCGATCGCACCGAGGCAGGAATAGTTATCAGTTAAGAAACAACTTGTGGCAAGTAGAAACTTTGTTACGGGCACAAGAGCGTAACTGACAACTAACAACTGAAAGGATTTTTTTTCAAAAAATCCGCACTGATAACTACTTCAACCCGTCTATCCAACACCGTTTTCCATCGGTGCGGAGTGTAATTGCTGCGACTTCATCTGTGCGAAGCAGGATACATCCGCGTTCTTGATATCGCTCAACGACATCTGAATGCGGGAATTGATACAGGCTATTTTGCCCGAGTGAGAAGATCGCATACCGTGGTCGGACGGCATCTATAAACGGTACGGTGCTTGATGTGCGACTCCCGTGATGTGGCACCTTTAAAATCTCCGAACGGAGATCCGCCCCAGAGGTGATGAGTCGAGTCTCCGCCTTCTTACCGATGTCGCCCGTGAACAGGATATCCACCTCATAATACGTCAACTTTATCACGAGGGAATCGTCGTTCTTATCCGGATCCATCAGATTGGTTGATGCGGCATCTATAGGATGTAAGAGGTGCAGTGTAGCGACGGGTGTGAGTTCGATTTCTCCAGCGTAGGGAAACGCATACGGGATATCCGCCGCTTTCACAATCGTGCGTAGCCGCCGATGCGTCTGCGAATCGATCGGTAGATCAGAGATACCGAGGACGCGTCCGATCTCAAAATTCTGTAAGATATACGCGAGTCCACCGCCGTGGTCGATGTCTGGATGTGTTAGTACTACCATATCAAGTTTGCGAATCCCGCGAAAATCGAGGTAGGGTTCAATAATACGTTCGCCGACATCATAGTCAACCAGTCTCTGCTTCTTCTCGTCGTAATAACTCCGTTGGATACCGCCATCAACGAGCATCGTCCGATTGTCTGGGAACCTGACGAAAGTCGCGTCGCCTTGTCCGACATCGAGTGTGACAACTTCAAGCAGCCTTCCGTTCTCATGAAAGGCGGTGTTCCAGACATAGATAGCGATAGCAGATAATCCGACGAGGCTCGCGATTCGCCAATATCTACGGACATAGTGCCAATTCGTGATCGCCAAAAAGATCGAGACGTAGAGGACACAGATACCAAACGTCGGTGGTGCTAACTTCACGACCCCCCACGTCTGTCCAAATAGATCAATCAGTGCCAAGAAGATTGAGATAATCGCGTAATTGAGGAGTGCAAGCAGCTTCGCGAATGGTACCCAGATAAAACCGACGCATACCGATACCATCCCAACGGCAACAATCAGCGATACGAGACCGACCGCGAACGGTCCTACAACGATTCCGAGTGGATAGGTTCGGAAGAAGTGGTAGGCTATCAACGGTGTCGTCCCGATTTGTGCTGCGAGTGTTACGAGATAAGAGAGGACCAACCATTTAACAGCGGCATTTCTGCACTTTGTCAGGATAGAGATAGGCTGCTGCGAAGCTGCGTCGTCTTCTCTTTCCCATAGCCGATGCAGCGGTTTCTCCATCTTCGGGACGAAATAGACGATAGCAGTAACAGCAACGAAAGAGAGTTGGAAACCGACATCCCATAGCTGGAGTGGGTTCAATAGGAGCAGCACGAGTGCCGCGAACCCCAACAAATTGAAGAGGTCAGCCTCTCGGTCGATGACGGTTGCGAACAGAAACAGGATCGCCATCAACGAGGCACGGAAAACAGACGGGCGGAAACCGACCAGACAGGCGTAAATCAACACGGCAGCAATCGTCAGCAGACACAGCATTTTTTCAGGTAAGCGGAAGCATCGGAATCCGAAGTAGCAGAACATAGCAATCAGACCGACGTGCAAACCAGAGACGGCGAGTACATGAAAAGTACCGCTGTTTCGGAAGATGTCCAACGTCTCTGTTGGGAGATCGCTACGTTTACCGAGCAAGATGCCTTTGAGGAGCTGCGCGTGCAACGACGGTTCGGTTATCGAAGCACCTGTATAGATCGAATCAATCACCTGCTCCGTTCGGATACGGAGTGTCTCTATCCATCGTAAAGGCAAAAATCCGCGCTGTCCACCAATCCGTAGAAGCCCTTTCGCGTCAATGATACCGTCAACACCTTGCCGTGTGAGGTAGGCGCGGTAATCAAAACCACCCGGATTTCGTTTGTCTTGTGCCTGTTCCAGGACCCCGGTCAGGGTTACCTGTCTACCGTAGCGGAGCGGCACGGTTTTTTGGAATCGAACGAGGAACTTCGCTGAGACGCGTTGTGTTGGATCCGATAGCAGTTGGAGTTCGCCGGTGGCGTAGCAGGCATCCCACATCTCGCCGCGATCGGGTTGATATGTTGTGGTGCCAGAAAAACTGACAGGTTCGTTGTAAAAGTGCGGTGGGATCGGTGAATGTGAAACGGTCTCCAAACGGAGCATACCACCCGCAAACACAGATAAGTGGAGCAGTGCATAACAGATATAGCGCATCCGGTGCCGTGTCGTGAGGCTACCGATTAAACAGAGGAGCGCGGAAAGCCAAAGCCATAACGATGGGACAGATAGCCATCTGCCTACGATGACACCAAGTAGATACGGGATAAGAAAATAGAGTGCGGGACGCGGCTTGAACTTCATCTGCCTTCAATACACAGTTTTGCTTAGAACGTCCCACTATTATACCAAGATTACCTAAAATATCCACATTTTTAAGCATTTCTGCAATGAAAATTTGGTTCTACTGGGTCTCTCCATTCCATTCCAGCGGGGCATTTTGCAGGTATGGAAGTAGCATGCCTTGAAGTTGTCGGTGCGCGTGGTGCAAGTGTGCTTTAATCGTGCCTTCCGATCTGTTTAAGAGCACAGCAATATCCTTGATCGCCAACTCGTTTCGGTGCCGCAGATTAAAGACACGACGTTGACCCGGCGGGAGTTTCTTCACAGCCTTCCGGATGATACGTCCGAGTTCTTTTTCCTCAAGGACTCTATCAGGAGACGGATGCGGATCTGCCATGTTTAGTACATCTTCGTCTTCAGCGGATAATTCTTCAAACGGAAAAAACTTACCTCGTTTACGCTGACGTTGAAAATCGATGCTGCAATTGATGGCAATCCGATAGATCCAGCTATAAAATGCCGATCCGCCTTTGAACTTCGGGAGCGCTTTGAACGCCTTCAGGAACGCCTCTTGGCAGAGGTCCTTTGCTATCTCTTGGTCGCGAACCCGTTGATACATGAGATTGTAAATTTTCTGTTGATATTTTAGAACGAGAGGATTGAAAGCCTCTGTGTCGCCGCCCTGAAACCGATTGACAAGTTCGACCTCATCAATCTGCTCAAGTTCCAAATCTGTATACACAGTGGCGGGTTTTTGTCTGTATGTCATATCTTTTTTCTCCCTACAATTTTTTCGGTTGATGCGCTTTTTAACGCTGTCAATTATGATGTGTCGCTTAGTTTGAAATATATTCCCAACTTGTACACACTGCTGGGGCATAAAAGTTCCAAATTTTCCACATATAAGACGTTTTTAACTGCAGTATAGTTCGCTTAAATTTCGATCAGTGGACAGGAACAGATATAATTGACCGTGAAAGTATCCAGTCGTAGTTGACACGCCAACGGCTTTAGGGTATACTAACGGTGATTTTTGTATTTGATGTCCTTTGATAAAAAAAAGATTCGGTCTCAACTATTAATGACGCGATTTGCGGACAAAAAGGGTGCATAATTTTAGAAAAATTGCATTTAAGGAGTAATTCCGATGCGTCGGTATAGCATTCAAACCAAAATTGTTCTCCCGTTTCTGCTTCTTTTTGCTGTAGTTGCTGTCGTGTTGTCTTTGGTATCCATTGAAATCTTCGCTTGGAAATACAGTGAACAGTTTATACGTGAAACAGAAGGGTGGCTTGATACCATCATAGAAACGAGTTACTTTAATGTGGAAGACTATGAGAAACTCAAGCGGGCCTATAGCGTTGAGATTATGATTTTTGGTTCTGATTACACGCTGAACGCGACGACGTTAGACGAACTCTCTAATGTTGAATCAGATTGGACGCACCTATCGGATAAGATGCGGCTTCATGAAGTCAAGCCCTACTTAGAAAACCAGGACGAAACCTCTATTACACGGGATGTTACAATTAATGGGAAACCGTATAAAGTTTTTTATATGCCCCTTGAACTTGGACGATTTTTCTGTTTTCTACGTCCGATGGACGCGATTGCCGAAGCGAGACGGACGTTGACGTGGTATATGCTCAGCATCGCAGTGCTCGTTACAGGATTGGTCGCCCTCATCAGTCATCTCATCGGAAGAAACTTGACGAACCCAATCAAGGTTTTGGTTGATTCTACTGCACGCGTTGCGACAGGAAATCTTGATGAGCAGTGTAAAATTAAAACGCACGATGAGATCGGTGACCTCGCTGCTGCTTTTAATCAGATGACGAGAGACCTCAAGCAGTCCCGGGACCAGTTAATTCAAGCCGAACGCTTAGCGACAGCCGGTAAGATGTCTGCCTCCTTCGCGCACGAAATCCGGAACCCGCTGTCATCTATGCGGATGTTGGCACAGATGTTGATGCAGAAACCAGAAATGTCGCCCGAACTATCAGCAGAGAAACATCAACAATCGCTCCGTTATATCCTTGAAGAGATTGAGCGAATAGATGTTATCGTTAAAGGGTTGATGGATTTCGCACGTCCGACGGCACTTAACCTTGTGAAACAACCGATCGCGCCTGTTTTGCAAGCCGTCTTAGCATTGATGGAAGCCAACTTGGCACACCATCAAATCGAGTTAGTGTTAGACGTGTCAACTGAAACCCCTGAAATCGAATTTGATTCAGATAAATTGAAGCAGGCGTTTATGAATGTCGTCCTGAACGCGATGGAGGCGATGCCGCAAGGTGGCGTATTGAAGGTCTCTACAATTATAGATGAAGATAAAAGCGTTGGTATCAAGGTCGCTGATACCGGTGTCGGGATAGCAAAAGAAGATTTGGCGAACCTTTTTGAACCGTTCTTTACCCGAAAAACGAGGGGCACAGGACTCGGTTTGGCGAATGTGAAACGGATTCTTGAGGAACACGGTGGTCGCGTTGAGATTGAGAGTTCTGTCGGTGAAGGGACACAGGTATCGTTGTGGCTGTCGTTGTAAGGTGGCGAAATTGTTTGAGTTGCCCAAATAGGTAGTCCGAAGCGGTAGATTAACAGGCTCATTTGCCGTAGGGGCGAGGTTCCCGCGCCCGTTGAAGAGCGTCTCATCTGATCTTCGGGCAGGAGACCCAATCCTTTAGGTTTGGGTTATTGACAGTACTGATGAGGGTCGTGCTTGCACCACCGGAATCACGTAACTCCGAAGTGTTAAACCTTCAAGTATCTCTGTTTCCACGCGCTGTTCAGGAGTCGCGCGGTGATCAAATATGACGTAATATCCCTCGGCTGCGTCCTCTAATCTGAGATACTGCGCGAGCTGCTTTTTACCCGATTGATAACGCCGTTCGCCTTCCCAAATCTTGGTTTCAATGATGTATTTTTGCCCATTGTGCAGAACGATGAGGTCCATCCTGCCACGCCCGGTTTGCACTTCAAGGTACATGCTTCCGTCCGCACTGCGAACACATTGGTATAGATAGGTGTAAAGTAGATACTGTCCAACAAATTCTTGCGGCGTATCAGGTACCTGGAGAATGCGGAACCCCGCGCGTGCGATGAACTCTTTGAAGTTATCAAGTAAAGGGGTCATCAAAAGCGATCCAGTAGGTGTGAGATAATCTGTAAAGTCAGTGTCGCTATTTTCCGAGAAGTATTCTCCCTCAAGTCCGTTAATAAGGGGTTGAAACGCCTGTACGATACACTGTTGGTAAATTGGGTTAACGATCTCACAGAAACCGTTAGCATCTTTTGCGATAACCCCATAAGTGGTGAGTTCGCTAATAATTTCGTTACGTAGGGTGAATTGCACCCCGCTCTCGTAAGAGACAACTCGCATCAGCAGGTTCTCGAAGCGTGGATCCCTACGGATATTCGTCAGCAGATGTGTTAAGTTGACGTTTTCTTCTTCAAGAAGTACTGTGTGTGCCTTCGCAAAGTGCGCCATCGTAATCGTCTCAGTTTTCGGGATATCTAATTCCTCTGTGAGAATCTGCGCGAATCGGTTGACCAAAAAAGGCTGACCAGCTGTCTGTCTATGGAGTGCGTCAATAACTTCCGATGCAAAGGCTTGCCCAACTTCCTCTGTATACTGTGCAATCAGTTCTTGCACCTGTTGCCGGGTGAAATTCGGCAAGTGGAACTCGTCCTGAATATTGAATGGTGAAACGGATCTATCGTAGTTCAGTTGTGTAATGCGCTTGACCCCGACGATGCCAACACTATGTGGGCATCGTCTTTCACCAGAGAGATAGATGTCGCGAAGCGAGTGAAGGAAATCACTCAGAACGGCTTGCGGAATGCCATCAAATTCGTCTATGACGAGGACGACTCTTCCGGCCTTGGCGTAGTGCTCCAAAAAACCCTCAAACGCTTCAAAGAAGTCCATCATTGAAATGTGATTGGTGAATTTTGCGGTACTGAGAAAACGCGTGAGTCCATCATCAGGATCGCCTTCCCATTGGCGGAAAGCGTGCAGAATCTCCTTGTGAACGCGCTTGCAGAAGGCTTCATAGAAATCAGGTGCGGATAGATTCTTATAGGCTTCAAAATTCAGTTGAATTGGGAAATAGAGTGATGACGCAGCGGTGAGCGCGTCGAGTGCCAATCGAAAAAACGTAGTTTTTCCGGTCTGGCGCGGTGCGAAGAGAACGATATATCGACCTTCTTCAATACGTTTGATAAAATCGGCAATCTCCGTAGTCCGCGAAACAACGTAGTGCTGATCAGGGTACACGCGGCCTTGGGTACCAAAACGCCTCATTTTTTCTCCAAGTTTGTGTTAAAATTCTCAGTGCTTTAAAGTATACTATAGTTTGGACAGTTTTCCAGCGGAGCGGGGGACCCGCCCCCTACGAGGAACCCATGTTCGTAGGGGTTGGGTTCCCCAATCCGTAAGAAAGTGTCTGTTTTTTCTACGAGGTCCGTGAACGTCCGAAACTCATAGAAAAATAGACAGACCTTTGAAAACGCAACGTCTATGCGACAAGAATTGTCCAAACTACTGTAAAGTATAACACATTTTAACGAATTGCGTAAGTCGTATCAGGGTCATTCAATTGTACAATTTCTCATTTTATGAGGTTAACTGCGAGTTTAGGTTCTGAAGCCAAAAGTTGGAGTGCGTCGGTGATTTTTGTATGTCCAGTGAATCGTAAAACAGAGAGTGCTGTGTTTCGCATCGCTGCCATGACTTGAGGGATAACGCCGGTTCTGACGCTTGATGCATCTTCTTGAAAGACGGTATCTCGGACCCAGTGGAGTTTATTCTCAATCGTCCAATGCTCTCTTCGGAGTTTGAGCAAGTCTGCTGCCGAGGCACGTTCGGGAGTCAAACTTGTGATACCATACTGCACGTTGCCCTTGATCTGTGCTGTCTTTTTACACTTCTGGTGTGTGGTGTATTGATAAACTTGCTGTAGCCCCGGCCAGTCGGTGTGTTCTGTCAAGAGGGTGCTTGCGGTGAGGGTGCGTGTGGTTATCCTGCCTTTTGCGTCTTCTGTGTCCGTATACGTTTGAAGGTGTGCGTCGTTTTCTGCGTGAAGGTTTTCAAACCGGCGTTGATTGACTTCAGGGGGGTCTGTTTCATCAAGGGGTTCAAAGAGAGTTTGAATATCTTCAAACAACTGCTTCTGATTCGCTTTGACGGGGAGGCAGTAATCTGCTTGACGGTCAAGGATTTCTTGACAGAACTTGCGTTGGGTCAAAAGTGCGTCCGTGGTGATGACGAGACCTGCGACCTCAAACGCCTTCAGGAGTTCGATGGAAACAGGGATTTCATTGGTCTTTTCACTCACGGCACATTCTGCGATAGGGATGCCTAACTCATGAAAGACAGCTGCGAGGAGATGTGTCCTGCGGGCATCTTCGGCATGACTATTGCCTAAGGTTTTACCATCTATCGCAAGTCCTTTCAAGTCATCCGTGGAAATGTCCAAACGTGCTAAAGTCTGTGTTGTCCACTCGGTGAGGACTTTCTCTACCGCTGTGATGTCAAGTCGCCGAAAGAGATAATGAAAAGTTGATGCTGCGGGGGTTTGCTTCGCCGTGAATCCGAGAGCCTGTCGCAGGTTTCGGTGGAGGCGGGCCCATTTGGCAATCGCTGTATAGCTGCGTTGTCCACACAGGAGTCCGACGACGGTGAGTGCGAGCATTGCGGCTAAGGGGTGGCGTTGTCCTTTTTTATTGCGCGGATCTGACACT